>NZ_AP024885.1:2059582-2746110 GCF_024346975.1 Vibrio neonatus | reverse complement strand
ATCGACCCCACAATACGAGTAGATTAAAAATAAAGGAGAGTAATTTTACCCCCAGATTATCAAGATCGCTAGCAAATGATCGAAGATCCAGTGTATAAGATCAAAGTTATTCACAATTAATCATGAGAATTACCCAAGATCGAGCTGATTACCCACAGAATTACTCTTATATAGAGCTCTTAGCTGACTAAAGCCTAGGTTATCCCCAATGTTTTTCACAATTTTTTGCCGCACGATAATGCTAAAACCAAGGGTTATTGTTAATAACTTTTAAGTATTAGATTAAGTTTCACTTAACTGTAATATTCGTTGCATAAACACGTGGAGTAGTAGTATGAAAAACTGGATAAAAGGCTTAATTTACGCAGTTGCACTAGTAGCAACTTTAGGACAAGCAGCATATGCTGCCACGGAAGTGAAAGTGGGCATGTCAGGTCGCTATTACCCGTTTACTTTTGTAGAGAAAGATAAACTGCAAGGGTTTGAAGTCGACATGTGGGATGAAATTGCACGTCGCAATGACTACGATGTGAAATACGTAACCTCTAGTTTCTCAGGCCTATTTGGCATGCTAGAAACAGGACATATCGATACCATTTCTAACCAAATTACTCCAACAGATGCACGTAAAGCTAAATACCTTTTCTCTGACGCTTATGTAGTGAATGGCGTGCAAATTACTGTACGTAAAGGTAATGACAGCATTAAAACCATCGATGACCTATCTGGTAAAACGGTTGCTGTTAACTTAGGTTCTAACTTTGAACAAATTTTACGTGAACACAATAAAGACAACTCAATCAATATCAAAACCTACGACACTGGTATTGAGCATGATGTAGCTCTAGGCCGTGCTGATGCATTTGTTATGGACCGTCTATCTGCTCTAGCACTGATCAAGAAAACAGGCTTACCACTACAACTTGCTGGTAAACCTTTTGAAACTATCGATAGTGCACTGCCATTCGCGAAAAACGAGAAAGGCACTAAATTGCAAAAAGAAGTAAATGAAGCTCTTACAGCAATGCGCAAAGACGGTACACTGGCTAAAATTTCAAACAAATGGTTCGATGCTGATATCACTAAATAATAGTGTAGCTATATAGATTCAGCTGAGCCGAATTTGGCTTATAGCCCACTATTTCATTAGAAATAGTGGGCTTTGCTTTTTACACAACAAGATGTAAAAACCGAGGTTTTAATAGCTATTTTTTTTAATAACTATGGGTTTAATAACTGAGGTTTAAGCATAGATTCTAAACATGGATTATAAACATGGGTTTTGATTTCAACTACATGCTGGAGTTATTGCCGATACTGTTTAAGTATTTGCACATAACACTAGAGATGGCGGTATTAGGTGGCATTTTTGCCCTGATTTTTGCGCTTATTCTGGCCAATATTCGAGTGTTTAAGATCCCAGTATTGGATCAGCTTAGTCAGCTCTATATTAGCTTTTTCCGTGGTACACCCCTTCTAGTACAACTATTTCTGCTGTATTACGGATTGCCACAAATATTCCCTATATTAGTGGGCATAGATGCTTTTACCGCCACTATCATCGGCTTAACTTTGCACTTTGCTGCCTATATGACGGAAAGTATCCGCGCCGCCATCATAGGTATTGATCGCAGCCAAATGGAAGCCTGTCGCTCTATCGGCATGACCACACGCCAAGCAATGCAACGCGTAATCTTGCCGCAAGCAACCCGAGTTGCATTGCCTTCTTTGATGAACTATTTCATCGATATGATCAAATCAACGTCACTGGCTTTCACACTTGGTGTGGCCGAAATAATGGCGAAGGCCCAAATGGAAGCTTCTTCAAGTTTCCGATTCTTTGAAGCATTCCTAGCGGTGGCTCTTATCTATTGGCTAGTGGTTATCATCCTAACTCGAGTGCAAATCTGGGCAGAACATAGATTGAATAAGGCGTATCAAAGATGATTAAGCTAAAGAACATACACAAACGCTTTGGCGACAGCGAAATTCTGAAAGGCATTGATATAGAGATCGAAAAAGGCGAGATTATCGTCGTGATTGGCTCTAGTGGTACAGGTAAATCTACCCTACTACGTTGTGTTAACTTCCTGGAATCTGCAGAGCAAGGCGAAATTAGCATAGATGATACCTATGTAAACTGCGCTAAGCACAGCAAAGCTGAAGAGCTCGCCTTGCGCCGTAAAACTGGCTTTGTATTCCAAAATTATGCGCTATTTGCTCATATGACTGCTCGTCAAAACATTGCTGAAGGGCTAATTACTGTCCGTGGCTGGAAAAAATCCCAAGCCTTACAGCGAGCGCAAGAGATTTTGGACGATATTGGTTTGGGTGACAAAGGCGATAGCTATCCGGCATCCCTTTCCGGTGGTCAACAGCAACGTGTGGGGATTGGTCGCGCAATGGCGTTTGAACCAGAACTGCTGCTGTTTGATGAACCTACCTCAGCACTCGATCCTGAATGGGTTGGCGAAGTGCTTAGCCTAATGAAAAAATTAGCGGCTCAACACCAAACAATGCTGGTGGTGACCCATGAAATGCAATTTGCTCGTGAAGTTGCAGATAGAGTGATCTTCATGGCCGATGGGCATATTATAGAGCAAGGAAAACCTGGGGATATCTTTGGTAACCCACAAGATCCTCGCTTAATAAAGTTCCTAAATAAAGTTGGGATCAAATAAGATCCTTGTGCTTTGATTTTTTACACGTATAATCCGTCGACCGGAATTTCTAGTCAGCTAGCTTTATTGACTGTCTATTTATAGATGTAAGATAAAGATAACTTGTCTTGGGGTTAAACCAATCATTGACTATTTTGAATACAGTGATTACAATTCCGCCTCTTTGTTGAGAGACGTCGGTATCCCTCTTATATATAAGAGAGATATATAGCCCACGTCGGGTTTAACAAGAACCTAAAAACTACTGATCAGTAAAGGTAATAACCATGTCTAAACGCACTTTTCAACCTTCAGTTCTAAAGCGTAAACGTACTCACGGTTTCCGTGCTCGTATGGCTACTAAGAACGGTCGTAAAGTAATTAATGCACGTCGTGCAAAAGGCCGTGCGCGCCTTTCAAAATAATTCGCGATTATTTTGACTACGTACGCGTTCAATCGGGAGTTACGTCTGTTAACTCCCGAGCATTATCAAAAAGTCTTCGAAAAAGCTCATAGAGCTGGTTCCCCTCATTTTACTATTATCGCTCGTAACAATTCTCTTTCTCATCCAAGACTCGGATTAGCTGTACCTAAAAAGCAAATAAAAACTGCTGTAGGTCGCAATCGATTTAAAAGGATAGCAAGGGAAAGTTTCCGTCTTAATCAACACAAACTTGCTAACAAAGATTTCGTTGTTATCGCAAAGAAAAGTGCCCAAGAATTAAGCAATGATGATATGTTTAAACTCTTCGATAAGTTATGGCAAAGACTTTCTCGCCCCTCGCGTGGATAGCGATAGGTCTAGTTAACCTATATCGATTTGGTATTAGTCCGTTTATCGGGCCACGCTGTCGTTTTACCCCAACCTGCTCCGAGTACGCAATATTGGCATTAAAAAGCCACGGATTTGTAAAAGGGTGTTGGTTATCGGGCAAACGTCTATTAAAATGCCACCCTTTAAATGATGGCGGATACGATCCTGTACCACCTAAAAACACAACAAACAGAGATAAATAACGATGGGTTCTCAACGTAATATTCTGTTTATCGCATTAGCTATGGTTTCATTTTTGCTATTTAAACAATGGCAAACACATACAACCCCTGTAGCTCCTGTGACTAATCAGGCACAATCTAGTACTGATAGTACTTTGCCAGCACCTTCATTCACGGATGAAATGGCAGATCCTGCTCCAGAAGCACACCACACGGCAAGCATTGTATCCGTTAAAACTGACGTACTTAATCTATCTATCGATTCTGTCGGTGGTGATGTAGTGTCCGCTAAGCTCAATGACTATGCTAAAGATTTCGGTTCAGAAGAACGTTTCGTTCTTTTGCACAAAGAAGGCAATAAACAATATATTGCACAGAGTGGTCTAATTGGTCCTCAAGGTATCGATTTAAGCAGCCAATCTCGCCCTCACTACAAAGTGAGCTCAGACAGCTTTACGCTAGCTGATGGCCAAGATGAATTGCGCATCCCAATGACTTTCTCTGCTAATGGCATTAACTACACCAAAACCTTCATCCTAAAACGCGGTAGCTATGCTATCGATGTTGTTTACGATGTAGAGAACAATTCTGGTGCTAATGCAACTGTAGGTATGTACGCACACCTTCGTCAAAACCTACAAGACGCTGGTGGCAGCTTAACAATGCCTACTTACCGTGGCGGCGCATACTCAACAGAGTCTACTCGCTACAAAAAGTACAGCTTCAAGAATATGGAAGAGCGTAACCTTCAACAAAACCTAAGCGAAGGCCAAGGTTGGGTTGCAATGCTTGAGCACTACTTCGCTTCAGCTTGGGTACCTCGTGATGCACAAGGTGCAACCCTATACACTCGTGTAGTGGGTAACCTAGGCGATATCGGTGTTCGTCTTCCAAACAAAACTATCGCAACAGGTCAAACTGGTGAAATAAAGTCAACTCTTTGGGTTGGTCCTAAACTTCAAAACCAAATGGCGGCTGTAGCACCACATCTTGAGCTAGTAGTTGACTACGGTTGGTTATGGTTCATCGCGAAACCACTACACTGGTTACTATCTATGATTCAAGGCGTAGTAGTTAACTGGGGTCTAGCAATCATGGTTCTGACTTTCATCGTTCGTGGTGCTATGTACCCACTAACAAAAGCTCAGTACACCTCTATGGCTAAAATGCGTATGCTACAGCCTAAGCTAGCGGCTATGCGTGAGCGTATTGGTGATGACCGTCAACGTATGAGCCAAGAAATGATGGCGCTGTACAAGAAAGAGAAAGTAAACCCACTGGGTGGCTGTCTACCTCTTGTTCTGCAAATGCCTATTTTCATCTCTCTATACTGGGCACTAATGGAGTCGGTTGAACTACGTCACTCTCCATTCTTTGGTTGGATTACTGACCTTTCGGCTCAAGACCCGTACTACATCCTGCCTCTATTGATGGGTGCAAGTATGTTTATGATTCAGAGAATGAGCCCAACAACAGTAACGGATCCACTACAGCAGAAGATCATGACCTTTATGCCGGTTATGTTTACTTTCTTCTTCCTATGGTTCCCATCTGGTCTAGTTCTATACTGGTTGGTATCTAACGTTGTTACGCTAATTCAGCAAACGTTGATCTACAAAGGTCTAGAGAAAAAAGGCTTACACTCTAAATAGAGCTTAAGCTAGCCAATATGAATAAGAGAAGGCGACCTTAGGGTCGCCTTTTTATTTTTTACTTGTTGTCGTTTAAGTATACAATTTACCTAATTATTTCAATTGAGACGAACATGACTAACGATACAATTGTGGCTCAAGCTACAGCGCCCGGACGTGGCGGAGTCGGCATTATTCGAGTTTCAGGCCCACAAGCTAAGCAAGTCGCTAAACTAGTTGCTGGCCGTGAGCTTCAGCCAAGAAGAGCAGAATACCTCCCTTTCGTCGACGATGAAGGCCGCCAACTGGATCAGGGCATCGCACTGTATTTCCCCAATCCTCACTCTTTTACTGGAGAAGATGTTTTAGAACTGCAAGGCCATGGTGGCCCAGTCGTTATGGATATGCTGATAAAACGCATCCTAAGCATTGCCAATATCCGCCCTGCTCGACCTGGTGAGTTCTCAGAGCGCGCTTTCCTCAACGATAAGATGGATTTAACGCAAGCTGAAGCCATTGCTGACCTTATTGATGCCAGTTCTGAAGAAGCGGCTAAATCTGCGCTACAGTCGCTACAGGGCGAATTTTCAAAACGAATTACCACCTTAGTAGAGTCATTGATTCATCTGCGTATTTATGTCGAAGCTGCCATTGATTTTCCAGAAGAAGAAATTGATTTTCTAGCCGATGGCAAAGTCAGCAATGACTTGCAAACTATCATCAATAACCTCGAAGCCGTGCGCGCCGAAGCTAACCAAGGCGCCATTATGCGTGAAGGCATGAAGGTAGTGATTGCCGGTCGTCCGAATGCGGGTAAATCTAGCCTACTGAATGCCTTGTCAGGCAAAGAGTCAGCCATTGTGACCGATATTGCCGGTACCACGCGAGATGTGCTTCGTGAGCATATCCACATCGATGGTATGCCACTGCATATCATAGATACCGCAGGTTTACGTGAAGCTTCTGACGAAGTTGAAAAAATCGGTATTGAGCGTGCTTGGGAAGAAATTCAACAAGCCGACCGCGTGCTGTTTATGGTGGATGGCACGACAACAGATGCGACAAATCCGTTGGATATCTGGCCTGATTTCGTGGATCGATTGCCGGATAACATGGGCATGACAGTGATCCGTAATAAAGTCGATCAAACCCAAGAAAACTTAGGCATCTGCCATGTTAACGATCCAACACTGATTCGCCTTAGCGCCAAGACAGGTGAAGGGGTTGATGCGCTGCGTACTCACCTAAAAGAGTGCATGGGCTTCTCTGGTAACACAGAGGGAGGCTTTATGGCACGTCGCAGACACTTAGATTCACTGGATAAGGCCGCAGAACACCTGTCGATTGGTCAACAGCAGTTAGAAGGCTATATGGCGGGTGAGATCTTGGCAGAAGAGCTAAGAATCACTCAGCAACATCTAAATGAGATCACTGGCGAGTTTAGCTCAGATGATCTTCTAGGTAGAATTTTCTCATCATTCTGTATAGGTAAATAACAATGTCGACAATTCATTTAATCACAGGTAGCACCTTAGGTGGCGCAGAATATGTTGCCGATCATCTTAGCGATTTACTGCAAGAATTGGGCAAAGATACCGAAATTCATAACCACCCAAACCTTAATGACATCGATCCTCAAGGCACTTGGTTAGTCGTCACTTCTACCCATGGAGCAGGCGACTACCCTGAAAACATTCAGCCTTTTATTGCGCAACTTCAAGATACACCACCCAATACTCAAGCGCTAAACTACAGCGTGATTGCCATTGGTGATTCAAGCTACGACACCTTTTGTGGTGCGGGATTACATTGCCATGAGCTACTAGAAGATATTGGCGCTACAGCATTAGCGGAGTGTCTAACCATAGATGTTCTGCGTCATCCGGTCCCAGAAGAAGCCGTTGAAGATTGGTTTGAAGACCATAAACACCTGTTCTAACCTTCTATTTCGTCTCAATATCTAAACAATAGCCAAGCCGCTGGTGCCCTAAAAAGCTCCGCGGCTTTTCTTTTTACCTTTCATTTGTTCATAAAAACAGCAGTTAAAAAATTATTTTCTGTGGATAACTACATAGGTATTCAGTGTTTAACCTATAGTTATCCCAATAACAACTTATAGTGATCCACTACCCTGTGAATAAGTAGCTATTTTGATCCCAGTTAATACAGAGTTAGATCCACTCAAGATCACAGAAAGTGATCCTCTTAAAGTTGTTGATCTTATTGATCAAATTCTACTTATCCACACTAGATCGCTTGCTTAATAATAGATCTAATAAAAGATCTATATAAAGATCTTATATATATTTAAGAGACTGTAAATTGTGTAAAACATTAAAAGCAATTTTCTAATGATCAGAAAGAAGGTAGAATACGCCTCCTTTTTGTTCACTCATTTCACGATAGCAATATTCGAGGTCAACTCATGTTTTATCACGAAAAATTTGATGTCATCATCGTTGGTGGTGGTCATGCTGGTACTGAAGCAGCCTTATCTGCAGCAAGAACAGGCCAAAAGACACTGTTGTTGACTCACAATATTGACACTTTAGGTCAGATGTCTTGCAATCCGGCCATTGGCGGTATTGGTAAAGGTCACCTTGTGAAAGAGGTTGATGCTATGGGTGGATTAATGGCACGCGCCATTGATCATGCAGGTATTCAATTTAGAACTCTAAACGCTTCCAAAGGTCCAGCTGTTCGCGCGACGAGAGCGCAGGCTGATCGTGCATTGTACAAAGCGTTTGTTCGTACAGAATTAGAAAACACTCCTAACTTAACTTTGTTTCAACAGTCGGTCGATGATCTGATCGTTGAGAATGATCAGGTCAGGGGTGTTATTACACAAATGGGGCTTAAATTCGAAGCCAAAGCAGTTGTGTTGACCGTTGGTACCTTCCTAGGCGGAAAGATCCATATCGGAATGGAAAGCGCGTCAGGTGGCCGTACAGGTGATCCTTCATCGATCGCTTTAGCGCACAGATTACGTGATCTTCCATTTAGAGTGGATCGACTAAAAACAGGGACTCCACCAAGAATTGACGCTCGCAGCGTTGATTTTAGTCAACTTGAAGTGCAACACGGTGATAATCCAACTCCGGTTTTCTCCTTCATTGGCAACCGTAATCAGCAACCACCTCAAGTGCCTTGTTATATCACCCATACCAATGAATCCACTCATGAAGTGATTCGTAATAACCTTGATCGAAGCCCTATGTACGCTGGGGTTATCGAAGGTATTGGTCCTAGATATTGTCCATCAATTGAAGACAAGGTGATGCGTTTTGCCGATAAAAACAGCCACCAAATCTTTATTGAACCTGAAGGACTGAGCACTCACGAACTGTATCCAAATGGCATTTCAACTAGCCTTCCTTTTGACGTTCAAGTACAGATTGTTCGCTCAATGAAAGGTTTTGAAAATGCACATATCGTGCGCCCAGGTTACGCCATTGAGTATGATTTCTTTGATCCTAGAGATTTAAAACACACTTACGAGACCAAGTTCATTAAAGGGCTTTTCCTAGCCGGTCAGATCAACGGTACTACTGGTTACGAAGAAGCGGCAGCACAAGGCTTGATGGCGGGTTTGAACGCCAGTTTGTTCTCTCAAGAAAAAGAAGGTTGGTCACCGCGTCGCGATCAAGCTTACATGGGCGTATTGATTGATGATTTATCAACCATGGGCACTAAAGAACCGTATCGTATGTTTACTTCGCGCGCAGAATATCGATTGCTACTACGCGAAGACAATGCCGATATCCGTTTGACCGAAAAAGCACACGAGCTGGGCTTAATTTCTGAACAACGTTGGGCACGCTTTAATCAAAAAATGGAAGGTATGGCCACGGAACGTCAACGACTAGCAGGTATATGGGTTAATCCAAAATCTGAAGGTGTGACTGAGCTTAACAAGCTACTAAAAACGCCGTTAACCAGAGAAGCAAGCGGTGAAGATCTTCTACGTAGACCTGAGCTAAATTATCAACAGCTGACTGAGCTAGATACCTTTGCTCCTGCTCTTGAGGATCAACAAGCCTCTGAGCAAGTGGAAATTCAGGTGAAATACGAAGGTTATATTCAGCGTCAGCAAGACGAAATAGCCAAATCTATGCGTCATGAAAATACTCTAATCCCTTATGAATTTGACTACGCTCAAGTTTCTGGACTGTCGAATGAAGTGGTTGCCAAGCTATCTGATATGAAACCAGAGACTATTGGTATCGCATCTCGCATCTCAGGAATCACACCTGCAGCCATATCTATTTTGCTAGTTTGTCTTAAAAAACAAGGGCTTTTGAAAAAAGGCGAGGAAATTGCAAAATGAGTTTACACCAACAATTAGAATTACTTGTTGCAAAAACAGAATTGTCAGTTTCACCAAAACAGATTGATCAGTTGGTCGGCTATGTGGAACTATTGAACAAATGGAACAAAGCCTACAACTTAACGTCAGTACGCAATCCTAGCGATATGTTAATTAAGCATATTATGGATAGTATTGTGGTGTCGCCCCATTTAGAGGGACAGCGATTTATTGATGTAGGTACAGGCCCAGGTTTACCTGGTGTTCCTTTGGCGATAATGAACCCCGATTGTGAGTTTTTCCTTCTAGATAGTCTTGGAAAGCGCATTCGCTTTATCAAGCAAGTGTTGCATGAACTTAAAATTGAGAACGTCACTCCTGTTCTTAGCCGAGTTGAAGAATTTCAACCTGAACAGAAGTTTGATGCTGTTTTAAGTAGAGCATTTGCTTCAATGACCGACATGGTGAATTGGTGTCGTCATTTGACCAAAGATGATTCTGGTGTGTTCGTGGCTCTAAAAGGCCAAGTCTCACAAGAAGAGGTAGCGCAACTTCCTGATTGGTGCAACGTGATCAGCGTCAAACCTTTGATAGTACCTGAGCTCGATGGTGAGCGACATCTTGTAATCTTACAAGACCAAGATTAGGGAAGAGTTTGAGCGTGGGAAAAATTATATCAATTGCCAATCAGAAAGGTGGTGTAGGCAAAACCACAACCTGCGTTAACTTAGCCGCTTCGATGGCAGCGACTAAGCGCAGTATTTTAGTGATCGATCTCGATCCTCAAGGCAACGCCACTATGGCAAGTGGTGTGGATAAGTACCAAGTAGAAACAACAGCTTATGATCTACTTGTGGAAGAAACTCCGTTTGCAGAGGTCGTGACTCACTCAAAAACAGGTGGATACGACCTGATTGCAGCCAACGGCGACGTAACGGCAGCAGAAATTAAATTGATGGAAGTGTTTGCTCGAGAAGTTAGGCTAAAAAATGCCCTCGCAAACGTACGTGATCAATATGACTTTATTTTTATTGATTGCCCACCATCACTTAACTTGCTGACAATCAACGCCATGGCAGCTTCTGATTCCGTATTAGTGCCAATGCAGTGTGAGTATTTTGCACTAGAAGGCTTGACCGCTTTGATGGATACCATCAGTAAGCTAGCGGCTGTAGTAAATGAAAATTTAAAAATAGAAGGCTTGTTGCGAACAATGTTTGACCCAAGAAACCGTCTTTCTAATGAGGTTTCGGATCAATTGAAGCAACACTTTGGCACTAAAGTTTATCGTACGGTGATTCCTAGAAATGTACGCTTAGCTGAAGCTCCAAGTCATGGCAAACCAGCAATGTATTATGATAAACATTCAGCTGGAGCTAAAGCTTATCTTGCCCTTGCGGGGGAGATATTGCGCCGTGAAGAAGTTACAGTATAAAAAATTTCTAAGGAACAAGATAAATGTCAAAGCGCGGTCTAGGTAAAGGATTGGATGCACTGTTATCGACAAGTGCGATAGCAAGAGAGAAAAACACTCCAACTCATGAGTCTGATGTAGTGAGTACATCGACGAGTGGAGACATGCAAGATATTGCTGTAGAGCGTTTACAGCCGGGTGTTTATCAGCCTCGAACAGAGATGAATGAAGACGCCCTAGATGAGTTGAGCGCATCAATTCGCTCTCAAGGCATCATTCAACCGATTGTTGTTCGCCAAGTCGACAACAATAAGTATGAAATTATCGCAGGTGAAAGACGTTGGCGTGCAGCCAAACAAGCGGGGCTAACTCAGGTTCCTTGTGTTGTTAAGCGTGTACAAGACAAAGCCGCTATTGCGATGGCCTTGATTGAAAACATTCAACGTGAAAATTTAAATGCCGTTGAAGAAGCGCATGCGTTAGAGAGTTTAAGAACTAAATTCGAGTTATCGCATCAACAAATAGCTGAAGTAATAGGAAAATCGCGAACAGCGGTAAGTAACCTGTTACGTTTGAATCAGTTAGAAGTAGAAGTTAAAAAGTTGGTTTCTGATGGATTATTGGATATGGGGCATGCCAGAGCTCTTTTAGCAATTGATGGGAAGCAACAAGTTGAGTTGGCGCAAAGCGCAGTTAAAAAACAACTTACAGTTAGACAAACGGAACAGCTGGTAAAAAAAATCCTTCAGCCGCCAACCAAAGAAGATAAAAAAGTCATCGATCAAGAGGCGGTTTCTTTGTCAGAAAAATTGTCAAAAACACTAGGAAATGAAGTTTCTTTGATTAGAAACAAAAGTGGTACAGCAAAATTGACGATTAGTATTGACGAGCCTCACAAATTAGAACTGTTAATCGCGAAGCTTGAACGCATCGTGTGATAATCGGTTCAGTTCAAATAGATCCATATTGTATGTATTTTTCGTGAATTTTCACATGCAATACATGAAGTTGGATACATAATTCGAAATTTTTGCTTGACTAATTTTGAGCAAAAGTTGTTTTTCGAGGAAATGAATACATGGTAACTGCGTTAGCTAGACCTGGGCGAGAGCTTGCAAAGCGTTTGCTTATGATCGAGTTTAGCGCGGTTATGTTAGTGGCAATCGGGATAAGCATAACTGTTAATCCTAGTTGGGGACTATCGGCACTTATTGGTGGTGGCATTTTTGTTGTTGCCAATGCGGTGTTTTCATTATTTGCGTTCCTGTATGCAGGCGCTAGAGCGGTCAAATTTGTCGCTTTTTCGTTTTATACAGGTGAAGCGCTTAAGATACTCCTAACTATAGTTTTGTTTACCCTTGCCTACGTGTATATGGAGTTGGAACTTGTTCCTCTCAAGCTAACCTATTTGCTGGTCTTACTTATAAATATGTTTGCGCCAGTGTTTTTTATTAACAAAAGAAAATAGGAAAAGTTATGGCTACGCCTGGTGAAGCGTTGACATCTTCCAGTTATATCGACCACCACTTACAACATCTATCTTTAGCTAAGTTAGGCGTTGTAGCTGAGGGTAGTTTCTGGAATGTGCATATCGATAGCCTGTTCTTTTCTGTGTTAACTGGTGTGTTATTCCTTTGGGTATTTCGCTCAGTAGCTAAGAAAGCAACAACTGGTGTACCAAGCCGATTGCAATGTGCTGTAGAAATGGTAGTGGAATTCGTTGGTGAGAACGTAAAAGACACTTTCCATGGACGCAACCCGTTGATTGCACCGTTGGCATTAACAATATTCGTGTGGATTATTTTAATGAACTTGATGGACCTTGTGCCTATCGACTTCTTACCTTATCCAGCACAGCTAGCCGGCATCCCTTATCTTAAAGTGGTTCCGACAGCTGACGTGAGTATTACGATGTCTATGGCACTCGGTGTTTTTGCTCTGATGATTTACTACAGCATCAAAGTTAAAGGCATCGGTGGCTTTGCTAAAGAATTAGCACTGCATCCTTTTAACCATCCACTCATGATTCCGTTCAACTTATTGTTGGAAACGGTATCCCTACTGGCAAAACCTATCTCTTTAGGTATGCGCTTGTTCGGTAACATGTTTGCAGGTGAGGTTGTGTTTATTCTTTGTGCTGCAATGCTCCCTTGGTACTTACAATGGGTAGGTTCTCTACCTTGGGCTATCTTCCATATTTTGGTTATTTTGATTCAAGCCTTTGTATTTATGATGCTAACGATCGTATATCTATCGATGGCTCATGAAGATAGTGATCACTAATTTTATAAACGTAAACTCTAAAATTTTTATTGGAGAATTTTCAAATGGAAACTGTTCTAAGTTTTTCTGCTGTTGCTGTAGCGATCATCGTTGGTCTGTGTTCAGTAGGTACTGCTATTGGCTTCGCTATCCTAGGTGGTAAATTCCTAGAAGGCGCTGCACGCCAACCAGAAATGGCCCCAATGCTGCAAGTTAAGATGTTCATCATCGCGGGTCTTCTAGATGCGATCCCAATGATCGGTATCGTAATCGCACTGCTATTCACATTTGCAAACCCATTTGTTGGTCAACTAGCAGGTTAATCAGTAGATCGTAGATCATTCATCTGAAACTTTGTTGATTAATTAAAAGGGGTAGCTGTTGTGGAAATGAACGCAACTCTGCTAGGTCAAGCAATCTCGTTTGCAATGTTTGTATGGTTCTGCATGAAGTATGTATGGCCACCAATCATTGAAGCGATCGAAGAACGTCAGAAGAAAATTGCTGACGGTCTATCTGCCGCTGAACGCGCAGAAAAGAACTTGAACCTGGCACAAGCCAACGCTTCTGAACAATTAAAAGAAGCGAAGCGCACAGCAACTGAGATCATCGATTCAGCGAACAAACGTAAAGCTCAAATTATTGATGAAGCACGCGAAGATGCACAGGCGGAACGCCAAAAAATCTTAGCGCAAGCTGAAGCAGAAGTTGAAGCTGACCGTAGCCGCGCTCGCGATGAACTGCGCAAACAAGTTGCTACTCTGGCTATTGCTGGTGCCGAGAAAATCTTGGAGCGCTCAATCGATAAAGATGCGCAACAAGATATTCTTGAAAACATTACTGCAAAACTTTAATACAAGGGGCGCTTATGTCGGATTTGGTAACAATCGCACGCCCCTATGCTAAAGCAGCATTCGATTTTGCGGTAGAAAAAGACACGTTAGACCAATGGGGTCAAATGTTGGCTTTTGCTGCCGAAGTAACGAAGCACAAAGAAATTTCTGATGTATTAGATGGCTCATTAACAGCCAACAAATTATCAGAACTGCTCATTGTGGTTTGTGGCGAACAACTTGATGAACATGGTCAAAACCTGCTTAAGGTGATGGCAAGTAACGGTCGATTAAAGGCGTTACCTTCTGTTCTAGCTGAGTTTTTAGCTCTTAGACGAGAGCACGACAAGCTTATTGATGTGGATGTTATTTCTGCTTCTGAGCTGTCGAAACAACAGCAAGACAACATGATTAGCAAGTTAGAGCAACGCTTTGACCGCAAAGTGAAGCTGAATTGCAGTATAGATGAGACCCTACTTGGTGGGGTTATTATTCGAGCCGGAGACCTAGTCATTGATAACTCAGCGCGAGGTCGTTTGAACCGCCTGAGCGATGCATTGCAGTCTTAATGGGGATTGGAGCATGCAACTTAATTCCACGGAAATTAGCGATCTAATTAAACAACGTATTGAATCTTTCAACGTTGTAAATGAAGCTCGCAACGAAGGTACTATCGTTTCGGTAAGCGATGGCATCATTCGTATCCACGGCCTTGCAGACGTTATGCAAGGTGAAATGATTGAATTACCGGGTGGCAAATACGCACTCGCACTTAACCTTGAGCGTGACTCGGTTGGTGCAGTAGTAATGGGCCCATATGCTGACCTACAGGAAGGCATGAAAGTTACAGGTACTGGTCGTATCCTTGAGGTTCCAGTAGGCCCTGAATTACTAGGTCGTGTTGTAAACACACTGGGTGAGCCTATTGATGGTAAAGGACCGATCAACGCTGCACTAACTTCTCCTGTAGAAGTTATCGCACCTGGCGTTATCGACCGTAAGTCGGTAGACCAACCTGTACAAACTGGTTATAAGTCAGTTGATTCCATGATCCCTATCGGTCGTGGTCAGCGTGAACTTATCATCGGTGACCGTCAGACTGGTAAAACAGCGTTGGCAATTGATGCCATCATTAACCAGAAAGATTCTGGTATTTTCTCAATTTATGTAGCAATCGGCCAGAAAGCTTCAACCATCGCAAACGTGGTTCGTAAGCTTGAAGAGCACGGTGCACTAGCCAACACAGTAGTTGTTGTTGCTTCTGCATCTGAATCTGCTGCACTGCAATACCTAGCGCCTTACGCGGGTTGTGCAATGGGTGAATACTTCCGCGACCGTGGCGAAGACGCATTGATCATCTACGATGATCTGTCTAAGCAAGCGGTAGCGTACCGTCAAATCTCTCTACTACTGAAACGTCCACCGGGCCGTGAAGCATTCCCTGGTGACGTATTCTATCTTCACTCTCGTCTACTAGAGCGTGCTGCTCGTGTAAACGAAGAGTATGTAGAGCGTTTCACCAAGGGTGAAGTAAAAGGTAAGACAGGTTCTTTGACCGCTCTTCCTATTATCGAAACCCAAGCAGGTGACGTATCAGCATTCGTACCTACAAACGTAATCTCGATTACTGATGGCCAGATCTTCCTTCAAACTGAACTATTCAACGCCGGCGTACGTCCAGCGGTTGACCCAGGTATCTCGGTATCTCGTGTAGGTGGTTCAGCGCAGACTAAGATCATCAAGAAATTGTCTGGTGGTATTCGTACAGCACTAGCTCAATACCGTGAACTAGCAGCATTTGCTCAGTTCTCTTCAGACCTTGATGACACGACTAAGAAGCAACTTGATCACGGTGCAAAAGTGACAGAACTGATGAAACAGAAGCAATACGCTCCTATGTCAGTGTTCTCACAAGCCCTTGTTATCTTTGCTGCTGAGCGTGGTTTCCTAGAAGATATTGAACTTAATAAGATTCTAGATTTTGAAGCCGCTCTACTGTCGTATGCTCATGGTCAGTTCGCTGATCTAGCGGAAGAGATCAACCAAACGGGTGCTTACAACGACGACATTGAAGCTCAGCTTCAAAAAATCGTCACTGATTTTAAAGCAACCCAAACCTGGTAATTGGTTGGTGACTTGAAAGAGTCACCTACTAACGGAGAGTAACGATGGCCGGCGCAAAAGAAATACGTAATAAAATCGGTAGTGTTAAAAGCACACAGAAGATTACGAAAGCAATGGAAATGGTAGCCGCTTCAAAAATGCGTCGCTCGCAAGATGCGATGGAAGCGTCCCGTCCATATGCAGAAACAATGCGTAAGGTGATCGGTCATTTGGCTAGCGGTAGCCTAGAGTACAAACATCCGTACCTAGAGGAACGCGAAGCCAAGCGTGTTGGTTACATCATAGTTTCTACTGACCGTGGTTTGTGTGGTGGCTTGAACATTAACTTGTTCAAAAAAGCCATTCTAGATATGCAAACTTGGCAGGAAAGTGGTGCTGAAATTGACTTAGCCGTTATCGGCTCAAAGGCAACAGCATTCTTTAACAACAGCGGCGCGAAAGTAGCAGCTCAAACTTCTGGTCTGGGTGATAACCCAAGTCTGGAAGATTTGATCGGTTCAGTACGCGTTATGTTGAAGAAATATGATGAAGGTGAGTTGGATCGCCTCTTCATAGTGTTCAATAAGTTTGTGAACACTATGGTTCAAGAACCAACGATCGATCAATTACTGCCTTTACCTAAATCAGACAGCGAAGAAATGCAGCGTGACCATCAGTGGGACTACATTTACGAGCCAGAGCCGAAACCTTTGCTAGATGCATTGCTGATTCGTTATATCGAATCTAGTGTGTATCAAGGCGTGGTTGAGAACCTAGCTTGTGAGCAGGCCGCTCGAATGGTGGCAATGAAAGCTGCAACGGATAACGCAAACAACCTGATCGAAGATTTACAGCTTGTGTATAACAAAGCTCGTCAGGCTGCGATTACCCAAGAGCTATCAGAAATTTGTTCTGGTGCCGCTGCGGTTTAGTTTTAGGACAACGAATTAGTTTAGAGGATTAACAATGGCTACAGGTAAGATCGTAGAGATCATCGGTGCGGTAGTCGACGTAGAGTTCCCACAAGGCGAAGTACCACGTGTATACGACGCACTTAACGTAGTTGACGCTCCAGAACGTTTAGTTCTTGAAGTTCAACAACAGTTAGGCGGTGGCGTAGTTCGTACTATCGTAATGGGTAGCTCAGACGGTTTACGTCGTGGACTAGATGTTATAAATACTGGTGCTCCAATTACAGTTCCAGTAGGTACTAAAACTCTTGGTCGTATCATGAACGTTCTTGGTGACGCGATTGATGAGTGTGGAGATATCGGTGCTGAAGAGCATTACGAAATTCACCGACCAGCACCTAGTTATGAAGACCAGTCAAACGCGACTGAACTTCTAGAAACTGGTGTTAAAGTTATCGACTTGGTTTGCCCATTCGCTAAGGGTGGTAAAATCGGTCTATTTGGTGGTGCAGGTGTAGGTAAGACCGTTAACATGATGGAACTTATCAACAACATCGCACTACAGCACTCTGGCCTATCCGTATTTGCGGGTGTAGGTGAGCGTACTCGTGAAGGTAACGATTTCTACTTTGAAATGCAGGAAGCGGGTGTTGTAAACATCGAAAAACCTGAAGAATCAAAAGTAGCAATGGTTTACGGTCAGATGAACGAGCCACCGGGTAACCGTCTGCGCGTTGCACTGACAGGTCTTACTATGGCGGAGCGTTTCCGTGATGAAGGCCGTGACGTACTGTTCTTCGTAGATAACATCTATCGTTATACCCTTGCGGGTACAGAGGTATCAGCACTTCTAGGTCGTATGCCATCTGCGGTAGGTTACCAGCCAACTCTTGCAGAAGAGATGGGTGTACTACAGGAGCGCATCACGTCTACGAAGACGGGTTCTATCACATCTGTACAGGCGGTATACGTACCTGCGGATGACTTGACGGATCCATCTCCAGCAACCACGTTTGCTCACTTGGATGCAACGGTTGTACTTAGCCGTAACATCGCTGCTATGGGTCTATACCCTGCGATTGACCCATTGGATTCTACATCTCGTATGCTTGATCCATTGGTTGTTGGTCAAGAGCACTACGATGTGGCTTCAGGCGTTCAAACTACGCTACAGCGCTATAAAGAGCTAAAAGATATCATCGCAATCCTAGGTATGGATGAGCTTTCTGAAGAAGATAAGCAAGTGGTATCTCGTGCGCGTAAGATTGAGAAGTTCCTTACTCAGCCTTACCACGTAGCGGAAGTATTTACGGGCGACCCAGGCGTTTACGTACCTCTTAAAGAGACTCTACGTGGATTTAAAGGCCTACTAGCTGGTGATTACGACGACATTCCAGAGCAAGCATTCATGTACTGCGGTAGCATTGATCAAGCTCTAGAGAACGCTAAGAAGCTATAAGTCTGATTAGGAGGCAATATGGCAGCAATAACCTTTCACCTTGACGTAGTTAGCGCAGAGAAAAAACTGTTTTCTGGGCGCGTAGAAACGTTCCAGGTGACCGGTAGCGAAGGTGAGCTTGGTATTTTCCACGGCCACACTCCGCTGTTGACCGCTATTACTCCTGGTATGGTTCGCATCGTGAAGCAACACGGCCACGAAGAGTTTATTTATGTCTCTGGTGGTATTGTTGAAGTTCAGCCTGGTACAGCAACTGTACTGGCTGATACAGCAATTCGTGGTGAAGATATCGATGCTTCTAAAGCAGAAGAAGCCAAACGCAAAGCTGAAGAGAGCATTCTTAATCAGCACGGCGACATGGACTTTGCTCAGGCAGCCAGTGAATTGGCTAAAGCGATTGCTCAAGTTAGAGTTGCAGAACTTACTAGAAAGCGTCGCTAATTTATTAGCCATAGCGTATCGAAAAAAGGTGGCCCTAGGGTCACCTTTTTGTTTTGTGCCAAATCTAGGATGTTTAGGTTAATATATAGCTAGGCGACTTATATCGCTAAGTGACTTCAGGATGCGACGATAGAATGCGTGTCATCCTGAGGTCACTTAGTGATGTAAACATGTAATACCAATCGTACTAAATAACTGGTCATTCTAGCTTGTTAAAATACTCGATAACGGCGTTAGAATTTTTGATTGTAGAATAACTACTTATCAAAAAATCCTGCCTTGTTCTCGAGCATTTTTCCTGCGCTATTTCTGACCACTTACTTAGTGTGATTGGTATAACTCAACGTTTAAAACAATAATAATTCACGATCAGTTTCAAGGAATAGGTGATGAACAATTTTAGTGCTGTGATTCTGGCTGCGGGCAAAGGCACTCGCATGTACTCTAAAAAGCCAAAAGTACTGCATACATTGGCCGGCAAACCAATGGCAAAGCATGTTATTGATACGTGTGTGGGTCTAGAAGCTAACAACATCCATTTGGTGTTTGGTCACGGCAGTGAGCAAATGAAAGCAACGCTAGCAAACGAGCCAGTAAACTGGGTTGAGCAGCGCGAGCAATTGGGTACAGGGCACGCAGTTGATCAAGCATCACCTCACTTTTCTGATGATGAAAAAGTATTGGTTCTTTACGGTGACGTACCTCTGATCACCAGTGAAACTGTATCGGCACTACTTGATGGTCAACCAGAAGGTGGCGTAGGGCTGCTAACGGTTGTTTTGGATAATCCTATGGGTTACGGCCGCATTGTGCGTGACAACGGCTCTGTAGTGGCTATCGTGGAACAAAAAGATGCCACAGAAGAGCAAAAAGCCATTTGTGAAATCAACACAGGTGTATTGGTTGCAGACGGTAAAGATTTAAAACGTTGGTTGTCTAACCTCAGCAATGATAATGCTCAAGGCGAATACTACTTAACGGATATTATTGCTGCTGCGCATAACGACGGTAAAAAAATTGAAGCAGTACATCCTGCTAGCGCCGTTGAAGTGGAAGGCGTAAATGATCGTCGTCAACTGGCTCGTCTAGAGCGTGCTTACCAGCAAATGCAGGCCGACAAACTGTTAGAGCAAGGCGTAATGCTTCGCGATCCTAGCCGTTTTGATCTACGCGGCTCTTTGCAATGCGGTATGGATGTTGAAATCGATGCTAACGTCATCATTGAAGGTAGTGTGACTATCGGTGATAACGTGACTATCGGTGCAGGCTGTGTGCTTAAAGATTGTGAAATTGATGACAATACCATCATCCGTCCATATTCAGTGATTGAAGATGCGACCGTTGGTGAAGAGTGTACTGTTGGGCCATTTACTCGTCTGCGCCCAGGTGCTGAACTGTGTAATGATGCTCACGTAGGTAACTTTGTGGAAGTGAAAAACGCCCGCATTGGTCAAGGTTCTAAAGCCAATCACTTAACTTATTTAGGTGATGCTGAAATTGGTGAGCGCACTAACATTGGCGCAGGTACCATTACTTGTAACTACGATGGTGCGAACAAATTTAAAACCAACATAGGTAATGATGTATTCGTGGGCTCTGACAGCCAGCTTATTGCTCCAGTGACTATTGCTGATGGTGCCACCATAGGTGCAGGCTCTACTGTAACTAAAAATGTCGGCGAAAATGAGCTGATCATTTCTCGCGCTAAAGAGCGTCGCATCGCTAACTGGCAGCGTCCGGTAAAGAAGAAAAAATAGACTGAGCGCCATCTAGATATAGACTCAAAAATAACCCCGCTAATTGCGGGGTTATTTTTTAATGGTTGGGTATCGCGTAGCGCCTTTCAAGCCAACGAACGCCTTGTGAGACCGCGAGTATCAACACCAAATACTCTAAAACTAGGAAGGTATAAATTTCTAGAGGTAAGTACTCATTAACCACCAGCTCATTGGCACGTCTAGTCAGGTCGCTTAAACCGATAACACTGACCAAAGAAGACATCTTCAATATGTAGACAAATTGATTGCCTAAAGGTGGCAGTATTTGACGTAGAGCTTGCGGAAATATCACCAAGCGCATGGTCTTCCAATAACTTAATCCTAATGAGTGCGCCGCTTCATGTTGCCCGCGATGAATCGCCTGAATCCCCCCTCTAAATACCTCTGCCATAAAGGCACTTTCAGCAATAGATAACGCAATCACTCCCGCCCAATAATGATCGAGAGAAATGTCCATTAAGGTGGGGAGACCATAGTAGACCCAAAGCAATAGCACCAGTACAGGAATAGAGCGTATGGACTCGACGTAGACTCTGTTAACGCCGCGTATATAGGGGTTTTCTGACAGCGCCGGAAGGGCAACAAAAAAGCCAATTAACATGGCAAAACACATACTAAGCAGCGAAACGCTAATGGTGGCACTAAAACCATCAATCAGAAATTTTACATTGGTTAGGCCTTGCTCCGTGGACGGATCAAGCACATACCATCCCCACTCATAGTCAGAACAACCAGTGAGAAAAACACAACAAAGTGACACAGTGAGAAGATTAAATTTCAAAATATGCCCATCCTTAAGCATACTGTTGAGTATAAACTGGTATGGTATCAGTACCACAAAGTAAACGTTACTGATTTTTAAAAGGATTTATGATGAAAAAGTTACTTTTAGCATTGGGGCTATCTCTTGTAACACTCTCTTCTGCCGTGGCAGAAACCAGTCGACTGCAAGAGATTTTAAGCAGTGGGGTATTAAGGGTCGGCACGACCGGTGACTGGAACCCTATGACCATGAAAAACCCAGCTGACAACAGCTACCGAGGTTTTGATATTGATGTCACCACCGAGCTTGCTAAAGATCTTGGGGTGAAAGTGGAATATGTAGCCACGGATTGGAAAACATTGGTCAACGGCATTACCGCTAACAAATACGATATAACAGGTAGTGCATCTCTTAATATGTCTCGCGCGAAAGTCGCCGGTTATAGCCAACCTTATTTTTACTTAGCCTTTGTGCCTGTAGTGCCGAAAAAAGATCTCGATAAATACTCTGATTGGGCTGACTTTAATCAGCCGGATATTAAAGTGGCCGCCACTCTTGGCACTGTGCAAGAAAAAATGGTGAAAGACTTCTTCCCACAAGCACAGCACATAGTGATTGAAGCGCCGGCAAGAGACTTTCAAGAGTTATTGGCGCGCAGAGCGAACGTATCGGTAACCTCAAACGTAGAAGCGGCAACGCTGGTGGAGAAGTTTAAACAACTTGCGATAGTGCCCGTTAAAGAGCCGAAAAATCCAACGCCAATCTCCATGTTACTGCCGCAAAAAGACCAAGTATGGATCAACTATGTGAATCATTGGGTTGAGCTAAAAACCACTCAAGGCTTCTTTGATAAAACAGCTAAGAAGTGGGGATTAACGAGCTTATAGAGCTTTTTACTTACTGTGTTCTAAAAGGTAAAACCTTACTTTAGGACGATAAGATCTCAAGCAAAAGGGAGCGAATATCGCTCCCTTTTCATTTTTAATATGACCTTTTAATACGGCTAAGCCGTCACTTCAATCTCTTTTGCTCTATCAACCACAGCGCCTTTATTTCTAGCTAGCCATAAGCCACCAGCAAGACCAAGTAAGCAAATCAGCATAGTCCAACCTGTCGCAATCAGTGCTTGTTGAGCAAACAGTGCCACCAGCATACTGGCAATACTGCTGATACAAATTTGAATGCTGTTTTGCAGCCCGGCAGCAGTTGCTGGGCTATGTTGAGCACTGGATAGGGCACGATTCACGACGATTGGATAAAGTGCGCCGTTGGCAATAGCCACAAAACAAAACGGCACTAGAACTGGCCATATTGAAGTTAAAGTGCTTTGACTGGCAATAAATACTGTCACTACCGCAAAGGTAAATAGCGTCAAAATAATGGAAAGCACTTTCCCATCACCATAACGTTCCACACTCTTTTTACCCACGTATCCACCCACCATAAAGGCGATAGTTTGTGGGATAAAACTCATGCCAATATCTTTTGCCGAATACCCCAGTTGCGCCATGATTTCTGGCATACCAGTTAAATAAGCAAAAAACACCGCTGACGTGACAGAGAAGATCAGCACATTACCGATAAAAATACGGTTTTTTACTAAACTGCCGAGATCGGCGCGCAAAGAAACGGTTTTGCTTGGCTTTGCTTCTGCTGGTTGCTTTACGGTGACAAAAAATAACATCGCACCAATAACCGCGAGCGTAGCAAAAATGCTTTCCCAGCCTAAAGTGGTGTTGAGCAGCACACCTAGTTGCGGTGCTAGCGCAGGGGATAAGGCAACTAAAGGCATGATAGAGGCAAAGATGCGCTGGCGTTGCTCTGCGTGGTAGCGCTGAATCACTATGGCTTGCCAGATTACGGTTGGGGCACAGACCCCGATGGCTTGAATAAATCGAAATGCCAGTAATTGCGATATGTTACTGCTCAAGGCAATCCCGACAGAGGCGAGGGTAAAAATAGCCAAGCCCAATGCCAGTGAACGTTTAAGACCAAATCGGTCTGATAGTATTCCCCATGCCAATTGACCCGTCGCAAGGCCGACCAGAAAGATACTTAATGACAAAGCGATAGGTTCAGGGCCAGTCGAAAAATCGGCTTGCAAGGTTTGAAATGCCGGTAGGTACATATCGGTTGCGATAAAGCCAAGCATTGAGAGTAGGGCGAGATACCCTAATTGTAATTTACTGATAGACATGAAAAGTTGCTTCAAAAATATGGATTGCGGGTATTCTAAATTGGCTTAACCAACAAATTAAACGCTAATATATGTAGTTATCTATCAAAAAATTTGAAAGCTAGAGTTTTAGGTTA
Organism: Vibrio neonatus; assembly: GCF_024346975.1. Classification (NCBI taxonomy): domain Bacteria; kingdom Pseudomonadati; phylum Pseudomonadota; class Gammaproteobacteria; order Vibrionales; family Vibrionaceae; genus Vibrio; species Vibrio neonatus. Next base: position 2,722,239 of record NZ_AP024885.1, on the reverse strand, counting down.
TGTTATCTCAGAAAAATTTTGAACTGCTGGATGTGGTGGCGAGATTAGGCAGTTTTTCCGCCGCCGCCGAACACTTACACAAAGTGCCGTCAGCAATTAGTTATTCAGTACGCCAGATAGAGCAAGAGTTAGATGTGATCCTATTTAGGCGCTTACCCAGAAGAGTTGAACTTACTCCTGCAGGAGAGATCTTTATTGAGCAGGTGCGATCTATGCTTCGTCAGATTGAAGAAGCGAAAGCACAAGCAAAACGTACTGCGCAAGGGTGGCAACAAACCTTAAGGATCACTTTAGATAACATCGTAAGGCTAGATAATTTACAGCACTTAATTGATGACTTTTACCGTCAGTTCGATTTTGCGGAGCTGCAAATCAATATGGAGGTTTTTAATGGTGCTTGGGAAGCCATAGCTCAAGAGCGTGCCGATATCGTGTTGGGAGCCACCTCTGCCATCCCTGTTAGCGGTGATTTTGGTATTAAAGACATGGGCAAGATGGAGTGGGTATTTGTGTGTGCCTCCGATCACCCGTTAGCAAGCAAAAGCCAATTACAGGTAGAAGATATCGCTTTATACCCAAGTGTCAGTCTTGATGATACGTCTAGGGTGCTTCCTAAGCGTCACCAGACGTTATTTACTAATCAAAGGCGTCTTCTTACTCCACATTGGCATACGGCGATACGTTGCATTAAAGGCGGTGTAGGCGTGGGGTTTGTTCCCGAGCATATTGCACACTCTTTGGTGAACGAAAAAACATTGGTGACTAGAGACATTGAGTTTCAGGCTCCGCCGAGTGAGTGTTGTATGGTATGGCGAAAAGACAGTAGCAATAAGCTTATTGAATGGATGCTAAATTATCTTGGTGACGAAGATAAACTGCATCGAGATTGGGTGAGCAGTGAATAAAAAGGCAGCCATTAGGCTGCCTTAGTGGATATTACTTTACGCTGTTAGCTAAGAAAGAAACGATAAGATGGGTTTTCAGACTCATCTTTATAGCCATAACCTAGCTCATCTAAGTGACGAGAAAAACGTTCAATATCACCTTCAGTTAATTCAAATCCACACAACACACGGCCGTAATCTGCGCCATGGTTACGGTAGTTGAATAGGCTGATATTCCAATGCGTACCTAGGGTGCTGAGGAAGTTAACCAAGGCTCCCGGATATTCAGGGAATTCAAAGCTGTACAAACGCTCTTTGATTGGTGTTTTTGGTTTTCCACCCACCATATAACGTATGTGCAGCTTAGCCATTTCATCATCAGAAAGATCAACCACAGGGTAGCCACCTTGTTGTAGATCGTTAATGATGCTGTCCAGTTCCGCTTGCCCTTCGTGCAAACGTACCCCGACAAAGATATTGGCTTGCTCATCATCGTTGTAGCGATAGTTAAACTCAGTCACCGCTCGACCGCCGATGATATTGCAAAATTCAAAGAAAGCGCCCGGACGCTCAGGGATAGTAACCGCTAGTAAACCTTCACGTTTTTCACCTAGCTCGCATCGTTCAGAGACGTAGCGTAGGCCGTGGAAGTTAGTGTTGGCTCCTGACAATATAGTGGATAGCTTCTTATCTTTTAGCTCATTTTGCTCAGCAAATTTTTTCAAACCCGCTAGCGCAAGTGCCCCCGATGGTTCAGCAATAGCGCGAGTATCTTCGAAGATATCTTTAACCGCTGCGCAGATTTCATCGCTAGACACTGTGATGTGCCCATCAATGTTTTCATTACATAGGCGGAAAGTTTCACTGCCAATCTGCTTCACCGCAACGCCATCAGCAAACATGCTCACTTGGTCAAGGGTGACAGGATGGCCCGCATCTAATGCCGCTTTCAAACAGGCTGAATCTTCAGGTTCTACCGCAATCACTTTAATGTTTGGCATCAGTTGTTTTACTAACACTGAAACACCTGCAGCTAAACCGCCGCCGCCCACAGGGACGAAAATATAGTCGAGATTGCCGTTTTGCTGAATCATCTCCATACCGATTGTGCCTTGTCCTGCGATCACTAATGGGTGATCGAAAGGAGGGACAAAGGTATAGCCATGCAGTTCAGAAAGTCGCTCAGCTTCTGCTTTCGCTTCGTCAAAATTGTTGCCGTGCAACACTACAGTACCGCCAAAGGCTCGCACAGCATCTACTTTGATGTCTGGGGTTGTCTTTGGCATTACTATGGTGGTACTAATGTCTAATTTTGTGCCAGAGAATGCCATGCCTTGGGCGTGGTTTCCTGCGGAGGCAGCAATCACGCCCGCTTGTTTTTGCTCTTCGGTTAGGTTGGCGACCATGTTGTAGGCGCCGCGCAATTTAAAAGAGTGTACAGGCTGACGATCTTCACGCTTAATTTGCACCTGATTATTCAGACGTTCAGACAAACGAGGCATAGTTTGCAACGGTGTTAGGGTGGCAACTTCGTATATCGGTGCGCGCAAGATTTGGCGCAGATACTCTGCGCCAGATTTGAGATTAGTAAGACTCATAGCCTTACTCCTCAAACTTAGATTTGTCTCTTACCGCTCCTTTGTCTGCACTGGTTGCCATACTTGCGTAGGCTTTTAGAGCAAACGAAACAGCACGCTCACGAGAAACTGGTTTCCAACCTAGTTGGTCTTGTTTAGCGCGACGCTCAGCAAGTTCAGCTTCAGATACCTGTAGTTCAATAGTACGGTTTGGAATGTCGATCGCAATTTGATCGCCAGAGTTTACCAAACCTATGATGCCGCCCGCTGCCGCTTCAGGAGAAGCGTGGCCGATAGACAAACCGGCTGTACCGCCAGAGAAGCGACCATCAGTCAGTAGCGCACACTCTTTGCCTAGTCCCATAGATTTTAGGTAAGTGGTCGGGTAAAGCATCTCTTGCATACCTGGGCCACCTTTAGGGCCTTCGTAGCGGATGATAACCACATCGCCCGATTTCACTTTGCCACCTAAGATGCCATCAACAGCGTCTTCTTGGCTTTCAAATACCACTGCAGGGCCAGTAAATTTAAGAATGCTTTCGTCTACGCCTGCCGTTTTAACGATACAGCCATCGAGCGCAATGTTACCTTTCAGAACGGCTAGACCGCCATCTTGGCTATAGGCATTTTCTTTACTGCGAATACAGCCTTCTTTACGATCGTCATCCAGTGTTTCCCAACGACAATCTTGTGAGAATGCTTTGGTAGTACGGATGCCAGCAGGGCCTGCGCGGAAGAAGTCTTTTACTTCTTGTGATTCAGTTTGCATCACATCGTAGTGCGCCAGTTGCTCTTCCATAGAAAGACCTAGCACAGTGCGAGATTGGTTGTTGAGCAAACCTGCGCGGTTAAGCTCACCTAAGATAGCCATTACACCACCAGCGCGGTGAACGTCTTCCATATGATATTTAGGTGTAGAAGGCGCTACTTTACATAGGTTAGGAACACGACGAGACATTTCGTCGATATCTTGCATCGTAAAGTCGACATCACCTTCTTGAGCCGCAGCGATAAGGTGAAGAACGGTGTTGGTTGAACCGCCCATCGCAATATCAAGTGCAATCGCATTTTCAAAGGCTTTTTTGGTGGCGATGTTACGTGGCAGAGCCGATTCGTCATCTTGCTCGTAGTAACGTTTAGTCAGTTCAACAATGCGTTTACCGGCATTGATAAACAGCGCTTCACGGTCTGCGTGAGTGGCAAGCATTGAACCGTTACCCGGCTGAGAAAGACCTAGAGCTTCGGTTAGACAGTTCATTGAGTTCGCGGTGAACATACCAGAACAAGAACCACATGTAGGACATGCGCTACGTTCTACTTGCTCGCTTTGCTCATCAGATACTGTTGGATCGGCACTTTGCATCATGGCATCAACAAGATCGAGTTTGATCAGTTGATCAGAAAGCTTAGTCTTACCCGCTTCCATTGGGCCACCAGAAACAAAGATCACTGGGATATTTAGGCGCATAGAGGCCATTAGCATTCCCGGAGTGATTTTGTCACAGTTTGAGATACAAACCATAGCGTCAGCACAGTGAGCGTTAACCATGTATTCTACCGAATCTGCGATAAGCTCACGCGATGGTAGAGAGTACAGCATGCCGCCGTGACCCATGGCAATACCATCATCAACTGCGATGGTGTTGAATTCTTTGGCGATACCGCCTGCTTTTTCGATTTCGCCAGCAACAAGTTGACCCATATCTTTCAGGTGAACGTGTCCTGGTACAAATTGAGTAAATGAGTTTACGACAGCGATAATAGGCTTACCGAAATCTTCGTCTTTTACTCCAGTTGCGCGCCATAGTGCGCGTGCGCCAGCCATGTTGCGGCCGTGAGTTGTAGTTGCACTGCGATAGATTGGCATAATGATTCCTTATTTCTCTGCGTCAGCTGGGTAAACGTAGTCTAACCAACCCCATTTATCTTCTGTTGTACCGTTGAATAGACCAAAATAGGTCTCTTGTAAGTCTTTAGTCACAGGACCGCGCTTACCTTCGCCTACTTGAATCTGATCAACCGAGCGTACTGGAACGATTTCTGCTGCAGTACCTGTCATGAATACTTCGTCAGCAAGGTATAGCGCTTCACGCGCAATGTTTGCTTCAACAATTTCGTAGCCTTTTTCGCGAGCCAATACCATGATTGAATCACGAGTGATGCCTGGCAAAATAGCCGCGGTTGCTGGTGGTGTAATGATTACGCCGTCTTTTACGACAAAAATGTTTTCACCCGCACCTTCTGATAGATAACCATCAACACTTAGCGCAATACCTTCATCATAGCCGTGACGACGTGCTTCACCGCCAACCAGTAATGAAGATAGGTAGTTACCGCCCGCTTTAGCTGCGGTAGGGATGGTATTTGGTGCTGCTCGGTTCCAGCTAGAAATCATCGCATCTACGCCATTTTCTAGCGCTTCTTCGCCCAAGTAAGAACCCCAAGGGAAAGCGGCAATGATAAGTTCCATTTCACTGTCAACTGGAGGGCAAACACCCAAACCTACGTTACCCACAAAACCTAGTGGACGAATGTAAGCGCTGTCCAGTTTGTTTACACGGATAGTTTCACGGGTTGCTTCCATAATTTCTTCCACAGAGTATGGAATTGGGAAACGGTAGATTTTTGCTGAATTTTTTAGACGTTTTGCATGCTCTGGATGGCGGAAAACAACAGGCCCTTTAGGGGTGTTATAACAACGCACACCTTCGAATACTGATGTGCCATAGTGCATTGCATGAGTGAGCACGTGTACGTTGGCGTCTGCCCACGGAACCATTTCACCGTTAAACCAAATATAATCTGCTGTCTTTGTAGCCATTGCTTGCTTTCCTTATGCGCTCACTTTGTGCTGTAAATTATTGTTAGGGAGTTCGTTGTTATCAATCTTGATGACGTCTACGCTAATTACATCCCACAATTTTTCAATTTGATTTGTTAAAAATGTGATAGGGCGTTCACTGTCAACGATGATTTCGACACTGGCGATTTTACTTTGATGGTTTTGTGTACCAGCTACCTGACGAACGATAAATCCACGATGACGAACCACACGTAAAACGCGCTCCATAAGCACTGGTTTATCATCGGCTTTAATATCTAATAAGTATCTTTCCATGGGTGCCTCTATTAGGTGTTCTCTAACATTTCTTCATTTGAGGCACCTGGTGGTACCAATGGCCATACGTTCTCTTCTTCATCGATGATAACGTGTAATAGATAAGCGGTTTTGCTCTCTAGCATCTCTTTTAATGCTGGCTCAACTTCTTCTTTCTTGGTGATGGTTTTACCCGGAATATCAAATGCTTTCGCTAGCATGATGAAATCAGGGTTATCATCGAGAATAGTTTCACTGTGGCGGCCATCGAAAAAGAGCGATTGCCATTGGCGCACCATACCTAAACGTTGGTTATTGATAAGCACCATTTTCACTGGGATTTGACGACGTTTAAGCGTTCCTAGCTCTTGTACGTTCATCATAAATGAGCCGTCACCCGAGATTAAGATAGATTGGTCGTCGGGTCTTGCGACTGCCGCACCCATAGCCGCAGGTAAGCCAAAGCCCATAGTGCCAAGACCTGCAGAAGAGATGAAGTTTTGAGGATCGCGAGGCTGTATGTGCTGCGCCGCCCACATTTGGTGCTGACCTACGTCAGTAGAAACAATAGAGCTGTCTGGCATCATATCGGACAACTGTTTCAACAGTAGTGGTGCGTAGATTAATTCACCTGGGTGGTTGTATTGCCATTTGAAGCCATTACGCAGGCTTTCACAGTGGTGAACCCAAGGTGTGATGTCATTTTCAATGTGCAGTTGTGGCAAAATCTCGTTGATGTCGCCACGTAGCGCTGAGTGCGCATGACGCAACTTATTAAATTCGGCTTTATCGATATCGATATGGATGATTTTGGCGTTTGGAGCAAAAGTATCTAGCTTGCCTGTTACTCGGTCATCAAAGCGAGCGCCCACAACGATAAGTAGGTCAGACTCTTGCACAATCAGGTTAGCCGCTTTAGTGCCGTGCATACCTAGCATGCCTAAGTAGTGCGGATCATGGCGTTCAATAGTGCCTAGACCTTTTAAGGTACTAACCGATGGCATTGGATTTTTCGCTAGAAACTCACGCGCCGTCGCTGTGGCTTTAGCAAGCTGAACACCACCACCCACATACAATACAGGTCGACGACTTTCACGTAATAGCGCTTGTGCTAATCGGTAGTCTTCTGGCTGAGGTACCGGCATCATTGGTTGTTGAAATGCAGGGATATCTAATTCTGGAGCGTCAGCAAGCTGAACATCTTTGGCAATATCAACGAGTACAGGACCGGGGCGACCTGCTTTCGCCACTTCAAAGGCTTCCGCTAGAGTTGGCGCGAGATCTTCGATATCGGTTACTAGGTAGCTGTGCTTGGTACAAGACAAAGACATGCCAATAACATCCATTTCTTGGAATGCGTCAGTACCGATATGAGAGCTTGCTACCTGTCCAGTAATTGCCACAACAGGCACAGAATCTAAGAACGCGTCAGCAAGACCAGTTACTAGGTTTGTAGCGCCGGGGCCAGAGGTTGCCATGCATACCGCAACGTCTTGAGTTGAACGAGACATGCCAATAGCAGCCATTGCGGCTCCTTGTTCATGTCGGCAAAGAATATGTTCAACGCCACCATCATATAATGCGTCATAGATAGGCATTATTGCTCCACCGGGATAGCCAAAAATGGTCTTAATTCCTTGTTGGCGAAGTGCTTCTACCACTAATTGTGCGCCCGTCATTGGTTATCTCCCTTTGATGAGGCAAGCTGCTGCTTGGTTGTGTTCTTAGTCTTACTGCACATCTTGTGCTCCATGTCCTGATTAGAATCTCTATGAGACCTATAAAACTAAAAAGCCCCCGAACTTTTCAGTGCGAGGGCTTGTGAATCTTGCTGTACTAGTTTGCGCCTACTCGCCCTCGCGCGGTGTGAATAATCACCACGATAATCAGGTTGACCAGAGTTAGTAGTCGAATGGTAGGTTGCATAATTCTCAAATAAAGTTGCACAGTCTTAATACTATTAGTGGTATCACAATTTCTTGCGATCTGACAAGGAAAAACTCATTCTTTTTTCATTTTCCTTCTTTTCGCTGGTTGCCTAAACCCTATATAGGGTTGTGTAACTGGGTGAAGTATGGGGTTAGCGATAGTACATAGTCGGGCAAGTTTAGGGGTGTTAGCTCCGCAAGTGACGGTTGAAGTTCACATTGGCCCAGGTATGCCGGGCTTTCATTTGGTGGGGTTAGCCGAAACCAGTGTTAAGGAGTCCAAAGACCGAGTAAGAAGTGCGATTATGAATTCACGCTTTTCTTTTCCGAGACACAAGATCACCGTTAACTTAGCCCCTGCCGATCTCCCCAAAGACGGTGGACGTTTTGATTTACCGATTGCTATAGGTATTTTGGTAGCCAGTGAGCAGATCCCTGTAGATAAAATTAATGACGTAGAGCTGGTGGGTGAATTAGCTCTCTCGGGTGAATTGCGCCCGGTCAGAGGCGTTATTTCTGCCGCTATTGCCAGCAAAAGAGAAAAGCGCATCTTGATTAGCCCTGCGCAAAACGCCAGTCAGGTACGTTTGGTTGATGAGCATAGTAATTTGTCGGCCAGCAGTTTATTACAGGTGAGTGGATTTTTAGCCTCGCAACTGGAATTAGATTTAGAGCTTGCTCCTGCGGTTGATACTCCGCCGACACCAACCAAAAATATGCAAGATGTCATCGGACAACAGCAAGGCAAAAGAGCGTTAGAAATTGCCGCTGCCGGACAACATAATTTAATTTTCATAGGCCCTCCCGGAACGGGGAAAACAATGTTGGCGGCTCGCTTACCCGATTTAATTCCGCCAATGAGTAAGCAAGAGGCTTTAGAGGTTGCAGCTGTCTCTTCATTGGTGGATCAGGATTTAGATGAAAATTCATGGCGTAAACGTCCCTTTCGCGCACCTCATCATTCTAGTTCTATGGCGGCCTTGGTTGGCGGTGGTTCATCGCCTAAGCCGGGCGAGATTTCATTGGCACATAATGGCGTGCTCTTTTTAGATGAATTGCCTGAATTTGAACGGCGCGTATTAGATGCACTGCGCGAACCTTTAGAAGCGGGTGAGATTGCCATTTCGCGAGCATCGGGCAAAACGTGTTTTCCTGCTCGTTTTCAGTTGATTGCCGCTTTAAATCCAAGCCCGTCTGGGCAGTATAAAGAAGGGCAGTTAGGGGCATCACCGCAGGTGATATTGAAATACCTAAGTCGAATCTCAGGCCCGTTTCTTGATCGCTTTGATATGTCGGTGGAAACCCCCTTGCTACCTTTGGGGACTTTAAGTGAAGGAGGTGATAGAGGTGACAGCACCGAGGTGTGCCTTGCAAGAGTCAGTCAAGCCAGAGAGATCATGTTGGCAAGAGCGGGTAAGCCCAACGCACGATTATCGAATCGAGAAATGGATCAATACTGTGTTTTGCTAAAGGAGGACGCAGAATTTTTAGAGTTTGCGATTACTCGCTTAGGGTTGTCGATACGTGCTTATCATCGAATTATCAGAGTGGCGCGCACCATTGCCGATTTAGCCTTGTCTGAAACAATAACCAGAGAGCATTTGAGCGAAGCATTAGGCTATCGAGCGATGGATCGTCTGCTGTTGTCTATTCATCGGCAAGTGGCAGGGTAAACCAGAAATAAGAAGGGGAGCTTTAAGCTCCCCTCTAATATTATTTAAGCGTTAATTATTTGAGAGTTAATAGATAATTAACTAGGTCAGACAGATCTTTGGTTGATTTTACTGAACCCATATCAACAAGGTACTTGTTGTTAACCACAATAGATGGCACACCTTTTAGGTTGCTATCTTTAAATTGTTTGTCAAAACGACGCGCCATTGAATCCACAGCGAACCCTTTAAATGCTGCATCAAATTTCTTCGCATCTACGCCTTCATCTAGGAAGATTTGACGCAATTCAGCTTCATCACGAGGCGCTGCATTGAGCTTGTGGATGCGGTTGAACATCACTGGAATCATTTTGTCTTCAACTTCTAGCACTAACATAGTGGCGTAAGCTTTGCTCATTGATAGACCCATGCTACCGCCCATAAAAGAAACATGAGATTTTTGGAATTTAGCATTGGTAGGCAGAGATGATTTTAGGTTTTTAATGATTGGCTCAAACTGGTAGCAGTGTGGGCAGTAGAAAGAGAAAAACTCATTAACTGTTGGAGAAGATGACGCTGGCAGATCAAGCACTGTATAGTTTTGACCTTCGGTGAACTGAGCTGCGTGAACAGACAATGTTAAAAACATGGTTGCCACTAAGGCAATCAACTTTTTCATTTGTAACTCCTTCAAAAATATTCTTCTGGATACTACCAGTTAGGTGTTAGAGACAATGCTGGCTCTTGTAGCGCAGACAGTTGCTCTTTTATTGCTAATACTTGACCTTCCCAGTATTTTGCATCATTAAACCATGGAAATGCTACAGGGAAAGCGGGATCTTGCCATCTTTTTGCAAGCCAAGACATATAGTGTATTAAACGTAGACCGCGCAAAGGCTCGATCAGTTTCAATTGATTGCTATCAAAATCACAAAATTCTTGATATCCCTCTAAGACAATATCAAGTTGCAGCAGTTTTTCCTGACGATCGCCACTGAGTAGCATCCATAAGTCTTGTACAGCAGGGCCATTTCTTGCGTCATCCAAATCCACAAACATGGGGCCATCGCGCCATAAGATATTGCCTGGGTGACAATCGCCGTGCAATCGGATAGGTGTGTAGTCTACTTGCCACTGCTGTTCAATGGCACTAATTAGCAGCTGCATATCGTGGAAAAAAGCCTTTTCAATATGCGCGGGAATAAACTCACTTTTCTGCAGTAGATCCCTAGATTGATAGAGGTACTCATCAAGTCCCATGGTTGGCCTATGCTGAAAAGCGGGTTGCCCTTGGCTAACTTTATGAATACGTCCTAAAAATCGTCCCACCATCTCCAGTTGATTATAGTTATCGACTTCAAACTGTCGACCACCGACACTTTCAAATAGAGTGAATAGATAACCTTTGTGCTGATGTAAGGTTTTGCCATTGATAATGACCGGAGGCGCAATAGGGATTTCATGGTCGAGTAAAGAGAGCGTGAAATCATGCTCTTCTTGGATTTGTAATTCGTTCCAACGTTGTGGTCGATAAAACTTCACCACGTAGCGTTTCTTTTCTTCGTCGACGAATTGATAAACTCGGTTTTCATAGCTATTTAATGCTAAAAAACCAGATTCGGCACGTATTCCAATACTCTCTAATGCATACCACATAAGGTCAGGCGTTAGAGAATCAAAGTTGAATAAAGAGTTCATTGTTAAATTGCCAGTGACGAAAAAGAGGGTTATCACGCAGTATAACCCTCTGATTGCATTAATTCTTGCTAAAGCTGTTTGATAAAGCGACTTTCCACATCGATAGTGAAACCCTCTTCGGCTTCTAGCGTAAATTCAATCTTAGTCACCGCAGAGCTTAATTGCTGAGGATCCATCCCCAGACTCATAGGTAAATTGAACACTTCTCCCGGAGAGACGTTGATTGTTTGTCTGCCATACCATTTAGCATCAGTTAACCCTGAAACCGTTAAGCGATAAGTTTGTGGTTGCTGGGTTTTATTGATGATTTTAAGGGTATAGGTGTTCTCTATCAGACCATTACTATTGGTTCTATAGAGTTGAGCGCGGTCTCGGATAATGGTGAGACCGGCGGGATCAACCGTCGATACTTGCTGCGAGAAGAAGCCCAGCATTAAAATCATCACTAGGCCATAACCGATGAGTTTCGGCCTCATGATCTTGGTGTGGGTGCCTTCCAGTTTGTGCTCTGTGGTGTAACTGATCAGCCCTTTGTCATAATTCATGCGTGCCATTGTATTGTCGCAAGCATCAATACAAGCGCCACAGTTGATGCATTCATATTGCAGACCGTCACGTATATCAATGCCTGTCGGGCATACTTGCACACATAAATTACAGTCTATGCAGTCACCTAAACCTAGTTCGCTAGGGTTTGCTTTACGTGCTCTAGGGCCTCGGTTTTCACCTCGTTTTTTGTCATAGCCGACGATAAAGGTGTCTTTATCAAACATGGCGGATTGGAAGCGAGCATAAGGACACATGTGAATGCAGACAATAGAGCGCATCCATCCTGCATTGGCATAGGTACAGACTGCAAAGAAAAGAACCCAGAAATAAGTCCAAGACGAAGCGTTTAAAGTAAAGAAGTTATACCAAAGCGCATGTACTGGAACAAAGTAGGCAACAAAAGTCATGCCTGTTAGTAGCGCGATACTCCACCAAGCCATGTGTTTAGCAGTTTTGCGCATCATTAGCGAGCGGGTAAGTGGCTGAGAATCCTGTTTTTTACGTTTGTTTGCAGCGCCTTCTAGCTTCTCTTCAAACCAGATATACATGAAGGTCCACACGGTTTGTGGGCACAAATAGCCACACCAAACTCGACCTAAAAAGGTGGTAATAAAAAACAGCCCAAACGCCGCAATCATAAATAGCAAAGCTAAAAGCGTGAGATCTTGCGGGTAAAGGGTAGTACCAAAAAAGTTGAATTGCTGCTGTCCTATATCCAATAGGATGGCTTGACGTTCGCCATAGGGAATCCAAGGGATAACGGCAAACAGTAACAACAAAACCCAAGCACCATAGCGACGTAATTTTTGAAATACGCCAGAGCTTGCTCTTACATAGATGCGATTACTTGGGTTAAACCTATCTCCTTGGCTTTTGTGCGCTTTTGGGTTGAACTCTTTGGGGGTAACGTCTTTGACGTTGATGCGATCCTTGCTCATTTCATATTCTCAACCAAAATCCTAGGCTCAGTATATCGGACAATATGAAAATGATTTGTTATATAAGTTACAGAATAAGCAGGATGTTTATTATTTGCGGTGAGGCTTAGGCAAGAGAGAAAAAAGAAGGGCCAGCAATATATTGCTGGCCCTTAATTGTTATGATGGGTATCAAGCTAGTCAATGATGCCACGAGCACGTAGAAGCGCTGTTTTAAAATCGTCTTCTTTGTCTTTCGCTAAACCAGGGATCTCTTCTTGTTGATCGCTATTACGCATCTTTAGATGGTAAATAAGAACATCATCACTTAGATCTTCTAGTTTGCCTTTGTAACCTGCTTCTTCTGCAAGCTTAAGTAGAAACTCGATCAAATTAAGATTTGGATCATTCTTCCACTCAGGGTGTAGTAGTTCAATTACTTCATTAACGCGATGGCATTTCATTGTCTTCTCCATAGAACTCGAGATGTGCGCTTAACTTAACAAAAAGAGTATCAAAAAGATAAGAAAAAAGCGTATTTGAATAGTTCAAATACGCTTTTAATATAGAGAATAAGATTGCAAAAAGTCAGTTTCATCAAAAATGAATGGAACTTAACTCTTTTTACTTTCTTCAGCTCTTTGTTTGTTTGATGGTACTGGCGCAAAATAATTTCTGCGATGTACCGCTCGACTGCTAGGTCGAGAAAACCTGACGGCTGTTGGAAACATACTTCACCAATGAGTCAGGCACATCCTTTGCCGTTAAAACAGATACTCAACGAGTATCATGTATATATCGTACCAGATAACTTTAGGTATAGAATCCGAAAACTTCTAATTTTCAATGCATAAAAGACTCATTATTGTTTTATTAAGCTCAAATTTTTAAAAAATGCCTTTGGTTAATCGGTGCTTTTTGAGCCAGTATAGGTAAAGTGGTTTCATATGAGGGATCAAAGCATGTCTTTTTTTAAGAAAACATTGGCCAGTTTAGGGATTGGCTCCGCAAAAGTTGATGCCGTTCTGCAACAAGAAACAATTGTTCCCGGAGATAAAGTCAGTGTCGTGATTCATGTTTATGGGGGAGCAACAGAGCAGCATATTGATCATATCGATATCAAACTGTGCTGTAGCTACATCTCTGAACAAGAACAGCGTCAGCCTCACACCGAGGGGCCAATTAAGCGTAAAGTGTCGCAAAACTATGTGTTGGATAAATGGGATTTACCCTATTCATTTACCATCCATCCAGCAGAAGAGCGTACTTTTGAAATAGAGCTTACCGCGCCATTAAATACCCCGCTCACCATAGGGGATTCAAAGGTATGGTTGGAAACCTCATTAGATATCGATCTGGCCATTGACCCAACGGATAAAGACATATTAACTGTCCGTCCCGATCCCGTTTTAGACGCTATCTTTTCTGAGTTGGAAGAGTTAGGACTGCGTATTCGCCAAGCGGAGTGCGAAGAAGCCAAAGGCTTTGAATTGCCTTTCGTACAAGAATTTGAGTTTGTACCTACCACTGGGCTATTTCACGGTACGTGGCGTGAAATTGAGATTATTGCGTATCGCGATCAGCAGCAGCTACAACTGTGGTTTGAAATTGACCGACGCAAGAAAGGTGTTAGCGGGCTTTTATCTAGCCTATTAGGTTCCTCTGATCTCAACTGCTATCTGTCTCTACCTAGCGATTTAACCCATCAGCAATGCGCTGAAAAAGTCACTCAATATCTGACTGATTTGTTTGAGGCCAAACGAGGTTAGCGTTTCCAGAAAGCCGGCAAGAACAATACAAAAATGGTCAGTATTTCAAGGCGACCTAATAACATACCAAAGCTAAGTAACCATTTGGCACCATCAGGTAACGGGGCAAAGTTGCCTGTTGGACCAATAATTGGCCCCATTCCCGGCCCAACATTGGCCACTGCTGTTATTGACCCAGTAAGACTGGTTACTGGGTCTAAATCCATCGCCGATAAGCCTGCTGCCACTAACAACACGGTCGCAAAGAAGGTGAGGGTAAAGGCGACAATCGAGCGAATGATATCGTCGTTGACGCGGCGGTTGTTGTATCGCTGAACAAACACCCCAGACGGATGAATCAGCTTCATCATCTGTATCTTTAATAGAGTAAAGGCAATTTGGAAGCGGAAGGTTTTGATTCCACCAGCCGTTGAGCCTGAGCATGCTCCCATCATCAGCAGGAAGGTAAAGAGTACGGTCGTTAAGGTGCCCCAAGAGGTAAAGTCATCCAGACCAAAGCCTGTTGTAGTCAATACCGAGACCACGTTAAACATCGAGACTCGCAGCGCATCATCCATTTGATAGCTATCATGAAAAACCAGCCAAGCAGCAATCATTAGGCTAGAAATCATAAACAGTTTAAAGAAACCGATAACCTGAGCATCTTTAGTTAAAGCGTATAAAGATTGCTTTCTATAGGCGGCAACAAACAACAGAAATGGTAGCCCGCCAAGAAACATAAAGAGGGTAGAAAACCATTGTGTCTCATGAGAGAAGTGATTCATTGAGCCGTCAGAAGTGGAATAGCCGCCAGTCGAAATGGTAGTAAAGGCGTGGTTGATGGCTTCAAATGGTGTCATACCGGTTGCCACATAACTGGCAAAACAGGCAAATGTCAGTCCTAGATAAACGACAACAATACTTTTGGCGACACTTTTGACTCGTGGTGAGCTTTTATCAGACCAGTCGGAAGATTCGGTCTGGAACAGACGCATCCCACCGACATTGAGCATAGGTAAGATAGCTACACCCATAACAATAAAGCCAACGCCACCTAACCATTGCAATAATGAACGCCATAGCAAAATGCTAGGGGACATAGTATCTAGCCCACTGAGCACGGTTGAGCCAGTGGTGGTTATTCCCGACATGGTCTCAAAGTAAGCGTCAGTAAAGCTAATGTGATTGATAAAGACAAACGGCAAGGCCGCAAAAACAGTACTCACAACCCATACTAAGGTGGTGACCAAGAACACATCTCGAACGTTGAGTTTAAACTGCTTCGTACGACCTAAAGTTAGGCAAATAAACGATACTACGTGGGTGATGGCGACTGCTTTAGCAAATTCAACAAAACCACTTCCAGGATTAAAAATCGCTAAAATTGTTGGCGGGTACATAAACAGTGCTAGCTTAGACAGCACTAACCCTAAAACAAATAGTATTGGACGTACATTTACCATATTCGGTGGACCTACAAGAAGAACGGGCTTGGTTGAAATAAGCTTTCAACATCAGGAACGTACTTTTTGTCGACCAAGAACATCACTACGTGATCGTCTTGTTCAATCATAGTTCTATCGTGCGCAATTAAGACCTCTTCGCCACGCACAATAGCGCCAATGGTGGTGCCCGGTGGTAACTTGAGATCGCCAATCGCACGTCCCACAACTTTTGAGGTGTTTTCATCACCGTGGGCGATAGCTTCGATAGCTTCGGCTGCGCCACGGCGTAATGAAGAAACGTTAACGATATCGGCACGACGCACATGAGTCAGTAGCGCAGAAATAGTGGCTTGCTGAGGAGAGATAGCTACATCAATATCGCCACCTTGCACCAACTCAACATAAGCGCCGCGCTGGATTAGCACCATCACCTTTCTAGCGTTAAGGCTCTTCGCCAGCATTGCAGACATGATGTTGGTTTCATCTTCGTTCGTTAGCGCGATGAACACATCCATCTCTTCGATGTTTTCTTCGTATAACAGTTCTTTATCAGCAGCATCACCACATAACACAATGGTGTTTTCTAGCACTTCAGAGAGCATTTCGGCGCGTTCAAGGTCGCGTTCAATCAGCTTGATGGAGTAGTTACGCTCCAAGCGTTTTGCTAGACCTGCACCAATATTACCGCCACCGACAATCATGATTTTGCGGTACTGCTTTTCAAGACGTTGTAATTCACTCATTACAGAGCGGATGTCATTACTGGCCGCCACAAAGAACACTTCATCATCGGCTTCGATAACTGTGGTGCCTTGCGGTCTGATAGCACGTCCCTGACGGAAAATAGCCGCTACACGAGTATCAATGTGAGGCATATGTTCACGCAGAGCAGAAATCGCATTGCCGACCAATGGGCCGCCATAAAATGCTTTTACTGCCACTAAGCTAACTTTCTCTTCTGCAAAACTAACCACTTGCAGTGCGCCAGGGTATTGAACTAAGCGTTCGATGTAGCCAGTGACTAACTCTTCTGGTGCAATAAGGTGATCAACAGGAATAGCTCCTGACTTAAATAGAGAGTCTTTTTCTTTTAAGTATTCAGGAGAGCGGATTCGAGCAATGCGGTTTGGGGTATTAAATAGGGTGAATGCAACTTGGCAAGCGGCCATGTTGATCTCATCAGAATTGGTTACCGCCACCAGCATATCGGCATCTTGAGCTCCGGCATCGCGTAACGTGTCAGGGTGACTTGCAGCACCATTGATTACACGAAGGTCATACTTATCTTGTAATTCGCGCAGACGACGATTATCGGTATCCACAATAGTGATATCGTTATTTTCGCCAACAAGATTTTCAGCAAGAGTACCTCCGACTTGTCCGGCACCCAAGATTATGATTTTCATCGATTATTTTCCTATACAGCAGGGCTTAGTTTAATTTAGCTCTTTTTTTGCAGAACCGCATAATAGAAGCCATCCATATTGTGCTCCCCAGGTAATATTTGTCTTCCTGGATTGCTTGGATCACTATCGATGAGTTCAACATCGTCTGTGCGAGCTAAGAATGCCTGTACTTGCTCTGTATTTTCAACCGGAGAAATTGAGCATGTAGCGTAAACTAAGGTTCCGCCTTTCTTCAGTTGTTGCCACATAGCATCTAAAATTTCGCTTTGTAGCTGAGCTAGCGCGGGAAGATCATCTGCGCGACGTAACCATTTGATGTCTGGGTGACGACGGATAACACCAATAGCAGAACAAGGTGCATCGAGCAAAATGCGGTCGAACTGCTCACCTGTCCACCATTGGTCAGGGTTACGTGCATCGGCACACATTACCTTGGCAGTGAGGTTTAAGCGTTCTAAGTTTTGATGCACTCGCTCTAGGCGTTGTGGGTCAGCATCAATGGCAACCACTTCACTATTGGTGGTGTTTTCTAGGATATGCGCGGTTTTACCACCGGGAGCGGCACAACAGTCTAAGATAAGCTCGCCATCTTGCGGTTGTAAGTATTCAAGAGCCAATTGCGCGGCAGCATCTTGCACCGATACCCAACCTTGCGCAAAACCCGGAAGCTGATTGACATCACAAGCTCGATGTAGACGTAGCGCATGACGTGCTTGAGGGTGAATGTCGGCTTCAATATCTTCTGCTTCAAGTAATTTCAAATACTCATCGCGAGTATGATGCTGAGCGTTTACACGTAGCCACATAGGTGCTTTGGTGTTGTTGGCTTCAACAATGGATTCCCAGTCATTTGGGTAAGAGGCTTTCAGCAACTTAAGTAGCCAGCTTGGGTGACCATATTTGCCTGCATCGTGCTTAACCGAGATTTCATCCAATCGTTGTTGGTTGCGCTGATAGTTACGTAATACCGCATTAACCAAACCTTTTAGCTTATGCCCTTTAAGTGATTGGCATGCTTCAACGGTTTCGGCAACGGCTGCATGGTCGGCAGTACGCATAAAACTAAGTTGGTAAATACCCACTAACATTAAGTGATGGAACACGCGTTGTTTGCCTTTCAGGGGCTTTTCCATCAGTTCATTGACTATGGTTTCTAATCTTGGCAAGTAGCGAAGACAGCCATAGCAAATCTCTTGTAGCAGAGCGTGGTCACGAGGTTTTAATTGGGATTGTGCGTTGGGTAAAGCGCTAGAGAGTGAATAGCCTTTGTCTACAACTTGAAACAGCACGGTTGCCGCAGCGGCGCGTACATTCATAGGTATTTCCTAACAAGAGTAAGGCTTGAAAAATTCAAGCCTTAGAAATAAGTGATTATGCTAATTGGGTTCCAACAGGGAACCAATCTGCTCGAGAATTGAGTACGTCGCCTACCGACATAGCTTTTTTCCCGGGCACTTGGATTTGTTCTAGGATTAAGCGGCCGTTTCCAGTTGCGATTTGAATACCGTTTTTATCAGCGCTGATGATGGTACCGACGGCTTCTGTACAGGCTTCAGAGTTCACGCGTGCTTGCCATACCTTGATGTTCTTATCCGCAATGCTGAAATAACTCATTGGCCAAGGATTAAATGCACGAATTTCACGCTCAAGCGCCACAGCATCTTTGCTCCAGTTCAGTAGCGCTTCTTCTTTGCTGAGTTTCTTGGCGTAATTCGACAGGTCATCATCTTGCTTCACCGCAACGGCTGTGCCTTGCGCTATGTTTGCTAAGCAATCAATGAGAGCAACAGGGCCAAGTTTTGCCAGTTTGTGGTACAAGGCGGCGCTAGTGTCTTCAGGTTCGATAGGTAAAGTCGCAATGTGCAGCATATCGCCCGTATCTAAACCGACATCCATTTGCATGATGGTCACGCCAGTTTCCGCATCGCCCGCCCAAATTGAACGTTGAATTGGGGCTGCGCCGCGCCAGCGAGGCAAAATAGAGCCGTGCACGTTGATGCAACCCAGTTTAGGTGTATCAAGTACTTGCTTAGGCAATAGTAGGCCATAAGCGACCACAACCATGATATCGGCGTTTAAGTCAGCCAATTGTTGTTTGGCTTCGTCTGACTTGAAGTTCTCTGGCTGAAAAACAGGAATATTGTGTTCAATAGCGAGGTTTTTAACTGGACTTGCAGTCAGTTTTTTACCACGGCCCGCAGGTTTGTCTGGGGTCGAGTAAACCGCAATAACCTCATGCTCCGAAGATAACAACGCCGCCAAATGGTCGGCGGCGAAATCTGGAGTCCCTGCAAATACGATCTTTAGTGCTTTGCTCAATGCAAACTCCTGAATAATTAGTTTCTTTCGTTGAAGCGCTTAATTTTTTCTAGCTTGTCTTTGATGCGTTTACGTTTCAGTGGAGAAAGGTAATCAACAAAGAGTTTACCGGCTAAGTGGTCCAACTCATGTTGTACACAGATGGCAAGTAAATCGTCTGCTTCAAAGGTAAATTCGTCGCCGTTACGGTCTTGTGCTTTTACCGATACTTCCGCGGCTCTAGGTACAAGAGCACGCGCACCGGGCACAGATAGACAGCCTTCTTCAATACCGTCTTCACCGCGCTTCTCGGTGATTTCTGGGTTGATCAATACCAAAGGCTCATCGCGATTCTCAGAAAGATCGATTACCACGATACGTTTATGAACATTAACTTGGGTAGAAGCTAAGCCAATACCTTCTTCTTCGTACATGGTTTCAATCATGTCGTCGATGTGTTTTTGGAGTTCAGGCGTAAAATCTTCGACTGGTTTTGCAACCGTACGAAGGCGATCATCAGGAAAGGTTAATACTTGTAATAAAGACATAATCACTCAAAAAAGTTGAACTGCGCCGAAAGAATCTCAGCTACTTGTGACAATTTTAGTCATTTTGGTCTTCAAATAACAGCACCAATATAAATCGATGAGAATAACGATGACAGAACAACAGATAATAGCTTGGTTAACCTTGTCGATGACGCCTCGTTTAAGTGGGGTTAAGCTGCAAAAAATCATTGAGTTTACCTCTCCGTTAGAGCTCATCAATTTATCTAAAAAAGAGTTATTCGACTTAAAATTTACCGATTTACAAGTTCGCCATTTAACAGACAAAGCCAACGCCAATGTTGAACGTTGCTTAAACTGGCTGAGCAAAGACGGTAACCACTTGCTGATCTGTGAAGATGACAGCGCTTATCCTCAGTTATTAAAAGAGATCCCATGTTATCCGCCATTGTTGTTTGTGCAGGGTGAGGTATCGGCTTTAAGTTCCAATCAGATTGGCGTTGTAGGCAGTCGCAATAGTAGCCAAGACGGTTTGTACATTACGCGTCAGTTTTCTGCGGAGTTAACGCAACTTGGGGTGACGATAACCAGTGGGCTTGCTTTAGGTGTCGATGGGCATGCTCATCAAGCGTGTCTTGATCATAAGGGGACGACAGTTGCGGTGTTAGGTAGTGGTTTTGACTACCTCTACCCAAAACAGCATCAGCGTTTAGCTGAACGCATTAAAGCGAGTGGCGCATTGGTGTCTGAGTTTCCTCCTTTTTATCCCCTTAGAGCGTATAACTTCCCTAGACGAAACCGAATTATTAGTGGTTTATCGGTAGGAGTGTTGGTCGTTGAAGCGGCGGCGAAAAGTGGTTCTCTGATTACGGCTCGATTTGCTTTAGAGCAAGGCAGGGATGTGTATGCCGTCCCAGGCTCTGTGCTCAATCCTAATGCGATGGGCTGTAATAACCTGATTCGAGATGGAGCGGTGCTAGTACGCAGTGCACAAGATATTATCCAAGAGATGAATGGCTTGATTGATTGGTCTCAGACCGAGCAACAAGGTTTGGGTTTTCATGCTCAATTGCCAGCAAAAAACAGCGAAAGATGCGCGTCAGAATCAGATTTAAATCAAGGTTTACTTAATCTATTGGGAGATAAGCCAACAGCGGTTGATTTTTTGGCACAAAGCACCCATTTACCCATTAATCAGGTTATGATGCAGTTATTAGAACTGGAGCTCAAAGGACTCGTGGCTTCAGTAGGTGGTGGTTATATTAGATTAAGGGGGAGCTGACTATGATGGATATTCTTATGTATCTATTTGAGACGTATATTCATAGCGAGAGCGATTTGAACGTCGACCAAGATGAGCTTGAGCAAGAACTCCTTCGCGCAGGTTTCCATCAAAATGAGATCTATAAAGCGTTAAACTGGCTTGAAGACCTTGCAGCTTTGCAAAGTGACGATTCAAGTCAAAATATAGCGACTAGCTCAGCGACTTCAATCCGAATTTATTCTGAGAAAGAGCAACAAAGAATAGACACTCGTTGCCGAGGATTCATTTTGTTCTTAGAACAAATTGAAGTGCTAAACCCAGAGCTTCGTGAAATGGTGATTGATCGCGTCATGGGGCTTGAAACTCGAGACTTACAGCTAGATGACCTGAAATGGATCATCTTAATGGTGCTGTTTAATGTTCCGGGCAATGAAAGTGCCTACAACACAATGGAAGAGTTACTTTACTCGACCGATCACGGCATTTTGCACTAAGTCATGCTAGATAAACGCTATGAGTAAAATTAATCATCAACTTTTTTCTGCGGAAGGGCATGCTTTAGAGCAATCATGTCCTAATTGCGGTCATCCTCTACAAATGCGTCATGGTAAGCATGGAGCGTTTTTGGGATGTAGCAATTATCCTAGTTGTGATTACATAAAATCATCACATCAGGCTTCAGGGCAGATTATTAAGCCATTGGGTGTACCTTGCCCTAATTGTGGTGATGAATTGGTACTTAGACAGGGCCGTTATGGCATGTTTATTGGTTGCTCTGCTTATCCCGATTGCCACTATATTGGCAGTTTAGATGAGCCAGAAGATCACAGTGTCGAATCCTTTGTTTGCCCAGAATGCCATAAAGGGCATTTGATTGAGCGTAAATCTCGATATGGGAAAGCATTTTATGCCTGTGATCAGTACCCGAAATGTCAGTTCTCGATCAACAGTGAGCCTAAGCAAGGTAAGTGCCAAGAGTGTGGTTTTGAATTGTTGATGGTGAAGAAAAGCGGAGATAAAAGCAGTGTGATATGCGCCAGTCGTAAGTGTCAGGCAAAACAGTGATTTAAGACTAAATAATAAAAAAGGAGGCGATTGCCTCCTTTTTGCCGTTTATAGGCTGTGTTTTCTATAGCCGGTTATTTTTGATGCAGTGCAGGGAAGGCACTTGCATCTAACCACTGTGCGATATCTTGTAATTGTTGTTGCAGATCCGCAGGGCTATTGCCACAAACATTAATGTGCCCCATCTTACGTCCAGGACGTTTATCCTTGCCGTACCAATGGATATGAGCTTGTTTCATGCTCAAAATCTCTTGTGCAAGAGTATCTTCACCCAGAATGTTAATCATAGCAGTAGGACGCAGTGCTTCAGTGCTACCTAGCGGTAGTCCACAAACGGCGCGCATATGATTTTCAAACTGACAGGTTTCAGCACCTTGCTGTGTCCAGTGACCAGAGTTGTGAACGCGAGGAGCAATTTCATTGACCATCAATTGCCCTTTAACATCGAAGAACTCCAATGCTAAAACACCCACATAATCTAAACACTCAGCAACGGCAGTAAACATTTGCTTCGCTTGAGCTTGCAGTTGTGGCTCGTCAATTGCGGTTGATAGGCTCAACACACCATCGGTATGCACGTTTTCTGCTAATGGGTAGACAGCGATTTCACCGTGTTGATTGCGAGCGCCAATTAAAGACACCTCACGATCAAAGGCAACAAATTCTTCAGCAATAATTGCCTGCGCTGCCGAAGAGGCAATGCACTGTTCCATTTCTGCCCAGATAGCATCAACTTGTGAGGCTTCTTTTAAACGCCATTGACCTTTGCCATCGTAACCGCCTAGAGTGCTTTTTAACACCATAGGTAAACCTACGTATTCAATGGCTTGTTCGAAATCTTGGCGAGTACGAATAAGCGCATATTTCGCGTTGGCAACGTTTGCTTTATCGAGCAGTGCTTTTTCAATGCGGCGATCGCCACCGGTTTTGATTGCAGTCGCACTTGGCAAGAGTTTGCCGCTCGCCTGACAAGCATCCAAAACAGGATGAGGAACATGCTCAAATTCAGCCGTAATCACATCAGCTTGCTCAATCGCAGCTGCCAGTCCACTACCTAGTTTGGTTTGAGTGATGGGCTCAACAATAGACTCACTGTTGACATCAAAAGCGATAGTTTTGATGTTCAGTGGAGCGGCGGCTAGAGCCATCATGCGCGCTAGTTGTCCAGCACCTAAAACTAAAACTTGCACAGTATTAATCCTCCGCTGGGTTCGGATTAGCCAGTACAGTGTCAGTTTGTTCTTTACGGAAAGCTTCTACTTTTTCCATTACTTCAGGAACGTGAGTACCGATAATTTGCGCCGCTAAGATACCAGAGTTTGCTGCACCTGCTTCACCAATTGCCAGAGTGCCTACCGCAATCCCTTTTGGCATTTGTACAATAGAAAGCAGTGAATCCATACCTTTTAAAGCGCGAGACTGAACAGGAACGCCAAGCACTGGAAGGCTAGTAAATGCCGCACACATACCAGGAAGGTGCGCCGCGCCGCCAGCGCCAGCAATAATAACTTTAATACCACGTTCTTTTGCACTAGAAGCATAGTCTGCTAGTAGTTGTGGAGTACGGTGAGCTGATACAACTTTAGTTTCGTAGCTAACACCGAATTGGTCGAGCATTTCAGCAGCTAACTTCATCGTTGGCCAATCTGATTTAGAACCCATAATAATACCGACTTGCATGTAACGACTCCTAATTTAACTAGTAGAGATTTAGATACTGATTTTGCGCGCATTATACGGTTATTTTTTGAATAGGAAAACGTTTGCGTCGCTTTGTTTTGCTGATTTAAAGGAAATGCTTACCAGTCACGAATAGAATTTGTAAACTAAGGCAAAAGATAGTGTAGAGAGGATACTCAAGGAATGATGCTAATTGAGCAAGCTGTCGGGGCGCTTCACCAAGGAAAGGTTATCGCTTACCCCACAGAAGCCGTGTTTGGTGTTGGGTGCGATCCCGATAATGAACAAGCCTTACAGGCGTTAATTGAACTAAAACAAAGAGACCCAGCAAAAGGGTTGATTTTAATTGCGGCTAGCTTTGAACAGCTACTGCCGTATGTAGATATAAGTGAACTTTCAACTGAACAGCTTGAAGTGGTATTCCAAAGTTGGCCGGGCCCTGTGACATGGGTTATGCCAGTGAGTAAGAAAGTACATCAGTTAGTGCATGGGCAGTTTGATAGTGTTGCGGTAAGGGTGACAGATCATCCTTTAGTGCAACAGTTATGCATTGAATTTGCCAAGCCAATTACCTCGACCAGTGCCAATTTATCGGGATTACCTCCCTGTTTAAGTGCCGAAGAGGTCGAGAGTCAACTTGGTAATGAAGATGTGTTTATTGTTAAAGGTGCGGTCGGTGACAGAAGTAAACCGTCAGAAATTAAAGACGCCAAAACATTACAAATATTAAGACAAGGGTAAACAATGACACAGGTTGATAAAGAAGCCGTAAAACGCTTTTTATTGCAATTGCAGGACAATATTTGTTCTGAATTGGAAAAAGCGGATGGGGATGCAACCTTTGTTGAAGATGCATGGCTACGAGAGCAGGGCGGTGGTGGCCGAACTCGAGTCTTGAAAAATGGCGCTGTTATCGAACAGGGTGGAGTAAACTTCTCACATGTATTCGGTGACAAAATGCCAGCCTCTGCGACGGCTAATCGTCCAGAGCTAGCGGGCAGAAAGTTTGAAGCTATGGGTGTTTCTTTGGTTATTCATCCAAAGAACCCTTATGTACCGACTTCTCACGCCAATGTACGTTTCTTTATTGCTGAGAAAGAAGGCTGTGAACCTATTTGGTGGTTTGGTGGTGGTTTTGACTTAACACCATTCTATCCATTTGCAGAAGATTGCCAGCACTGGCACAACACCGCCAAGCAATTGTGCGCACCATTTGGTGACACAGTGTATGCAGAACATAAAAAATGGTGTGATGAGTATTTCTATTTACCACATCGAAATGAAACTCGCGGTATTGGTGGCTTATTTTTTGATGACCTAAACGAATGGGGCTTTGAAAAATGCTTTGCCTACATCCAAGCGGTTGGAGAAGGGTACACCAAGGCTTACGTACCTATTATTGAAAAGCGTAAGAATACCCCGTTTACCGAACAACAGCGTCAATTCCAACTTTATCGACGCGGTCGCTATGTAGAGTTCAATCTAGTTTATGATCGAGGCACCTTATTTGGTTTGCAAAGTAATGGACGAACCGAATCCATATTAATGTCTATGCCACCTTTAGCGCGCTGGGAGTACAACTACCAAGTAGCAGAAGGTTCCCATGAAGATCGCCTATATAAAGAGTACTTAGTGCCTAGAGAGTGGTAAC
Source organism: Vibrio neonatus (assembly GCF_024346975.1). Taxonomy (NCBI): domain Bacteria; kingdom Pseudomonadati; phylum Pseudomonadota; class Gammaproteobacteria; order Vibrionales; family Vibrionaceae; genus Vibrio; species Vibrio neonatus. The sequence goes on along the minus strand of NZ_AP024885.1, from coordinate 2,696,874 downwards.
ACTTTTTCTTCACGCTGTTCAGTGGTAGGTTCTTAGAAGGTCGTTTTATGATTAGTTTTTCAGTCAGGTAGGAAGATGAAGCAGTTAATTGATAAGTATGTCGTATTTGGAAACCCAATAAAGCAGAGTAAATCACCGTTTATTCATACTTTATTTGCCCGTCAGACTAACCAGAGTCTTACCTATTCAGCGCAACACGCTGAAGTGGGCGAGTTTACCCAAGCGGCCACAGAATTTTTTGCTCAAGGCGGTAAAGGTTGCAATATTACCGCTCCCTTCAAGCATGATGCCTACCAACTGGCAGATAGGCTGACCGAAAGAGCACAGCTTGCTGGCGCGGTGAATACACTGAAAAAGCTCGATGATGGCGAGATTATTGGTGATAACACTGATGGTGAAGGGCTAGTTCAAGATCTACTGCAATACCAAGTATTACTTAAAGGTGCCAAGATTCTGGTTATTGGTGCTGGTGGTGCAGTGCGCGGTGTCTTAAAGCCATTGCTTGACCAACAGCCTCTAGAGCTTGTGATAGCCAATAGAACATTGAGTAAGGCGCAGGCTCTAGCGGAGCAATTTAAGCCGTATGGTCCAATCAAGGCGCTGCCTATCGATGAAGTAGCAGAAAGCTTTGATGTTGTGATTAACTCAACGTCCGCAGGGCTAACGAAACAGCTACCTAAAATATCAGCCAAGATATTTTCCTCACAAACCGTCAGCTATGACATGGTTTACGGTGCAGGAACGACGGTTTTTAATCAGTGGGCAAAAGAACAAGGTGCGGCGAAAGCTTACGATGGTTTAGGCATGTTAGTTGGACAGGCCGCTGAGAGCTTTATGTTGTGGAGAGGGATTCGACCTGGGGCAAAACAAATCCTCAGAGAATTACGTAAAAACCTAGAGGGCTCGTAAATGAACCAATCTATTATCTTTACCGATCAACAAAGTTGGAATGCCAATAATAAGACAGTGACCTTTATTGGTCAGCAAGCGGGTAATCTTATTGAATGCATCGTCTCGGTTTCCTATTTGCAAAACCTATCACAACTGCCTATTGAAGATGAAAACGTGGCATTGCAGGTTTTTTCTGAATACCGCTTTGATTTGGAAGATCTGGCAGAAGAGCTGATTGAAGCAGAAGAGTTCAACCAGCTAGGACAAATCGAAATTAATTAATGTCGTGTACTTCGTTCAAGTAGTCGTTTTTATTTTGAACATAGTTATCGGCAGACTTCACTAAAAAAGCGGTTTCTTCTTCAGTTAAAGGTCGTATCTGTTTTACAGGGCGGCCTACATAGAGATAACCGCTTTCTAATACTTTATTCGGTGGAACTAAGCTTCCCGCGCCAATAAACACATCGTCCTCTATAACAGCACCATCTAAAATTGTGCTGCTCATTCCCACAAGCACTCTGTTTTTAATGGTGCATCCATGCAGCATCACCAAGTGACCTACAGTTACATCATCGCCAATCAATAGCGGATAGCCGTTTGGATTGCTTGGACTCTTGTGAGTAACATGCAATACAGAACCATCTTGAACATTGGTTCGTTCGCCAATATGGATATGATTAACATCACCACGAGCGGCAACATGTGGCCAAATGCTAGAATCCGCACCTATTTTTACATCACCGACAATAACGGAAGAGTCATCTATATAAGCATTGGGCTCAATTGACGGCTTAATGCCCTTGAAACTGCGTAAAGAACTCATAGTTAAACCTCACTAAAACTGTATCAATATTGTTATGAAACTATCAAAAAAAGACCTTTGTGGCTAATTGATGAGCATACGGCAATAAAAGGCGAAAATCTTCGAAAAAATGCTTGCCAACTTGATCTGTATCTCTATAATGCGCCCCACTGACACGGCAACAGCGACAACGCTTCGCAGTGATTCAGTCGGCAAATTAGCTGAACCATTTGAGTTTAACTTCTCTTAGAAAATAAATTCAAAAAAGTGTTTGACACTGTGGTTCAAAACGCTAGAATGGCCGTCCACTTGAGAGGTAAGCCTCGATAGTGTGCTCTTTAACAATTTAAACCTATCAATCTGTGTGGGCACTCGTTGATGATAATCGAAAAGATTTATCAATGAACTGAGTGACCAATACAATGATTTTTAATCATTGGCACAGTCAATTCATTATCGTTCTGTTGGAACGATAATAGCTTTAAAATTACATTAGTAGTTTTGAAGTCAGTATTCATTGAGCCGGTCGCCTTTACTTTAAGAGCGGCCAAAAAAACTTTAATTGAAGAGTTTGATCATGGCTCAGATTGAACGCTGGCGGCAGGCCTAACACATGCAAGTCGAGCGGAAACGACAACATTGACCCTTCGGGTGATTTGTTGGGCGTCGAGCGGCGGACGGGTGAGTAATGCCTGGGAAATTGCCCTGATGTGGGGGATAACTATTGGAAACGATAGCTAATACCGCATAACGTCTACGGACCAAAGAGGGGGACCTTCGGGCCTCTCGCTTCAGGATATGCCCAGGTGGGATTAGCTAGTTGGTGAGGTAATGGCTCACCAAGGCGACGATCCCTAGCTGGTCTGAGAGGATGATCAGCCACACTGGAACTGAGACACGGTCCAGACTCCTACGGGAGGCAGCAGTGGGGAATATTGCACAATGGGCGCAAGCCTGATGCAGCCATGCCGCGTGTATGAAGAAGGCCTTCGGGTTGTAAAGTACTTTCAGTCGTGAGGAAGGCAATATAGTTAATAGCTATATTGTTTGACGTTAGCGACAGAAGAAGCACCGGCTAACTCCGTGCCAGCAGCCGCGGTAATACGGAGGGTGCGAGCGTTAATCGGAATTACTGGGCGTAAAGCGCATGCAGGTGGTTTGTTAAGTCAGATGTGAAAGCCCGGGGCTCAACCTCGGAACCGCATTTGAAACTGGCAGGCTAGAGTACTGTAGAGGGGGGTAGAATTTCAGGTGTAGCGGTGAAATGCGTAGAGATCTGAAGGAATACCAGTGGCGAAGGCGGCCCCCTGGACAGATACTGACACTCAGATGCGAAAGCGTGGGGAGCAAACAGGATTAGATACCCTGGTAGTCCACGCCGTAAACGATGTCTACTTGGAGGTTGTGGCCTTGAGCCGTGGCTTTCGGAGCTAACGCGTTAAGTAGACCGCCTGGGGAGTACGGTCGCAAGATTAAAACTCAAATGAATTGACGGGGGCCCGCACAAGCGGTGGAGCATGTGGTTTAATTCGATGCAACGCGAAGAACCTTACCTACTCTTGACATCCAGAGAACTTTTCAGAGATGAATTGGTGCCTTCGGGAACTCTGAGACAGGTGCTGCATGGCTGTCGTCAGCTCGTGTTGTGAAATGTTGGGTTAAGTCCCGCAACGAGCGCAACCCTTATCCTTGTTTGCCAGCACGTAATGGTGGGAACTCCAGGGAGACTGCCGGTGATAAACCGGAGGAAGGTGGGGACGACGTCAAGTCATCATGGCCCTTACGAGTAGGGCTACACACGTGCTACAATGGCGCATACAGAGGGCGGCCAACCAGCGATGGTGAGCGAATCCCAAAAAGTGCGTCGTAGTCCGGATTGGAGTCTGCAACTCGACTCCATGAAGTCGGAATCGCTAGTAATCGTAGATCAGAATGCTACGGTGAATACGTTCCCGGGCCTTGTACACACCGCCCGTCACACCATGGGAGTGGGCTGCAAAAGAAGTGGGTAGTTTAACCTTCGGGAGGACGCTCACCACTTTGTGGTTCATGACTGGGGTGAAGTCGTAACAAGGTAGCCCTAGGGGAACCTGGGGCTGGATCACCTCCTTATACGATGATTACTCACGATGAGTGTCCACACAGATTGATATGGTTTAGAAAGTAAAGAGAGTATTTTACGAAATAGCTTTTAGCTGTTTTGTGAAAAATTGGGTCTGTAGCTCAGCTGGTTAGAGCGCTCGCCTGATAAGCGGGAGGTCGGTGGTTCAAGTCCACTCAGACCCACCAATTTTTCCTTATACTGCGTTAGATTCTTCGTTGTGTACTGATGTACACGGCCTCACAATCTGCCTTGTCTAAGAAAAAATACCAAGATGGGGCTATAGCTCAGCTGGGAGAGCGCCTGCCTTGCACGCAGGAGGTCTGCGGTTCGATCCCGCATAGCTCCACCATCTTTAAGTGTTCTTATTTCTTTTAAATAGAAAGTAGAATCTTTAAAAATGGTTTCGAAAGAAATTCATGCTCTTTAACAATTTGGAAAGCTGACGATAAGTAATGTGATTTCATTACTTATCAAATTTAAAAGTTCTCAAATCCTATATCTTTATGATGTAGGTACCAACACACATTCAAGTGTTCTTGGGAATAACATCATTGCCTGATGTTATTCAAATTTGAGTCCGGCAAAATCGATGTTTGCTTCTGCTTTTTAAAGCGGAAATAAACAATAGTTATCTCGCTCATAATAAAGAGATAACGCACCTTGGAAACGTCATACTACGTTGTAGCAAACGTATTGCGTTAAGCAAGACCCTTTGGGGTTGTATGGTTAAGTGACTAAGCGTACACGGTGGATGCCTTGGCAGTCAGAGGCGATGAAAGACGTAATAACTTGCGATAAGCCCAGATTAGGTAGTAATAACCATTTGAGTCTGGGATTTCTGAATGGGGAAACCCACGTGCATAAGCACGTATCATTAACTGAATACATAGGTTAATGAGGCAAACCCGGGGAACTGAAACATCTAAGTACCCGGAGGAAGAGAAATCAACCGAGATTCCGAAAGTAGCGGCGAGCGAAATTGGATTAGCCCTTAAGCTTTTAATGACACAGACGAAGGCTCTGGAAAGTGCCGCAATAAAGGGTGATAGCCCCGTAGTCGACATGTCGTTTTAAGTGAAATCGAGTAAGGCGGGACACGTGATATCCTGTTTGAACATGGGGGGACCATCCTCCAAGGCTAAATACTACTGACTGACCGATAGTGAACCAGTACCGTGAGGGAAAGGCGAAAAGAACCCCTGTGAGGGGAGTGAAATAGAACCTGAAACCGTGTACGTACAAGCAGTAGGAGCTCTTCGAGAGTGACTGCGTACCTTTTGTATAATGGGTCAGCGACTTAATTTTAGTAGCAAGGTTAACCGAATAGGGGAGCCGTAGGGAAACCGAGTCTTAACTGGGCGTCGAGTTGCTAGAATTAGACCCGAAACCAGGTGATCTAGCCATGGGCAGGTTGAAGGTTGAGTAACATCAACTGGAGGACCGAACCGACTAATGTTGAAAAATTAGCGGATGACTTGTGGCTAGGGGTGAAAGGCCAATCAAACCTGGAGATAGCTGGTTCTCCCCGAAAGCTATTTAGGTAGCGCCTCGGACGAATACCAATGGGGGTAGAGCACTGTTAAGGCTAGGGGGTCATCCCGACTTACCAACCCTTTGCAAACTCCGAATACCATTGAGTACTATCCGGGAGACACACGGCGGGTGCTAACGTCCGTCGTGGAGAGGGAAACAACCCAGACCGCCAGCTAAGGTCCCAAAGTATAGCTAAGTGGGAAACGATGTGGGAAGGCTTAGACAGCCAGGATGTTGGCTTAGAAGCAGCCATCATTTAAAGAAAGCGTAATAGCTCACTGGTCGAGTCGGCCTGCGCGGAAGATGTAACGGGGCTAAGCTATACACCGAAGCTGCGGCTGCATGCAATGCATGCGGGGTAGGGGAGCGTTCTGTAAGCCGTTGAAGGTGGTCTGTAAGGGCTGCTGGAGGTATCAGAAGTGCGAATGCTGACATGAGTAACGATAATGGGGGTGAAAAACCCCCACGCCGGAAGACCAAGGGTTCCTGTCCAACGTTAATCGGGGCAGGGTAAGTCGACCCCTAAGGCGAGGCCGAAAGGCGTAGTCGATGGGAAACGGGTTAATATTCCCGTACTTCTTATAATTGCGATGGGGGGACGGAGAAGGCTAGGTGGGCCTGGCGATGGTTGTCCAGGTTCAAGTATGTAGGCGGAAAGTTTAGGTAAATCCGGACTTTCTTAACGCTGAGATACGATGTCGAGCTGCTACGTGCAGTGAAGTCATTGATGCCATGCTTCCAGGAAAAGCCTCTAAGCTTCAGATTATAAGGAATCGTACTCCAAACCGACACAGGTGGTCGGGTAGAGAATACCAAGGCGCTTGAGAGAACTCGGGTGAAGGAACTAGGCAAAATGGTACCGTAACTTCGGGAGAAGGTACGCTCTTGGCGGTGAAGTCCCTTGCGGATGGAGCTACTAGGAGTCGCAGATACCAGGTGGCTGCAACTGTTTATTAAAAACACAGCACTGTGCAAAATCGTAAGATGACGTATACGGTGTGACGCCTGCCCGGTGCCGGAAGGTTAATTGATGGGGTTAGACTTAGGTCGAAGCTCTTGATCGAAGCCCCGGTAAACGGCGGCCGTAACTATAACGGTCCTAAGGTAGCGAAATTCCTTGTCGGGTAAGTTCCGACCTGCACGAATGGCGTAATGATGGCCACGCTGTCTCCACCCGAGACTCAGTGAAATTGAAATCGCTGTGAAGATGCAGTGTACCCGCGGCTAGACGGAAAGACCCCGTGAACCTTTACTACAGCTTGGCACTGAACATTGACCCTACATGTGTAGGATAGGTGGGAGCCTTTGAAACAAGCACGCCAGTGTTTGTGGAGGCAATCTTGAAATACCACCCTTGTATGCTTGATGTTCTAACGTAGGTCCCTAATCGGGATTGCGGACAGTGCCTGGTGGGTAGTTTGACTGGGGCGGTCTCCTCCCAAAGAGTAACGGAGGAGCACGAAGGTGGGCTAAACACGGTTGGACATCGTGTGGTTAGTGCAATGGCATAAGCCCGCTTGACTGCGAGAATGACAATTCGAGCAGGTGCGAAAGCAGGTCATAGTGATCCGGTGGTTCTGAATGGAAGGGCCATCGCTCAACGGATAAAAGGTACTCCGGGGATAACAGGCTGATACCGCCCAAGAGTTCATATCGACGGCGGTGTTTGGCACCTCGATGTCGGCTCATCACATCCTGGGGCTGAAGTCGGTCCCAAGGGTATGGCTGTTCGCCATTTAAAGTGGTACGCGAGCTGGGTTTAGAACGTCGTGAGACAGTTCGGTCCCTATCTGCCGTGGGCGTTGGAAGATTGAAGGGGGCTGCTCCTAGTACGAGAGGACCGGAGTGGACGAACCTCTGGTGTTCGGGTTGTCATGCCAATGGCATTGCCCGGTAGTTAAGTTCGGAATCGATAAGCGCTGAAAGCATCTAAGCGCGAAGCGAGCCCTGAGATGAGTCTTCCCTGGCACTTTAAGTGTCCTAAAGGGTTGTTCGAGACTAGAACGTTGATAGGCAGGGTGTGTAAGTGCTGTGAGGCATTGAGCTAACCTGTACTAATTGCCCGTGAGGCTTAACCATACAACACCCAAGGGGTTTTGTGGACTCAAAGTAAGAACTTTGAATGTGTGACATAACTTTTAAATAACAGTTTTCCGAATTATTTACCTCTAGCTTTTTAAAAGCTGGAAGTAAAAAAGAATTTGCTTGGCGACCATAGCATTGTGGACCCACCTGATTCCATGCCGAACTCAGAAGTGAAACACAATAGCGCCGATGGTAGTGTGGGGCTTCCCCATGTGAGAGTAGGACATCGCCAGGCTTTAATTAAGTTTTTAGATTTTATATCTAGAGACAAAAACTGGATAAGGCATTTATAAGACCTTGTTTAGTAACAAATTGGTGCGGAGTGGTAGTTCAGTTGGTTAGAATACCGGCCTGTCACGCCGGGGGTCGCGGGTTCGAGTCCCGTCCACTCCGCCACTTATTCTGATAACCTTGCTTTAGCAAGGTTTTTTCAGATTAAGAAACTGAAGAATTTAGGGGTGTAGCTCCAATTGGCAGAGCAGCGGATTCCAAATCCGCGTGTTGGGAGTTCGAATCTCTCCACCCCTGCCATAATTAAGGCCTTAGTCGAGAGACTGAGGCCTTTTTTCGTATCTGCATTTTGTTCACTTCTTTCTGTTGTAGGCACTCTTTCTGCCTATATACGAAAGCGAGGTTTTTTCAGATTGAGAAACTAAAGAATTCTAACGGTGTAGCTCCAATTGGCAGAGCAGCGGATTCCCCTAATCCCTGAAGACGGCGCGTGTTGGGAGTTCGAATCTCTCCACCCCTGCCATAATTAAGGCCTTAGTCGAGAGACTGAGGCCTTTTTTTGTATCTGGATTTTTGTCTCTCTCTTTTGAAGCAGCATGTTCTTTCCATTTATAGGACTGTCATACCAATTCCGTTAATTAACTTATCAAGTTTAACCAATCTCTAAAGCAGAGGGAGATGACTCTGCTTTTATCTTCACAAAACCGATTCCACGCTCTACATATTGTCTCTACAATATCGTCATAATTTTCGAAGCACCTATTTGCTACTTCATTTTGACGCAGCCAACTCCATACCTGTTCTATAGGGTTAAGTTCGGGAGAATAAGGTGGGATATGAATGATGGTAAGGTTCTCAAATTCATCTGCAAGATAGCTCTGGTGCCAACTCGCTTGATCCATGATCACAACAGCATGCTTGCCAGCTGGTGTGGCTTGAGAAATTAATCTGAGTTGCTCTTTCATTGCTTCCATATTGCTCAGGGGAACCACTATCGCTTCAGCTTCTCCTGTCGTGACACATACTGCTCCGAAAAGGTATGCATACTCAAACTGCTGTTGTTGTACTACTCTAGGACGCGTACCTTTCTCTGCCCATATTCGCGTTGTTGTATTGCGTTGACCAAATCTAGCCTCATCTTGAAACCATATTTGAACATCTTTTAAGGCGACATGGCCAGGGATCTTAAGGATCGTTTCGATTGGGAATTTTTTTAAAAGCTTCTTGAGCTTCAACTGACTGCTTAGGATGTTTGGAACGAGTAGTAATCCAACTCAAGCCTATGTCATGTAATAACTGATAGAGCGCCGACTTTTTATATGATGTACTGAAATTGCTTTCTATATAGAGCCCAATGTCTTTTGCTTGAAGGCGACCGCCACTCTCATTTACGGCATATTCGATAACATACTCTTTGAGTTGTGATTTTTGCTCGTCTGTTAGGCGATGAGGTCTACCAGTGTGTGGTTTCTCTTGAAGTCCTTCAAGACCATTGTCGAGATATGCTTTGACCCATTTATTGACGCTTACTCTGCTAACTTTAAGGTACTTAGCTATTTGAGTGCGACTTTTACCGTCAACAAAATGAGAAACGGCTAAATAACGCATTCTAAGTCGAGCGTTGGATGTGGAATTAATCAGACTCGGAAAATCATGCTTCATAAGGACTCCTTTAAGAGTCCATTATTAGATCATAAAATTAACGGAATTGGTATCACTATCTTGCCTCAAATGGAATTTAAGGATGTCTTTCCTTTAGTTACTATATTGATGCCTATTTATCTTTATGCCACTTCAGAGCCTCTTCTAGAGACTCTATATCCGTATTTGATCGTGTGTATGAACAATATTTTTCAAGATGCGAATTTCTCTTTCTTATTACGATTATTGACCTAATTGCTACTATTTTCTGCAATCTAAACTTTTACATTATATCGAGTGCATATGTTTGCTATGCTAATGATCTAGATCACATTAACGTCATATAAAGTGACGCATGTAACTTTTTAAATCTAACTAGTTTTCTTGGGAGATAAGTGGCAATGGGACAGTTTGCAACCCTAGGTTTTATCGCAATAGGTGGCGCTTTTGGTGCTTGTTCACGTTATTTAATATCTGAACTTTGCGTACTTCTTTTAGGCCGAGGTTTTCCTTATGGTACGTTAACCGTAAATATTGTTGGCTCATTTATAATGGGTACGCTTATTGCGTTATTTGAAAACGAAGTGATTGCTGTAGACCCATGGCGTCAAATCGTTGGGCTTGGCTTCCTTGGTGCCTTAACTACCTTCTCAACATTCTCTATGGATAATGTTCTTATGTTCCAACAAGGTGACTATTGGAAAGCGGGTCTAAATATTCTACTCAATGTTGTGTTTAGTATCTCTGCTGCAATGATCGGTTTTCATCTTGTGTTCAAAAACTGAGTAAGTTTGCTTTGTTCTTTTGATAGTTTCTATATAATGAATCTGCTTGTCGGAGTGCTGAAGTGTTAATCACAAGAAGCTGAGACCGTGAATACGGAATCCGTAGAACCTGATACAGGATAATACCTGCGAAGGAAACAAGGTGGTCAATTCTATTTAGGTATTAAGATTTTTAACTTAGTACCACCTGCCATCAATCTATCCGACAAGCTGTGTTTATTACAGAAGGATAGGGCGATGGAATCCCCACTTACTAGCTTTATACAATCCCCCAATGCTACTCCAGCTTTTCACGCAGCGGTTGACTCTGTTATTGAGTGCGCACGTGATGCTGGTTTTACAAACCTAATTACTGAATACAAGCAAGGCGATAACTTTGCTATTAGTCTAGCTGCCCCAGAGCAATCCTATAATTTAGTTGTAGATGACAGTGAATCATCACAACAATCTATTGCCATTTACGATCAAAATAACCAACACATCGCTTCTATCACAACTTTGTTTACACAAGGCAAAGACATTGTCCGCTTAGGCAATGGCACTCAGTTTGAATGGGACTATGTGTTAGCTGAGTACTCGACAACACGCGATAGTTACATTGCTTGGTTACTGGTTTCACTTTCTCTTGGATTTACGATTGAAGATTCTGCGCTAACTTCTCGTAGTGCACAGCATGTTTCATGTGAAACATGGCCATCGGATATCCGCTATTTTCCCCGCTTAAGAAACAATAATCTCGCGACAACAGTTCGTAAACAGACGCGATGCTTTGGTCTATATCCAGTAGTAGACAGCATAGAATTAGTGGAAGAGTTAGCTACTTGTGGTGTGGAAATTTTACAGCTCAGAATAAAAGACAAAGCAGCCAGTGACGTTTCTGATGATGTAAAACGTGCTATTCAAATAGGCAAAGAACGTGGTGTTGATATCGTTATCAATGATTACTGGGGACTTGCTTTAGAGCATGGAGCATCCTGTATTCATCTAGGCCAAGAGGACTTAGCTGAGCTAGAAGATAGCAGTCTATTGGATAGCGATATCGGTTTAGGTATCTCAACTCATGGCTATTTCGAGATTATTAATGCCTTGCAGTACAAACCTTCATACCTTGCATTGGGGCATATATTCCCAACCACCACCAAAGACATGCCTTCATCTCCGCAAGGACTAATCAAACTCAAACTATACCAAGCCCTTATTTCATCTATTGGTAAGCAAAGAGGATCACTCCTACCTAGTGTTGCGATTGGTGGTATTGATTTAGCGCGTGCGCCTAAGGTGATCGATACTGGTGTTTCGAGTGTGGCAGTGGTTAGGGCTGTAACATTAGCGGATGATAAGAAGAAAGCAGTCGATCAATTTCAAGTGTTGTTTAACTCTGAACACTCAGTGGATGGAGTGACCAATGCTCACTGATAAGGAATTTGTACGTTATCAACGGCAAATAATGTTGCCTGAGATCGGAGAGCAAGGACAGCAGTCACTACTAAACGCCAAGGCGCTCATTGTTGGTTGTGGTGGTTTAGGCAGTGCTGTGGCACTGCAACTGGCAGGTGCTGGGGTAGGTAAGCTAGTTCTTTGTGATGATGACAGCGTAGAAATTAGTAACTTGCACCGACAATTAAGCTATCGCGAATCCGACCTTGGTAGCTCAAAAGCTATCTCTCTAGCTAATCAAGTTCGCCAGCTAAATTCCTCAACCAATGTACGCAGTGTTAATCGACGTATGAGCTTAGACTCCTTGCTGTTAGAAGTTAGCATGGCTGATCTGGTTGTTGACTGCAGTGACAACTTTCCTACCCGACAAGATATCAATAAGGCCTGCTTTTCTAATACCACGCCGTTAGTTTCTGGTGCTGCTATAGGTTGGGATGGTCAGCTTGCGTATTTTGATTATCAAGGGGAGAAAGCACCTTGCTATCACTGCCTATATCCATTTACCGAATCTAACCAAGCAACCAAATGTAGTGAATCAGGTGTGATGGGACCAAACGTAAATATGATTGCGAGCTTGCAATCGATGCTTGCGATACGTGCGCTTATTGAACCTGAAACACTGAACGCGGCAGAGTTAATCGTCTTTCAAGGACGCACTATGACTCAACAGAAATTTGAAATTGCTAAAGATGACACCTGTGCCGTCTGCAATAAGGAAGTAATTGATGACTGATATTTCAATAACCATCAACGATAAGTCGATAACACTGGGTGCTGATAGTACCTTAGTCGACGTATTGGAAAACCAAGGATTGCCAACCCAAGGCTGTGCAATTGCTCTAAACAATAAAGTTGTTCCACAATCAAAATGGGACAGCATCAAGCTACAGAAGGGCGACACTCTTTCTGTATTTCGCGCGATAGCTGGAGGCTAATTATGTTGAAAATAGCAGATAAGACATTTAATTCACGACTGTTTACCGGCACGGGTAAGTACGCAAACAACCAATTAATGGCATCATCAATTACAGCTTCTGAATCCGAACTGGTGACTATGGCATTGAAGCGTGTAGACGTGTTCGACAAGCAAGATGATATTCTAGGTTCATTAAACAATATTGGCGTGAATTTATTACCCAATACTTCAGGCGCTAAGAATGCGCAAGATGCGATATTTGCCGCGCATTTAGCAAGAGAAGCCTTGCAAACGAACTGGCTTAAACTAGAGATTCATCCTGACCCTAAGTACTTGATGCCTGATCCAATCGAAACACTAAAAGCGGCAGAGCAGTTGGTGAAAGATGGCTTTGTAGTATTACCTTACTGTCATGCTGACCCTGTGTTATGCAAGCGCCTAGAAGAAGTAGGTTGCGCTGCTGTGATGCCACTTGGTGCTCCTATTGGCACCAATAAAGGATTGGCCTCAATTGATTTCTTAAAGATCATTATCGAACAAGCAAATGTTCCGGTGATTGTTGACGCAGGAATTGGCGCTCCATCTCATGCGGCGCAAGCAATGGAAATGGGCGCAGATGCCGTTTTGGTCAATACCGCGATGGCAACTGCTGGCGATCCGATTGCAATTGGTCGTGCTTTTAAGTTAGCGGTAGAAGCGGGTAGGATTGCTTACGAGTCTGGCTTAGGTGCACAACAAGTTAAAGCAATGGCATCGAGCCCTATGACTGCATTTCTTGATTCCTCATACGAGGCGAAACTATGAGTTTTGTCGACGTATTCAAATCGATAGATTGGAGTGAAAGCTACCTGTCTATTATGTCCAAAACCTCTACTGATGTAGAAAGAGCTTTGGCTAAAACGAAGTTAGATCTTGAAGACTTTAAAGCGCTCATTTCGCCTGCGGCAGAACCATACTTAGAAAACATGGCTCAGCTTTCTTACCAAAAAACGAGACAGCGTTTTGGCTCTACCATTGGTTTATATGTGCCTCTGTATCTTTCAAATCTTTGTTCTAATGATTGTACGTACTGCGGGTTCTCAATGAACAATCGCATTAAGCGTAAAACGCTGACTAAAGAAGAGATTGATTTAGAAGTTAATGTACTAAAAGCAATGAAATTCGACAGCGTACTTTTAGTCACTGGTGAGCATCAGAAAAAAGTCGGTATGGAATATTTCCGCCAAGCCGTGCCTCAGATAAAAGAACAATTTAATTATCTGGCCATGGAAGTGCAGCCTCTTGAACAAGGGCAATATGCTGAACTGAAAGGTCTTGGCTTGGATGCGGTCATGGTTTACCAAGAGACGTACAATCCATCCACGTATGCAGAGCATCACCTAAAAGGCTCAAAGACAGACTTTTACTATCGACTAGAAACTCCTGATAGATTGGCTAAAGCTGGAATAGATAAGATAGGTATTGGTGCATTAATTGGCTTAGATAACTGGCGAGTGGATAGCATGTTTGTTGCTTGTCATCTTGATTATCTAGAGAAGACATATTGGAAAACTCGCTATAGCATTTCACTGCCAAGGCTAAGACCTTGCGAGGGGGGTGTACAACCTAAGTCGATATTGAATGACAAACAGATGGTGCAATTGATTTGTGCTTATCGTCTATTCAACCAACATGTGGATATCTCTTTATCTACTCGTGAATCAGCTTCATTTAGAGACAACATCTTACCGCTAGGTGTTACTACTGTCTCGGCGGCATCTAAGACTCAGCCAGGTGGTTATGCAGTTGATATCGATGATCAAGAACTGGAGCAATTTGAAATATCAGATGAGCGAACAGCGTTAGAAGTTGAATCTGCAATTCGCAGTCGCGGTTTTGAACCGGTATGGAGAGATTGGACGTCGATTTATTCTGGTTAGTGTTTCACGTGAAACAGCAGATAAATAAAATAGCCCCTCAATAATTGGATAACCAACTATTGAGGGGCTTTGCTATTAGAGCTAGAGAGCTAGAGAGCTAGAGTTGCTTGTTGCAACCATTGCTTCACATCGCCATCAACTAGTGGTGATAAGTCATTCCACACTTTTTGATGATACTCATTAAGCCATTCAATCTCATGCGCGGTTAGAAGTGACTGGTCGATATTACGTTTATCGATCGGTGCACGAGTTAGGGATTCAAATCCAAGCACAGAGAAGTCGCCTTGAGTTTCGATTTCCACCACGATCTCTAGGTTTTCAATACGGATACCAAACTCATCAGTTCGGTAATATCCTGGTTCATTTGAAAGAACCATACCAACTTCTAATGGGATGTTATTGTAGTTTTTAGAGATGCCTTGCGGGCCTTCATGCACACTTAAAAAGTGTCCTACACCATGACCAGTACCATGGTCGTAATCAAAACCCTGCGCCCATAAATGTTGACGAGCAAGAATATCCAATTGATGACCACAAGTGCCTTTCGGGAATCGAGCTTCGGCTAAAGCAATGTGACCTTTAAGTACCAAGGTAAATTGTTTCTTCATTTCCGAAGTCGGTTGACCAATTGCAATAGTACGAGTGATGTCTGTGGTGCCGTCTGGGTATTGACCGCCTGAATCCACAAGATACATAGAGTTATCGTACACGACACTTGGAGCCGGTTCGTTGTTGTGGTTGTAGTGGCACATAGCAGCATTATTTGAAGCCGCTGAAATAGTATCAAAGCTAAGATCTGCTAGAGACTCATCTTCACGTCTAAAGGCTTCAAGTTGGTCTGCAATCTGTGCTTCATCGTGATATTGGCCTTTGGCATTTTCTGAATCAAACCAAGATAAGAACTTAACCATCGCCACACCATCGCGAACATGACAGTTTTTCATACCTAATGCTTCGACACTGTTTTTGGTCGCTTTAGGTAGTCGACAAGGATCTGCGATAGGCAGAACTTCTGCACCTACTTCATTCAGAACAATGCCAAACCATGCGTTGCTTGTTGCAGGATCTAGGATAACTTTTTTGCTATTCAAATTAGCCAAGCGTTCTTTTAGTTGGCTTGGTGAGAATAGAGTGACGCCTTCTCCAACATGCTGATTAAACTCAGCAGGCACACGCTCTTGATCAATGAAGAATTCAAGCTGGCCGTCGTTATGAATAATGGCGTGTGATAGCGCTGCTGGTAATCTTGATATGTCACTACCACGAATGTTGAGCAACCAACAGATTGAATCTAATGCTGTCAGTACGGCACTGTCAGCTTTGTTCTCTTTTAATAAAGCCGCAATGTTGGCGCGTTTTTCTTGGCTACCAACTCCGACCCATTCGTTACCCATTAGACGAAGAGCGGATAGGGCAACAGCAGGTCGGTCGCTCCAAAGCTCATCAACAGGATTGTTCTCAAAATAGATAAGGTCGTAATCTTCAGCTAATGCTTGTTTGGCTGCATTTAACCAACGGGCAGAATGCATTTTAGGGTCAATGCCTACTTTGCTACCCGCTTTTAAATTAGCTTGAATCCAAGCGATAGGAGGGGTTTGAATTAGGTGCTGATATGAAAATACGTCAGATGGAGTTTGCTTAGTTACCTGAACGGTGTAGCGTCCGTCAACAAAGATAGCGGCATCTTCAGTTGTAACAACAGCGGCCCCAGCAGAGCCCGTGAAACCTGTTAGCCAATGTAAACGTTCGTTGTGCTCTGGAATGTATTCACCTAAGAACTCATCTTCGTGGGGAACAATAAAAGCATCAAGCTTATTTGTGTTTAACCAGTTGCGGAAATCCGTAACACGGCTATTAATCTGAGATGGCATAATCTCTCCTCATCATTACTACCTAATATGCGCATGGCAATTAAGCTACCCTTTTTGATGCCGGTGTGCAATTTTATAGTGCACAACAAGCCTTTATGTAAGTAATGGCAAACGGTCTACATTTTTGGGGTTGTAGAGTCACTACGGATAGAATAATTGTGCTCTTGTTCTCAAGTCTTTTACCTATACTATTACTGTTCACCTAATTACTGTGATTGGGGTAACTGAAAACAGTTCTAGTTTCGGATAAAAAAGTATATTCTATGTACAGGAAAGTTTTTCGTCCTACCGTGAGTTTTGATTTCTTCAAAACCCGATAAACTCTTATTTAAGTGAAGTAATATGGCACTAACGACTTACGAAATGGCTCGCAGATTAGAGCAACTTGAAGAGTCTCCAGAAAAAGTAATGTATGGTAAATTACTGGTAGAGCTCGGCAATCAAAGTGAAGAAAGAATTAGAAGTGCAGCTAAGCAACTCCCATTAACCACTCTTAAAGATATCGTATATCAGTTTCAAAAAGTGATTGAATCAAGAAAGGGTGAGCAAGTGGAATTAATGGCTCAGCAATTATCTAAAGATGGAATCACTATTGAAGATCTGAAAGCTTTTTTAAATAAATAGTCTCCTCTAGGAAATGGCTACTTATTACTATTTAGCTTATTGCGATTAAAAAATGTTTTGCTAAGTATATGGTCTGCGGAGAATAATCCTGCTCCCCATATTACATTGATGAGAATCATTAGGCCCCAAAGCTGATGGTCATAAAAACCATTTGCCCAAAGGGCTGGGTAAGACACTACCGCCATGATATTAAATACAAATAAAATGGCAGCAAATAGTCGAGTGAATAATCCTAAAGCAAGAAGTACAGGGATAATAAGCTCAGTAGCCGTTCCTATATATGCTGCTATTTCCCATGGCAGTAATGGCACTTGATATTCGTATTCAAATAAAAATAAAGTGCTGTCCCAGGTGCTTATTTTAACTAAGCCTGAATTGAAAAATACCCACGCCACCCAAAGTCTACAGAACAATAGTAGTAACGGAACCGCTATGCGTTGTAAGTTGGATACTATATTTTGATAGGCTTGATATTGAGTTTGAATGCTACTGTTCATATCCATTCCTTGTATTGATTTTAGCGCTTGTAGGCATTAAAAACCCTGCAATGATACCTTCTTCCACCAAAGACGAAATATAAGGCAATAACGGCTCATCAATTTGTGAGAGTGGGCGTTGCGCTTCTATGGCTAAAAGAAGTTGATAGTTATCGGCGTTTAGAGCTTTGTAGTGGATCTGCCCATTGGGCTTAATAGAGATAAAACCAGATTGAGCTTGTTGTATCTCTAAACCATCAAATGAACGACGTTCAATGCCTGCCATGAGATCAAAGACAGCGATACTAGAATCAAAGCTAGCAACCCCAATATTGCTGGTTAGGCGAATATGCGGCTGTTGATCCTCTGCTAGGTTAGTAAGGGCAGATAAAGGCAAACAGTCGATGTGTTGTTGATTATCGACTCTGTTTTGTAGTTCATCACATAAGGCTTCAAAACGCGCCAGTTCAGTTAAGTAGGGTGCAATTTCTAACACTTTGGGAAATTGGCAAATGGTTTTATAAAACCCTTGTCCGTAATGAGACACATTTCCGCTCGTTGAGGGTGTGGTTAACACATGTTGTCTTGCCATCTGCTCAAAGCATTCCTCTCCAACCATGGCGAGTGTATTTGGGTAAACAGCTTTAAGTACATCGCTCAAACTGAGAATAACGTTGTTTCTATACACTTGCATACGTTGCTCTGCCGAGAAGTGGTCACTATGTATATCGCAATGTTCCGCAGCACCTTGGTAAATCAGTGACTGAGCGAAGTTGGCTTGTAGCGTGGCAAGAGAGATCATCACGCCACCTGCACATTGCTAATTTCATTTATGATGATGGACGCTTTTTGTGCCTCGGCGAGCAAAACCTGCGGCTCAGGGATATCTGTATCCCATTCAATTAAAGTAGGTATTGTTGGGTTGGTTTGATTCCAAGTACGGTATAAATCCCACACTTCTTTGCATACGTGCGTGCTGTGCGTATCAATCCATATTTTTTGATTTTGAATTTCTTTTACGGTGAACCCCGCAAGGTGTATCTCTTTTACTGCACTGTGTGTGATGGCGTTTAGGTAATGTTGTGCGTCAAAACCATGATTCAGTGACGAGACATAAATATTGTTTAGATCGAGCAGTAAATGGCAATCAGTACGGCGCTGAACTTCATTTAAAAACTCCCATTCCGAAATTGTTGAATGATTAAATCTTAGGTAACTGCTTGGGTTTTCGATTAGCAGGGGGCGTTGTAGGGCGTCTTGCACTTGCATCACATTA
Source organism: Vibrio neonatus (assembly GCF_024346975.1). Classification (NCBI taxonomy): domain Bacteria; kingdom Pseudomonadati; phylum Pseudomonadota; class Gammaproteobacteria; order Vibrionales; family Vibrionaceae; genus Vibrio; species Vibrio neonatus. The sequence continues at coordinate 2,678,283 of NZ_AP024885.1, read as the reverse complement.
CGTACAAAAACCTGCAAAGCTTCTTCGGTGTAAGGAAGCGGAAGTAAATCATTGAAATGCACACCGCCGTTTTCGCTCCAACTTAAATGATCGGACACCATTGTTGGTTGCAGTTCATCGACTAGGTCGACTAATGCTTGTAGGTGTGAAGAATCTGGTGTTTGTACTGAGCCTAGAGAGAGCCCAACACCATGGCATGAAATATCGTGTTGCTGACGTATGCTTCTTAGTTGTTTGCGCGCTAAAGAATTTACTTCAAAAAAATTTTCACTGTGCACTTCTAGCCAAGAGAGATGTCCTGGGTTCTGTTCAAAGAAATCCAAATGTGGATGACGTAACCCAACTCCGACAGCGCCATGAATATTATTATGCATCTCAGTAAACTCTATATCTGGGCGGGGGAAGAAGGGGTACGATACAGCGGTACCCCAGGAAACGAACGAGGATAGATTACGATGACGACATACTTCCGCCAGCTAACTTGTCACATAGTCCTTTTGGTACCACAACAAAGGCATCTTTTTGATGATCTTCTTTTGATGTTCCTGCACAAGAACTGGTTTTCGTTGCGCAGTCATTTTTCCCTGCTTTTGCCACTCCATAGCATTTCTCTTTTTCTGCTGCTACGGCGTGGGTTGCGGTAAGCATAGTGCCACCTAGAGCCAGTAAACCAGTAACTGCCGCTGTAACTGCAAGATTAGACTTTTTCATAATATCTTCCTCAATATGATCCTTAGTTGTGTAGGCAATCGGAGACAACTTGTTAATGGTATGTTGCGATTGCTGTTAAATAAGATGCGATGAATTAGGAATTTATTTCAAAAAAATTCAAGAAAGACCATTTTTTGTTCTAATGGATTGAAATATAAGAATAAGTTTTTTAGGTAAAAAGTGATGAAATTGCAGTGTACGGAAGTTAGAGATTGTGTCGCTTACGCTGTATACTGAGCATTAATGTATAAATAAACAGTAATAGATTGGAAAGGTACGATGGACGCATCATTATTACTCGATGGGCTAAACGACAAACAACGAGAGGCGGTAGCTGCCCCTTTAGGTAATCTATTGATCCTTGCTGGCGCAGGCAGTGGTAAAACTCGGGTATTGGTTCATCGTATTGCTTGGCTTATGTCGGTAGAGCAAGCCTCGCCATTTTCTGTTATGTCGGTAACTTTTACCAATAAAGCGGCGGCAGAAATGCGCGGTCGTATTGAAGAGTTAATGAGAGGCACAGCCTCTGGCATGTGGAATGGTACTTTCCATGGTATTTGCCATCGTATTCTTCGTGCTCATTATTTGGATGCGAGACTGCCAGAAGATTTCCAAATTTTAGATTCAGAAGATCAGCAACGTTTATTACGTCGTTTGATCAAAGCGCAAAACTTGGACGAAAAGCAGTGGCCAGCGAAGCAAGCGGCATGGTGGATCAACGGCAAAAAAGACGAAGGTTTAAGACCTTCGCATATTGATAGCTACCACGATCCAGTGACTAAAACTTGGTTACGTATCTATTCGGTTTATCAAGAAGCGTGTGACCGTGCTGGTTTGGTTGATTTTGCTGAGATTTTACTACGCTGCCACGAGTTACTGCGCGATAAACAACACATTCGCGAACATTATCAAGCTCGTTTTAAACATATTCTTGTGGACGAGTTTCAAGATACCAACAACATTCAATACGCTTGGCTTCGAATGATGGCAAGCCCTGAATGTAATGTCATGATCGTAGGTGATGATGACCAATCTATTTATGGCTGGCGCGGAGCGAAAATCGAAAATATTCAACGCTTCCTTAATGAATTTAAACAAGCGTCTACCGTTCGTCTTGAGCAAAATTATCGCTCGACCAAAAACATTCTAACGGCGGCAAACCACCTGATTGCCAATAACGTTGAACGTATGGGTAAAGAGCTGTGGACCGATGGCAGTGATGGCGAACTTATCTCGGTTTACTCCGCTTACAATGAATTAGATGAAGCGCGTTTTGCGGTCAATAAAATCAAAGAATGGCAAAGCACCGGCGGAATGTTAAAAGATTCAGCCATTTTGTACCGTAATAACGCCCAATCTCGTGTTATGGAAGAAGCCTTAATTCAAGCCGGTATGCCATATCGCATCTACGGCGGAATGCGCTTCTTCGAACGTCAAGAGATCAAGGATGCACTGGGTTATTTGCGTTTGATGTCCAATCGTAATGACGATGCTGCTTTTGAGCGTATCGTGAATACGCCAACGCGTGGCCTTGGTGAGAAAACCTTAGAGACCATTCGTTATGCCGCCAGAGATCGCGGCGCAACATTGTGGCAAGCCAGTACTCAGTTATTGGAAGAAAAGGTGTTTGCGGGCCGCGCAGCAGGGGCTTTAGGGCGCTTTGTTGAGCTAGTAAATGCGCTTGAAGACGACACGGCACCTATGGAGCTACACAAAAAGACAGACCACGTTATTAAAGCATCCGGTTTGTTTACTATGTATCAGCAAGAAAAAGGCGAAAAGGCACAAGCGCGCATAGAAAACTTGGAAGAATTGGTCACGGCAACGCGTCAATATGAGAAGCCTGAAGAAGCAGATGAGATGAGCGATCTTACTGCATTCTTGACTCACGCTGCTTTAGAGGCAGGTGAAGGGCAAGCCGATGAGTTTGACGATGCCGTACAGCTTATGACTTTACACAGTGCTAAAGGCTTGGAGTTTCCTCTGGTCTTTATGGTTGGCGTTGAAGAGGGAATGTTCCCGAGCCAAATGTCAGCAGAAGAAGCAGGGCGACTAGAAGAAGAGCGCAGGCTTTGTTATGTGGGAATGACCCGTGCAATGCAGAAACTTTATCTGACCTATGCTGAGATGCGTCGTCTATACGGACAAGATAAATACCATAAACCGTCTCGATTTATCAAAGAGTTGCCAGAAGCTTGTACCCAAGAAGTGCGCATGAAAGCTCAAGTAAGCCGACCAACCAATACCGGTCGATTTAGCCAAACCGTTAAGCAAGAAAGCTTCAATGAAACAGGCTTTGGTTTAGGACAAAGAGTCAAACACCCTAAGTTTGGGGAAGGCACCATTATCAACTTTGAAGGCAGTGGCGCGCAAAGTCGCGTTCAGGTTGCCTTTAATGGCGAAGGGATAAAGTGGCTGATTACTCAATACGCCAAATTAGAACAGCTGTAAAATTATTAAGCCCCAGCAACTTGCTGGGGCTTTTGCTATTAGGTGATGGCAAAATTTTTGATGACTTGCGACTGGTTCTTCACTTATAAAATTAGGTTTAAATAGGGCCTAGGAGTGAGCGATAAGTTGGATTTTTGGTCCGCTGAGGCCCTGTAAATATATCCTTGTAGTCTAAAAGTAATACCGTTTACTTAGATACATACACTGCAACACCTCTTAATCTAGTGTATGCATCTCCACGCTCTACGCTGATAGTATTGCCACTGGAATATAAACTCCCATCAGTACTTGTTGTAATTGCAGAACCATATGATGTTGTTGTATGCGGTGTATCGCGTTCATCTATAGCTGTTAGAATTATTCCGTTAGCTCCAATTTTTGCCGCTTCCTCTTTTAATCTTTGGATCGCTTCATTCATTAACGTGCTGCTTTTTTTAAAATCATGACCTGCGCTAGAGGATAAAATTCCAATTTCTTCGAAGTTTTTTGGTGCGACTCTATACAAATGAACTTTACTTGCCGGGATCGCGGGGCGTATATTACCTGTGACAATGGCGTTGCCATCCATGATGGTACAACCAGACATTATTGAAACGAAAAATAGTGTCACAAACGCTAATATAATTTTCATACTTTCCCCTAAAATTAAAATGCCACTTAATATTTTTATGATGCATGTATGTGCATATCCATGAGACCGTATATCAACAGTTTCTAGATACTCTATCAGATAAACGAGCATGGCAAGGCGCTGAACTAGGAGCTTTACGTCTCAGCTATCTAAGTGTTGGCAATAGTAATTTATTTATTAAAAGTTAGGTAGTTAGTTTGGCGTTGTTCTATCTTGCCTATCAATAACAATTAGTAAATGAGCAAGTAGTAAGTAAAGAAAATCAGCCAATCAGTTATGCTTTCAGATAGGTAGCAGGTAGCTTGCGGGGTAACAAATAGCACATAAAGAAAAACCCCGAGAGCTTGCGCTCTTCGGGGTCGTTGTCTTACTTGCAGCAATCCGGCTACTAAGTGTGCTCCCTGCATCAAATCCTTGATAGTGTGCTGTGATCCGTCAGCATATTCCTTTTCTCGCCATCCTAGCGGTGTCCATGTGACCCTATCCTGGTCTACTAACAATCCTCGTTAGTACTTCTCACTAAATCCTTTAGTGGTGTCCTTTACATCATCCTGATGTTCAGTCCTTTCCTCATCCAGAGGTGTCCATTGTCTTTCCTTAGTAGCAACCATCCTAGTTACTATTGCGTCCATTCAATGTTCAATTTGCTTTCCATGCCGACTATTCATCCTGAATAACCGAATCTTCATCCTGAAGAACACCTAATCCTTGGTGGTTTCCTTTTCCGTGTCAGCTTCCTTCCGACCCTTTTAATATTAAGCTTTTCTCTGATTTGCTCAATAGGGTCAAAGGCAATTAATTTCAGTCATAGATGCGCCTATAAATTAATTTCCTTTAAAATCAAAGTCTTGTGATTCTTGGTGTCTATTCCTGACAGATATTTGCTGTGATCACGTACATTCTTGTAAGAGATCTCGCACAAAAATATGGCGGATGTCGTTATTGTCTGACTAAAACAAATGCATAATTGTTCTATTTTCAATCACTTACTTAGCTTGATAGGGTGTGAATAACGGCTTCACCTATGATGGTACAGCCCAAAATAGTGAACAAAAGACAGCAAAGTAGATCTATATATTTTGCATATCGAGTTAGGGCTTGTTGTAAGCGCTGTGTTGATAAAGCCCAAGCAAGCAGTGCAAACCAGAAAAATGCCAAACTCCATAAGATAAACAGGGCGGCAAACTTACCTTGTAGCGACATGCTTTGTGGTACAAGTGTCGACATCAAACTGACAAAAAACACTAACGCTTTTGGATTGAGTAGGTTAGTCGTAAACCCGCGCGTAAATGCCTGTCTTCTGCTAGTGAGGGTAAAGTCTTTGTTTTTCTTTGAGCTAGTCGAGGTCGCTTTGCGTTGATTAAACAAGCTTTTTAAGCCACTTAAACCAAGATATGCGAGATAGCTTCCTCCTAACAACTGCACGATAAAAAACAGCTGTGGATGAGCATGTACGAGGTAGCTGATTCCAGTTAGGCTGAGAATCGAGTGAGTGAGAATCCCCATCGAAAGCCCAAACGCAATTAGCACTCCAGTTTGACGTCCATAACGAGTTGAGTTTTGCACAACCAGAGCAAAATCAGGGCCTGGACTCATAAGGGCAAGAAAGTGTATTCCTGCCAATGTCATAAGGACGTGTAGTTCATTCATTTTTTGCGTGCCATTGAATTTTTAATACCATCAAAACTAAAGATAACCAGTGCAATCCAAATGAACATGAAAGTAATAATTTTATTTATGCTTAAATGCTCATCATAAATAGTGATGGCTAAAATAAACATCAAGCTTGGTCCTATGTATTGGAAAAAGCCGAGCGTAGATAACTTGATTCGGGTCGCCGCGCCAGTAAAGCAAAGCAATGGGGCGGTAGTGACTAAGCCTGCCAGTATCAGCAAGGTGTTTAGACTCAAACTATTGTTTAGCAGGTTTGAGGTTTCGCTATTGGCAAAGAATACCCAATAGATAATGGTTAAGGGCACCAAGAACAAGGTTTCAATGAATAACCCAGTCTGAGCATCCAGATTTACTTTTTTTCTCAATAAACCATAAGCGCCAAAACTGCTGGCTAAAGCAAATGAGATATAAGGTATTGAACCAAAAGCAACCAACTCAATAGCGACACCTAAAAATGCCAGAGCGACTGCAATCCACTGTATCGCTCGTAAGCGTTCTTGTAAGAAGATCATACCAAGTAGGATATTGACCAGTGGGTTGATGTAATAGCCCAAGCTTGCTTCTAGCATATGGTTGCTATTGATAGCCCAAATAAATATCAGCCAATTCAAACCAATAAGAACAGAAGATGAGACTAAATAAATCAGTTTCTTTTTATTTTTTAATGCTTCACGGACGCAGTGCCAGCCTTGACCAAAGTGAATCAGTCCAGCAAGTAAAAAGAATGACCATATAATACGGTGCATCAGTATCTCAGAAGCAGGAACAACGGCTAATGCTTTGAAGTAAATGGGAGATATTCCCCACATGGTGTAAGCCATAATGGCAAATATCACACCTTGTCGAGTGCGTTGTTGAGCTTGGGGATCCATAAATTTCTCGGGATACTGACTGGAAAAGAGGGAAGTATAGAGAGCCTATAGACTCAGAGCCAGTAAAATGCGGTTTCCATCCTAGATCATCCCCATTACAATGAGCGCTCATTTCGACTAATCACCAACAGGTAATACATTCTACATGTCCACCCATCTACCTATGATTGAGGAATCTGATACTCAAGCAACACCTCAGCGCGTGCTAGAGGATGTATTTGGCTATCAAGAATTTCGTGATGGTCAACAAGAGGTAGTGGAGGCTGCACTGTCAGGTCGAGACTCGATGGTGATTATGCCAACCGGTGGTGGTAAGTCATTGTGTTACCAAGTGCCTATGCTGGTGGCTCCGGGAATGGGGCTGGTTATCTCTCCTCTTATCTCTTTGATGAAAGACCAAGTGGATCAGTTAAAAGCCAATGGTGTCGCGGCTGAGTGTATTAACTCTAGTATGAGTCGAGAAGACTTGCTGTCGGTGTATAACCGAATGCATCAAGGCAAAATTAAGCTGATTTACGTTTCGCCTGAGCGTGTGTTGATGCGTGATTTCATGGAGCGAATCCAGTATTTAGAAATCAATTTAATTGCCATTGATGAAGCACACTGTATCTCTCAATGGGGACATGACTTTAGACCTGAGTATGCCTCGTTGGGGCAGTTGAGACAGCAATTTAGCCATGTACCTTTTATGGCCCTCACGGCAACGGCTGACGATACTACTCGTCTCGATATTGATGCGCGATTACAACTCAATGACCCTTTGTTTTACTTGGGCAGTTTTGATAGACCCAATATTCGCTATACCTTGGTGGAAAAAGCAAAACCTGTTGCGCAGATCATTCGCTATTTGGCCACGCAAAAAGGGCAGTGCGGCATTATTTATTGCGGCAGTCGTAAAAAAGTAGAAATGCTCACCGAGAAGCTGTGCAATAACGGCATTCGCGCTATGGGATACCATGCCGGAATGGAGTCTGATGAACGTGCTTATGTTCAAGAAGCCTTTCAAAAAGACGATATTCAAATTGTAGTGGCAACAGTGGCGTTTGGTATGGGGATCAATAAACCCAATGTACGCTTTGTGGTGCATTTTGATATCCCAAGAAATATAGAGTCCTATTACCAAGAAACCGGCCGTGCAGGTCGTGATGGTTTGCCTGCTGAGGCAATGACGCTCTATGATCCATCTGATATTAACTGGCTACGCCGTATGCTGGATGAGAAAGAAGATGAGCAGCAAAAAAAAGTGGAGATGCACAAGCTAAATGCCATGAGTGCATTTGCTGAAGCACAAACCTGCCGTCGCCAAGTATTGCTGCATTATTTTGGTGAATATCGCGAAAAAGCGTGCGGTAACTGTGATATTTGTATCGACCCCCCTAAAACCTTTGATGGAACAGAAGCGGCGCAAAAAGCACTGTCTTGTGTATATCGAGTGAAACAATCTTTTGGCATGGGTTATGTCACTGAAGTATTGCGTGGCATGCAAAATATTCGCATTCGAGAAAATGGTCATGACAAAATCTCGACTTATGGTATCGGGCGTGAAAACAGCCATGATTACTGGGTGAGTATCATGCGTCAGTTAGTCCACAAAGGATTACTGACACAGAATATTGCTCGCAACTCTACCTTACAATTGACCGAAGAAGCGCGCCCATTACTGCGTGGCGAGATGACCTTAGAGTTGGCCGTACCAAGATTGGATCTCACCTTATCCTCTAAGTCAGATAAGGCGCCAACTAAGCACTATGATAAAAAGCTGTTTGCCAAATTGCGTAATCTTCGTAAGCGAGTGGCAGACGAAGAAGGATTACCACCTTATGTAGTGTTTAACGATGCTACCTTGATTGATATGGCGGATATTCTGCCAACTTCATACGGCGAAATGCTGGCGGTGAATGGTGTAGGGCAACGTAAACTTGATAAATACGCCGATAAATTTTTAGATTTGATTCAGGAGCATATTACAGGTGTCTAGTTTTTTCCTTCGTCATTTAGACCTAGAAAATGGACGACTATCACTGGTTGCTCCTTCTTTTGATCACGATGACTTTGCCGTTATAGGGCAAAAATTTGTCGACTTGATTGATGCTAGCGTTATCGAGAAACAGCAAGATGCGGATTTACATTCATGGTTGATCGACTTTGAAGGTTGTCAATTGATGCTTCGTGCCGAGCACTATAGTGAAGCTATGTGGCTAGAGAGCTTATCAGCGACAGAATCACAGCCAGAACTGCAGTTTTTGGCTAGCCTAGTGGCTAAAGGCATTTAATAGCACGTACTTAATAGCGGGTACTTAATAAAAATAGGGGCCTAGGTTTCACATGAAACCTGAACATTTATCAATCCGCTCTTTTATAAACTTAAGCCTCGTAAGCCAATAGCTGATAAGTCTTAGTATTGTTCATCTATTGCACAATTTTATTCGTTATGTATAATGCCGAGCCCGCCATTTGGCTGGGCATTAAAATTTGAGATGAAGCACATTGCTTCGAATGGGTTCCCTCGCCCCCATCTACTAAAAAGGTACAATATGAACCGTTTTGATCCGTCCCAACTGCGTAAAGCGCTATTCCTTTTAGCGTCCTTTCACTTAATTATCATTGCTTCTAGCAACTACCTTGTACAGCTGCCATTTACCGTATTTGGTTTCCATACCACTTGGGGTGCATTTACTTTTCCGTTTGTGTTTTTGGCTACTGATTTGACCGTGCGTATTTTTGGCGCACCAATGGCACGCAAGATCATTTTCTTAGTCATGCTTCCTTCGTTGTTAGTGTCGTATTTGTTGTCTGTTATCTTTTTTGAAGGGCAATTTCAAGGCGTGGCGCCGCTCGCTGAATTTAACTTGTTCGTTGCGCGAATCGCGATTGCTTCATTTATGGCTTACTTGCTAGGGCAAATACTAGATGTGCACGTATTTAATCGTCTACGTCAAATGAAGCAGTGGTGGATAGCGCCAACGTGCTCCACGCTATTTGGTAATGCATTGGATACATTGGCATTCTTTGGTATTGCGTTTTACAACAGCCCTGATGCGTTTATGGCGCAACATTGGCAGGAAATTGCGCTGGTCGATTACACCTTTAAGCTGATCATTAGCTTAGGCTTATTTGTTCCTATGTACGGCGTATTGTTGAATTATCTTATTCGCAAGCTTACCACTCGTTCAGAGCAGGGGCTTCCTGCTCAGGCATAAAGATACACTTAGAGCTACGTATTGATACAGAAAGCCCCAATAGTTGAGCAGTCAATTATTGGGGCTTTTAAGTATGTGCTGACTATCTAAATGGTTGTTATTAATGGGTTGAGCAGTAGTGTTGCCAAAGCTTATTCGCTTCCTGATCGGCCAGTTGTTTGTCTTTTAGTTTGTTAAATAGTAAGGCCGTTAACGAAGAAACCACATGATTGGCCATTTGTACTTTGTCGTTTTCTACTGTGCCCAGCGGGCAGTGGGTAGGCGTACTAATTGCTTCGTTATAAATCTCATTCCAATAGTGAGCATGTAAGCCCTCACTATCACTTGACCAAACAGTTTGACTTACCTTTGGGTTGTACTCAGATTCACCAGATACCCCTTTAAAAGACACTACAGAGCAATTTGAGTGACCAATATTGGTTTCGATTTCAGCGTGCAGTTCTTGAAATCCTGGGTGAAAACTTCCGCGAACACCGTATTTCGCACTACCAGGGTTAAGCCCCCTTACTACGGTATTCATCGGAGTGCGCAGACCGTAGCGCTTTTTCCAGTCCAGCATTTTTTCTGCTATCGGCGCAAAGTGAGCTAAGGGTAGGTAAGCAATATTGGATGATTCGATGAACGAGGCAGCCTGTGCCATATCTTGTGCTTGTTGAATATTAAGCTTCGCTAAATAGTATTGGCTATGGATACGGTCTGAGCCGATATCCAAATGTCCGTGAATAAGCACTTTATAGCCGGCTTCTGCCAAGATAGAAGCAGCAATTAGGTTCCATGGCAGTGCTTGCTGCTGTCCATTTGCATCCAGCTTGCTTTTTTTGCCTGCGTAACAAGGCCAGTCAATATCCACTTCTATTTTAGGTAGTCGCTGGTGGAAGGCTTTGGTGAATCCCGCAATTTCAGCGGCAGTTTCATTATTGACTCGAATGAGCATCATCAACATTGCCATTTGATCATCATCGATCTTACCGTCGAGGTATTGATCCATCACGGCGTAGGCCTGATCAAAAGAAAGCGGTTTACGACCTCTTTCTCCACGGCCAACACAACGGATACATTCTAAAATTATGCTCATTAACTAAGCTCTCCTTGCTTAAGTTTCTATAGAAAAGTTTAGCTCCTGTCCTATAGAAGTTGTCATGTAAAAAAGCCCAACTTATTGAGCTGGGCTGATTGAATTAAATTTGTTTGATTTGCAGGGGCCAGTTTTGGTCACTTTGCCGATGCGCTTCAATTTCGAGTTCTGCAACGGTCAATGGATTAAGCAAACACCAACTTGCCTCTATGCTTAAATCGAGGCTTTTCCCTTGTGCTTGCAGGCTAACATGAGGTTGCAGGTCAACGTTGCGTCTATGGGTTAGCAATACAGACAGTCTTAAAATTCGCAGGATGTTTTCAGCACTTTGTCGGCTGACCGCGTGTTGCTCAGGTAAAGATGACAGGGCATCCTTATAGCGAGCGGTAATTTCTGCTAATAGAGATTTTTGTGCTTGTGTATAGCCCGGTAGGTCAAGGTACTGCAACAGGTAGGCATTGTGTTTGCCGGCCTTTTTAAAATCGATAGTCAGACCGATTTCGTGTAATTGAGCTGCGGCTTTTAATAGGTCGATAGCGACAGGTTCAGCTAAGAAATTTGGCCCACACTGTTCAACCAGCTTTAGTGCGGTGTGTGAGACTTGCTGAGCGTAGTCTTGATCCAGTTGGAAGCGTTGCTGGACGCTCGCTAAGGTGCGCTGACGAATATCGTCTTGATGCAGCTCCTTAATCATTTCATACACCATACCTTCGCGTAATGCTCCGCCCGCGAGGGTCATGTCTTCTATTTCTAGTAGTTCAAAGATGGCTAACAAAATGGACAGTCCGCTAGGGAACACCAGTGCTCGCTCTAAGGTTAAACCTTCAATCTCAAGCTCTTCTAATGCGTTAGAACGCATGGCTTGTTTTTGCAAACGCTTGAGTTTGGAGTGAGTAATCACTTCGTCCATCCCTTGCGCTAGCATTATCTCTTGCAGTGCTTGAACTGTACCACTTGCTCCGACACACATATCCCAACCTAGTTGAGTATATTCATGTAATACCGGTGCTAAGGTTTGCTTCGCGGCCTCAATGGCACTGCGAAAGTTCTCAGCAGTAAGTTGTCTATCACTAAAGTGTTGCTCTAACCAAGTAACACAGCCCATTTGCAGGCTATGTAGCACTTTGGCATCAAAGCCTTCTCCGATAATAAGCTCGGTACTTGCGCCGCCAATATCGACAACAAGACGCTTTCCTTTACCACCGGAGGTATGAGCAACACCTTTATAGATAGTCGCCGCTTCTTCGTCTCCAGAGATGACTTGAATATTCTTACCTAGAATATGGTTCGCCTTCTCTAAAAACACATCAATATTCGTGGCAACACGTAATGTTGCTGTACCCACAATACGGATGTTCTGTTCAGGTATATCTTGTAAGCGTTCAGCAAACAGAGACAAACAGTCCCAACCTCTTTGCATTGCTTCTTGGCTTAATGCGTTATTGCTGTCTAATCCAGCAGCTAAACGAACTTTGCGTTTGATTTTTGCCATAGTTCGAACGCTTCCATGAACGTGTTTAACCACAAGCATGTGGAAGCTGTTCGAGCCAAGGTCAATGGCGGCATAAAGAGGAGATGAGTCTGTCATAACCAGATTAGCTATTCCCTGATGGTTTGTTGTAAGGTCGAGATGGTCGGTTACGTCGCTGATTGTTATTGCGACCTTGTGGTTTGCCACCTGGACGACGATTGCTTGACGAGTGACGTAAACGAATAGGTTTTGGTAACTCTTGAATTAGCGCTTCCGGATCATAGTCTGATGTCGGAATTGAATGACCAATGTATTCTTCAATCGCAGGTAGATTGATAGCGTATTCTTCACAAGCAAAGCTGATTGAATATCCGCTTTCTCCAGCACGACCTGTACGACCGATACGGTGAACATAATCTTCACTATCATCGGGTAGATCATAGTTGAATACGTGCGTCACAAGAGGAATATGCAGACCACGAGCTGCAACATCGGTTGCCACTAAGAAGTCTAATTCGCCAGCAGAGAACTGCTCTAAAATGCGCTCACGTTTTTTCTGAGGAATATCCCCAGTTAAAAGACCTACGCGATGCTCATCAGCAGCTAAATAACCCCATACTTGCTCACACTTATATTTAGTGTTGGCAAAAATGATGGCTTTTTCTGGCCAATCTTGCTCAATCAATGTCATTAGTAGAGCCATTTTATCTTCGTTAGAAGGTTGGAATAGCTCTTCTTCAATTCGCACGTTTGTTCGGCGCTCAGGCTCAACTTCTACATGCTCAGGATTATTCATGTGTTCAAACGCTAATTCTTGTACGCGATAAGACAGCGTGGCAGAGAAAAGCATGTTTAGACGATCTTTAGGCTCAGGCATACGACGGAACAAAAAGCGAATGTCCTTAATAAAGCCTAAATCAAACATTCGGTCAGCTTCGTCTAATACAACAGCTTGAATGTGATTTAGATTAAACGCCTTCTGTTTAAAGAAATCGATAATACGACCTGTAGTACCAATTAAGATATCAACACCCTGTTGAATCTCATGCAGCTGTTTATCGTAGCTTTCACCACCATAAGCAAGGGCCGCTTTCACACCTGTACTTGCAATCAAAGATTCAGCATCTCGATGGATCTGAATCGCCAATTCACGTGTTGGCGCCATAATAATGGCACGCGGTTGGTTCACTGCTCGAGACTCATCGGCAGGGTTTTTTAGTAGGTAATCAAAAGTAGCGGTTAGAAAGGCTAATGTTTTACCAGTACCCGTCTGAGCTTGTCCCGCAATGTCTTGGCCAGTGAGCAGTACTGGCAGCGCTAACGCTTGAATCGGAGTACAATACTCAAATCCTTTTGTTTGCAATCCAGCTATAATACTAGGGTGCAAATCGAAGTCGGCGAATTTTTGCTCTGTGATGTGTGTCTTTTTCATGAACATAGAATATCAGCTTACGCTTGCATTAAGAAAGGAAATCCATTCCAATAGGCAATCTAATTGCTGATGATCATCTAATCGGCAACAGAAAATTGATTTGGAGCTAAAGATGAGCGATAAGATTTTGCAGCTTTCTGACGATGGTTTTGAAAGTGATGTAATTAAAGCTGCAGGCCCTGTGCTGGTAGATTTTTGGGCAGAATGGTGTGGTCCTTGTAAAATGATTGCCCCTATTTTGAATGAAATATCTGAAGAGTACGCTGGTAAGCTTACCATTGGTAAACTGAATATCGATCACAACCCAGCAACGCCACCAAAATATGGTATCCGTGGTATTCCAACACTATTGTTGTTTAAAGACGGCAATGTGGCAGCTACCAAGGTAGGCGCGCTATCAAAAACTCAATTAAAAGAGTTCTTGGACGCAAATATCTAAAATAAAAACCTAAATTAACCGTGTATTTCTCAGTACACGGTTTTGTTTTTTCCATAAGCTAGACTACGCTTGTTTTTAGTGCTAGTTTATTGCACGTAAATCATACGATTTTTCATTTCTTGGTCGATCCTGAGACCAAATCTCTCTTAACTAACACATACAGATCTTATTTTGACTACTAAATCTAATACAAAGACCGTTACCAAATCGAATTCAAAATCGACCACTATGAACTTGACTGAGTTGAAGAAAAGACCTGTCTCGGATTTAGTGAAACTTGGTGAAAGCCTTGGTCTTGAAGACCTTGCTAGGTTGAGAAAACAGGACATCATTTTCGCTACGCTAAAAGCTCACGCTAAAAGCGGTGAAGATATCTTTGGCGATGGCGTCCTTGAAATTCTACAAGATGGATTTGGTTTTCTGCGTAGCTCAGATAGTTCATATCTAGCCGGCCCAGATGACATCTATGTATCCCCAAGTCAGATTCGACGTTTTAATTTACGTACAGGCGACAGCATCGCAGGAAAGATTCGTCCACCAAAAGATGGTGAACGTTACTTTGCACTGTTAAAAGTTAACTCTGTTAACCACGATAAGCCTGATAACGCACGTAATAAAATCTTATTTGAAAACCTGACTCCACTGCATGCTAATGAACGTATGACAATGGAAGTAGGTAACGGTGCGACAGAAGATATTACTGCTCGTATCTTAGACTTAGCCTCGCCAATCGGTAAAGGCCAACGTGGCTTAATCGTTGCTCCGCCAAAAGCGGGTAAGACAATGTTGCTACAAAACATTGCACAAAGCATTGCTCGCAACCACCCTGAGTGTGAGTTGATGGTTCTGCTAATTGATGAGCGTCCTGAAGAAGTAACTGAAATGCAACGCCTAGTTCAAGGTGAAGTAGTGGCTTCAACATTTGATGAACCAGAATCAAGACACGTACAAGTGGCTGAGATGATCATCGAAAAAGCAAAACGTCTTGTAGAGCACAAAAAAGACGTGGTTATCTTGCTTGATTCAATCACTCGTCTTGCTCGTGCATACAACACCGTGATTCCATCATCAGGTAAAGTACTGACTGGTGGTGTAGATGCCAATGCTCTACATCGTCCGAAGCGTTTCTTCGGTGCTGCTCGTAACGTTGAGGAAGGTGGAAGCCTGACTATCATCGCTACTGCACTTGTAGATACTGGTTCTAAAATGGATGAAGTTATTTACGAAGAATTTAAGGGTACCGGTAATATGGAGCTACACTTAAATCGTAAGATTGCAGAGAAGCGTGTTTTCCCAGCAATTGACTTCAATCGTTCAGGTACTCGTCGTGAAGAATTACTGACGAAACCAGATGAGTTACAGAAGATGTGGATTCTGCGTAAGATTGTTCATCCAATGGGTGAAATCGACGCAATGGAATTCTTAATTGATAAGTTAGCAATGACTAAAACAAACAATGAATTTTTTGATGCAATGAGACGCCAGTAACAAGGCATCTTAAAAACTGCATCTCAGTAATTCATAGTTTATTGAACTTATTGTTAAAAACGTCACCTAATTAGGTGACGTTTTTTTAATAATGGGCTTCTATGATTAAGGGTATAAAGCCAGGAAGGCGAATATAGATACAGGGAGTGAGAGTATGCATAAAAGGCTATTAGTAATATTGCTATCCGTCATGTTGAGTGCGTTAAGCATGGCGCAGGCAGTTGAGTTAACTCAACAACAAAAACAGCAAATGCTTGCCGATACTCAATCTCATCATGATGCTCAGCGTATTGTCGCGCTGGTACTTTCCGACCAATCAGACAAAGCCAATTTTGATCTGCTACGCATCAAACAACCCCAACAAGAAGTGGTGAGGTTTCTCTCCATCAAAACCATTGCCGAAACCCATCCGCAATATACTTCCGATCTTGCCGTTTTCGTCGATTCTCAGCGTAAAGTCCCATCCTCATTAACCTTAGTCGAACAAGGTGATGGATTCCGTTTTAGCACTCCAGCCTTTGCCTATCAGCAGCTAGCTCAACGTCTAATGGATGATTGGGATTTAAACGAACAAGAGATGAATTTCTACATCGCCGTTGAGAATGGAAAGCTGGATTTACGTGCATGGCTAACGGAAAATCCAGACCTGACGCCTCCCAGAGAAAGGCTACTAATTGAGAATGTAGTGAAGCTATCAGAAGATGGAATGAGTTTTCTGGCACAGCAAGTCACTACCAATAATGTGGTGTCTTGGTTACCGAGTACCGAAGTGATGGTGGCAATGGCCTCTGCCTCTCACAGCCCGGAGTTATACAATATCCTTTGGAAGATGAAGACCAATAGCGCCGTGAATCGCGAGTTAGAAAGACTTGGCGTGGATGGCAGTGAATTTTCGATACAGCAGTTAATTTTGGCCAGTAACAATCCTTCTCTGAATACTCGCAGTCTGCAATTGCTTGCGAAGTATGCGCCAACCTCACAACCGGCAGAAGATTTCTTAGTCTCTAAGATGAATAATCGAAATGATGCCAAAGTGATATCGACAAGTATCCAAGAATACGGATATAGCAGTTGGTTTAAGCAGTGGGTGATCGAGCACCCAGAACTCTTTAATCATTAAATTTGTTAGCTGAAGCCCGCGCGCTTTTTGTTATACTGCGGCAATCTTTCTAGGCTAAATGGACTGCTATGAGCTGCAAAGACTTGCGAGATTTTCTTGCTCTTTTGGAAAAAGAGGGGCAATTGAAACGCATTTCCCACCCTGTTGATCCCAACTATGAAATGACGGAAATTAGCGATCGCACCTTGCGAGCTGGTGGCCCTGCACTTCTATTTGAAAATCCCATTGGTTATGACATGCCAGTATTGACCAACCTATTTGGTACTTCCAAACGGGTGGCTTTGGGTATGGGGCGTCAAAAGGTCAGTGATCTGCGAGAAGTGGGAAAGCTATTAGCTTACCTTAAAGAGCCAGAGCCACCGAAAGGCTTCAAAGACGCTCTAGATAAACTGCCTGTTTTCAAACAAGTGCTCAATATGCCAGTCAAACGACTGCGTAAAGCTCGATGCCAAGAGATAGTGTGGCAGGGTGAAGACGTTGATTTGGATAAAATTCCAGTCATGAGTTGTTGGCCTGATGATGTCGCGCCTCTATTAACTTGGGGTTTAACCATTACTAAAGGCCCGAATCAGAAACGTCAAAACTTAGGCATTTATCGTCAGCAGAAATTGAGCAAAAACAAAGTCATCATGCGTTGGCTAGCTCATCGAGGCGGCGCACTCGATTTAAGAGATTGGGTTGAGGCCAACCCAGGAAAACCGTTTCCTGTCTCTGTGGCCTTTGGTGCCGATCCCGCCACGATTTTAGGTGCAGTGACGCCCGTGCCAGACTCATTATCTGAGTATGCTTTTGCCGGATTACTGCGTGGCAGTAAAACCGAAGTGACTAAGTCGATTAGCAATGATTTAGATGTTCCCGCAGGCGCTGAAATTGTTTTAGAAGGGTATATCGACCCGAATGAATTTGCTGATGAAGGCCCTTATGGTGACCATACCGGTTATTACAATGAGGTAGAAAGCCACAACGTATTTACTATTACGCATATCACTATGCGTAAAGATCCAATTTACCATAGTACCTATACTGGTCGTCCGCCGGATGAGCCTGCGGTATTAGGGGTGGCACTGAACGAAGTGTTTGTACCTATTCTGCAAAAGCAATTCCCTGAAATCGAAGATTTCTATCTGCCGCCAGAAGGCTGTTCTTATCGAATGGCGGTAGTGACCATGAAGAAGCAATATCCTGGGCACGCTAAGCGAGTCATGATGGGGGTTTGGTCTTTTCTGCGCCAGTTTATGTACACAAAATATGTATTAGTCTGCGATGCGAATGTAAATGCGAGAGATTGGGATCAAGTTATTGCGGCTATGACCGAGCATTTGCAACCCAAGCGTGACATAGTAATGATCGAGAATACGCCAATTGACTCCCTAGATTTTGCGTCGCCCGTCGTCGGATTAGGTTCAAAAATGGGATTGGATGCCACAATAAAATGGCCTGCTGAGCTAGTCATGTCTAATGACGAACCTTCAACATTTCCAGCATTGGAACCAGCCAAAGCGCAAGAGCTTTGCGAGCAATTTAAGGGTAAACATTCCTATGTTCTGGATTGCTACCTGCCGGCAGAAGCAGGCAATGGTGGAATGGCGATAATCTCCATAGACAAGAAAGAGCAAGGTCAAGGTGTGCAAGTGATTGAAGCTGCCTTAGCTGAGTTTTCCCAATATGCAGCAATCAAATTTGTCATTGTCTGTGATGACGATGTCAATATTCGTGATTGGAATGATGTGATTTGGGCGATAACAACTCGTATGGACCCTGCTCGTGATAGTCAGTTTATCGATGGCACTCAATCTCAGCTTGGCATTGACGCGACTAACAAGCTAGAAGGTGAAGCCAGCCGTGAGTGGGGGAGACCAATACACAAAGATAAGCAGTTGGTTGAGCGTATTGATAAGATTTGGGAAAAGCTCGATATATTATGACCTATAAGGTAGAGCTCTTACCGAGCGGAACCGTTTTTGAGGTGAATGAGCAGCAGACAATATTGGATGCCGCTCTTGCACAAAACATCGCATTTCCAAATCGTTGCCAAGTAGGTGCGTGTGGAATGTGCTTATGTCGTTTAAAGGCTGGTACTGTCGAGTACCAATTACAGCCCGTATTAACAGAGAAAGAGCAAGCCCTAGGTTGGGTATTTGCTTGTCAGGCGTTTGCCACTACAGATTTAGTACTTACTTTTGAAGAGTAAGAAATAGAGGGATATATGACCATTCGTTGTAAAGTAAAGTCGATTGAGGCGCTAGCCAGTAATACCTTTCGCGTATTGCTTCATCCAGAAACTCCAGTAGCGTTTAAAGCAGGCCAATACTTAATGGTCGTAATGGGAGAGAAAGATAAACGTCCTTTCTCTATTGCCAGTAGTCCGTGTCGCCATGAGGGAGAGTTAGAACTTCATATTGGTGCTGCAGAAGAAAACGCCTATGCCCTAGAAGTCGTTAAGAGAATGCAAGAAGCGCAAAGCCATGATGGCGATATTATTATCGATGCGCCACACGGTGATGCTTTCCTTCATCAAAGTGACAGAGCAATGCTATTGATAGCGGGTGGAACGGGCTTTAGTTATGTTCGTTCTATTCTTGATCACTGTATTAGCCAAGGGCTAGAAAACTCCATTCATCTATATTGGGGCGCAAGAGCAAAATCTCAGCTGTATGCTTTTGAAGAGCTAAGTGCCATTGACAGTGAATACGCCAATATTCACTTTGTGCCAGTGGTCGAAAATGATGAAGGGCTGTGGACTGGAAAAACCGGAAACGTACTGCAAGCTGTGATGGGCGACTTTTCTGATCTATCTCAACACGATATTTATATTGCAGGCCGTTTTGAAATGGCGGGTAGTGCAAGAGAGCAATTTATTTTTAATAAGAAAGCTAAGATAGAGCAAATCTACTCAGATGCGTTTGCCTTCATTTAAGTGCTCATAAAACGGGATTTACTTCCTATATAGTAAGAAACACCCACAAACAGCCTGCTTTTCGAGCAGGCTGTTTGTTTGTTGAGCATAAAAGAAAATGTATGAAAATAAATGAAGAAAAGCCTTGCCAATAAGCTGAGCATCTCTATAATGCGCCTCACTGACACGGTAGAGCGCACAACGCTTCGCAGTGAATCAGTAGGCTAACTAGCCGAACCCAATTGAATTTATCTTCTCTTTGAAAATTAAATTCAAAAAGTGTTTGACACTGAGGTTCAAATCGCTAGAATGGCCGTCCGCTTTGAGAGCTTCCTCACAAAAGGAAACATCGCAAAGCACGCTCTTTAACAATTTAAACCTATCAATCTGTGTGGGCACTCGTTGATGATAATCGAAAAGATTTATCAATGAACTGAGTGACCAATACAATGATTTTTAATCATTGGCACAGTCAATTCATTATCGTTCTGTTGGAACGATAATAGCTTTAAAATTACTTCTTTATTTATAAAGAAAGAGTTTTGAAGTCAGTATTCATTGAGCCGTTCTTAGGAACAAAAAAACTTTAATTGAAGAGTTTGATCATGGCTCAGATTGAACGCTGGCGGCAGGCCTAACACATGCAAGTCGAGCGGAAACGAGTTATCTGAACCTTCGGGGAACGATAACGGCGTCGAGCGGCGGACGGGTGAGTAATGCCTGGGAAATTGCCCTGATGTGGGGGATAACTATTGGAAACGATAGCTAATACCGCATAATGTCTACGGACCAAAGAGGGGGACCTTCGGGCCTCTCGCTTCAGGATATGCCCAGGTGGGATTAGCTAGTTGGTGAGGTAATGGCTCACCAAGGCGACGATCCCTAGCTGGTCTGAGAGGATGATCAGCCACACTGGAACTGAGACACGGTCCAGACTCCTACGGGAGGCAGCAGTGGGGAATATTGCACAATGGGCGCAAGCCTGATGCAGCCATGCCGCGTGTATGAAGAAGGCCTTCGGGTTGTAAAGTACTTTCAGTCGTGAGGAAGGCGTTGGAGTTAATAGCTTTATCGTTTGACGTTAGCGACAGAAGAAGCACCGGCTAACTCCGTGCCAGCAGCCGCGGTAATACGGAGGGTGCGAGCGTTAATCGGAATTACTGGGCGTAAAGCGCATGCAGGTGGTTTGTTAAGTCAGATGTGAAAGCCCGGGGCTCAACCTCGGAACCGCATTTGAAACTGGCAGGCTAGAGTACTGTAGAGGGGGGTAGAATTTCAGGTGTAGCGGTGAAATGCGTAGAGATCTGAAGGAATACCAGTGGCGAAGGCGGCCCCCTGGACAGATACTGACACTCAGATGCGAAAGCGTGGGGAGCAAACAGGATTAGATACCCTGGTAGTCCACGCCGTAAACGATGTCTACTTGGAGGTTGTGGCCTTGAGCCGTGGCTTTCGGAGCTAACGCGTTAAGTAGACCGCCTGGGGAGTACGGTCGCAAGATTAAAACTCAAATGAATTGACGGGGGCCCGCACAAGCGGTGGAGCATGTGGTTTAATTCGATGCAACGCGAAGAACCTTACCTACTCTTGACATCCAGAGAACTTTTCAGAGATGAATTGGTGCCTTCGGGAACTCTGAGACAGGTGCTGCATGGCTGTCGTCAGCTCGTGTTGTGAAATGTTGGGTTAAGTCCCGCAACGAGCGCAACCCTTATCCTTGTTTGCCAGCACGTAATGGTGGGAACTCCAGGGAGACTGCCGGTGATAAACCGGAGGAAGGTGGGGACGACGTCAAGTCATCATGGCCCTTACGAGTAGGGCTACACACGTGCTACAATGGCGCATACAGAGGGCGGCCAACCAGCGATGGTGAGCGAATCCCAAAAAGTGCGTCGTAGTCCGGATTGGAGTCTGCAACTCGACTCCATGAAGTCGGAATCGCTAGTAATCGTAGATCAGAATGCTACGGTGAATACGTTCCCGGGCCTTGTACACACCGCCCGTCACACCATGGGAGTGGGCTGCAAAAGAAGTGGGTAGTTTAACCTTCGGGAGGACGCTCACCACTTTGTGGTTCATGACTGGGGTGAAGTCGTAACAAGGTAGCCCTAGGGGAACCTGGGGCTGGATCACCTCCTTATACGATGATTATTCACGATGAGTGTCCACACAGATTGATATGGTTTAGAAAGTTAGAGCAGGAAACTTCCAGATGGGGCTATAGCTCAGCTGGGAGAGCGCCTCGCTGGCAGCGAGGAGGTCTGCGGTTCGATCCCGCATAGCTCCACCATCTTTAAGTATTTTTGTTCTCTTCTCTAGAAAGAATAGAGAATATTTAAAAATGGTTATTTTCCTTTTAGGAAATAAACATGCTCTTTAACAATTTGGAAAGCTGACGATAAGTGATTGATTTATTACTTATCAAATTTAAAAGTTCTCAAATCCTAGTGATTCTTTTTTATAAAAGAATGATTAGGTACCAACACACATTCAAGTGTTCTTGGGAATAACATCATTGCCTGATGTTATTCAAATTTGAGTCCGGCAAAATCGAATGTTATCTCGCTCATAATAAAGAGATAACGCACCTTGGAAACGTCATACTACGTTGTAGCAAACGTATTGCGTTAAGCAAGACCCTTTGGGGTTGTATGGTTAAGTGACTAAGCGTACACGGTGGATGCCTTGGCAGTCAGAGGCGATGAAAGACGTAATAACTTGCGATAAGCCCAGATTAGGTAGTAATAACCATTTGAGTCTGGGATTTCTGAATGGGGAAACCCACGTGCATAAGCACGTATCATTAACTGAATACATAGGTTAATGAGGCAAACCCGGGGAACTGAAACATCTAAGTACCCGGAGGAAGAGAAATCAACCGAGATTCCGAAAGTAGCGGCGAGCGAAATTGGATTAGCCCTTAAGCTTTTAATGACACAGACGAAGGCTCTGGAAAGTGCCGCAATAAAGGGTGATAGCCCCGTAGTCGACATGTCGTTTTGAGTGAAATCGAGTAAGGCGGGACACGTGATATCCTGTTTGAACATGGGGGGACCATCCTCCAAGGCTAAATACTACTGACTGACCGATAGTGAACCAGTACCGTGAGGGAAAGGCGAAAAGAACCCCTGTGAGGGGAGTGAAATAGAACCTGAAACCGTGTACGTACAAGCAGTAGGAGCTCTTCGAGAGTGACTGCGTACCTTTTGTATAATGGGTCAGCGACTTAATTTTAGTAGCAAGGTTAACCGAATAGGGGAGCCGTAGGGAAACCGAGTCTTAACTGGGCGTCGAGTTGCTAGAATTAGACCCGAAACCAGGTGATCTAGCCATGGGCAGGTTGAAGGTTGAGTAACATCAACTGGAGGACCGAACCGACTAATGTTGAAAAATTAGCGGATGACTTGTGGCTAGGGGTGAAAGGCCAATCAAACCTGGAGATAGCTGGTTCTCCCCGAAAGCTATTTAGGTAGCGCCTCGGACGAATACCAATGGGGGTAGAGCACTGTTAAGGCTAGGGGGTCATCCCGACTTACCAACCCTTTGCAAACTCCGAATACCATTGAGTACTATCCGGGAGACACACGGCGGGTGCTAACGTCCGTCGTGGAGAGGGAAACAACCCAGACCGCCAGCTAAGGTCCCAAAGTATAGCTAAGTGGGAAACGATGTGGGAAGGCTTAGACAGCCAGGATGTTGGCTTAGAAGCAGCCATCATTTAAAGAAAGCGTAATAGCTCACTGGTCGAGTCGGCCTGCGCGGAAGATGTAACGGGGCTAAGCTATACACCGAAGCTGCGGCTGCATACTTTTGTATGCGGGGTAGGGGAGCGTTCTGTAAGCGGTTGAAGGTGGTCTGTAAGGGCTGCTGGACGTATCAGAAGTGCGAATGCTGACATGAGTAACGATAATGGGGGTGAAAAACCCCCACGCCGGAAGACCAAGGGTTCCTGTCCAACGTTAATCGGAGCAGGGTAAGTCGACCCCTAAGGCGAGGCCGAAAGGCGTAGTCGATGGGAAACGGGTTAATATTCCCGTACTTCTTATAATTGCGATGGGGGGACGGAGAAGGCTAGGTGGGCCTGGCGATGGTTGTCCAGGTTCAAGTATGTAGGCGGAAAGTTTAGGTAAATCCGGACTTTCTCAACGCTGAGATACGATGTCGAGCTGCTACGTGCAGTGAAGTCATTGATGCCATGCTTCCAGGAAAAGCCTCTAAGCTTCAGATTATAAGGAATCGTACTCCAAACCGACACAGGTGGTCGGGTAGAGAATACCAAGGCGCTTGAGAGAACTCGGGTGAAGGAACTAGGCAAAATGGTACCGTAACTTCGGGAGAAGGTACGCTCTTGGCGGTGAAGTCCCTTGCGGATGGAGCTACTAGGAGTCGCAGATACCAGGTGGCTGCAACTGTTTATTAAAAACACAGCACTGTGCAAAATCGTAAGATGACGTATACGGTGTGACGCCTGCCCGGTGCCGGAAGGTTAATTGATGGGGTTAGACTTAGGTCGAAGCTCTTGATCGAAGCCCCGGTAAACGGCGGCCGTAACTATAACGGTCCTAAGGTAGCGAAATTCCTTGTCGGGTAAGTTCCGACCTGCACGAATGGCGTAATGATGGCCACGCTGTCTCCACCCGAGACTCAGTGAAATTGAAATCGCTGTGAAGATGCAGTGTACCCGCGGCTAGACGGAAAGACCCCGTGAACCTTTACTACAGCTTGGCACTGAACATTGACCCTACATGTGTAGGATAGGTGGGAGCCTTTGAAACAAGCACGCCAGTGTTTGTGGAGGCAATCTTGAAATACCACCCTTGTATGCTTGATGTTCTAACGTAGGTCCCTAATCGGGATTGCGGACAGTGCCTGGTGGGTAGTTTGACTGGGGCGGTCTCCTCCCAAAGAGTAACGGAGGAGCACGAAGGTGGGCTAAACACGGTTGGACATCGTGTGGTTAGTGCAATGGCATAAGCCCGCTTGACTGCGAGAATGACAATTCGAGCAGGTGCGAAAGCAGGTCATAGTGATCCGGTGGTTCTGAATGGAAGGGCCATCGCTCAACGGATAAAAGGTACTCCGGGGATAACAGGCTGATACCGCCCAAGAGTTCATATCGACGGCGGTGTTTGGCACCTCGATGTCGGCTCATCACATCCTGGGGCTGAAGTCGGTCCCAAGGGTATGGCTGTTCGCCATTTAAAGTGGTACGCGAGCTGGGTTTAGAACGTCGTGAGACAGTTCGGTCCCTATCTGCCGTGGGCGTTGGAAGATTGAAGGGGGCTGCTCCTAGTACGAGAGGACCGGAGTGGACGAACCTCTGGTGTTCGGGTTGTCATGCCAATGGCATTGCCCGGTAGCTAAGTTCGGAATCGATAAGCGCTGAAAGCATCTAAGCGCGAAGCGAGCCCTGAGATGAGTCTTCCCTGGCACTTTAAGTGTCCTAAAGGGTTGTTCGAGACTAGAACGTTGATAGGCAGGGTGTGTAAGTGCTGTGAGGCATTGAGCTAACCTGTACTAATTGCCCGTGAGGCTTAACCATACAACACCCAAGGGGTTTTGTGGACTCAAAGTAAGAACTTTGAATGTGTGACATAACTTTTAAGACAGCTTTCCGAATTTTAAAATTTTGCTTGGCGACCATAGCATTGTGGACCCACCTGATTCCATGCCGAACTCAGAAGTGAAACACAATAGCGCCGATGGTAGTGTGGGGCTTCCCCATGTGAGAGTAGGACATCGCCAGGCTTTAAATTTGAAGAACCCGCTTAATTAGCGGGTTTTTTCGTCTAATTTAGACGTTAAATTGCTGGTATGGCTCAGTTGGTAGAGCGCACCCTTGGTAAGGGTGAGGTCCCCAGTTCGACTCTGGGTACTAGCACCATTTTCTTTGTTTCACTTTTTTATAAAAGTGAAATCAAAAACCAAATTTGCTTGGCGACCATAGCATTGTGGACCCACCTGATTCCATGCCGAACTCAGAAGTGAAACACAATAGCGCCGATGGTAGTGTGGGGCTTCCCCATGTGAGAGTAGGACATCGCCAGGTTTGCATTCAAAAGCCTCGTCATTCGACGGGGCTTTGTCGTATCTGGCGTTTACAAAATAGCGTCTTGGTTTCAGCGTTTTCCTTTTGTTGTTTCCGGCTTCCTATTTGTTGTGATTGGTATTGCCACTATCGGTATGCTTCCTTTTCAATATTGACATTACCTACCCGAATATCAGGTATGTTTTGCTTTCATTAGGATTTGAAAGTCGCTTCAGATAAATTTGCTTCTCTTCTGATTAATACCAATCACACTAAGTAAGTGATCAGAGCTAGCGCAGGAAAAATGCTCGAGAACAAGGCAGAATTTTTTGATAAGTAGTTATTCTACAATCAAAAATTCTAACGCCGTTATCGAGTATTTTAACAAGCTAGAATGATCAGTTATTTAGTACGATTGGTATAAGAGAGGCTTTATGAATCGTTTTTGGCTATTTTGTTTGTACCTTGTTCCAACTATTGGTTTTGCTCAATCTGACTCGAATCAGTCTAAAGCGGTTGATATGGCCGATCCAACGGCTGTTTACTCAAGTGTTGGTGCGCATTTATATACTAATGGGGATTTAGATCTTTCGGCAGGGTTTGCATGGGGCAAGAACATGCTCGCCGTTGAGTCTAAGCAAGGGATGGATGCGCTTAACGTACGTTACGCTCATATGAACTTGTGGCAAGGTATTGGAGTTTACGCAGAATCGACACTACAACTTGAAAATGATTTTGGCACTTCTGCTAGCATTGGCGCGGTATCGACGCTACAAGTGGGTGACTCTTGGACTATTTATCCTATTGCAACGCTAGGGTCTATGGAGATCATTGAAGATAAGTGGATTGCGACCGGAACT
Source organism: Vibrio neonatus (assembly GCF_024346975.1). Classification (NCBI taxonomy): domain Bacteria; kingdom Pseudomonadati; phylum Pseudomonadota; class Gammaproteobacteria; order Vibrionales; family Vibrionaceae; genus Vibrio; species Vibrio neonatus. The sequence goes on along the minus strand of NZ_AP024885.1, from coordinate 2,651,935 downwards.
GTTGGTGTGTATAACCGATTTAAGCTTGGCTCGGGTTTTTCTCTGGGTGTTGACCCGTTTTATACGCTTGGTGAGTCAGGTTATGAAAGCATGTATGTGGATACTTTCATTAGTTACCAATATAAAAACCATCAAATTCGATTGGGCTACAATGCATCAGAAAGCCAAGACAATAGAGTAAACAGCAATACAGGTTTCGTAGGCGAAGGTTATCTAGAGTACAAAATGGCTTTTTGATAGCAGTTTTAATTGGAAATATAGTTAGCTTCTGCCACGTTCCATAAAGCCTTGATTAGGGGGTTGTTAAGTTGAGACCGTTTACAGCAAACTCCTAATTTAAATGGTTTTACCGGTTCGACATCCAGTTTTTGAATACGATCTTTAACTGGACTGTTGTTAATCACCACATCAGGGGCAATACCAATACCGCAACCCAGTGCAACCATACTGACAATAGCCTCATGCCCTGATACCTGTGCGTAAATATTGGGTTTGATTTTGCTGCGTTTAAACCAAGAGTTGCATCTATCTCTAGCGGTACCTTCTGACGGTATGATGAAAGGGATTTTGTTCCAGTCTATAGGTTCGCTGAGCATACTCTCTACATTAGCAACTCCTTTAGGTGCGATAACCGAAAGAGATATTTCGCTGATATTTTCAAATATGACCCGTGACGATAGTTGATCACTTTCTGCAGAGATAGCGATATCGGCTTCATCGTTTAACACTTTTTCTATGGCTTGCGCGGGGTCGCCAGTACTGAGTTTGTATTCGATGAGTGGGTGCAGCAGTCTAAATTCCGATAACAGACGTGGCAGGTGACTATAGCTGGCGGTAACAGAACAAAATAAGCGTATCTCTCCTTTTAGCACATCCTTATTATCCAAATAATTGAGCGTAAAAGTCTGCCATTGATTCACGATATTGTGCGCAATAGGGAGCAGATCTTTGCCTGCCGTAGTCAGTTCAACACTGCGATTATCACGAATAAAAAGGATTTGTTGCACTTCTTGTTCGAGACGTTTTATCTGTCGACTTAATGTGGATGGACTCATGTGCATTGCCGAAGCTGTCTTGCTGAAGTTCTTACTTTCGGAAAGATGTAAAAAAATCTGTAGGCTTTTAACGTTCATTTAAGTAATCTTCTTGTTGCACAATTTGCAATGATTAGATGTAAATATATCACTTTGCGCAACTTTAATCCTGAATTAGTATGAACTTAATCGGCGCATAAAGCAGCCGGACTATGGATAGAATTTTTAAGGAGAGCCCTTCATGGCTAACTATTTCAACACGCTAAATCTACGTGAGCAATTGGACCAACTAGGCCGTTGCCGTTTTATGGATCGTTCTGAATTTGCTACAGAAGCTGATTACCTAAAAGGTAAGAAAGTGGTTATCGTAGGTTGTGGTGCTCAAGGTTTAAACCAAGGTTTAAACATGCGCGACTCTGGCCTAAATGTTTCTTACGCATTGCGTCAAGCTGCGATTGATGAGCAACGTCAATCGTTCAAAAATGCAAAAGAAAATGGTTTTGAAGTAGGTAGTTATGAAACGCTTATCCCACAAGCTGATCTTGTTGTTAACTTGACTCCAGACAAGCAACACAGCAACGTAGTTGAAACGGTAATGCCTCTAATGAAAGAAGGTGCTGCACTGGGTTACTCGCACGGCTTTAACGTTGTTGAAGAAGGCATGCAAATTCGTGAAGATATCACTGTAGTTATGGTTGCACCTAAGTGCCCAGGTACAGAAGTTCGTGAAGAATATAAGCGTGGCTTTGGTGTTCCGACACTGCTTGCTGTTCACCCAGAAAACGATCCTAAGGGTGAAGGCTGGGATATCGCTAAAGCTTGGGCTGCTGGTACTGGTGGTCACCGTGCAGGTTGTCTAGAGTCTTCTTTTGTTGCTGAAGTTAAATCTGACCTTATGGGCGAGCAAACTATCCTTTGTGGTATGTTGCAAGCAGGTTCTATCGTATGTTACGAGAAAATGATCGCTGACGGTATCGATGCAGGCTACGCAGGTAAGCTTCTTCAATACGGTTGGGAAACCATCACTGAAGCACTGAAGTTTGGTGGCATCACTCACATGATGGATCGCCTATCAAACCCAGCTAAGATCAAAGCTTTTGACCTTTCTGAAGAACTAAAAGACCTAATGCGTCCGCTATACAACAAGCATATGGATGACATTATCCAAGGTGAGTTCTCAGGCACTATGATGGCAGATTGGGCTAACGACGACGTTAACCTATTCAAATGGCGTGAAGAAACAGGTCAAACAGCGTTTGAAAACTACCCTGATTCTGACGTAGAAATCTCAGAGCAAGAATACTTCGACAACGGCATCCTTATGATTGCTATGGTTCGTGCTGGGGTTGAGCTTGCATTTGAAGCAATGACTGCATCAGGCATCATTGATGAGTCTGCTTACTACGAGTCTCTACATGAGCTTCCGTTGATTGCAAACACAGTGGCACGTAAGCGTCTATACGAAATGAACGTTGTTATCTCTGATACAGCTGAATACGGTAACTACCTATTTGCTAACGTAGCGACTCCGCTATTGCGCGAGAAGTTCATGCCTTCAGTAGCAACTGACGTAATTGGTAAAGGTCTAGGCGAAACGTCTAACTTCGCTGATAACCAACGTCTAATCGAAGTGAATGAAGCCATTCGTAACCACCCAGTTGAGTACGTAGGTGAAGAACTACGTGGCTACATGACAGACATGAAGCGTATCGCTGTTGGCGGTTAATCGCTCTTTATAAAAAACTGCGACAACGCAGTGGCTAGAAATTGAAAAGGCTTGGTATTTACATACCAAGCCTTTTTTATGTCCGTTAGAAACATTATACCAATCGTACTAAATAACTGGTCATTCTAGCTTGTTAAAATGCTCGATAACGGCGTTAGAATTTTTGATTGTAGAATAACTACTTATCGAAAAATTCTGCCTTGTTCTCGAGCATTTTTCCTACGCTAGTTCTGATCACTTACTTAGTGTGATTGGTATTATTTATCAGATAGCTTCTCTTCTAGCTCAGCCATTTTTTGTTCCATGGCATTAAGCTTTTGTCGGGTACGCAGTAGGACTTGAGTTTGAACTTCAAATTCTTCTCGGCTGATGACATCAAGTTTATTAAGCTGCGCTTGAATCACTTGGCGAACTTTTTGGTCAACATCAGTGCCTAGGTCTTTTACAGGCTGAGGCATAGACTCATGAATTTGCTTCGCTATTAACTCTAGCTTTTTTGGGTCAAACATGTGGGCATCTCTCTATAATCTTTTGCTATATTCTAAGCAATTCATAACCACTTGTCGCAAGCAAAATAGAGACCAACCTTTGCTTTTGGTATAAAAAAGGGCCCTTTACAGAGCCCCAGTCAGTGAGTTTACCAAGATTACTTTGATGGAATGCTTTCTGCTTCATCAAATTCTGGTAACGGTTTGTGCTGTGAAGCAATAAAGCTGTAAATCACAGGCAGCACAAATAGGGTAAACACGGTACCAATGGTTAAGCCCGCTACAATAACAATACCGATACTAAAGCGCTGTTGTGCACCTGCACCAGAGGCGTACATGAGGGGAGTTAAACCCGCAATCATTGCCGCTGTTGTCATTAGGATTGGTCTTAGTCGCACCTTAGCCGCCGCCATTACCGCATCGATACGGTTAAGTTGATTATGCAGTTGCTCTTCTTTAGCCACTTCACAAATCAATATACCGTGCTTGGTGATTAACCCGACTAAAGTAATGAGCCCCACCTGTGAGTAGATGTTCATTGTCGATAACCCCCAAGCCAATGCAATCAAAGCACCACTGATAGCCAAAGGTACGGATACCATAATCACTAGTGGATCGCGCAATGACTCAAACTGGATAGCCAATACTAAGAATATAATCGCAATCGCCAGTAAGAAGGTGGTGTATAGCGCACTACCTTCAGTGACAAACTGTCGTGCCTGACCCATATAGTCATGGTTATACCCGCTTGGGAGCTTCTCTGCTGCTGTCGCTTCAAACCAAGAGATTGCCTGACCCATAGTGACACCTGGCGCAGGAACAACCCCAACTGTTGCTGAGTTTAACTGGTTAAAGTGAGGCAGTGATCTTGGCTGAGGAATGACATCAATAGAGATTAAACTTCCTAGAGGAATAGAGTCTCCATTGGATGAACGAACATAGTAGTTATTCATTGATTCAGGGTTGAGACGGAATTTACGCTCTACCTGAGGAATCACTTCGTATGAACGGCCATATAGGTCAATTCGGTTCACATAGCCATCAGCCATCATGGTACTCAGCGTAACACCAATATCTTGCATAGTGACGCCATATGCTCCGGCTTTGTCTTTATCTATGTTGATCTTCATGGTGGCTGAGTCGTAGTTCAGATCCAGATCTGAGTAGACAAATTGTGGGTTCGCACTCACTTCAGCAAGGGTATTGGTCGCTATTTGGAATAGGCTCTCAAAACTATTTGGCGTAGTGATTACAAATTGAATCGGTAGACCAGAACCTGCGCCAGGCAGTTCTGGCATCTGGAAGGCAGTTACTGCCATTCCAGGGATGTTAGAGACTAAGCCTGATACTCGGTTAGTGATCTCAGCTTGGCTTGCCTCACGCTGGCTCCAAGGCTTCAATGATGCGATACCAAAAGCTTGGTTAGCATTCGGAATACCTGTAAAGATCTGCGCATACGCCACTTCAGGCTGCTCATCTAAGATCTTATTGACATCATTCATCGTGTTTTGCAGATAGTCGAGGTTCGAGTTAGAAGGACCTGTACCCATCATCATAACCACACCTTTATCTTCTGAAGGTGCAAGTTCACTAGGAATGAATTTGAAGAGCAGCGGCAAACTGGCCATGACAATTAATGCAAACACGATAACCACAGCGCGATGCTGCATAATGGAGCCTAGCGCTGAAGAGTAGCGTTCGCTTAGCGCGTCTAGTTTTTTGTGTACGTATGCCTCAAAGCGATTCGGTTGCTCATTTTGCTTTAAGATGGTCGAACACATCATAGGGCTAAGCGTTAGTGCGATGATCCCTGAAATGAATACCGCGCCGGCAAGGGTTAATGCAAACTCTTTAAATAGCGAGCCTGTAATGCCCCCCATTAAGGCGATAGGTGCGTATACCGCGCCCAGTGTCAGTGTCATTGCAATGACCGGTACAGCGATTTCTCGCGTTCCTATGATGGCTGCCCTAAAGGGCGTTTCTCCCAGCTTAATATGCCGATCCACGTTTTCGAGCACCACGATCGCATCATCGACCACCAACCCGATGGCAAGCACCATGGCGAGCAAGGTCATCAAGTTCCAAGAGAAGCCCAGCATCTGCATGAACATAGCTACACCCACTAAAGACAGTGGAATGGTGACGATAGGGATCAGTACAGCGCGATAAGAACCTAAGAACAAGGTAATGACCACTAGTACAATTAACGCCGCTTCAATGATGGTTTTAGCTACCTCATGAATGGATTCGTTAATCGCAACGGTTGAGTCATACATCACCTGCATGTTGATGTTCGATGGTAGGTTCTTTTGTAGCTGTGGTAATAGCTCTGATACGTCAGCAGCAATATTGATTGGGTTAGCGCTTGGTGCTCCGTTAATCGCGGTAACTACCGCTTCACGACCATTGGCGCTAGCGCGATAGATATCGTGGCTTTTTTCTCTGGTGACTTTCGCAATATCACTGAGTCGTACTACTTGACCATTGTCTTGCTTAACCACTAAGTTCTGCAGATCTTTAACATTGGATACTTGAGTATTGGCACTGCCATTGTATAAAACCAATGTGCCTGTTGCTTGACCGGCCGCCGATTGGAAGTTATTTGCATTTAAGACGTTCATTACGTCAGTGGCAGTCAGTTGTAAGCCGGCCATTTTCTCTGGATCTAACCATACTCGAAGCGCGTATTTAACCCCGCCGTACAGATCGATCTTAGAAACACCATTGACTGTGAACAGCTGTGGATTCACAACACGTTCTAAGTAGTCGGTGATCTGGCTTGAAGAGAGCTCATCACTGGTAAAGCCGATGTACATTACCGCAGTTGTCGAACCGGTCGACATAGTTACGGTTGGGTCTTCAGACTCTTTAGGTAGCTGAGAACGAACCGAGTTGGTCTTGGCCAGTATGTCGGCTAGGGCTGCATTGGGGTCGGTATTGAGCTTCATGGTGACAGTGATAGTGGAACTACCTAGCACTGATTGAGACGTCATAAAGTCAATATTGTCTGCTTGGGCAATGGCTTGCTCAAGGGGTTGGGTAATGAAGCCCTGAATAAGATCAGCACTGGCACCGTAATATCCAGTAGTGACAGTCACCACAGTGTTGGTCATTTCTGGATATTCGCGTACCTGCATCTTAAAGATGGCCTGTAACCCAAGCAAGGCTATCAAAAAGCTGATAGAGATGGCGAGGACTGGTCGCTTAATAAATATATCTGTAAATCGCATTGTTTATCCCTTACAACATCGGTAGTTCAGCTGGAGGATTTGTCGCGTCGCTTTCTACAATTTTCACTTTAGAATCATTGCTTAATCGAACTTGGCCTGAAGTTACAATCATTTCGCCAGGTTTCACACCGTCTAAAATGCGTACCTTATCTTGCGTACGTTCGCCCGCTTTAATCACTCGCTGGCTTACGCGGTGTGTTTCTTCATCAAGAACGAACACACTGTCTCCGTATAACGTGTAAGAGATTGCCACTTGCGGGATAACCACTTGTTCGGTCATTGTTGGCAGAACAATTTGTGCGCGTGCAAACATGCCCGATCGTAACATGCCCTGTGTGTTAGGGATTTCCGCTTGTACTTGTAGAAGACCGCTTTGGTAGTTAATAGCAGGCTCGATGGCAGAGATAGTGCCGTCAAAAATACGACCTGGGTATGAGTCCGCCTCAATACGAATAGATTGACCAATGTTGATACGTGAGATGTCATTTTGTGAAACGGTGAATCGCAGGCGCATTACGCTGATGTCTTCAAGTCGTGCAATTCGGCTGCCGGCTTGCATGTATTCGCCTAGATTAACCCCACGAATACCAATAACCCCAGAGAAGGGTGCATCCACATCACGACGGTTGATGGTCGCTTTGAGACCTGTGATATCGGCTTTTAAAGAAAGGTAAGATGCTTCTGCTTCATCATAATCCTCTTGAGAGATAGCCCCTTTCTTATATAGACCTTTGTAGCGCTTATATTTAGCAGCAGAGGCAGGCAGGCGCGCTTCAGCACTCTGTAAATTGGCTTTTTCTACATCAGAGTCAAGCAATACCAGAGAATCACCTTTGGAGACCTTCTGACCTGATACAAAGTTAATTTTAGTGACGATACCACTGGCTTCCGCCGTTAATGTAACGCCCTGCAAAGGTTCAATGAAGCCAATTACATCAATGCTTGGTGTCCAGTCATCAGCCGCTACTTTAATTACAGTCACTGGATATTCTGGTTCTGGGCGATTAGCCAAGTACTCCGCTATCTTCTGTTGCTTGAAGATGTTAAAGCCAATTACGCTACCAAATAAAACGATAGCAATAAGAAGCATGATTAGTGTCCACTTTTTCATGGGACGGTTCTCCAGTTATTTTGTTGTAATGGCTTCCCAGCTCGCGCGGATGGCCTGTTGATAGATGGTGTTGTCGATAGATTCAATACCTTGGAAGTGTTTGCGAGTTAAGCTCACGCAACTTTCCAAGCTAAGGGTATATAAAATAGGGTCGGGGAGATCTTTCAGCTCGCCAGATTCTCTTCCTTCATTAAAAACACTCAGTAGAGGATCAAAGAATTTCTTTTCTAAACTTCGAATTTCATTATTTAAAGTAGCAGGTAATGATTCGTACAAAACATGCGTTTGCAATAGTCGTAGATGAGACTCGCCTATACTCCATACGTTGCTACACATTGTTTTATATCTTTGTTCCAGTGTCTGATTTGGATCTACATTGTTTTGAATGATGTCAGCCACTTGTTTAGTGAGCCAAAGCCTTGCTTCGGTAATGATGTGGTTTTTATCCTTAAAATAGAGATAAACCGTACCGGTTGCGACATTGGCTTCGCTGGCTAATTTTTGTATGGAAAGGCCTTTGAAACCGTCTTGACCGAGTATAGCTACTGCTGCCTCTAAGATATCTTGACGCTTGGTTTTTGATGCCATTTTGTAGTAACCCTACCAGAAATGAATGAACGTTCATTCATTTTAATGGCCAAATATTGAAAAGCAACCATTTGTAAGCATAGGTAAGCATTTCAAAAAGGAAAATTCGATTGGAAATGAACATGCTGAGAAGTATCATTAGAGCCCTTTTTTGTATCTCGGTGACGTTATGAGGCTAAATCCACAGCAGGACCAAGCGGTAAAATTTGTGTCTGGGCCTTGCCTGGTATTAGCAGGAGCAGGTTCAGGTAAGACGCGCGTAATTACCAATAAGATTGCTTATCTTGTTCAGCAGTGCGGCTATAAGGCGCGTAATATCGCGGCGGTAACTTTTACCAATAAAGCTGCTCGCGAAATGAAAGAGCGAGTTGGGCAAACTTTAGGTAAAAATGAATCTAAAGGGCTGATGGTGTCTACTTTCCACACCCTAGGCCTGAACATCATTCGTCGAGAGTACAAAGCGCTAGGTCTAAAAGCAGGTTTTTCGTTATTTGACGATCAAGACCAACTTTCCATGCTTAAAGAGTTAACCGAAGATCTTTTGGAAGGAGATAAAGACTTACTGCGTCAGTTAGTGAGTACTATCTCCAACTGGAAAAACGACATGTTAACTCCTGCCCAAGCTAGAGCTTCAGCGCAAGGTGAGTTACACACATTATTTGCTGACTGTTTTGAGATGTATCAACGTCAAATGGTGGCTTACAACGCGCTAGATTTTGATGATCTAATTTTGATGCCTGTATTGCTATTAAAGCAAAATGAAGAGGTGCGAGAACGCTGGCGCGCGCGTATTCGTTATTTATTAGTCGATGAGTATCAAGATACCAACACCAGTCAATATGAACTGGTTAAATTGCTGGTGGGTGAACGCGGTCGCTTAACAGTGGTAGGTGATGATGATCAGTCTATTTATTCTTGGCGTGGGGCTAAACCGCAAAACTTAGTCTTACTTGGCGAAGATTACCCAAATCTAAAATTGGTTAAGCTTGAACAAAACTATCGTTCAACCAGCCGAATTTTGCGCTCAGCCAATATTTTGATTGCCAATAACCCTCACGTATATGAGAAAAAGCTTTTCTCAGAAATTCCTGATGGTGAAAAGCTTAAAGTGTTAATGGCAAAAAATGAAGACCATGAAGCCGAGCGTATCACGGGTGAGATCATTGCACATAAGTTTGTTAATCGAACTCACTATCGAGATTACGCCATCTTGTATCGTGGTAATCACCAATCACGATTAATCGAAAAGTCTTTAATGCAAAACCGTATTCCTTACCGAATTTCCGGAGGAACCTCTTTCTTTTCTAGAGCGGAAATTAAAGATGTGATGGCGTATTTACGAGTGTTAGTGAACCCTGACGACGACAATGCGTTTTTGCGTATTGTGAATACCCCACGCCGTGAGATTGGCCCGGTGACTTTAGAGAAGCTAGGCAGTTACGCCAATATGCGTGGTAAAAGCTTATTTGAAGCTTCCTTTGAACTTGGTTTAGAGCAAACCTTGTCCGGTAAAGGCTTAGAAAGCCTAAGACGTTTTACTGAGTGGTTGGTGCGAGTGGGTGATAACGCTGAGCGTGGCAATACCGTGGAAGCGGTACGCAGTTTAGTGCGTGATATTAACTACGAAGATTGGTTGTATGAAACCTCAGCCAGCCCAAAAGCGGCTGAAATGCGCATGAAAAACGTGTCCGATCTGTATAGTTGGATTGTGGCGGATCTGGAGGGGGACAACTATGACAAAGAAGAGAAAACCCTCAAAGAAGTGGTACAACGCTTAACACTGCGTGACATGATGGAACGTGGGGAAGACGATGCCGAAGCGGACCAAGTGCAACTAATGACCTTACATGCCTCTAAGGGCCTTGAGTTTCCGTACGTATACTTAATGGGAGCAGAAGAAGGCATATTGCCGCACCAAACCAGTATCGACGAAGAAAACGTAGATGAAGAGCGTCGCTTAATGTACGTGGGTATTACGCGAGCGCAAAAAGAGCTGAGTTTTACGGTATGTAAAGAGCGTCGTCAGTACGGAGAGTTAATCAAGCCAACTCAAAGCCGTTTCTTGGATGAATTGCCTTTTGATGATCTTGAGTGGGAAGTGAAAAAGAAAGAACAAACCAAAGAAGAGCGCATGCAAAAAGGGCAAGCACATATCGCAAACCTTAGAGCAATGTTTAAAAAATAAAAAAAGATGGCGCAAGCCATCTTTTTAACAAACTTCGCAACCTTATGTTAATCGCGTATATGATCAGTGATTAAAGGTTGGCAATCATATGGTCAATAGCGGCAACGATTTCTTCATCAGTACAATCCATACATGCCCCTCTTGCTGGCATCGCATTGAAACCATTGATCGCATGCTCAACCATAGTTTCTTTACCTTGCGCTATACGAGGACTCCAATCGGCAGCATCATTTATTTTAGGTGCACCGCCCACCCCAGAGCTATGACACGCTAGGCAGAAAGTGCCATAAACGGTAGCGCCATCACGAGGACCTGCCGCCACAACTTCAGCTTCTGGCTCGCTTCCAGCGATATAAACATTGCCGACAGGCTTAATACGCTCAGCAATTGCGTCATAATCAGCTTGATCCGATGAAGCAAAGCTAGCACCAGAAAAAACCAGCGCAACGGTAAATAAAGTAACAAGTTTACGAGACATATCCATTCATTCTCTTTTAATTCTTAGGTAAGCGCTAACCGGTTGACCATTCGTGTGCAGATCGCACAAAATGAAATCACCAACTGTTAAAGTGTTGTAAATGTTGGGTGATTATATATCTTATGAATGTTGCATTAAACTATATCTTTACGAGGGCGAGGGTTAAATCACATCTAAAAATAGCGACATAATGATCGTTTTCGTTGAAAAAAAGCACAAACACAAAAAAAACTGTAAAAAGTACTAGACGGCAAACTGTGATATCCGTATTATTCCACTCCGCCGATAGGGCATGCGCCCGTAGCTCAGCTGGATAGAGCGTTGGCCTCCGGAGCCAAAGGTCGAAGGTTCGAATCCTTTCGGGCGTACCATCCGGAAGCCTGTTTTTAGCAAACAGCGTATTGGCAAAAAAATAGTGGTGGCTATAGCTCAGTTGGTAGAGCCCTGGATTGTGATTCCGGTGGTCGCGAGTTCGAATCTCGTTAGCCACCCCATTATTCTGGTAACTTCGGTTTCCTATTTCGATGTTAAATCGGGATGAAATTAAGTCGGTGATAACATTACTTGATAGTGCATCCTGTCTTTGAGAATAGCGGGACTAGAGGTAAGCCTCTGGTAAACGAAATTTTCTAAAATTTGTCGGTGAATAGCGCAGCTTGGTAGCGCATCTGGTTTGGGACCAGAGGGTCGGGGGTTCGAATCCCTCTTCACCGACCACTACAAAGAATCATGGCGAAAGCGGTGATGATAAAAAATTGATGGTGGCTATAGCTCAGTTGGTAGAGCCCTGGATTGTGATTCCGGTGGTCGCGAGTTCGAATCTCGTTAGCCACCCCATCATTTGGTAACTTCGGTTCCCTATTTCAATTTAGATTGAAATGAAACTTGTCGGTGAATAGCGCAGCTTGGTAGCGCATCTGGTTTGGGACCAGAGGGTCGGGGGTTCGAATCCCTCTTCACCGACCACTATAACGAAGCCTCACTCGAAAGAGTGGGGCTTTTTTACGTCTGTAATTTGTGAAAAGCGACCTACTTCGGCTATTTCAAACAAAAAAACGCACTAAAAAGTGCGTTTTTGTATTCATGCTAAGTAGCGAGACTAGTCCATCATATGTTTGCGTCGAATATCCAATAACGCAAAAATACCAAAGATCAAAATTGACCATTTTTCCCACGAGCTGAGTTTCACTTTATCGCCAAATGCACCAAGGAAGATTGCAGACTGTAGACCGTGCATCATGAATAGGAAGGCGGTCATGATATAAAGCGCAATGGCCGCTTTGCCGGGAAACGGCTGAAAAAGATTATAGATAAGCACAAACCATACAAAGGCGATGGCCGCCTTTGCAAGTATCAAAAGGTATTTCATTCTTACTCTCTTATAAATAGTTGGAATCTAACCTGTCCCGCCACTTTTTCTCTGTGCATTGTCCAATTATCGGGTAATGCAGGCATTGCCAGTTCTTTTTCAGTTTCAATGTAAATTAAAGCCTGATCACTCAGCCAGCCATTGTTTTCTAGTTGTTCGATGGCTTCTAGCAGAAGGCCCTGACGAAAGGGAGGATCGATAAACACAATATCGTATGGCTTCCCTGGTTGTTTCAAGAAGTTTAATGAATTTTGATTTAATAGGGTGATGTTGGTCGCTTTCACCGCTTGCATGTTCTGTTGTAACTGCTGAAATGCTTTTACATTTAACTCAATAAGAGTCACTTCTTCGGCTTGTCTTGATGCGGCTTCAAAACCCAAGCCACCTGACCCTGCAAATAGGTCTAAGCAACGTGCATTGGGGATGTCACTGGCAATCCAATTGAATAAGGTTTCTTTCACTCTATCTGTGGTTGGGCGTAAACCTTCGGCGTCATGAACCGGTAATTTTCGGCCTCGCCAAAGCCCGCTAATGATGCGGATTGACCCTGAACCCTTATTATTTTGTGAAGAAGAGGAGCGTTGATGTTTTCTCATGCTATTTTTGGCCATGGAATAAGTGGTATCATACCCAATTAATTATTTTAAAATTGTACTCGTAAATACGAGATTAATCATCGCTAATTAAACGTACACTGCGCAATTGCATTGTATATACGCACGAATCATGAGTAATTGGGAAAGTCTTCGATGACGGATAAGAAAAAACGCGGCTTATTGTCTTGGCTTGGTTTTGGTGAAGAAGATCAAACAAAATCAGAGCAAAAAGAAACGGACGTTAACGAACAGCAGGAGCTGGATACTGAAGTTACTGAACAAGCAGTAACGCCGGTAGATGAGTCTGATAGTGAGGTTGTCGCACAAGAGGCGACCGAAGTAGAAGATACACCCGAGCAAGCCGAGACAGAAATCGAAGCGCAAGATGCAATTGAACCTGCACAAGAGCCAGAACCTACTGAGCTCGTAGCCGACGATGTGATTCAGCCAGAGGTGCAAGAGAAGCCGACAGAGAGCTTCTTTGCTCGTTTAAAACGTAGCCTTGCACGAACCAAAGCGAATATTGGTGCGGGTTTCTTTGGCCTGTTTAAAGGCAAGCAAATTGATGATGACCTATTTGAAGAATTAGAAGAGCAACTTCTGATTGCGGATGTTGGCATGGAAACGACCATGAAAATCATCGACAGCCTGACAGAGAAAGCCTCTAAGCAGCAGCTAAAAGATGGTGAAGCTTTATATGATCTTTTAAAAGAAGAGCTTGCTGAGATTTTGGCAAAAGTAGAGCAGCCTTTACATATTGATGAACAAAAAACACCGTATGTTATTTTAATGGTAGGCGTGAACGGCGTTGGTAAAACAACCACTATCGGTAAGCTTGCCAAGCAGTTCCAAGGGCAAGGCAAAAAAGTCATGCTGGCTGCAGGGGATACTTTCCGTGCGGCGGCGGTGGAGCAGTTGCAAGTATGGGGTCAACGCAATGACGTACCTGTTATTGCACAACATACTGGCGCAGACAGTGCTTCTGTTATCTACGATGCAATTGAAGCGGCTAAAGCTCGCGGCTATGACGTGGTGATTGCAGATACAGCAGGGCGTCTACAGAACAAAAGTAATCTTATGGAAGAACTGCGTAAGATTGTTCGCGTGATGAAGAAAATTGATGACAGTGCCCCGCATGAGATCATGCTGACTTTAGATGCGGGTACCGGTCAAAATGCGATGAGCCAAGCTAAACTGTTTAGTGATGTAGAACCGGTTACGGGTATTACGTTAACGAAACTGGATGGAACCGCGAAAGGTGGCGTTATCTTTGCGATTGCAGACAAGTTTAATATCCCAATTCGTTATATTGGTGTGGGTGAAGGTATTGAAGACTTGCGTCCATTTGAAACGCAAGATTTTATCGATGCATTGTTTAGTAGAGAAGATTAGAAGCCAAGCGCAAGGATGATTTTGTGATTAATTTTCAACAGGTGAGTAAGGCTTACCGTGGTGGCCATCAGGCATTGCAAAAAGTCGATTTTCACTTAAAAAAAGGCGAACTGGCTTTTCTTGGCGGTCACTCTGGCGCAGGTAAAAGTACTTTACTGAAACTTATTTGCGCGATGGAGCGACCTACCGACGGTAAGATTGCATTCAATGGGCATGACATTACCCGTATTGGGGATAAAGAGATCCCGCTATTAAGACGTAATATCGGAATTGTTTTCCAAGACCACCGCTTGTTAATGAACCGAACCGTTTATGACAACGTGGCATTGCCGATGCGCATAGAGTCTATTGCTGAAAATGAGATTAAACGTCGAGTCAGTGCCGCTCTTGATAAAACCGGTTTGCTTGAAAAAGCCCGCTGTTTACCTTCGCAACTTTCTGGTGGTGAGCAACAAAGGGTGGGGATTGCGCGTGCTGTAGTGAATAGACCCACTTTATTGCTTGCCGATGAGCCTACCGGGAACTTAGATCCTGAGCTATCTAATCGTATCTTCCGTTTATTTGAAGAGTTTAACCGTGCGGGTGTTTCTATTCTGATTGCGACGCATGATGTGGGCATGATGGAAATGCGCAAGCAATATCGCCGTTTTGAATTGAACCAAGGATTTTTGAGTGAGGCAGCAGGTTATGGCCAGTAAAGGTTCTGTAGAGAAAATAGGGTATTTTCGTTCACACTACATAGTGGCTAAAGATTCTTTACGCGAGATAATGGATCGTCCACTAGGTAACTTGTTTACTTTAGCGGTGATTGCGATTGTATTAGCTCTGCCTTCTAGCTTATATGTTGTGGCTAAGAATATTTTAGATGCCGCTCAAGAAGTTAGCCAACCAGCGGCGGTAAGTGCTTACTTACAAGAAGGGACATCCGAAGCTCGAATTATGCTTATCAAGGATAAGCTAGAGAGCGATGAGTCCGTTTCAGCGGTCGAGTACATTTCGTCTCAACAAGGCTTACAAGATTTAAGTTCACATGCAGGGTTTAATGACGCCATCAGTCTTTTGAATGACTACGCATTGCCAGCATTACTGGTTATTCATCCTGCGCAAGCGTCCAAGGCAACTCAACAACATATTCTGGAACTGGCGAAGTCGGTTGATGTGTTTACTGATGTACGTGTTGATCAAGATTGGTTGAAGCGTTTTGATGCTGTGAAAACACTAAGCAGTTCGTTGGCTATTGCTTTGGCGTGCATGATGTTAGTAGCGGTGATTTTAATTATCGGTAATACCATGCGTTTCAATGTATTGGCGAGAAAAGAAGAAATCCAAGTGATGAAGTTTCTTGGGGCAACCAATAGCTTTATCTTACGTCCATACCTCTATACCGGAATGTGGTTTGGTTTATTGGGCGCACTATTAGCTTGGTTAATTACTCTATCTTTATCACTGTTTTTGGGAAGTACGGTGCAGTCGGTGGCATCACTTTATGATAGTAGCTTTATTCTTAGCCCATTGGGTTTAGATGAATCCGTTATCCTTTTGTTAGTAGGAAGCTTTTTAGGTCTCTTTGCCGCTCAAGCTTCTGCGCGCCGTCATCTTTCTGAAATTGAACCTGTGTAGAATTTGCTGGTCATAATAGATAGAGGGGGGATAATGTGTATGTCTCAACTCACAGACTAAGACTTGCTCTAGTTTGAATTCTGTGCATAATGTTCAGTCCGTTATTCTTTTAGGCATGCCTAATTTAATAATGTTAAGTAGTAAAGTTCAATGAATGAGGAATTGAATGGCTAGTAAAGCGTTTTCAATGGCGTTGGTATCTCAAGATAGCCTAGATAGCTACATCCGCTCAGCAAACGGTTACCCTATGTTAACCGCAGAGCGAGAAAGAGAGCTTGCCGAACGTTTACATTACAATGGCGAAATTGAGGCAGCGAAAGAGCTGATTCTATCTCACTTGCGCTTTGTTGTTTATGTTGCCCGTGGTTACTCTGGTTATGGTCTTCCGCTTGCTGATTTAGTTCAGGAAGGGAATATCGGACTAATGAAAGCCGTTAAGCGATTCAATCCTGAAGTGGGCGTTCGTCTAGTTTCATTTGCAGTTCATTGGATTAAAGCTGAGATTCACGAGTACGTATTGCGTAACTGGCGTATTGTTAAAATCGCCACTACTAAAGCTCAACGTAAACTGTTCTTCAACCTGCGTAAAAATAAAAAACGTTTAGGTTGGTTTAACAATGGTGAAGTTGAGACAGTAGCGAATGAGTTAGGTGTGTCACCTTCCGAAGTTCGTGAAATGGAATCTCGCTTGGCTGCTCAAGATGCTACATTTGAGTTTTCAGCTGATGACGATACGGCGACGAACTTCAATCCAGTCGCACCTGCGTTGTATCTTGAAGATCAAGATTCAGACATTGCAGATTCTATTGAAGCGGATAACTGGGAAAGCCACACTAATGCACGTCTAGCGAGTGCTTTAGCCACTCTTGATGAGCGTAGTCAGCATATTGTGCGTGCTCGTTGGTTAGATGACCAAAAGCTCACCTTACAAGATCTGGCAGATACCTACAGTGTTTCGGCAGAACGTATTCGTCAGTTAGAAAAGAATGCGATGAAAAAGCTTAAATTGGCAGTTGGCGATTTGTAAGCAATATAAAATTTCTTTAAAGGCCAAGATCGAGAGATCTTGGCCTTTTTTATTAGGATCGGTTTTACCCTGTTATTTAGGCGGTTTTTCTGTGGATAACTCTGTGGGATAAATTTCGATAGCATGTCTTTAACTCAGTTAAAGCAAGGGTTATCATCGATATCTCTGGTGGGGATAGATAATTTTAAATCAACACATTATTAAGGATCAATACTAGATATTGTGGATCATCTTTGCTAAAAACACTTTATCAACGTAATCCACAGGTTTACCCACAGCTGGTGGTAAATTGATCATTATGCTCTTTGTATTAGGGATAAAATTCCTTATTGGCTTTGGATAGGATTTTTTAAGAGAAAACAAATAATGGAAGAAATACAACGAATCAGTGTTCATCAAGCACACCAGATGTTATCAGCACAGCAAGCAAAACTGGTTGATACTCGTGATATTCAAGCGTTTACTGTGGCGCATGCAGTAGATGCTTTTCATTTGACCAATCAGAGCATTGCTGAATTCATGAATTCGGTGGAGTTTGACGATCCTATCCTAGTGATGTGCTATCACGGTATTAGCAGTGTGGGGGTTGCTCAGTACTTACTTAACCAAGGTTTTGAGCAAGTATTTAGTATTGATGGTGGCTTTGAGGCTTGGCAGCGTCAACAACTGCCAATCGAGGTCCATGAATGATTCGTTTAATACAGATTAACAACCCGCGTATCGCTCAAGCCTTTATTGACTACATGGCCTCACAGCAGGTGACTCTTTCTCAAGTGGGAGAAGGGGATGGTCAGTTTGCGATTTGGCTGCATGATGAAGATGCGTTGCCAGAAGTGCAGCAAGAACTAGAACTGTTTTTAAAAGATCCTAACCATAAAAAATACCAAGCCGCATCTTGGCACATGGCTGAAACTCGCACCCAAAAGTTCAGTTATTCCACTCCTAGCTTTTTGCAGATGATTAAAGCCAAAGCTGGGCCAATGACTTTGCTGATTATGGCGATATCTATCCTAATTTATGGACTTCGTATTCTAGGGATGCAACAGCAAGTATTCTCTTGGCTACATTTCCCCGCGGTTAGCGAACAACAATGGCAGGTATGGCGTTATTTCTCGCATGCGCTACTGCATTTCTCTGTACTGCATATCACCTTTAACCTACTTTGGTGGTGGCAACTCGGTGGTGATATCGAGCAAAAATTAGGGCGAGCTCGTCTGACGAAAATTTTCTTATTCTCCGCACTCATCTCAGGTTGTGCTCAATACTGGATTGATGGTGCCAACTTTGGTGGCCTTAGTGGGGTTGTGTACGCCTTAGTCGGATATATTTGGGTTGTTTCGGTGCGCGCACCACAACTTGGGTTAGGCATACCTAAACCTATTCTTGGTTTTATGTTGGTATGGTTAGTGCTGGGTTTTGTGCAACCATTTATGGCTATAGCCAATACCGCACACCTCGCAGGTTTGGTTGCTGGCTGCGTATTAGGTGGCTTAGATAGCATAAATCGTACTAAGAGCACTTAAATGGTGATCTCTATTACCTTATTGGTATTGCGATTGGTACAATTGGCGCATTACATTAAGAGTGCGTCATTAGTTGGTAAAGAGTTACGAAGTTAGTATGACAAGCCCCATTAGCACATTTCAGCAGGCTTTGCGTGATATCAATTGGCAAAGCCCAAGCCAATTCCAATTTCCGGATACAAACGCTAAGCATTGGTTGTTAGAGGAAGACTCTCTTTCTCATCGCCTATCTCAATCTTGTGTTGATTTTAGTGTTGAGTTATTTACCAACAATAAAGTTCAAGCGCAGATGCTGTCAGCAAAAGAAGCGGAGATTTTAACTCGAGAAGTTTGCCTCCTTAGAGAAGTGATTTTGCGAGGTGATCGTCACGATTGGGTGTATGGGCGCACTTTGATACCAGAAAGCTCGCTGCTTTCTCACTCACACGATTTTGAAAAACAAGGTGAATTGCCTTTGGGCGTCACCGTCTTTGGTTCGCAAGGTGCGTATCGTGATGCTCTGCAAGTGGGAGAGATAGAGGTGGATGGGCAAGTATTGCTCGCGCGCCGTTCTCGGTTATGGATGAATGAAACACCGATGCTGGTAGCGGAACTCTTTTTACCAGAATCCCCAATTTATTTAAAAAGGAACACAGTTAATGCTCTCTAAAATAAGAGCCTATTATTTGCTTATGAGGATGGATCGACCTATAGGTAGCCTATTGCTTCTATGGCCAACATTATGGGCCTTGGCAATGGCTTCAGAGGGGAGACCTCAATGGGGGGTTCTTATTGTATTTTGTCTGGGTGTATTTTTAATGCGTTCAGCAGGGTGCGTGATTAATGATTTTGCCGATCGTGATTTTGATGGGCATGTGGAGCGTACTCAGTTTCGCCCGATACCGAGTGGGTTAGTGTCGGCAAAAGAAGCATTAGCGTTATTTGGCGTCTTGAGCATTATTTCATTTTCTCTGGTGCTGACCATGAATACACTCACCATCCAATTGTCATTTATTGGTGTCGCCTTAGCGGCGCTTTATCCGTTTATGAAGCGATTTACCCATTTGCCTCAGTTAGTGTTAGGGATTGCATTTAGTTGGGCGATTCCAATGGCGTGGGCGGCAGAGTCTGGACATATAGCGCCATTGGCGTGGTTATTGTTTGCGATTAACGTATTGTGGACCGTTGCCTACGATACTCAATATGCGATGGTTGATAGAGAAGACGACCTTAAAATAGGCATCAAATCGACCGCTATTTTGTTTGGCCGCTTTGATAAGCTAATTATCGGATTATTGCAGGCCACCACTATCGTTTTACTGCTGGTGGTAGGTGAGAGTGCGGGTCTAAGTGGAGCGTTTTATTGGGGCGTTCTCGTTGCTGCTAGTTTGTTTGTGTATCAGCAATGGCTGATTAAAACGCGCAGTCGTACGCAATGTTTCCAAGCTTTTCTTAATAATAACTACGTGGGCATAGCCGTTACGGCTGGCTTATTTATCTCTTATCTATAAAAAATCCCAGCTATTGATTCTGTGACTTGCAGAATCGATAGCTGGGATTGATATTTTGATGGGTTTTGGTTACTCCGCCTGAGCAATACCTTCTTTAATGGTCAGTTTTACTTCTGGCGAAAGTATCTCAAGTAAGCCTTGCGCTAGTTTCTTAGTTCGCTCAATGTCACACACCCCATCTTCATTAAGATAGTTCTGTTCTTTTAAGGTATTAAACAGCGCCGCAAACACGCCTTTATCAAAAAACTCTGGTGCATTAATGCCATGCAAGCGACCTAAACGCTGTGCAATATCTTGGCAACGTACTTCCAAGTCTTCTTGAGTTACTTCAGGTCTTGAGGCCAAAAGATTCAGCGCAATGCTGTAGCGTTGCAGAGTTTCTGAAATCGTTCTGGATAGCAGTTGTATAGTATGGATGTTGGACTGATTAAGATTAATCACATCGTCATCAATTTGAATAAGCTGCTGAGCCAACAACTCTTGCACCATTTGCTCAACTTTCTCTTCAAGCTGTTCGTTATCATAAGAAAGGAAGAATTCCTTTTTCAAGAACGGGTATAGAACCGAAATATTGTGCTGTAGTTTTGCCAGTGTGCAGTCAGGGAGTTGGATAATAAGCTGCGCAATCAATGAAGGAAGTGCCAGCATATGTATGATGTTGTTGCGATAGTAAGTCATCAATACAGACTGATGGCGATCTAAAGATACGATATCACCCATACTGTCTGAGTCGACAACAAACTTATCTAAAGAGATAGCGTGCGCGGCTAATTCTTCTGCTGTGCTATTTGGCACAGTCGAGTAGTCCGTGTATGGCGTGTTACGCAGGATATGTAAATAACAATCGATTTGATTGATTAAGCTTTCTTTGGTCAGTGCTCTTTGTCTTGACGCGAGTAGGGCTGTCGCGGATAAGCTCAAGGCGTTAGCTGCTGCGGCATCATTAATGTGCGTCATCATTTTTTCTGCAATGGCATTAACGGTTGGCGCCATCCAATCCGGTCTGATAGAGCTTGGTGCACCAATACTGTCTCGCCATTGTGGCACGTTTTCGTTGAGATAGTTATTGAGTGAGATAGGCTCACCAAAGTTGACATAGCCTTGGCCAAAGTTACGCAGTTTTCTAATCGTACGCAGCACCTGTCCGGCATTTTCTTTTTCTTTACGCTTACCGCGCAGTTCTTTTGCGTAAGTCGACACTTCCATTACATGTTCGTAGCCGATATACACAGGCACTAAAGTGACGGGACGATTTAGTCCTCGTAACATGGTTTGTACTGTCATCGCTAACATGCCGGTTTTGGCTTGCAGTAGACGACCTGTACGAGAGCGTCCGCCTTCACTAAAGTATTCAACCGAATACCCTTTCGCAAATAACTCGGCTAAGTATTCTCTAAAGATGGTCGAATAAAGCTTGTCGCCTTTGAAACTACGGCGAATGAAGAATGCGCCACCTCTTCTAAAGATAGGCCCAGCAGGGAAGAAATTTAGGTTTACACCGGCAGCAATATGCGGTGGTACCATGCCTTCGTAATAAAGGATGTAAGAGAGCAGCAGATAATCCATATGGCTTCGATGACACGGCACATAAACAATCTCGTGCCCATCTTGCGCTAATTTACGTACAGTCGAAGCATTATTAACATTGATGCCTTGATAGAGGCGGTTCCATAACCAAGTTAAAACGAAGTTACCTTGCTTGATCAGCGAGTAAGAGAACTTTGCTGCAATTTCATCTATTATTTTTAGTGCTTGTTGCTCTGCTTTTTCTACACTAATATTTTTTTCTGCGGCTTCGTCGGCAATGGCTTTATTTATCGCCTCAGATTTGATCAGACGCTTAAAGAGAACTTCTCTATTCGGTAGGTTTGGACCTGAAGCGGCTAATTTTTGACGAGAGAAGTGAATACGCGCTACACGAGCCAGTTTTTGCGCTATGGTTTCGTCGGAGCCATGTGAGTCAGCCATATAACGCATAGAGACCAATGGGCTAAAACGAATCATACAGTCTCGACCAGAAAACAATACCGCGAACATCTTCTTCCAAGAGGGAAGATTTTCTAAGTAGGGTTTTTCTTGGCCTTCTTTGCCTGGCTTGCGCCCCCACATAACTGTGGTCGGGATGAGTTGTACATCGAGTTCAGGTTGTTCTCTATGTAGTTTTAGCAGCTGAGTAAACAGGCTTTGCGAACCGAGTGAGTCGTGGGCATCTTGGCCTTGATCGTCCTCATCTAGAGAACTAAATACATAGCGTCGAAAACTTTGACCATGTAGCTCAAGTGGTCGCAGTGGATCGGGTAGCCCTAGTTGAATCGCGCGTCTGCGAATAGTCAGCAGATCGACATTAGATTCAAATGGCAAAACGTAGACAATAGGTTTGTCTATGTCTATGTTGAGATTATTAATAGGCGAAGGGGGTACGACGCTCCCTTTAACCAGTACTTTCAATGGAAAGCGCAAAGCTGATTGTGTCAGTGTATGACCAGAAGACATATTATTGATTGTCCCAATTTGTATTTGGCGTCCAAGACTCTTCAAGGCTCGGTTGTAACATAAGCGTCGCAAGAATAGCAGAACTGGTCGAACCTTTTAACCAGAATTGCGTCAATGTTAGGTTTATAACTGAAAAAGCACAAAGAGATAAAAGAATAGGTGAATAATGAAAGGTAATACAGGATTCAAACGCATTATTAAAGCGACGGGGTATTCGATACAGGGATTGCAGGCTGCTTTCAAACATGAGGCTGCTTTTCGTCAAGAAGTTATTCTCGCTATTCTACTGATCCCGGTGGCTTTTTTGGTGGATGTTGGTCACGTTGAGCGCATGTTGATGGTGTCGTCTCTATTTATTGTGTTGATTGCTGAGCTTATGAATTCGGCCATAGAAGCCGTAGTGGATCGTATTGGATCTGATTTTCATGAGTTAGCAGGACGTGCCAAGGATATTGGATCAGCAGCGGTATTTATTGCTTTAGGTCTAGTGTTATATATCTGGGTAGAGGCATTATTCTTTTAACTTAAATTTCAAGTTATTAGGGCTAGTTGGTTGATTATTTAACCATGCTGTATATACTCACAGTTAACTGTATAAAATAACAGGTGCCCTATGAGACCCTTAACCCAAAGACAGCAACAGGTATTCGATCTAATTAAAGCTAAGATTGAGGATACTGGTATGCCACCAACAAGAGCGGAAATCGCCCGCGCGCTGGGTTTTCGTTCAGCTAATGCTGCGGAAGAGCATCTTAAAGCACTGGCTAAGAAACAGGTGATTGAAATCATCCCTGGCGCTTCAAGAGGCATCCGTATTTTATTGCAAGATACCGCCAATGATGACGGTCTACCGCTGATCGGTAATGTCGCTGCTGGTGAGCCTATTTTAGCTCAAGAGCATATAGAATCTCATTACCAAGTTGATCCGCAAATGTTTAAGCCCAAAGCGGACTTTTTACTGCGCGTACACGGTGAAAGTATGAAAGACATCGGTATTATGGATGGCGATCTACTTGCAGTACATAAAACTCAAGATGTTCGCGATGGACAAGTTGTGGTGGCACGAGTAGACGAAGACGTCACCGTGAAAAGATTGGAGCGTAAAGGCGCGACCGTTTTACTGCACCCAGAAAATGAAGAGCTATCTCCAATTAAAGTGGATTTAACTCAGCAACATTTAGTGATTGAAGGTATTGCTGTCGGTATTATTCGTAATAGCACTTGGATGTAATCGCTACACTCCAATAGATGACAGTTCACTAAATATGCAGCGCCCCTGAATAGGAGCGCTGTTTTTTTTGCCCTAAGATTTACCAAGGAAGCCGTATGCAAAATCCAGTTATCCGTTCACTCATGGACTTAAGTCTGCACAAGAGGATTCTTGCGTTAGCCATTCCTATGGTGCTGTCCAACATTACGGTACCGTTATTGGGTTTAGTTGATACCGCTATTGTGGGGCATTTAGAACATTCATGGTATTTAGGTGGTGTGGCACTAGGCGGCACCATGATCAGTATGGTGTTTTGGTTATTTGGCTTTTTACGTATGTCGACGACAGGCTTATCGGCGCAAGCTAAAGGAGCGCAAGATCCTAGAAAATTAGCCCTTATCTTACTGCAAGGCATTTTCATGGCATTGTCATTTGCGGTGCTTTTTTTAATCTTACATCGTGGGATTATTGCCTTAGCTTTGGGCTTTAGTGATGCCAGTGAACAAGTACAGTTATACGCTTCGCAGTATTTTGCCATAAGGGCGTGGAGTGCTCCGGCGGCGATGGTGAATTTTGTATTGCTAGGTTGGCTATTGGGCAATCAAGATGCAAAGGCTCCAATGTGGATGGTAATTGCGACTAATGTGACCAACATAGTGCTGGATGTATTGTTTGTGGTGGTTTTAGATTTTGGTGTGTCCGGCGTGGCTTCTGCATCAGTGATTGCCGACTTTACAGGGACATTCGTCGGGCTTTATTTCTGCCGTAAAGCGTGGCAAAAGTCCGTGCAACTGAATCTACATCAGATATTGTCTTTGGGTGCTAGCAAACTATTTACTGGGATACTGCGTTTTATACGTTTAAATAGAGATATCTTTTTACGTTCACTGTTCTTGCAGGCAGTATTGGCGTTTATGACCTTCCAAGGGGCAAGTTTTGGTGATGATATAGTGGCTGCCAATGCGGTACTGATGAGCTTAGTATTGATGGTCTCTTACGCCATGGATGGTTTTGCCTATGCAATAGAAGCTATGGTCGGTAAAGCCATTGGCGCGAAAGATAAAGCCGAGCTGGCGCTTTCTATCTGGGGTTCCTTTATTTGGGGCTTTATTGTGTGTTGTGGCTTTGCACTATTATTTGGAGCTGGTGGCAGTCTTGTGGTGGCGTTAATCAGTGATATCGACAGTGTCAGAATCACCGCAGACGAATATTTACCATGGCTTGCTATTATGCCGTTGGTTTCAATGTGGTGTTATCTGTTTGATGGCATTTTTATTGGCGCAACTCGAGGTAAAGAGATGCGTAATAGCATGTTCTTGGCCGCGGTGACGTTCTTCATTCTCTACTTTAGTTTTGTGTCTTTGCAAAATCACAGCTTGTGGATTGCCATGCTCGGCTTTATGGCAATGAGGGGAGGAGTGCTTGGCTGGATATTTATCAAATTATGGAAAAAGGGGCAGTTTTTAACTTCTGCCCACACTTAATCTTGGATTACTGACTGATGTAACTCAATCAGAATAGGCGGTTTAAGCCATTTAATGCTGCGACTCGATATGCCTCGGCCATTGTCGGGTAGTTAAAGGTAGTATTGACGAAGTAGTCAATGCTATTGGCTTTACCGGGTTGCTCCATAATGGCTTGCCCAATGTGGATAATTTCGGCCGCTCTTTCTCCAAAACAATGGATGCCTAAGATCTCTCTACTTTCTCGATGGAATAGGATTTTTAAGCTACCAATGTCCTTGCCTGATATCTGTGCGCGAGCCAAGTGTTTAAATGAAGCTCGCCCTACTTCATAAGGGACTTTAGCTGCGGTTAGCTCTTGCTCTGTTTTACCTACAGAGCTGATTTCAGGAATGGTATAAATCCCCGTTGGGATATCTTCAATTAATCGCTGGGTCGATTGACCCTCTGCAATAGCCTGTGCTAAAAAACGCCCTTGATCATAGGCAGCACTTGCTAGGCTAGGGTAGCCAATCACATCACCTACCGCATAAATATGCTCGACTTCGGTTTGGTAGTTGCTGTTGATCTTTAGCTGACCTCGAGAGTCAGCGGCTAAGCCAGTAATTTCTAAATTAAGTGTATCGGTATTACCGGTTCGACCATTGGCATACAACAGGCAGTCGGCACGCATTTTTTTCCCTGACTCTAGATGAACGATGACCCCATCATCGGTTCCTTCTACTTTTTCAAAGGACTCACCGTTGCGAATAACAATGCCACTGTTACCAAAGTGATAAGACAGCGCATCAGAGATTTCTTTATCTAGGAAAGAGAGTAGTTGGTCACGCGTATTGATTAGATCGGTTTTTACACCTAAGCCACGGAATATAGAAGCATATTCACAACCAATTACGCCTGCACCATAGATAATAATATGTCTTGGCTGGTGGTGGAGTGACAGTATTGAGTCACTGTCATAAATTCGCTGGTGGCTAAAGTCAACGCTATCTGGATGATACGGACGTGAGCCAGTGGCTATGACAAAACGATTTGCGGAGTAATGTTCAGTTCGTCCATCTTCTAGCGTTACTTTTACCGTATTGGCATCAGAAAATTGCGCCGCACCAAAGATCAGGGTGCAGTGGTTACGGTCATAAAAGCCTTGTCGCAATGTTGTTTGCTTATCAACAACGGTTTTTGCGTGGCTGAGAATATCATCGAAACTGGCATCGAAACTGCGATTGTTCTTGCTAAATAGAGGGTTGTTATTGAATTCAGTAAAACGGCTTACAGCATGTCTGAGTGCTTTGGATGGAATTGTACCCCAGTGAGTGCATCCGCCTCCGACACTTTTTTCCTTTTCAATGATGGCAACATTAAACCCAGCTTTGGTCAGGCCCATCGCGGCACCTTCCCCTCCTGGACCACTACCGATCACGATTACATCAAAATGCGATAAAGAACTCACAGAAACCTCCTTGTTTTGTTAGTAGCATTCTAGACTCTTGTCGTTATAGGTAAATTAGTTAGTGGTGACTAAGTGGGCGGTCTCACAATAAAGATCACTTTGTGAGCGAGCAGAGTTTGCAAACTAAGAAGCAGTTATGCTTTATTGTGGTTAGGCTAAAATAGTTATGAATAAAGTATGGGCGTCAGAGCAGAGCAAAAACAAAAAACAAGACGAGCAATCATCGACTCAGCATTAGGACAATTATCCGCTGGGCGAAGCTTTTCTAGTATGAGTCTTCGAGAAGTATCAAGAGAAGCTGGGATTGCCCCAACGTCTTTTTATCGCCACTTTGATGATATGAACCAGCTAGGTTTAGTGATGGTTGATGAAGCAGGGCTGTTGTTACGCCAATTAATGCGTCGAGCCCGTGAGCGAATTCAAGCTGACTGTAGTGTGATTCAAACCTCCATCGAAACTTTTGTGGAGTTTATCGATACTAATCCAGATATTTTTAGATTGTTACTGCGAGAGCGTTCTGGAACTTCAGAGGAGTTTCGTTGTGCAGTGGCAAGAGAGATACAATTTTTTAGCACTGAGTTAGCGGATTACCTGAGTGCTCAACAATTGCCAAGAGAAATTGCGACATTACAAGCGGATGCCATTGTCACCTTAGTCTTTAACTCAGGGGCTGAGTTCTTGGATATAGTGGAAAAGAGCCAGCGAATGGCTCACCAGAAGAGGCTAGTTGAACAGGTTCGTATGATCTCACTTGGGGGGCATGCAATGAACCAGTTTCAGAATAATAAGAAAGAGAGGGATTCATGACTGATCAAAAAGTAAATACAACGTCGGATAAGAAGTCGCTTTTATTAGCTTTAGTGTGTGGAATGAGTGTCAGTTCATTATTCTCATCACTGTCTATAGAAGGTTATGCATTTTCGATTTTCTCACTAATTTGCTTAGTGTTAGCCACTCAATCTATCTATCAAAATTACCTTAATAACCCATTAAACGAAGATTTTCCTCTATTGGGTGTAGGCAGTTTTTTCGTCGGCTTCTTTGGCCATTCGGCATTTATTAAAGCCCAATATCCAGAGGCGGGTACTAACTTTTTCTCTATCGTAGTGACACTAGTGTTGTTGGTACTGATTGGTAGGAAGTTAGGTTACTTAGGCAAATAAACAAAAAAGAGCGGCGAGCCGCTCTTTTATCTACTTAGCCTTACTACTTAATCTATTAGGCTTTGCGCTCTAAAAATATGCCCATTTCCATATGATGAGTATATGGGAACTGATCAAATAACGCATAACGAGTGATGTTATGTGTCTCACCTAAGATTTCTAAATTATCTTTTAGCGTTTCAGGGTTACAAGAGATATAGAGGATACGCTCATAACCTTGAACCATTCTGCAAGTGCCTTCGTCCATACCTGAGCGTGGCGGATCAACAAAAATTGTGTTGCAGTCATAACTCTTGAGATCAACATTGGCTTGTTTTAGACGGCGGAATTCACGTTTGCCTTCCATTGCATCGGTAAAGTCTTCAGCTGACATGCGAATAATCTGTACATTATCAATCTCATTTGCGCGAATATTGAATTGTGCAGAATCAACTGATGGTTTAGCCAGTTCAGTCGCAAGTACGCGATTGAAGTTCTGCGCCAGCGCTAATGAGAAATTACCGTTGCCACAGTAAAGCTCTAATAAGTCACCGCTCGAATCTTTAGTACAGTCTACCGCCCATTCCAGCATTTTCTCTGCCACATGACCGTTTGGCTGGGTGAAACTATTTTCTACTTGCTGGTAGGTATAAGTTTTACCAAATACATTCAGCTTCTCGATAACATAGTCTCTGTCTAAGACAATCTTCATCTTTCTGGCGCGACCAATAAGATTTAAATTAAAGCCTTCATCATTAAGTCGCTGTTTCAGTGCTTTGGCATGTTGTTGCCATTCTTCATCAAGTTGCTTGTGGTAAAGCAAAGACACTAAAATCTCGCCACTTAGAGTAGAAAGAAAATCCACTTGGAAAAGCTTGTGGCGGAGTATGTCGTGTTCTTTGACGGCTTCTATTAATAGAGGCATCAAATCATTTATTAAGCGACTCGCGACAGGAAATTGGTCAACACGATATTTCTCACGTGTCTCTTGATTAAACATCACGTAGTACAGGTCTTCACCTTCGTGCCACACGCGGAACTCTGCACGCATTCGATAATGATCCTCATCAGAAGTAAATACTTCTAATGCGGGCATCGTATATTCGCTAAACATCTCTTGTAGACGTACTGTTTTATCATCGAGTTGTAGCTGATAAGACTCAGAGTTTACATTTGGGTTGGCCATTCACTTTTCCTGAATTGAAACAAGAGGCGCAGATTCTATACTCATCGGCATTGAGAGTATAGATTGTGTGCATGAGTTATTTTGATGTATATAACAGCTTACGTATAAAACTACGCTTATATTTTATTTTAATACAATGATTGATGGCTTAACTATGCGGTGTATTTTGCTAAAGTAGCTAACCACAACATTTGTTCAAACCTTATTAAGAGTGCCAATGTCTGAAACTAGAATCTTGATGTTTGACTCAGGGGTAGGTGGCATTTCGGTATTTAAAGATATCAAGGCTAGACTACCTTGGGTCAGCTGTACTTACGCATTTGATAATGAAGCCTATCCGTATGGGGAATTAGAGCCCAATCAATTGATACGACGTGTCGAATCCTATGTGAAGCACTTTGTAGAAACCCAAAACATTGCTTTGGTTGTGATTGCGTGCAATACCGCAAGCACCATAGTTTTAACCAAGTTAAGAGAAAAAATCACTATTCCTATTGTTGGAGTGGTTCCTGCAATCAAACCCGCATCTCAAAGATCAAGCAAAGGTGTGGGTCTTATTGCAACGCCAGCAACAGTGACCCGAGAGTATACGCATGAACTGATTCGACATTTTGCTTATGGTAAAGATGTCGTCATGTTAGGCACAACAAAATTAGTCGATATGGCTGAGCAAAAGCTGCGTGGTGTGCCGGTAGATCTCGATAGTTTAGAAAAAGTGCTACGACCCTTAAAAGGCTCAGTCGATGTTGCTGTACTTGGCTGTACACATTTCCCTCTATTAAGAGATGAGATATACCAAGTATTGGGAGAGGGGGTAGTACTTATCGATTCTGGAGATGCAATATCAAGAAGAGTTGAATTTCTACTACAAGATCGTTGCCTTTCCGGTAGTAGAAATGAAGTAAGCTATGATGTGTATTGCAGCACCGAACCTCATCACAAGTCGGCGCTACAATTATCATTTACTGAGTTAGGGTTTTCAGAGATTAAGATTCAGCCTCTGAAGGATGCTTAGGTTCATTGGCAATACGAACTTTGATCGTTCTTTGCATGTACTCATATTCATTGAGCTTAGCGATCATTGAGTCGGCATCATCATGCCCAACTTCAACAAAACCAAATCCACGGCGCTTTCCTGTTCGTTTGTCTTTCATCAAACGAACACTATAAACAGTGCCGTATTCCTCAAAAAGCTCCTTTACGTGAGATTCGCTCGCTTTATAAGAAAGGTTGCCAACGTATAAAGTAGTATTTTCAGTATTAGTCGTCGTTGTTACCTGCGCAGAAGAGGTAGGTTTAGAAGTGGTACTTGAAGCAGGCTTCTGCCACAAGATTAACGCAGTTACTACGACACCTATACCGAAAGCAATACTAGAGTCGATAGATAGGAAGGACACAAGTGCTGAGCCAGCTATTGCAAGGATGAAGACAATCAATAAAGATTTGTTTGAGTTCATAATTCTTTTATCACTATATATGGGTGAATTGATGGGTGTGAAATTCATTAACAAAACAGACACATAGATATTACGCATGCCACAATAATTTTTCCAATTTTATCCTCTAATAGTGTCTAATTTCGTCAAGTTGTGGCGGATTGTTTATTTTATAGTCATTTGAAATAAATCTTTAAAAAACCTCTTGCCAACGTGACGCAGATCTCTATAATGCGCCCCACTGACACGGCAACAGCGACAACGCTTCGCAGTGTTTCAGTAGGCTAAATTGCTGAATCATTTGAGTTTAACTTCTCTTAGAAAATAAATTCAAAAAAGTGTTTGACACTGAGATTCAAAAAGCTAGAATAGCCGTCCACTTGAGAGGCAAGCCTCAATAGTGTGCTCTTTAACAATTTAAACCTATCAATCTGTGTGGGCACTCGTTGATGATAATCGAAAAGATTTATCAATGAACTGAGTGACCAATTTGATACTTCGGTATCGAGCACAGTCAATTCATTATCGTTCTGTTGGAACGATAATAGCTTTAAAATTACTTCTTACTTTCGAGTAAGGAACAGTTTTGAAGTCAGTATTCATTGAGCCGTTCTTAGGAACAAAAAAACTTTAATTGAAGAGTTTGATCATGGCTCAGATTGAACGCTGGCGGCAGGCCTAACACATGCAAGTCGAGCGGAAACGACAACATTGACCCTTCGGGTGATTTGTTGGGCGTCGAGCGGCGGACGGGTGAGTAATGCCTGGGAAATTGCCCTGATGTGGGGGATAACTATTGGAAACGATAGCTAATACCGCATAACGTCTACGGACCAAAGAGGGGGACCTTCGGGCCTCTCGCTTCAGGATATGCCCAGGTGGGATTAGCTAGTTGGTGAGGTAATGGCTCACCAAGGCGACGATCCCTAGCTGGTCTGAGAGGATGATCAGCCACACTGGAACTGAGACACGGTCCAGACTCCTACGGGAGGCAGCAGTGGGGAATATTGCACAATGGGCGCAAGCCTGATGCAGCCATGCCGCGTGTATGAAGAAGGCCTTCGGGTTGTAAAGTACTTTCAGTCGTGAGGAAGGCAATATAGTTAATAGCTGTATTGTTTGACGTTAGCGACAGAAGAAGCACCGGCTAACTCCGTGCCAGCAGCCGCGGTAATACGGAGGGTGCGAGCGTTAATCGGAATTACTGGGCGTAAAGCGCATGCAGGTGGTTTGTTAAGTCAGATGTGAAAGCCCGGGGCTCAACCTCGGAACCGCATTTGAAACTGGCAGGCTAGAGTACTGTAGAGGGGGGTAGAATTTCAGGTGTAGCGGTGAAATGCGTAGAGATCTGAAGGAATACCAGTGGCGAAGGCGGCCCCCTGGACAGATACTGACACTCAGATGCGAAAGCGTGGGGAGCAAACAGGATTAGATACCCTGGTAGTCCACGCCGTAAACGATGTCTACTTGGAGGTTGTGGCCTTGAGCCGTGGCTTTCGGAGCTAACGCGTTAAGTAGACCGCCTGGGGAGTACGGTCGCAAGATTAAAACTCAAATGAATTGACGGGGGCCCGCACAAGCGGTGGAGCATGTGGTTTAATTCGATGCAACGCGAAGAACCTTACCTACTCTTGACATCCAGAGAACTTTTCAGAGATGAATTGGTGCCTTCGGGAACTCTGAGACAGGTGCTGCATGGCTGTCGTCAGCTCGTGTTGTGAAATGTTGGGTTAAGTCCCGCAACGAGCGCAACCCTTATCCTTGTTTGCCAGCACGTAATGGTGGGAACTCCAGGGAGACTGCCGGTGATAAACCGGAGGAAGGTGGGGACGACGTCAAGTCATCATGGCCCTTACGAGTAGGGCTACACACGTGCTACAATGGCGCATACAGAGGGCGGCCAACCAGCGATGGTGAGCGAATCCCAAAAAGTGCGTCGTAGTCCGGATTGGAGTCTGCAACTCGACTCCATGAAGTCGGAATCGCTAGTAATCGTAGATCAGAATGCTACGGTGAATACGTTCCCGGGCCTTGTACACACCGCCCGTCACACCATGGGAGTGGGCTGCAAAAGAAGTGGGTAGTTTAACCTTCGGGAGGACGCTCACCACTTTGTGGTTCATGACTGGGGTGAAGTCGTAACAAGGTAGCCCTAGGGGAACCTGGGGCTGGATCACCTCCTTATACGATGATTATTCACGATGAGTGTCCACACAGATTGATATGGTTTAGAAAGTAAAGAGATTCGAGATGTCCCCCAAGACATCTCAACAGTTTGTTTTCACTTTTTAAAAGTGAAAGTAAACCTAGTGTCCCGTTCGTCTAGAGGCCTAGGACACCGCCCTTTCACGGCGGTAACAGGGGTTCGACTCCCCTACGGGATACCATTGGGTCGTTAGCTCAGCTGGTAGAGCAGTTGACTTTTAATCAATTGGTCGCAGGTTCGAATCCTGCACGACCCACCATTTCCTTCCACAGGGAAGCTGTTTGATTTCACTTTTTAAAGTGAAAGTAAGTGGCAAATAATGTGGGCGATTAGCTCAGTTGGGAGAGCACCTCCCTTACAAGGAGGGGGTCACTGGTTCGAGCCCAGTATCGCCCACCATCTTTAAGCATACTTCTCTTAGAAATAGAGAGGTGAGTGTGTTTAAAAATGGTTCAATTATTTGAATCTCGTTCTTTAACAATTTGGAAAGCTGACGATAAGTAATTGATTTATTACTTATCAAATTTAAAAGTTCTCAAATCCTAGTGATTCTTTTTAAATAAAGAGTTGTTAGGTACCAACACACATTCAAGTGTTCTTGGGAATGTATTCTTGCCAGAATGCATTCAAATTTGAGTCCGGCAAAATCGAATGTTATCTCGCTCATAATAAAGAGATAACGCACCTTGGAAACGTCATACTACGTTGTAGCAAACGTATTGCGTTAAGCAAGACCCTTTGGGGTTGTATGGTTAAGTGACTAAGCGTACACGGTGGATGCCTTGGCAGTCAGAGGCGATGAAAGACGTAATAACTTGCGATAAGCCCAGATTAGGTAGTAATAACCATTTGAGTCTGGGATTTCTGAATGGGGAAACCCACGTACATAAGTACGTATCATTAACTGAATACATAGGTTAATGAGGCAAACCCGGGGAACTGAAACATCTAAGTACCCGGAGGAAGAGAAATCAACCGAGATTCCGAAAGTAGCGGCGAGCGAAATTGGATTAGCCCTTAAGCTTTTAATAACACAGACGAAGGCTCTGGAAAGTGCCGCAATAAAGGGTGATAGCCCCGTAGTCGACATGTCGTTTTAAGTGAAATCGAGTAAGGCGGGACACGTGATATCCTGTTTGAACATGGGGGGACCATCCTCCAAGGCTAAATACTACTGACTGACCGATAGTGAACCAGTACCGTGAGGGAAAGGCGAAAAGAACCCCTGTGAGGGGAGTGAAATAGAACCTGAAACCGTGTACGTACAAGCAGTAGGAGCTCTTCGAGAGTGACTGCGTACCTTTTGTATAATGGGTCAGCGACTTAATTTTAGTAGCAAGGTTAACCGAATAGGGGAGCCGTAGGGAAACCGAGTCTTAACTGGGCGTCGAGTTGCTAGAATTAGACCCGAAACCAGGTGATCTAGCCATGGGCAGGTTGAAGGTTGAGTAACATCAACTGGAGGACCGAACCGACTAATGTTGAAAAATTAGCGGATGACTTGTGGCTAGGGGTGAAAGGCCAATCAAACCTGGAGATAGCTGGTTCTCCCCGAAAGCTATTTAGGTAGCGCCTCGGACGAATACCAATGGGGGTAGAGCACTGTTAAGGCTAGGGGGTCATCCCGACTTACCAACCCTTTGCAAACTCCGAATACCATTGAGTACTATCCGGGAGACACACGGCGGGTGCTAACGTCCGTCGTGGAGAGGGAAACAACCCAGACCGCCAGCTAAGGTCCCAAAGTATAGCTAAGTGGGAAACGATGTGGGAAGGCTTAGACAGCCAGGATGTTGGCTTAGAAGCAGCCATCATTTAAAGAAAGCGTAATAGCTCACTGGTCGAGTCGGCCTGCGCGGAAGATGTAACGGGGCTAAGCTATACACCGAAGCTGCGGCTGCACACTTTGTGTGCGGGGTAGGGGAGCGTTCTGTAAGCCGTTGAAGGTGGTCTGTAAGGGCTGCTGGAGGTATCAGAAGTGCGAATGCTGACATGAGTAACGATAATGGGGGTGAAAAACCCCCACGCCGGAAGACCAAGGGTTCCTGTCCAACGTTAATCGGGGCAGGGTAAGTCGACCCCTAAGGCGAGGCCGAAAGGCGTAGTCGATGGGAAACGGGTTAATATTCCCGTACTTCTTATAATTGCGATGGGGGGACGGAGAAGGCTAGGTGGGCCTGGCGATGGTTGTCCAGGTTCAAGTATGTAGGCGGAAAGTTTAGGTAAATCCGGACTTTCTTAACGCTGAGATACGATGTCGAGCTGCTACGTGCAGTGAAGTCATTGATGCCATGCTTCCAGGAAAAGCCTCTAAGCTTCAGATTATAAGGAATCGTACTCCAAACCGACACAGGTGGTCGGGTAGAGAATACCAAGGCGCTTGAGAGAACTCGGGTGAAGGAACTAGGCAAAATGGTACCGTAACTTCGGGAGAAGGTACGCTCTTGGCGGTGAAGTCCCTTGCGGATGGAGCTACTAGGAGTCGCAGATACCAGGTGGCTGCAACTGTTTATTAAAAACACAGCACTGTGCAAAATCGTAAGATGACGTATACGGTGTGACGCCTGCCCGGTGCCGGAAGGTTAATTGATGGGGTTAGACTTAGGTCGAAGCTCTTGATCGAAGCCCCGGTAAACGGCGGCCGTAACTATAACGGTCCTAAGGTAGCGAAATTCCTTGTCGGGTAAGTTCCGACCTGCACGAATGGCGTAATGATGGCCACGCTGTCTCCACCCGAGACTCAGTGAAATTGAAATCGCTGTGAAGATGCAGTGTACCCGCGGCTAGACGGAAAGACCCCGTGAACCTTTACTACAGCTTGGCACTGAACATTGACCCTACATGTGTAGGATAGGTGGGAGCCTTTGAAACAAGCACGCCAGTGTTTGTGGAGGCAATCTTGAAATACCACCCTTGTATGCTTGATGTTCTAACGTAGGTCCCTAATCGGGATTGCGGACAGTGCCTGGTGGGTAGTTTGACTGGGGCGGTCTCCTCCCAAAGAGTAACGGAGGAGCACGAAGGTGGGCTAAACACGGTTGGACATCGTGTGGTTAGTGCAATGGCATAAGCCCGCTTGACTGCGAGAATGACAATTCGAGCAGGTGCGAAAGCAGGTCATAGTGATCCGGTGGTTCTGAATGGAAGGGCCATCGCTCAACGGATAAAAGGTACTCCGGGGATAACAGGCTGATACCGCCCAAGAGTTCATATCGACGGCGGTGTTTGGCACCTCGATGTCGGCTCATCACATCCTGGGGCTGAAGTCGGTCCCAAGGGTATGGCTGTTCGCCATTTAAAGTGGTACGCGAGCTGGGTTTAGAACGTCGTGAGACAGTTCGGTCCCTATCTGCCGTGGGCGTTGGAAGATTGAAGGGGGCTGCTCCTAGTACGAGAGGACCGGAGTGGACGAACCTCTGGTGTTCGGGTTGTCATGCCAATGGCATTGCCCGGTAGCTAAGTTCGGAATCGATAAGCGCTGAAAGCATCTAAGCGCGAAGCGAGCCCTGAGATGAGTCTTCCCTGGCACTTTAAGTGTCCTAAAGGGTTGTTCGAGACTAGAACGTTGATAGGCAGGGTGTGTAAGTGCTGTGAGGCATTGAGCTAACCTGTACTAATTGCCCGTGAGGCTTAACCATACAACACCCAAGGGGTTTTGTGGACTCGAAGTAAGAACTTTGAATGTGTGACAGAGACTTTTAAATACAGTTTTCCGAATTATTTACCTCTAGCTTGTTAAAAGCTGGAAGTAAAAAAGAATTTGCTTGGCGACCATAGCATTGTGGACCCACCTGATTCCATGCCGAACTCAGAAGTGAAACACAATAGCGCCGATGGTAGTGTGGGGCTTCCCCATGTGAGAGTAGGACATCGCCAGGCTTTAATTTCTACTTCTTTCTGATTGAAAGAAGTTACCATAAGGTTTTGAATTTAATTCAGAATTTTATGTTGACTTTCAAAGTAGAAAGCGTAATATACGCCTCCTGCTCACGTGTTACGACACGGAAAGCAACGCTCTTTAACAATTTAAACCTATCAATCTGTGTGGGCACTCGTTGATGATAATCGAAAAGATTTATCAATGAACTGAGTGACCAATACAATGATTTTTAATCATTGGCACAGTCAATTCATTATCGTTCTGTTGGAACGATAATAGCTTTAAAATTACATTAGTAGTTTTGAAGTCAGTATTCATTGAGCCGGTCGCCTTTACTTTAAGAGCGGCCAAAAAAACTTTAATTGAAGAGTTTGATCATGGCTCAGATTGAACGCTGGCGGCAGGCCTAACACATGCAAGTCGAGCGGAAACGAGTTATCTGAACCTTCGGGGAACGATAACGGCGTCGAGCGGCGGACGGGTGAGTAATGCCTGGGAAATTGCCCTGATGTGGGGGATAACTATTGGAAACGATAGCTAATACCGCATAACGTCTACGGACCAAAGAGGGGGACCTTCGGGCCTCTCGCTTCAGGATATGCCCAGGTGGGATTAGCTAGTTGGTGAGGTAATGGCTCACCAAGGCGACGATCCCTAGCTGGTCTGAGAGGATGATCAGCCACACTGGAACTGAGACACGGTCCAGACTCCTACGGGAGGCAGCAGTGGGGAATATTGCACAATGGGCGCAAGCCTGATGCAGCCATGCCGCGTGTATGAAGAAGGCCTTCGGGTTGTAAAGTACTTTCAGTCGTGAGGAAGGCAGTATAGTTAATAGCTGTATTGTTTGACGTTAGCGACAGAAGAAGCACCGGCTAACTCCGTGCCAGCAGCCGCGGTAATACGGAGGGTGCGAGCGTTAATCGGAATTACTGGGCGTAAAGCGCATGCAGGTGGTTTGTTAAGTCAGATGTGAAAGCCCGGGGCTCAACCTCGGAACCGCATTTGAAACTGGCAGGCTAGAGTACTGTAGAGGGGGGTAGAATTTCAGGTGTAGCGGTGAAATGCGTAGAGATCTGAAGGAATACCAGTGGCGAAGGCGGCCCCCTGGACAGATACTGACACTCAGATGCGAAAGCGTGGGGAGCAAACAGGATTAGATACCCTGGTAGTCCACGCCGTAAACGATGTCTACTTGGAGGTTGTGGCCTTGAGCCGTGGCTTTCGGAGCTAACGCGTTAAGTAGACCGCCTGGGGAGTACGGTCGCAAGATTAAAACTCAAATGAATTGACGGGGGCCCGCACAAGCGGTGGAGCATGTGGTTTAATTCGATGCAACGCGAAGAACCTTACCTACTCTTGACATCCAGAGAACTTTTCAGAGATGAATTGGTGCCTTCGGGAACTCTGAGACAGGTGCTGCATGGCTGTCGTCAGCTCGTGTTGTGAAATGTTGGGTTAAGTCCCGCAACGAGCGCAACCCTTATCCTTGTTTGCCAGCACGTAATGGTGGGAACTCCAGGGAGACTGCCGGTGATAAACCGGAGGAAGGTGGGGACGACGTCAAGTCATCATGGCCCTTACGAGTAGGGCTACACACGTGCTACAATGGCGCATACAGAGGGCGGCCAACCAGCGATGGTGAGCGAATCCCAAAAAGTGCGTCGTAGTCCGGATTGGAGTCTGCAACTCGACTCCATGAAGTCGGAATCGCTAGTAATCGTAGATCAGAATGCTACGGTGAATACGTTCCCGGGCCTTGTACACACCGCCCGTCACACCATGGGAGTGGGCTGCAAAAGAAGTGGGTAGTTTAACCTTCGGGAGGACGCTCACCACTTTGTGGTTCATGACTGGGGTGAAGTCGTAACAAGGTAGCCCTAGGGGAACCTGGGGCTGGATCACCTCCTTATACGATGATTATTCACGATGAGTGTCCACACAGATTGATATGGTTTAGAAAGTAAGAGAGTATTTTACGAAACAACTTTTAGTTGTTTTGTGAAAAATTGGGTCTGTAGCTCAGCTGGTTAGAGCGCTCGCCTGATAAGCGGGAGGTCGGTGGTTCAAGTCCACTCAGACCCACCAATTTTTCCTTATACTGCGTTAGATTCTTCGTTGTGTACTGATGTACACGGCCTCACAATCTGCCTTGTCTAAGAAAAAATACCAAGATGGGGCTATAGCTCAGCTGGGAGAGCGCCTGCCTTGCACGCAGGAGGTCTGCGGTTCGATCCCGCATAGCTCCACCATCTTTAAGCGTATTTGCTTAAGTACTCTTAAAAATGGTTATATTCCTTTTAGGAAATAAACATGCTCTTTAACAATTTGGAAAGCTGACGATA
Source organism: Vibrio neonatus (assembly GCF_024346975.1). Classification (NCBI taxonomy): domain Bacteria; kingdom Pseudomonadati; phylum Pseudomonadota; class Gammaproteobacteria; order Vibrionales; family Vibrionaceae; genus Vibrio; species Vibrio neonatus. The sequence continues at coordinate 2,613,267 of NZ_AP024885.1, read as the reverse complement.
AGTAATGTCCAGTTTTATACTGAGAAAGCATTATTTATCAAATTTAAAAGTTCTCAAATCCTAATAATTTATTGTTAGGTACCAACACACATTCAAGTGTTCTTGGGAATGTATTCTTGCCAGAATGCATTCAAATTTGAGTCCGGCAAAATCGAATGTTATCTCGCTCATAATAAAGAGATAACGCACCTTGGAAACGTCATACTACGTTGTAGCAAACGTATTGCGTTAAGCAAGACCCTTTGGGGTTGTATGGTTAAGTGACTAAGCGTACACGGTGGATGCCTTGGCAGTCAGAGGCGATGAAAGACGTAATAACTTGCGATAAGCCCAGATTAGGTAGTAATAACCATTTGAGTCTGGGATTTCTGAATGGGGAAACCCACGTACATAAGTACGTATCATTAACTGAATACATAGGTTAATGAGGCAAACCCGGGGAACTGAAACATCTAAGTACCCGGAGGAAGAGAAATCAACCGAGATTCCGAAAGTAGCGGCGAGCGAAATTGGATTAGCCCTTAAGCTTTTAATAACACAGACGAAGGCTCTGGAAAGTGCCGCAATAAAGGGTGATAGCCCCGTAGTCGACATGTCGTTTTAAGTGAAATCGAGTAAGGCGGGACACGTGATATCCTGTTTGAACATGGGGGGACCATCCTCCAAGGCTAAATACTACTGACTGACCGATAGTGAACCAGTACCGTGAGGGAAAGGCGAAAAGAACCCCTGTGAGGGGAGTGAAATAGAACCTGAAACCGTGTACGTACAAGCAGTAGGAGCTCTTCGAGAGTGACTGCGTACCTTTTGTATAATGGGTCAGCGACTTAATTTTAGTAGCAAGGTTAACCGAATAGGGGAGCCGTAGGGAAACCGAGTCTTAACTGGGCGTCGAGTTGCTAGAATTAGACCCGAAACCAGGTGATCTAGCCATGGGCAGGTTGAAGGTTGAGTAACATCAACTGGAGGACCGAACCGACTAATGTTGAAAAATTAGCGGATGACTTGTGGCTAGGGGTGAAAGGCCAATCAAACCTGGAGATAGCTGGTTCTCCCCGAAAGCTATTTAGGTAGCGCCTCGGACGAATACCAATGGGGGTAGAGCACTGTTAAGGCTAGGGGGTCATCCCGACTTACCAACCCTTTGCAAACTCCGAATACCATTGAGTACTATCCGGGAGACACACGGCGGGTGCTAACGTCCGTCGTGGAGAGGGAAACAACCCAGACCGCCAGCTAAGGTCCCAAAGTATAGCTAAGTGGGAAACGATGTGGGAAGGCTTAGACAGCCAGGATGTTGGCTTAGAAGCAGCCATCATTTAAAGAAAGCGTAATAGCTCACTGGTCGAGTCGGCCTGCGCGGAAGATGTAACGGGGCTAAGCTATACACCGAAGCTGCGGCTGCACACTTTGTGTGCGGGGTAGGGGAGCGTTCTGTAAGCCGTTGAAGGTGGTCTGTAAGGGCTGCTGGAGGTATCAGAAGTGCGAATGCTGACATGAGTAACGATAATGGGGGTGAAAAACCCCCACGCCGGAAGACCAAGGGTTCCTGTCCAACGTTAATCGGGGCAGGGTAAGTCGACCCCTAAGGCGAGGCCGAAAGGCGTAGTCGATGGGAAACGGGTTAATATTCCCGTACTTCTTATAATTGCGATGGGGGGACGGAGAAGGCTAGGTGGGCCTGGCGATGGTTGTCCAGGTTCAAGTATGTAGGCGGAAAGTTTAGGTAAATCCGGACTTTCTTAACGCTGAGATACGATGTCGAGCTGCTACGTGCAGTGAAGTCATTGATGCCATGCTTCCAGGAAAAGCCTCTAAGCTTCAGATTATAAGGAATCGTACTCCAAACCGACACAGGTGGTCGGGTAGAGAATACCAAGGCGCTTGAGAGAACTCGGGTGAAGGAACTAGGCAAAATGGTACCGTAACTTCGGGAGAAGGTACGCTCTTGGCGGTGAAGTCCCTTGCGGATGGAGCTACTAGGAGTCGCAGATACCAGGTGGCTGCAACTGTTTATTAAAAACACAGCACTGTGCAAAATCGTAAGATGACGTATACGGTGTGACGCCTGCCCGGTGCCGGAAGGTTAATTGATGGGGTTAGACTTAGGTCGAAGCTCTTGATCGAAGCCCCGGTAAACGGCGGCCGTAACTATAACGGTCCTAAGGTAGCGAAATTCCTTGTCGGGTAAGTTCCGACCTGCACGAATGGCGTAATGATGGCCACGCTGTCTCCACCCGAGACTCAGTGAAATTGAAATCGCTGTGAAGATGCAGTGTACCCGCGGCTAGACGGAAAGACCCCGTGAACCTTTACTACAGCTTGGCACTGAACATTGACCCTACATGTGTAGGATAGGTGGGAGCCTTTGAAACAAGCACGCCAGTGTTTGTGGAGGCAATCTTGAAATACCACCCTTGTATGCTTGATGTTCTAACGTAGGTCCCTAATCGGGATTGCGGACAGTGCCTGGTGGGTAGTTTGACTGGGGCGGTCTCCTCCCAAAGAGTAACGGAGGAGCACGAAGGTGGGCTAAACACGGTTGGACATCGTGTGGTTAGTGCAATGGCATAAGCCCGCTTGACTGCGAGAATGACAATTCGAGCAGGTGCGAAAGCAGGTCATAGTGATCCGGTGGTTCTGAATGGAAGGGCCATCGCTCAACGGATAAAAGGTACTCCGGGGATAACAGGCTGATACCGCCCAAGAGTTCATATCGACGGCGGTGTTTGGCACCTCGATGTCGGCTCATCACATCCTGGGGCTGAAGTCGGTCCCAAGGGTATGGCTGTTCGCCATTTAAAGTGGTACGCGAGCTGGGTTTAGAACGTCGTGAGACAGTTCGGTCCCTATCTGCCGTGGGCGTTGGAAGATTGAAGGGGGCTGCTCCTAGTACGAGAGGACCGGAGTGGACGAACCTCTGGTGTTCGGGTTGTCATGCCAATGGCATTGCCCGGTAGCTAAGTTCGGAATCGATAAGCGCTGAAAGCATCTAAGCGCGAAGCGAGCCCTGAGATGAGTCTTCCCTGGCACTTTAAGTGTCCTAAAGGGTTGTTCGAGACTAGAACGTTGATAGGCAGGGTGTGTAAGTGCTGCGAGGCATTGAGCTAACCTGTACTAATTGCCCGTGAGGCTTAACCATACAACACCCAAGGGGTTTTGTGGACTCGAAGAAAGAACTTTGAATGTGTGACATAACTTTTAAATAACAGTTTTCCGAATTATTTACCTCTAGCTTTTTAAAGCTGGAAGTAAAAAAGAATTTGCTTGGCGACCATAGCATTGTGGACCCACCTGATTCCATGCCGAACTCAGAAGTGAAACACAATAGCGCCGATGGTAGTGTGGGGCTTCCCCATGTGAGAGTAGGACATCGCCAGGCTTTAAATTACATCGAATTGAAGCATCCAGATAAGACTTCAATGAGATAACAAATTGGTGCGGAGTGGTAGTTCAGTTGGTTAGAATACCGGCCTGTCACGCCGGGGGTCGCGGGTTCGAGTCCCGTCCACTCCGCCACTTATTTTAGAGAACCTCGCTTTGCGGGGTTTTTCTGAATCTGAACCTTAATAAAAATTAGGTTTAGATCACAGTTTTAGGGGTGTAGCTCCAATTGGCAGAGCAGCGGATTCCAAATCCGCGTGTTGGGAGTTCGAATCTCTCCACCCCTGCCATAATTAAGGCCTTAGTCGAAAGACTGAGGCCTTTTTTTGTACCTATCAATTTGGTTTGAAAGCAATATATTCTGGCCAATAATACCAATTCCGTTAATTTTATGATCTAATAATGGACTCTTAAAGGAGTCCTTATGAAGCATGATTTTCCGAGTCTGATTAATTCCACATCCAACGCTCGACTTAGAATGCGTTATTTAGCCGTTTCTCATTTTGTTGACGGTAAAAGTCGCACTCAAATAGCTAAGTACCTTAAAGTTAGCAGAGTAAGCGTCAATAAATGGGTCAAAGCATATCTCGACAATGGTCTTGAAGGACTTCAAGAGAAACCACACACTGGTAGACCTCATCGCCTAACAGACGAGCAAAAATCACAACTCAAAGAGTATGTTATCGAATATGCCGTAAATGAGAGTGGCGGTCGCCTTCAAGCAAAAGACATTGGGCTCTATATAGAAAGCAATTTCAGTACATCATATAAAAAGTCGGCGCTCTATCAGTTATTACATGACATAGGCTTGAGTTGGATTACTACTCGTTCCAAACATCCTAAGCAGTCAGTTGAAGCTCAAGAAGCTTTTAAAAAAATTCCCAATCGAAACGATCCTTAAGATCCCTGGCCATGTCGCCTTAAAAGATGTTCAAATATGGTTTCAAGATGAGGCTAGATTTGGTCAACGCAATACAACAACGCGAATATGGGCAGAGAAAGGTACGCGTCCTAGAGTAGTACAACAACAGCAGTTTGAGTATGCATACCTTTTCGGAGCAGTATGTGTCACGACAGGAGAAGCTGAAGCGATAGTGGTTCCCCTGAGCAATATGGAAGCAATGAAAGAGCAACTCAGATTAATTTCTCAAGCCACACCAGATGGCAAGCATGCTGTTGTGATCATGGATCAAGCGAGTTGGCACCAGAGCTATCTTGCAGATGAATTTGAGAACCTTACCATCATTCATATCCCACCTTATTCTCCCGAACTTAACCCTATAGAACAGGTATGGAGTTGGCTGCGTCAAAATGAAGTAGCAAATAGGTGCTTCGAAAATTATGACGATATTGTAGAGACAATATGTAGAGCGTGGAATCGGTTTTGTGAAGATAAAAGCAGAGTCATCTCCCTCTGCTTTAGAGATTGGTTAAACTTGATAAGTTAATTAACGGAATTGGTATAAAAAGCCCTCATACAAAGATGAGGGCTGATAAATGAAAAGGTTGGTAGTAGAGACTACAGAAGCTGTTTAAGCACTCTGTCAGCCTTTATACGGGTGACTTTTCGTAATAGCTTTTGCACAGGTTCAGGATAGTGTTCAATCTTCTCTATGTGCTTATAGCTACCGATACGTTGGGTATCTTTAAGAATGTTCTCAAACTCTTGTTCAAACTGAGTAGTTAGATAACCATTAGGATCTCTAACCAATAGAGCGTTCTCTAAGTCCAGTTTCCAAGCTCTTGGGTTTAAGTTACTCCCAGTAATCAACATGTTCTTCTTATCGACCCACATGCCTTTCAGGTGGTAGCTGTTTGCTTGGTCTTTCCATAATAGGATGTCTAGCTTACGACATGCGATATTGGCTTCATTCGCTTTTAAGAAGCGACGCAGGTTCATCTCATATAGATAGGGTAGACCCCCTACAGTTTTAAATTCTTCTTCTGGATCGATAAAGAAATCATTGGCTGTTTTATCGCCGACGATAATCGAAATCTTAACACCGCGTCGCAATGCTTTTTTAAGCTCTCTAGCAACACTTTTTGGGAAGTTGAAGTAAGGTGTGCAAATTTGAATTTCTTCTTTGGCATCTTTGACCAGTTGTATGATCGCCATATTAAGAAGGTTTCTGCGTTTGCCTACACCAACAATCGGCGTAATGGCGATTTTATCTGCATCGATCTCCGCGCTTTCAAATTGATAGTTTGTTACCGCCAAACTTGCTCTAAGTTGGCGAATAGCTCCTTTCAATGACTTAGTCGACGGTCGTTGCTGCTGTGTTAAAGAGTTCACCGCAGGATTTTTAACGAGAGCATCAGTAATGTATGTAGCCATAGCATCGGCAATTGCTGGACTATAAATCTGATGGTATCGGTCGAAGCGGTATCGGTCTTGATGATGAAGGTAGATATTATTGATACTGGCGCCACTGTACAAAATGGTATCGTCGAAGATGAAGCCTTTTAGGTGGAGAACACCAAACACTTCTTTTCCTCGAACAGGTACACCATATACAGGTACAACATGTGAATGTGACTCAGCCATTCTGGTGTACATAGCGGCATTACCATCTGATGATTCTGCACCAATTAAACCGCGCTGGGCTCGATGCCAATCAACGCAGATTTGGATATCTAAACCAGGATTAGCTTGCTTTGCTTTGTAGATCTCACCAAAGACCTCTCGCCCAGCTTCATCGTCCTCAAGATATAAGGCTGCGATGTAGATACGCTTTTTGGCTGTTTTAATAAGCTTTAGTAGCTGTGCTTTGAACTCTTTTGCCGAATAAAGTGTTCTAAAGTCTTTTGGATCAACGGGAACTGCTTTTAGTCCATCGATGACATTCTTAGCTAAAACCATTATGAGTATTAGGTCCTATAAAGGGCTGATCTAGCCAACCATTTTATCAAATTTGAAGCTTGACTGCCTAGATGAATTGATAAAACAATTACCGATAAAGCACTTATCCGCAATATTGCATGATAATTAGTGGTTTTCCTGCCTGAGTGTAGCGCAAATATAGCTTTTGTAGGGTCGAAGGAAGCACTTCGAGATCTATGCATCTAAAACCGTGTGCACTATACATTGCTTGCAAATGTTGATAAGCAAAACAGTATACGCTGTCATTTAGGATATCCGTTTTACAGTGTTGCAATAGACGCGATGCAATGCCTTGCTGCCTTGCTTCAGGTATGACCATCATTCCAGTGAGCAACTGCCACTTATCGATAGTTCTAAATCTCACCACTCCAACAATACTAGAGTTGCTTTCAGCCACGAGAATTTGCTCTCCACCTTTGATTTTCGCGGACGGGTAATGAGACTTATAGAGCTTCTTTAAGATAGGGAGTCGAATAGGCTCCAAATATTTGATGGTTAGACTGTTCATTAATTAACTGCGCAAAGGACCTTGTTCCAGTATTATAAAGGCAAGCTGTCAATATTACCCTTTAGAAACCCTAATTGGGAATGGAACAATTAACACTATGATGCACGTTACCCCTCAAGCTGAACTGTCTTCCTACCATACCTTTTCAATTAAAGCCCACTGTGACTTTCTTGTAGAAGCAAACTCGCTAGACGATCTTATCCAAATATACACTCACGCCGAATGGAAAGATCTGCCTAAGTTACCTCTTGGTACGGGCAGTAATATGTTATTTACCGAACATTTCTCTGGTGTGGCTATTTTGAACCGTCTAAAGGGGAGAGAAGTAAAGGAAGATGAGCAACACTTCCTACTTGAAGTCGCTGCGGGAGAAGATTGGCCAAGCTTGGTTGAATGGGCTGTGGATAAAGGCATGTTTGGTTTAGAGAACTTAGCATTGATTCCCGGATGTGTAGGAACGGCTCCTATCCAAAATATTGGCGCTTATGGTATTGAGTTTAAAGATGTTTGTGATTTTGTCGAATATCTTGATTTAGAGTCATTAACCCTAAAACGCCTATCTGGTAGCGAGTGCCACTTTGCTTATAGAGACTCTATCTTTAAGCAGCAATTATCCGGCAAAGCCTTGATTACTAAGGTAGGGCTTAAACTCTCTAAAGTATGGACGCCGAAAACTGCCTATGGGGCTCTACAACAACTTATAGAAGGTGAGCCTTCTGCAAGAAAGATCTTTGATGCAGTTTGCCAAGTTCGTCGCTCTAAGCTTCCTGACCCTAAGGTGATGGGAAATGCGGGGAGCTTTTTCAAAAACCCCATCATTCCGACTGCGCAATTTACTGAGCTGAAGAAGCACTACCCTAATATCGTAGGTTATCCAGCAGGAGAGCAAATGAAGGTCGCTGCAGGTTGGCTCATCGATAATGCTGGATTGAAGGGTTATACCCATGGCGGGGCGCGCGTGCATGCTCAGCAAGCTTTAGTCATCGTTAATTTTAACCAAGCGGTCGCGGCGGATGTACTGGCGGTAGCATGGCATGTAAGAGAAACCATTCTTCAGAAATACCAAATTGAGTTAGAGCACGAAGTACGCTTTATGGGAAGTAAGCAAGAAACCAACTTAGTCAGCATATTTCAAGGTACAAGCAATGAAAGACTTTAGCTTTAAACTCAAGCTAATTGATGCGCTGAGCTCTGGAGTATTTCTCTCGGGTGAGCAATTGGGTGAGAAGTTTGGTGTATCGAGAGCGGCAATAGCTCGACATATAAAAACCATCCAAGATTTAGGTATTGATGTATATAGCGTGAAAGGCAAAGGCTATCGATTAGAGCAGCCTTTAGATTTACTTGATCAACAAGCATTACAACATCGTTTGAGTACACCAATTGAGGTGGTTCCCGTAATTGATTCGACGAATCAACATATGTTAGGTCAAGCTGATTTGCCGTCAGGCAGTGTATGTGTGGCGGAATATCAAACACAGGGTCGTGGACGTAGAGGGCGCGAGTGGGTTTCTCCGTTTGGCTCTAATATCTACTATTCAATGTACTGGCGCTTGGAAGCAGGTTTGCCTGCCGCTATGGGTATTAGTCTAGTGATTGGACTGGCTTTAGTGGATGCTCTTGAGCAATTGGGTGTCGAAGGTCTAAAGCTGAAATGGCCGAATGATGTGTACCACAATAACAAAAAGTTAGCTGGAATCTTAGTTGAGCTGTCAGGGCAGGCTGGAGATGCAGCAAACTTAGTGATTGGCATTGGTTTGAATGTGTCGATGCCTGAGCATGTCCAAGGCATCGATCAACCTTGGACTAGCGTCAAAGAAATTTCTACCGCTCAGCCGATTGCGCGTAATGACATAGTAGTCACTATGACAGAGACTCTGCGCAATGCGATTACCATCTATGAGCAAAAAGGATTGAAGCCTTTTTTGAGTCAGTGGAATCACTATGACAACTTCCTAGACCAACCTATTAAACTACTTATGGGTAATAGGCAGGTCGTTGGAGTATGTAAAGGAATCAACGAGCAAGGCGCTTTGTTACTCGATACAGGTACTGATATCGAATCCTTTATTGGTGGTGAAATATCAGTAAGATCAGCTTCTTAGAAGAATTTGATTCACTTTATGATCGAGCGCTTTTTTCAGAATAAGGTTCGCTCTCATTTTGGTTGGCAAAATGTTTGCAATGAGGTTTTTCCCATTAATCTCACACCAAATAGAATGAGCCTTAGCTACCGCTTCTTCTTTGGTAAGTTTGGTGTAATGACCAAAGTAAGAGTTAGTCTCTTTAAACGCGCCATAGCGGAACTTGAGAAAGCGATTAATATACCACTCTTCAATTAATGAACTGTCGGCATCTACATAGATAGAAAAGTCGAGAAAGTCTGATACAAACACTCGATGTGATTGATCAGGATAATCCATTCCCGATTGCAGAACATTAAGGCCTTCTAAAATTAGAATGTCAGGTCTATCTACCACCTCAACTTCATCGGTAATGTCGTAAGTAAGGTGAGAGTAAATCGGTGCTTTGACCTTTTCTTTACCCGCTTTTACGTCAGAGACAAAATCAACCAGCCTTTGAATATCATAGGATTCAGGAAAGCCTTTGCGATCCATGATGCCTTTATCTTGCAGCACCTTATTTGGATAGAGAAAACCGTCAGTAGTAATCAGTGCAACTTTCGGATGATCACCCCAACGAGAGAGTAGGGCTTGCATCACACGTGCTGTGGTGCTTTTACCCACAGCAACACTACCGGCAATTCCTACAATAAATGGGCTATGGCTATCTTCTCGATGCAGAAAAGTATCCAGTACTCTCTGGCGTCGTTGTTGCGAGCCTGCATGTAGGTTAATTAATCGAGACAAAGGAAGGTAGATCTCTTCCACTTCAGTGGTATCAAGGTTCTCATTGATACCACGTAGCTCTTCGATATCAGAATCATTTAACACCATAGGTACAGAAGCTTTTAGCTTAGACCATTGTTGTCGATTGAATTTCATATGTGGAGTCATCGGGATACTTCCTTTTGTGCGTCGCATCAACATACATGAAGAGATAAATATTTCAATTGTGACAAGGAAAAGGAGTGATGATTTAGCGGAAACATGATGAAAAATCAGCCTTGGCTCAATGTAAAAGCAAAAAGTATCATATTTTTGCATTTTCTTATTGCAAGGTTCGAAATCATCCCATAGAATGCGCTCCACTTATGTGCCGACTTAGCTCAGTAGGTAGAGCAACTGACTTGTAATCAGTAGGTCACCAGTTCGATTCCGGTAGTCGGCACCACTTTCTTTATGAAAGCAAAATTTGGTGGGGTTCCCGAGTGGCCAAAGGGATCAGACTGTAAATCTGACGGCACTGCCTTCGATGGTTCGAATCCATCTCCCACCACCATTTTCTTAAGGAAATAGCTCACAGAGTTACGTGTTGCGGGCATCGTATAATGGCTATTACCTCAGCCTTCCAAGCTGATGATGCGGGTTCGATTCCCGCTGCCCGCTCCAACCTATTCGTGTGCTGATATAGCTCAGTTGGTAGAGCGCACCCTTGGTAAGGGTGAGGTCGGCGGTTCAAATCCGCCTATCAGCACCAGCTCTCAAGCAATTATTTCCTTTTGATATATACTTTACATCCAATTTATTTGGTTGCGTGGTCTACAAAGCCACTTTATAAACCGTACCTAGAGGAACACGCTCGTGTCTAAAGAAAAATTTGAACGTACGAAACCGCACGTAAACGTTGGTACTATCGGCCACGTTGACCACGGTAAAACAACTCTAACAGCTGCTATCTGTACTACTTTGTCAAAAGTATACGGTGGTGAAGCTAAAGATTTCGCATCTATCGATAACGCTCCTGAAGAGCGTGAGCGCGGTATCACAATCGCTACTTCTCACGTAGAGTACGATACTCCTGAACGTCACTACGCACACGTAGACTGTCCTGGACACGCCGATTATGTTAAAAACATGATCACTGGTGCTGCTCAAATGGACGGCGGTATCCTAGTTGTTGCTGCTACAGATGGCCCTATGCCACAAACTCGTGAGCACATCCTACTTGGTCGTCAGGTTGGTATCCCTTACATCATCGTATTCATGAACAAATGTGACATGGTTGATGACGAAGAGCTACTTGAACTAGTAGAAATGGAAGTTCGTGAACTTCTTTCTGAGTACGAATACCCAGGAGATGATCTTCCAGTAATCCAAGGTTCTGCACTTGGCGCACTAAACGGCGAGAAGCAGTGGGAAGACAAGATCGTTGAGCTTGCAGAAGCACTAGATTCTTACATTCCACTTCCAGAGCGTGCTGTTGACCAACCGTTCCTACTACCAATTGAAGATGTATTCTCAATTCAAGGTCGTGGTACTGTTGTTACTGGTCGTATCGAGCGCGGTATCCTACGCGTAGGTGACGAAGTAGAAATCGTTGGTATCAAAGAAACTACTCTTACTACTTGTACTGGTGTTGAAATGTTCCGTAAACTGCTTGACGAAGGTCGTGCTGGTGAGAACGTTGGTGCACTACTACGTGGTACTAAGCGTGATGACGTTGAACGTGGCCAAGTACTTGCTGCTAAAGGTTCAATCAACCCACACACTAAATTTGAGTCAGAAGTATACGTTCTTTCAAAAGATGAAGGCGGCCGTCATACTCCTTTCTTCAAAGGTTACCGTCCACAGTTCTACTTCCGTACAACTGACGTAACAGGCGATATCACTCTACCTGAAGGCGTAGAAATGGTAATGCCAGGTGACAACGTTCAAATGACTGTTGAGCTAATCGCTCCAATCGCAATGGACGAAGGTCTACGCTTCGCAATCCGTGAAGGTGGCCGTACCGTTGGTGCTGGTGTTGTTGCTAAGATTTTCGATTAATAATTGACGAAATCTAAACAAAAGGGCATCATTTGATGCCCTTTTTCTGCGCTATTGTTTATGATGGGAAGGTAAATTGTTTTTTTTGTCATTGAACAAGCAAAGAATTTTAAGAATTTTCTTTTCTATTGTGGGTTTTGTAGCCTGTATTAGAAAGATAGTTCTAAAGGAATATGCTGATTTACAGCATAAATGAATAGGCCCTGCAACAGCGGGGTTATTGTCGTCTATAGTAAGACTTGTCACAGGTTAGTTTATGAAAGCAAATGCAGAAACTCCTGATAGCTCAAGTGCAGCAGACATCTTCAAGTGGATTGTCGTTTTTGCTCTGCTAGCCGCTGCTGTTGTAGGTAATCATCTATATGGTGAAATGTCTGTAGTGATTCGCGCTGCGAGTGTTGTTGCATTAATTGCAGGCGCTCTTGGTGTGGCAGCTACAACCACCAAAGGTAAAACAGCGATCGTCTTTGCTCGCGAATCTCGTATGGAGATCCGCAAAGTTGTTTGGCCAACTCGCCAAGAAACTATGCAAACGACTTTGATCGTATTGGCTGTAAGTATTGTTACGGCTCTAGCGCTTTGGGGCATCGACGGAATTATGGTTCGTCTTGTTTCTCTAGCGACTGGAGTGTGAGGGTTTAATTCATGAGTGAAGCACCAAAGAAACGTTGGTATGTAGTTCAGGCTTTTTCTGGTTTTGAAGGTCGCGTAGCTACTTCCCTTCGTGAACATATCCGAATGCATGATATGGAAGACTTGTTTGGCGATGTACTAGTTCCAACTGAAGAAGTTGTTGAAATGCGTGCAGGTCAGCGTCGTAAAAGCGAACGTAAATTCTTCCCAGGCTATGTGCTTGTTCAAATGATCATGAACGATGAATCATGGCACCTTGTGCGTAGCGTTCCACGCGTTATGGGCTTTATTGGTGGAACTTCAGATAAACCTGCACCTATCACTGACAAAGAAGCTGACGCTATCTTGAATCGTCTTGAGCAAGCTAGTGAAGCTCCTCGTCCTCGTACTATGTACGAAGCGGGTGAGGTTGTTCGTGTTAATGACGGTCCTTTTGCTGACTTCAACGGTACTGTTGAAGAAGTGGATTATGAGAAGAGTCGCCTAAAAGTGTCAGTATCGATTTTCGGTCGTGCGACACCAGTAGAACTCGAATTTGGTCAAGTTGAAAAAGTTGACTAAAAAATAGGCTTTAGGGCTTGTTTGAGGCGTGAATTGTATCTATAATTCGCGCCTCTTTACTTCTTTATGTGAAGTAAAGCGTTTTAATACAACGGGGAGCTGGCCGAATGGCAGCGTTACTACCCAAAATTAGGAAATATCATGGCTAAGAAAGTTGAAGCTTATATCAAACTGCAAGTTGCAGCAGGTATGGCAAACCCGTCGCCACCGGTTGGTCCTGCTCTAGGTCAACACGGTGTGAACATCATGGAATTCTGTAAAGCGTTTAACGCAAAAACAGAATCTGTTGAGAAAGGTCTACCAATCCCAGTTGTTATCTCTGTATACAACGACCGTTCTTTCACGTTCGAAACTAAGACTCCACCTGCAGCAGTTCTTCTGCTTAAAGCAGCTGGCATCAAGTCTGGTTCTGGTCGTCCGAACACTGAGAAAGTTGGTACTGTAACTGACGCTCAAGTTCAAGAGATTGCAGAAACTAAAGCTGCAGACATGACTGGCGCTGACATCGAAGCGATGAAGCGTTCTATCGCGGGTACTGCTCGTTCAATGGGCCTAGTGGTAGAGGGTTAAGACAATGGCAAAACTTACTAAGCGTATGCGCGTTATTCGCGAAAAAGTTGACGTTACTAAAGAGTACGAAATCAACGAAGCAGTTGCTCTTCTTAAAGAACTAGCAACAGCTAAATTCAATGAAAGTGTTGACGTTGCTGTTAACCTTGGCATTGACGCTCGTAAATCTGATCAGAACGTACGTGGTGCAACTGTACTACCTCACGGTACTGGTCGTGAAATCCGCGTTGCTGTGTTCACTCAAGGTGCAAACGCAGAAGCTGCTAAAGAAGCTGGTGCTGACATCGTTGGTATGGAAGACCTAGCTGAGCAAGTTAAAAAGGGCGAAATGAACTTTGACGTTGTTGTTGCTTCTCCAGATGCAATGCGCGTTGTTGGTCAACTAGGTACTATCCTAGGTCCACGCGGTCTAATGCCAAACCCTAAAGTTGGTACTGTAACTCCTAACGTTGCTCAAGCGGTTAAGAACGCTAAAGCAGGTCAGGTTCGTTACCGTAACGACAAAAACGGCATCATCCACACTACTATCGGTAAAGCATCTTTCGAAGCATCTGAGCTTCAAGAGAACTTAGAAGCACTTCTAATTGCTCTTAAGAAAGCTAAGCCGTCTTCAGCGAAGGGTGCCTTCCTGAAGAAAATTAGCATCTCTACTACAATGGGTGCTGGTGTTGCTGTTGATCAGGCTAGCCTGAACACTCAAGCAAGCTAATCTTGCTTAGGCGCGAAATTAGTGTATAATCTCGCGCCTAATATTTGTGGTTGGGGCTAACTCAAACATTTCGATGTAAGAGTAAGTCTCCGTCCAAGACCGTAGGCGTCACGGGCTTTTTTTAGCGATGTGACTTAATAGTAAACCTACGTAGATGGTGCCCGATCTGACAGAAAGCAAACTTGCAAAAGATTGCCTTTCTTCTGGGACTGCACCGTTTTTACTCTCACCAATTTTGGTGAGTGGTGTAACGACAACCAGGAGTAAATCCAAAATGGCTTTAAACCTTCAAGACAAAAAAGCAATTGTTGCTGAAGTCAACGAAGCTGCCAGTGGTGCACTTTCTGCAGTTGTAGCTGATTCTCGTGGCGTTACTGTTGGCGCGATGACTTCTCTACGTAAACAAGCTCGTGAAGCTGGTGTTTACATGAGAGTTGTTCGTAACACTCTAGCACGCCGTGCAGTAGAAGGTACTGATTACGAGTGTCTATCTGACACTTTTACCGGTCCTACTCTAGTTGCATTCTCTAATGAGCACCCAGGTGCTGCAGCGCGTCTTTTCAAAGACTTCGCTAAAGAGAACAAAGATTTCGAGATCAAAGCTGCTGCATTTGAAGGCGCGGTTACTGACGCAGATGTACTAGCGACTCTACCAACTTACGACGAAGCTATCGCACGCCTAATGATGTGCATGAAAGAAGCTTCTGCAGGCAAGCTGGTACGTACTATCGCTGCACTACGCGATCAAAAAGAAGAAGCAGCGGCTTAAGCCTTGCTTTTTACTGGTTGCAAAATAAACTTATTGTTGACTTAAAAGAGAATTGTTATGTCTATTACTAACGAGCAAATCCTAGACGCAGTTGCAGAAATGTCTGTAATGCAAGTTGTTGAGCTTATCGAAGCTATGGAAGAAAAATTCGGCGTATCTGCTGCAGCTGCAGTAGTTGCTGGTGGCGCAGCTGGCGGCGACGCTGCTGAAGAGCAAACTGAATTTGACGTAATCCTAACTGCAGTTGGCGGAAACAAAGTTTCTGTAATCAAAGCAGTACGTGGCGCGACAGGTCTTGGCCTGAAAGAAGCTAAAGGTCTAGTTGATGGTGCTCCTGCACCGCTTAAAGAAGCTGTTTCTAAAGAAGAAGCAGAAGCTCTTAAAGCTACTCTAGAAGAAGCTGGTGCTTCTGTTGAAGTTAAGTAATTATTACTTGATTTCTTAGCCGAATGGCTAATGGCTGGTGGTTTATTAACCACCGGCCTTTTTGCGCTGTAGGGTTCTGGCGTTTTTTCACTGTTTCGTCGCCTTAATCCGAGCAAAACCAATACTCTATTTCCTTTGAGTATTGTTACTTTAAACAGTCGTTAGTCTCTGTCTTTTATTTTGTGCAAATAATCGACAGTTGGGTCACTTATCAGCGAGCTGAGGAACCCCATGGTTTACTCTTATACCGAGAAAAAGCGCATCCGTAAGGATTTTGGTACTCGTCCACAAGTATTGGACGTTCCATACCTGCTATCGATCCAGCTTGATTCTTTCGATAAATTCATCGAACAGGATCCTGAAGGACAATACGGTCTAGAAGCTGCTTTTCGTTCTGTTTTTCCAATTCAGAGCTACAACGGCAATTCTGAGCTGCAATACGTTAGCTACCGTCTTGGTGAACCAGTATTTGATGTTAAAGAATGTCAAATCCGAGGTGTCACTTATTCAAAACCGCTGCGCGTTAAGCTGCGTCTAGTTGTCTTCGACAAAGACGCACCAGCTGGTACTGTAAAAGATATTAAAGAACAAGAAGTCTACATGGGTGAGATTCCACTCATGACTGACAATGGTACCTTCGTGATCAATGGTACCGAGAGGGTTATCGTATCCCAGCTTCACAGAAGCCCTGGTGTATTCTTCGACAGCGATAAGGGTAAGACTCACTCTTCTGGTAAAGTTCTATATAACGCACGCGTTATTCCTTACCGTGGTTCATGGTTAGACTTTGAATTCGATCCAAAAGATAACCTGTTTGTCCGTATTGACCGTCGTCGTAAACTTCCTGCGTCTATTATCCTACGTGCGTTGGGTAAATCGACTGAAGAGATCCTAGATCTGTTCTTCGAAAAAGTACGTTTTGAAGTTCAAAACCAAACTCTAATGATGGAGTTGGTACCAGAGCGTCTACGTGGCGAAACTGCTTCTTTTGATATTGAAGCAAATGGTAAAACTTACATTGAAGCTGGCCGTCGTGTTACAGCTCGTCATATCCGCAATCTTGAAAAAGATGGCGTTGAGTACATCGAAGTACCTGTTGAGTACATCGTTGGTAAAGTAGCTTCTAAAGACTACATTGACGAGAACACTGGCGAAATCGTTGTAGGCGCGAACCAAGAGTTCAGCCTAGAAAGCCTAGCGAACCTAGCGCAAGCGGGTCACTCTAAACTTGAAGTTCTGTTCACGAACGACCTAGATCACGGTCCATTCATGTCAGATACACTTCGTAGTGATAGTACAACTGACCGTCTATCTGCATTGGTAGAAATCTACCGCATGATGCGCCCTGGCGAGCCACCAACGAAAGAAGCAGCTGAATCTTTATTCGCAAGCTTGTTCTTCTCTGAAGAACGTTACGACCTATCAACGGTAGGCCGTATGAAGTTCAACAGCTCTATCATGCGTGAAGACGCAGGTGAGCAAGGTATCCTTGACGAAACCGATATCATTGAAGTGATGAAGAAACTCATCTCTATCCGTAATGGTAAAGGCGAAGTTGATGATATTGACCACCTTGGTAACCGTCGTATTCGCTCTGTAGGCGAAATGGCAGAAAACCAATTCCGTGTTGGTCTTGTTCGTGTTGAGCGTGCTGTTAAAGAACGTTTAAGCCTTGGTGACCTTGATGCAATCATGCCTCAAGACCTAATCAACGCTAAGCCAATTTCTGCGGCAGTGAAAGAGTTCTTTGGCTCTTCACAGTTGTCTCAGTTTATGGATCACAACCCGCTTTCAGAAGTTACTCATAAACGTCGTATCTCAGCGTTAGGTCCTGGTGGTCTAACTCGTGAGCGTGCTGGCTTTGAGGTTCGTGACGTTCACGTTACGCACTACGGTCGCCTATGTCCGATCGAAACTCCTGAAGGTCCAAACATCGGTCTAATTAACTCACTATCTGCTTACGCACGTTGTAATGAGTTTGGTTTCCTAGAAACCCCTTACCGTCGCGTTGTTGACGGTGTAGTAACCGAAGATGTTGATTACCTATCTGCTATCGAAGAAGGTCAATACGTTATCGCTCAGGCGAACACCGTACTGACTGAAGACAACCTATTTGCTGACGAACTGATCACAGCCCGCTTGAAGGGTGAATCAGGTCTGCACCCACGTGAAAACGTGAGTTACATGGATGTCGCGACGAACCAGGTAGTATCTATCGCTGCATCTCTAATCCCATTCCTAGAGCACGATGATGCAAACCGTGCATTGATGGGTGCGAACATGCAACGTCAGGCAGTTCCTACACTTAAGGCTGATAAGCCTCTAGTAGGTACTGGTGTTGAACGCAACATTGCGGTTGACTCTGGTGTTACAGCGGTAGCGAAACGTGGCGGTATGGTTCAGTCCGTAGACGCATCACGTATCGTTGTTAAGGTTAATGAAAATGAATTGGTTCCTGGCGAAGCCGGCATCGATATCTATAACCTAACTAAATACACGCGTTCTAACCAAAACACTTGTATTAACCAACGTCCAACCGTGCTACCTGGCGAACCAGTAGCGAAAGGTGACGTTCTAGCAGATGGTCCTTCTACCGACCTTGGCGAATTGGCTCTTGGCCAAAACATGCGTATCGCATTCATGCCTTGGAATGGTTATAACTTTGAGGATTCAATCCTAGTTTCTGAGCGTGTAGTACAAGAAGATCGCTTTACTACTATCCACATCCAAGAACTTTCTTGTGTGGCGCGTGATACTAAGCTTGGTTCTGAAGAAATCACTGCTGATATTCCAAACGTAGGTGAAGCTGCTCTATCTAAACTAGATGAGTCAGGTATCGTTTACATTGGTGCTGAAGTTAAGGGTGGCGACATCCTAGTTGGTAAAGTGACGCCTAAGGGTGAAACGCAGCTAACTCCAGAAGAGAAACTACTACGTGCAATCTTCGGTGAAAAAGCATCTGACGTTAAAGATACTTCACTGCGTGTACCTAACTCTGTTTCAGGTACCATCATTGACGTTCAAGTCTTCACTCGCGATGGCGTAGAGAAAGACAAGCGTGCTCTAGAAATTGAGCAAATGCAGCTTAAAGAAGCGAAGAAAGACCTTACTGAAGAATTCCAGATTCTTGAGGGTGGCCTTCTAAACCGTGTTCGTGCTGTATTGATTGCTGGTGGTTACTCAGAAGCGAAACTGGACACTATTAACCGCAAACAGTGGTTAGAACTAAATCTTGAAGATGACGCACTGCAATCTCAACTTGAGCAACTTGCAGAGCAATACGACGAGCTAAAAGCAGATTTCGATAAGAAATTTGAAACTAAGCGTCGTAAGATCACTCAAGGTGATGATCTAGCACCTGGCGTTCTTAAGATCGTTAAAGTTTACCTAGCGGTTAGACGTCGTATCCAGCCTGGTGACAAGATGGCGGGTCGTCACGGTAACAAGGGTGTAATCTCTAAGATCAACCCTGTTGAAGACATGCCTTACGATGAGAAAGGTCAACCGGTCGATATCGTTCTGAACCCACTGGGTGTACCATCACGTATGAACATCGGTCAGATCCTTGAAGTTCACTTGGGTCTAGCGGCTAAAGGTATCGGTGACAAGATCAACCAAATGGTTAAAGAGCAGCAGGAACTGGCTAAGTTCCGTGAGTTCTTACAGAAGGTTTATGATCTTGGTGATACTCGTCAAAACGTAGATATTGCTGAACTATCGGACGATCAAGTTCGTACGCTAGTGAAGAACCTACGTGGCGGTCTACCAATTGCGACTCCAGTATTCGACGGTGCTTCTGAGAAGAACATCAAGAAACTACTGAAACTAGGCGATCTACCAGAATCTGGTCAGCTTACCTTGTTTGATGGTCGTACTGGTGATGCGTTTGAGCGTCCTGTAACTGTCGGTTACATGTACATGCTGAAACTGAACCACTTGGTTGATGACAAGATGCACGCACGTTCTACTGGCTCTTACAGCCTTGTAACTCAGCAACCACTTGGTGGTAAAGCTCAGTTCGGTGGTCAGCGTTTCGGTGAGATGGAAGTATGGGCACTAGAAGCATACGGTGCTGCTTACACTCTACAAGAAATGCTAACCGTTAAGTCGGATGACGTGAATGGCCGTACTAAGATGTATAAAAACATCGTAGATGGTAACCACTCGATGGAACCAGGCATGCCGGAATCATTCAACGTATTGTTGAAAGAAATCCGCTCGCTAGGTATTAACATCGAGCTAGAAGACGAAGAGTAATTCTTTTCTTATAAAGAAAAGTGATTACTTGGTAAGAGGGCGCTCCTCGAGCGCCTTTTAACTCCTTGCAGGAGCTGACAGTGAAAGATTTACTAAACTTTCTTAAAGCACAACACAAGACTGAAGAATTTGATGCTATCAAAATCGGTCTTTCTTCACCGGACATGATTCGTTCATGGTCTTTTGGTGAAGTTAAAAAGCCAGAGACGATCAACTATCGTACGTTCAAACCTGAACGTGATGGTTTGTTCTGTGCGCGTATTTTTGGCCCAGTCAAAGATTACGAATGTCTATGTGGCAAATACAAGCGTCTGAAGCACCGCGGTGTTATCTGTGAGAAGTGTGGCGTAGAAGTTACACAAACTAAAGTTCGTCGTGACCGCATGGGCCACATCGAGCTGGCGTCGCCTGTAGCTCATATTTGGTTCCTAAAATCACTACCGTCTCGTATCGGTCTACTAATGGATATCCCACTGCGTGATATCGAGCGTGTTCTTTACTTCGAAATGTACGTAGTAACAGAACCGGGTATGACAGATCTAGAAAAAGGTCAGATGCTTACTGAAGAAGAGTATCTAGACAAGCTAGAAGAGTGGGGTGATGAGTTCACTGCTAAGATGGGTGCAGAAGCGATCAAAGATCTGCTTTCTACCATGGATCTTGTGCAAGAAGCTGAACTAATGCGCGAAGAGCTAGAAACGACTAACTCTGAAACTAAGCGTAAAAAAGTTACGAAGCGCTTGAAGCTAGTTGAAGCATTTGTTTCTTCGGGTAACAACCCAGAATGGATGATTCTAACTGTACTTCCAGTACTTCCACCAGATCTACGTCCACTAGTTCCACTAGATGGCGGTCGTTTTGCGACTTCAGATCTGAACGACCTATACCGTCGTGTTATCAACCGTAACAACCGTTTGAAGCGTCTACTAGAGCTATCAGCTCCGGACATCATCGTACGTAACGAAAAACGTATGCTGCAAGAGTCTGTTGATGCCCTTCTAGATAACGGTCGTCGCGGTCGTGCTATCACAGGTTCTAACAAACGTCCTCTTAAATCTCTTGCTGATATGATCAAGGGTAAACAAGGTCGTTTCCGTCAGAACTTGCTTGGTAAGCGTGTAGACTACTCTGGCCGTTCTGTAATCACAGTAGGTCCATACCTTCGTCTGCACCAATGTGGTCTTCCTAAGAAGATGGCACTTGAGCTATTCAAACCATTCATCTACAGCAAGCTTGAGCTTCGTGGTCTAGCGACAACGATCAAAGCGGCTAAGAAAATGGTAGAGCGCGAAGAAGCAGTTGTTTGGGATATCCTAGACGAAGTTATTCGTGAACACCCAGTACTATTGAACCGTGCACCTACACTTCACCGTCTAGGTATCCAAGCGTTCGAACCTGTACTAATCGAAGGTAAAGCGATTCAGCTTCACCCACTAGTGTGTGCGGCATATAACGCCGACTTCGATGGTGACCAGATGGCGGTACACGTACCTCTAACTCTGGAAGCTCAGCTAGAAGCACGTACACTGATGATGTCGACAAACAACATTCTGTCGCCAGCGTCAGGTGATCCTATCATCGTACCTTCTCAGGACGTTGTATTGGGTCTTTACTACATGACACGTGACAAGATCAACGTGAAAGGTGAAGGCATGTACCTTGCTGGCCCTGAAGAGGCTGAAAAGGCATACCGCACTAAGACCGCTGAATTGCACGCACGTGTTAAAGTTCGTCTTACTGAAACCATCAAAGATGATGAAGGTAATCTGACTACCGAAACTAAGCTATTTGATACGACAGTTGGTCGTGCAATGCTTTGGCAGATCGTTCCAGCGGGCCTACCGTTTGAACTAGTAAACCAAAAACTAGGTAAGAAACAGATTTCTAAACTTCTTGATGAGGCTTACCGTAACCTTGGCCTGAAAGACACTGTAGTCTTCGCTGACCAAATCATGTACACAGGTTTTGCATACGCTGCACTATCTGGCGTATCTGTTGGTATCGATGACATGGTGGTTCCTCAAGCTAAGTACGATGAGATTGAGTCAGCTGAAGAAGAAGTACGCGAAATCCAAGAGCAATACCAATCTGGTTTGGTAACTGCGGGTGAGCGTTACAACAAAGTTATCGATATCTGGGCGTCTACCAACGACCGTGTTGCGAAAGCAATGATGGATAACCTATCTTCAGAAACTGTGATTAACCGTGATGGTGAAGAAGAACAACAAGAGTCTTTCAACAGCATCTACATGATGGCCGACTCCGGTGCTCGTGGTTCTGCAGCGCAGATTCGTCAGCTAGCCGGTATGCGTGGTCTGATGGCTCGTCCAGATGGTTCAATCATCGAGACGCCAATCACAGCGAACTTTAAAGAAGGTCTAAACGTACTTCAGTACTTTATCTCAACGCACGGTGCTCGTAAGGGTCTTGCGGATACAGCACTGAAAACAGCGAACTCCGGTTACCTAACGCGTCGTCTAGTAGACGTTGCACAGGACGTGGTAGTTCACGAACACGATTGTGGCACCCATGAAGGTGTTGAAATGATGCCTCATATCGAGGGTGGTGACGTTAAAGTTCCACTTTCTGAATTGGCTCTAGGTCGTGTTGTTGCTGAAGACGTTCTAAAACCAGGTACTGAAGAAGTACTGATCCCACGTAATACTCTAATTGATGAGAAGTGGTGTCAGGTAATGGACGAGAACTCTGTAGACCGAATGAAAGTTCGCTCAGTAGTTACTTGTGACGCTGACTTTGGTTGTTGTGCATTGTGTTACGGTCGTGACCTAGCACGTGGTCACCTAGTGAACCAAGGTGAAGCAGTTGGTGTTATCGCTGCTCAGTCTATCGGTGAACCTGGTACACAGCTTACAATGCGTACGTTCCACATCGGTGGTGCTGCTTCGACAGCGGCTGCTGAGAACAGCATTCAAACTAAGAACGACGGTACTCCTTTCCTTCATAACGTTAAGTTCGTTGTGAACAAAGAAGGCAAACTAGTTGTGACTTCTCGTGCGTCTGAACTAACCATCGTTGATGCGTTAGGTCGTACGAAAGAGAAACACAAACTGCCTTACGGTACAGTTCTTAACATCAAAGAAAGCGATATCGAGTCTGCTACATTAGAGTCTGGATACGTAGTTGCTAACTGGGAAGCGCATACACTGCCAATCATCACTGAAGTGGCAGGTCGCATCCAGTACGTTGACATGATTGATGGCGTAACAGTTGCTCGTCACACTGATGACCTTACCGGTCTATCTTCAAGTGAAGTAACTGATGCTGCAGCACGTCCTGCTGCAGGTAAAGACATGCGTCCAGCTATCAAACTTGTTGATGACAAAGGTAACGATGTAATGATCCCTGGTACTGATATGCCAGCTCAATACTTCCTACCGGGTAAAGCGATTGTAAACATCGAAGATGGCGCTGAAGTTGGCGTTGGTGACACTCTTGCACGTATCCCTCAGAAATCTGGCGGAAACAAAGATATCACCGGTGGTCTACCACGCGTAGCCGACCTATTCGAAGCACGTAAGCCGAAAGAGCCTGCGATTCTTGCTGAGCACACAGGTACTGTGTCATTTGGTAAAGAAACGAAAGGCAAACGTCGCCTAGTAATCACTCGTGAAGGTGGAGACACTTACGAAGAGATGATTCCTAAGCATCGTCAGCTTAACGTATTCGAAGGTGAGAAGGTTGAACGTGGTGACGTAATCGCTGATGGTCCTGAGACTCCACATGACATCCTACGTTTACGTGGTATTCATGCTATGACTCAGTACATCGCTAACGAAGTACAAGAAGTTTACCGTCTACAAGGCGTTAAGATTAACGATAAGCACATTGAGACTATCGTTCGTCAAATGCTACGTAAGTGTACTATTACGCACACTGGTGACTCTGAGTTCCTACCTGGCGAGCAAGTGGAATACTCACAAGTTAAGATTGCTAACCGTGCCCTAGAAGCAGAAGGCAAAGAGCCAGCTGGCTTTGAGCGTGAGCTACTAGGTATCACTAAAGCATCTCTAGCAACTGAGTCGTTCATCTCTGCGGCATCGTTCCAGGAGACAACTCGCGTACTAACAGAAGCTGCGGTTTCTGGTAAGCGTGATGAGCTACGTGGTCTGAAAGAAAACGTAATCGTGGGTCGTCTGATCCCAGCGGGTACGGGTTTTGCTTACCACCAAGATCGTCAAGCTAAGCGTGAAGAGCAAGCGGGTCCATCTGCTGAACAAGCAACGGATAACCTAGCTGCACTATTGAACGCAGGTTTCTCTGACGAGTAATCAGGCTTTCTAGTGAATAGCAAAAAGGCACCTTAGGGTGCCTTTTTTAATGCCTGAAATTCAGAAGCTATAGTAGTAAACGAGAAATATAAAAATGCCACGCTAACAAGAAGAGTGAGCAAGTATGTATGATAGGGTATTAAGCTCGTAGGAAACCTAGGAGGCCACGAGCATCCTAGGCTTTATAAAGGCAATGCTTTAAGTGCTAAGCGCCGGGTGGGATCGCCAGGCTATCTGCAATTAATTTGATTAACAGGTCTTCTACTTCAAACCTAAGTTCTAGCACTTCACCAACCTTAGACATGTCACTTTCAAAGTCATGTAGGTTGTCATCACTAATTTCGGCGTATTTATCCGTGAAGCTCAGCAAAGGTTCGGTAGTGAGTACAATCTTAGCGTAGGTGTGGCTAATTTCCTCAGTGGACTGAAAGCCCGTTGAGCTCCACTTATCCATTACCATGTCATAGATCTTAAAGTGACCTTCTGATATGTAATCGACGAGATGTTGAGAAAACTCGTGAAGTTCTTCTTTAGATGGCAGAGTGACGACATTGGACGCAACTGAAGCCGGCTGTAATGCGGCCAGTTTTACGTATCTTACTAGTAACGCTTGTCGTGTTTCTAGCCAATGGTCAATGACCTCACTTGAGCCACCCCATTCTTCTTGTACTTGTCTGAATTTCTTTAGCATGACCATGTCCTCATGATCCTTTACCGGTCAGGTAAAGCTCTCGAATACAACGAGAGGGTTCCATATTAATAGCGAAATTATGTTTTACACCAATAGCTTTCAATCAATTCATTGTGCGACTGGTATAGATTTAGATTGCCAGTAAAATGGTAGAACTGCAAGTAAAGAGATGATGAGATGTTAAAAAAAAGTAAACATCAAATGACAGCTTATTGGCTGGTGGTCAATGGTAGTGATGTCTGGATACAAGATGCGCAGGTGCCTTTTGGCAGTGCGCAGTCACTGGGTCATGGCCTAGAACAAGCCATTGATGGTGCAATAAATATAGGCACTTATGCAGGGCATCCTGTCTATTGGCTAAATGATTGTGATATCGAAACTGAATTGCCAATGGTATCACTGCGTGCGCTACTAGACCTACCAGAGCCCTTGTTCCTATTGGTGAGTAAAGCGGTGCAATATGGGCATATGACACAAACCAAACGTTTTTGTGGATGCTGTGGCGGTAGAAATAGTCTCAATCACAACCAACTGGCTATGCAGTGTCAGCAATGCCGTACTCTTCATTATCCACGTATTTTCCCATGCATTATCGTTGCAGTGCGTAAAGATCAACAAATCCTGTTGGCACAACATCCAAGACACAAAGGCAACATGTATACCGTGATTGCAGGCTTTCTGGAAGTTGGCGAAACGTTAGAGCAATGCGTGGCGCGTGAAGTGAAAGAAGAAACCGGTATTGATGTACAAAATATTCAATATTTTGGCAGTCAGCCGTGGGCGTTTCCAAGCAGTATGATGATGGGCTTTATCGCCGACTATCAAAGTGGTGAAATTAAGCCGGATTACAATGAGCTCAGTGATGCTAAGTGGTGTGATTACGATAACTTACCTGAGGTGGCGCCGAGTGGCACAATTGCCCGAGCACTTATCGAAGCAACCGTAAATGCGATAGCGCATGACAATGGCTAACCTTCAGATTTTAGTACGTATAACTTGATCAACAGCGCAATCCTTAATTACTGCTCATAAGTTAAAAGTGGTAACATAACGCTTTCGTAGTTAGGGACTAAGTAAGGCCTAGAAATGACTGAACTAAAAAATGATCGTTACCTGCGAGCTTTATTGAAGCAGCCGGTTGATTACACGCCAGTATGGATGATGCGTCAAGCAGGTCGTTACCTGCCAGAATATCGAGCAACAAGATCAGTTGCTGGTGATTTCATGTCCCTGTGCAAGAATGCCGAGTTGGCTTCAGAAGTAACATTACAACCTCTACGTCGATTTCCTTTGGATGCGGCGATTCTGTTTTCAGATATTTTGACCATTCCTGATGCAATGGGCTTGGGTTTGTATTTTGAAACAGGGGAAGGCCCGAAGTTTGAGCGTCCAATTACTTGTAAGGCTGATGTCGACAAGATTGGTCTGCCTGATCCTGAGGGTGAACTGCAATACGTAATGAATGCAGTTCGACAAATTCGCAAAGATCTACAAGGTGAAGTGCCGCTTATCGGTTTCTCTGGTAGCCCTTGGACTCTGGCGACTTATATGGTTGAAGGTGGAAGC
Source organism: Vibrio neonatus (assembly GCF_024346975.1). Taxonomy (NCBI): domain Bacteria; kingdom Pseudomonadati; phylum Pseudomonadota; class Gammaproteobacteria; order Vibrionales; family Vibrionaceae; genus Vibrio; species Vibrio neonatus. The sequence continues at coordinate 2,587,134 of NZ_AP024885.1, read as the reverse complement.
TCAAAAGCGTTCACTAAGATCAAGAAAATGATGTATGCAGAGCCTGCGACACTGCACCTATTGCTAGATAAGTTAGCGGATAGTGTCATTGAGTATCTAAACGCACAAATCAAAGCGGGTGCACAATCAGTGATGGTGTTTGATACGTGGGGCGGTGTTCTAACTCCTCGTGATTACAATGAGTTCTCACTGCGTTACATGCATAAAATTGTCGATGGTCTTATTCGTGAGAATGAAGGTCGCCGTGTTCCAGTGACGTTATTTACTAAAAATGGCGGAATGTGGTTAGAGTCAATTGCCGCGACAGGTTGTGACGCGGTTGGGCTAGATTGGACGATTAATATTGCGGATGCGAAGAAACGTATCGGTGATAAAGTTGCCCTGCAAGGCAATATGGACCCATCTATCTTATACGCTCAGCCAGAGCGAATTCGTCAGGAAGTGGGTACTATTCTTGAAGGATTTGGTGAAGGCACTGGTCATGTATTTAACCTTGGCCACGGTATTCACTTAGATGTGCCACCTGAAAATGCGGGTGTCTTTGTTGAAGCGGTACACGATTTATCTAAGCCGTATCACAAATAAAAATCACTAGAATAAAATAAGGGTCGGAACGTGCAAAAGCAGGTTCCGACCCTTTTTGTTTCTATCGCTTGTGAATAACGAATGATTTTTCAAGCAATGGCTAGCGACAACAATAGCCACAACCCACAACAAGGCTTATTTGTATAAAAGCCCTCTTGCTTGGCTTTCATCTTTAGGCGTCTTAAAGCGTTTATGCAGCCACATCCATTGTTCTAGTTTGCGTAAAATGGTCACTTCTATCGCTTTGTTCATGTAGGCTGCACCAGCTTCTACATCGTCCATAGGGAAGTTTTCGTGGATAGGGTCATCAAAGTACAACTCCCACTTCCCATCGCTGTCACGATAGCCTGTCATGGGAATTATCGCGCAATCTGTAGCTCTGGCAAGGATATTGGCACCGGTTACTGTACAAGCCTCTTTTACCGCAAAGAAGGGCACAAATACTGCCTTTTTACGGCCATAGTCATGATCGCCTAAGTAAAAAAGACGTTCGCCGGTTTTTAAGGTACGAATCATCTCTTTTAAATTCTTACGATCAATCACCTTGTTGCCGTTATGAGTGCGTCCCCAATACTGGATTAAGTTATAAGCAGGATTAGAATGAGGACGATATACGCCATGACCGGGGTAGCCCAAAACAGCAAAAGCACGCGCACTGACTTCTAAGTTAAGAGCGTGGGGGTGACAAACCAACACTCCTTTTTTCTGTTTTGCGTACTCGATAATCGCTTCGGCATTATGCACTTTAATGTGTCGTTTCAGTCGCCAAGTGGGCCAAAACCAGGTAATGCCTGTTTCAAATAGAGCAAAGCCAGTGTTTTTGAAGTTTTCGATAACAATGCGGTCAATTTCACTTTGAGGCATATCAGGAAAGGCTAACTGCAGGTTTCGTTTAGCGACTTTTACGCGGCTTTTAGCAAATGGCATTGCCATTCGACCTAAAGTTCGTCCTAGAGGAAGCAACAGAGCAAATGGCAGTACATTCACCACTAAGGCCAATAACCCAAAACCGAACCAAACTCCCCAGTACATTGGATGTAGCAATTTCATGCTAAACGTGGGGCTATCGTATTTACTCATAGGATCCTAAATAGAGGTGAGATGCAAGCTGATTAGACTAGCGAGTAGGTCACGAAATGACCGAGAATATAAGAGGCTCTTTCTTAAGAGCCTCTTATATCGTGATAGTAAAATCTAGCTTAACACTTTTAGGATATGTAACCGTATAAGTATTGTGGAATATATTACCTAAATGCCACTATTTGTAGCGAATACCTCTAGGTACGCTTTCATCTTGCATGGTTTTGTAACGCTTATGCACCCACATCCACTGATCAACTTTGCGCAATATAACTTCTTCATAAGCCTTATTCATCAAAATTGCTCCCGCTTTTGCATCACCTTTTGGAAATTGCTGGTGGATGGAGTCAGCAAGATTTAGCTCATATTGCCCCTTTTCATAGCGGAAACCTGTCACTGGAATCATGGCACAATCAGTGGCATTAAACAGCAGGTTAGCTCCAGTAGTCGTACAAGCATCTTGCACCGCAAAGAAAGGCACAAACACGGACTTGTTGCGACCGTAATCATGGTCTCCTAAGTAAAATAGGCGTTCGCCACGTTTGAGGGTGCGAATCATCTCTTTTACATTTTTACGATCGATCAGCTTGTTGCCATTATGGGTTCGACCCCAGTACTGCACCAAATCATAAGCCGGATTATTATTCGGGCGATAAACACCACTGCCGGGATAACCGAGTGCGGCAAAAGCTCTAGCGCTAATTTCTAGATTAAGAGTATGAGGGTGGCAGAGCAGAACGCCTTTACCTTCATTTTCAAAATCAATTGCTTGCTGCAAGTTTACGGTACGGATATGACGTTTTAGACGCCACGTAGGCCAAAACCAAGTCATGCCCATTTCCATAAAGGCAAGACCAGTATTTTTTATGTTTTCTTCTACTAAAGGGGTGATCTCTTCAGCGGATTTTTCTGGAAAGGCGAGCTCTAAATTGCGTTTAGCCACTTTCACTCGGCTCTTTGCCAGTTTCATGCCTAATTTACCTAACCCGTGGCCTGTCTTGAGCAAGACAAAATAAGGCATTAGGTTTACAAATAAAGCAAGAACACCAAAACTAAACCAAACTACCCAATATCTTGGATGCAGCAGTTTGATTGAAAACTTAGGTGGGGCATATTTATCCATATTCTTTCCAACAGATTAAGCAAGTTGCTGATTTAGCATGCTCCAATATTCATCAAAATCAGCGGATGGTTTGATAACAAAGTCACTACGAACAAAACGGTTTAAGCGACCCTCTACATAGCTTAGTACAATTGATGCCAGTACTTTCTCATCAGTGGCAAAACCTTTACCTTCGCGAAGCACTCGCTCACGTAAAATCTGCTTTATCTGACTTTCAATTTTGCTAAATAGTTGATTGATACGATCTCTAAGTCGCTCATTCTCAAACATTAGTGCATGACCTGAAAGGATGCGAGAAAGCCCTTTGTTATGCTCTGTAAATAACAAAATAAAGCGAAGCACTTCATGCAAACGAACCATGGTATCTTTTTCTTGATCCATAATTTGGTTGATGCGAGAGAGAACGGATTGCTCAATAAACTCAATCAAGCCTTCAAACATGCGGGCTTTACTAGGGAAGTGGCGATAAAGAGCGGCCTCTGAGACACCCACTTGTTGAGCTAATTTAGCCGTAGTAATTCTGGACGTTCCATCACTGGATTCCAGCATCAAAGCAAGAGCTTGCAAAATCTCGTCACGACGATTTGAACTACGTTTGCCTGTCATTTATTACGTCCTTTTTTTGTTTGTTCTTTGGCTGTAGAAATTGGTTTCAGTTAGTTTTTACCGGAGTGACCAAAACCACCTTCACCTCGTTCTGAGGCATTAAAATCATCCACAAGGTTGAACTTAGCTTGTACTACAGGCACAAACACTAATTGTGCAATACGGTCGCCCGGCTCAATAGTGAAGGTATCTTGTCCACGATTCCACACAGAAACCATCAACTGTCCTTGGTAGTCAGAGTCAATAAGACCGACTAGGTTACCCAATACAATACCGTGCTTATGTCCAAGACCTGAGCGAGGAAGAATCGTAGCGGCTAAGCCAGTATCTCCAATGTGGATCGCAAGACCGGTTGGTACTAAGTGGGTTTGTCCTGGGGTGACAATTAATGCTTCATCTAGGCAAGCTCGAAGATCTAAGCCAGCAGAGCCTTCTGTCGCATACTGAGGTAATGGGAATTGCTTACCAATACGTGAATCTAGGATTTTTAAATCAATTTCTTTCATGACGTTATGCTTATTGGGTGAGTTCATTAATTTGTTCTAAGATGCCTTTAGCCAGTATTTGCTTACTGGCTAGAGAGAAGTGTTGCTGTCCGTTCGCCCAGTAAAGGCTGAGGACATTATCGTTAGAATTAAAGCCAATACCAGTTTGCGAAACATCGTTTGCACAGATTAGATCTAGATTTTTTCTCGCAAGCTTATCCATCGCGTACTTTTCTACATCTTGTGTTTCGGCAGCAAAACCAACAGTAAAAGGTCTGTTTTCAGGCAAGCTTGCTACGGTGGCAATAATATCTGGGTTTTTTACCATGCGGATCATCAACTCATCTGTGCCGGCGACTTTTTTCATTTTCTGTTCAGCTACTTCTGCCGCGCGGTAATCAGCAACGGCTGCGCAACCGATAAAAATATCGTGCTCAGTAGCGTGTTGAACCGCGGCTTGATGCATTTGCTGAGCACTTAACACATCAATGCGTTTGACATTGCTTGGCGTAGGTAAGTTAACAGGGCCACTAATTAGTGTGACTTCAGCGCCTAGCTTTGCCGCTTGTTCAGCTAAAGCAAAGCCCATTTTCCCAGAGCTATGGTTTGAGATGAATCGAACTGGGTCAATAGCTTCTTGGGTTGGGCCTGCGGTGATGGCAATTTTTTTACCTTGCAGAATTTTTGGTTGAAAATGAGTAATGCATAAATCAACTAACTGCATGGGTTCTAACATTCGGCCTGCGCCGACATCGCCACACGCTTGCTCACCAGAGGCTGGGCCCCAAATTAACATTCCACGACGGCGTAAAGTGGCGATATTCTCTTGAGTCGCAAGGTTGCTGTACATTTGCTGATTCATTGCCGGAGACACAGCAACAGGCGCGTCAGTGGCAAGCACAAAGGTACTTAAAAGGTCGTTACCCATACCCGCTGCCATACGTGCGATAAGGTCGGCAGTTGCGGGAGCAAGTAGCACCAGATCGGCCCATTTGGCGATTTCGATATGCCCCATAGAGGCTTCTGCTGCGGGGTCTAATAAGCTTTCAGCTACAGGATGTCCTGATACTGCTTGCATGGTTAGTGGGGTAATAAATTCCTTAGCTGCTTTCGTCATTACAACTTTGACTTGAGCGCCTCGTTCAGATAAGCGTCGAGTCAATTCAGCACATTTATACGCCGCGATACCACCACTGATACCGAGAACTATTTTTTTACCTTCAAGAGGTTGCATGCTCATTTTCTCAATTAAATTAATAAGGTAACCATACCATATATTGTACTGGAGTTAGAGTTTGACAAGTAGACGGATGGGCTGCGACTTAGATGCCAAATTTGTACTTTATATAGGTCAGTATGTTCATTCTGCGTCAATACTACATTTTTGCAGATGATCAGCAAGGAGTAGGGATGACATTAAAAGATTTGCCTAAGGAATCTCTTCCCCGAGAAAAACTCATAAATCAAGGGCCGGACTCGTTAACCGATGCCGAATTGTTGGCAATTTTTTTGCGTACCGGTTGCCAAGGAATGAATGTTTTAGAGTTGGCTGACTACCTATTGAAATCGTTTGGTTCATTGCGCCATTTGTTAACCGCGCCGGAAGAGCTATTTTGTCAGCATAAGGGATTAGGGCAGGCAAAATACGTGCAATTGCAAGCGTTTATAGAGATGACGCAACGCTATTTAGCCGAGACTTTAGAGAAAGGCGATGCCTTAACCAGCCCTCAGCAGACCAAGTTATTTTTATTGAGTCTATTACGAGATAAACAAAGGGAAGTGTTTTACGTGCTGTTTTTAGATAATCAGCATCGGGTTATTGACCATGAGTCGCTGTTTGAAGGGACTATCGATGCCGCTAATGTCTACCCTAGAGAAGTAGTGAAACGTTCATTACAGCACAATGCTTGCGCGATTATTTTAGCTCACAATCACCCCTCTGGAGTGGCAGAACCTAGCCAAGCTGACCGGCGCATTACTCGACGCCTTATCGATGCATTAGCGCTGGTGGATATTCGAATATTAGATCACTTTGTGGTTGGCGATGGTGAAGTGGTGTCGTTTGCTGAACGAGGCTGGATGTAAGTAGTTACTATGCTTGGTGCAGTAGAGTGGATGTAAGCAATTACTTACGTTGCATCTCTGCCCACCAACTAGCGTCAGCAATAATTTGCCCGGCATCATCTAAGGGTGGATATGGTAAGTTTTTACGTTTAGCCACTTTTGCCAATACCGGATGACCGCGCTCAAAAAGTGTTTTGTGAATCACTTGCTCTGGCAGTTTTAGTGGTGGGTTGTTGTACATATCTTTGTTGTGACGCTGACGCTGCGCTTCAAACAAAATTAAAGCACTAGCCACAGAAACGTTTAGAGATTGCACCATTCCTACCATAGGAATGACAATATCTTGGTCGGCCATTTCTATCGCAATATCACTGGTGCCGTGTTTCTCACCACCTAATACAATGGCTGTGGGCTTGGTGTAATCCACTTCTCGAAAATCGACCGCGCTATCAGAGAGGTTAGTGACCAGTATTTGCATACCTTGCGCTTTTAAACTCTGATAAGCCTCTTCAGTGCTACGGTGAGTTTCAACTTCCACCCAGTTTCTTGCACCTGCTGAGGTATGACCTAAGGTTTGCATTTTTTCATCCGGCCATACCGCATGAATTTTGTGCAAACCTGCCGCATCTGCAGTGCGAACCACTGCAGATACGTTATTAGGCTTGTGGACTTGCTCTAAACAAAGAGTCAGATCAACCTGACGTGAATTTAGAACAGCAACGATTTTTTGATAACGCTCTGGACTCATTTTTACCTGCGGCGACGACGGACTCTTAATACCTGTGGCATTACACGAATCTTCTTCATGATGCCCGCAAGGTCAACCCTGTTCTTGGTTGTTAAAGAGAGAGTGACCATATATAAACGGCCGTCTTTTTCTTCTGTTGAGATGCCGTGGATATTTGACCCAGTGCGAGAAATAACATTGGTTAATCCTGCTAGTGCACCTTGGGTGTTTTGCATATCAATTTGCAGAGCGGTGATAAACTCTTGCTCGTGGCTGTCAGCCCATTCAACCGCCATGTATTTATCAGGTTCTTTCTGATAACCACGGATGTTTGGACAAGCTTCTCTATGAATAACTAGACCTCTACCTGGAGAGACGTGCGCTAAAATGTGATCCCCAGGAATTGGGTGACAACAGTTTGCGTAAGTCAGAAGAATACCGTCAGCACCTTTGATTGAGAGTTTTTTCTCTGAACGAGGCTCTACAGAACTGGTCTCTGTGAGAGAGTCTGCATCACCAAGCAATCGACGTGCCGCGATAATACTCATTAGCTCACCAAGGCCAATAGCCGCTAACATATCGTCAACGCTATCTAGTTTAAGATCGCTAAGGACTTGAGTGACGTTTTCTGGGTAAATGGTTTCAATCGAGTGACGACCCAAAGCGTGATTAAGCAGTCTGCGCCCCAAGGCGACAGAGTCTTCTCGGCGCATGGTTTTAAGAACTTGACGGATCTTAGTGCGCGCGCGTGAAGTGACCACATAGTTCAACCAAGCGGCGTTAGGTCTGGCACCCGGCGCACTAATGATTTCTATGGTTTGCCCACTCTTCAGAGCTTTACTTAAAGGATATGGATTTCTGTCAACACGAGTACCGACACAGGTATTACCGACATCAGTATGTACCGCGTAGGCAAAATCGACCGCAGTTGCGCCAACAGGAAGCTCTACGATACGACCTTTTGGTGTAAATACGTAGATTTCGTCAGGGAACAGATCGGATTTAACGTTTTCGATAAATTCGAATGAGTTACCTGCGCTTTGTTGTAGCTCAAGTAAACTTTGCATCCAGCGCTGTGCTTTGACTTGCGCTGTTGTACCAGAGCGTTGACCGTTGCTCTTATAAGACCAATGTGCCGCGACACCCTTGTCAGCCATTTGATCCATATCTTCAGTACGAATTTGTACTTCAACAGGAACACCATGTGGGCCAACCATAGAGGTGTGCAGTGACTGATAGCCATTGGCTTTTGGTACCGCAATATAGTCTTTCATCTTGCCCGGGCGTGGTTTGTACAAGCTGTGTGCTTGTCCTAATACGCGATAGCAAGTATCTACATCATCAACGATGACTCGGAACGCGTAAATATCCATAATGGTATGGAAACGCTGTTCTTTGGTCTTCATTTTGTTGTAGATGGAATAGAGGTTTTTCTCGCGACCTAGAACCCTAAACTTGATTCCGCACTCTTCCATACGTCCCTCAATTTCTGAGTGGATACGTTGGATCATCTCTTTACGGTTACCACGAGCGGTTTTCACCACTTCTTTCAATACGCGATAACGGTTTGGATAGAGGGCTTCAAAGCCAAGCTCTTCGAGCTCAGTTTTAATGTTGTGGATACCCAGACGGTGAGCAAGAGGTGAGTAGATCTCTAGAGTTTCTCGAGCAATGCGACGACGTTTATCAGGACGAAGTGCTCCCAGAGTGCGCATGTTGTGCGTACGGTCAGAGAGTTTAATCAAGATAACGCGAATATCCTGAACCATAGCCAGCACCATTTTACGGAAGTTTTCCGCTTGGGCTTCTTTACGGTCTCGGAATTTCAGCTTGTCGAGTTTAGAAACGCCATCCACTAACTCAGCAACAGCAGTGCCAAAGAGGTTTTCAAGTTCTTCTTTGGTGACTTCTGTATCTTCAATGACATCATGAAGTAGAGCAGCTTGTAGGGTTTCAAGATCAAGGCGCATTTCAGCGAGGATTCTTGCAACAGCCACTGGGTGGATGATGTAAGGTTCACCGCTAGAGCGAGTCTGCCCTTCGTGGGCATCTTTTGCTACCGAGTAAGAATGTCGTAGAGCCTCAATTTGAGGCTCTGATAGATATTCTTTGGCAACATCTTTAAGGCTATCAAATAGATACAAATTACGGGCCTAAAAGGTTACGAAATGTTGTGCAGATTAGCGAGTGTGAGCGATGCTGCTTACGGCTGCTAGTTCTGCTGCTTCCTGCTCTTGTTGTTCTTGACGATCTTTAGCGTCCAAGATTTCCTTAGTAATCAAACCTTCTTCGATTTCACGAAGAGCGATTACTGTTTGCTTATCGTTCTCTTCTGGCACTAGGGCATCTTTGCCGCCAGTTTGCATTTGACGTGCGCGACGAGCAGAAATTAGAACAAGGTCGAAACGGTTACCAACTTTTTCAACAGCATCTTGTACAGTTACGCGTGCCATGAGGACTCCAATTACTAAATTACATTTTAAATGACGGGAAATTATACAGCTTTCTAGATTACTCTGCTAGTAAAGCTGATAGCATTCCACTGTATTTTGCTGTTTGTTTGTCTTGTTTAAGGCGTTCTGCTCGCAGAATAGCCCTAAAATCCATCAAAGCAGCGTCAAAATCATCATTAACTATGATGTAGTCATATTCATCATAGTGTGACATTTCTGATTTCGCCTCACTCATTCGTTTGGCGATAATTTCTGAGCTATCTTGACCACGCACATTTAGGCGACGCTCCAACTCACCATTTGATGGTGGCAGGATGAAAACGCTCTTCGCGTGTGGCATTTGCTTGCGAATCTGACGCGCACCTTGCCAATCAATATCTAAGAATACATCAATGCCGCGTTTTAGATTTTCTTCAATCCAAATGCGAGATGTACCATAGTAATTGCCAAAGACTTCAGCGTGTTCTAAGAAAACACCATCTTCGATTAAGGTTTCAAATTCATTTCGCTCTACAAAATGATAATGAATGCCATCTTCCTCACCCGGGCGCATAGTACGCGTAGTATGAGACACAGAAACCTTCATTGCGTATACCGGATTTTTTTCCAGCATAGCTGATATCAGGCTAGATTTTCCCGCTCCGCTAGGTGCAGAAACGATATAAAGGGTGCCTTTTCCCATTCGTAGAGCTCCGAGATAGTGATTAACAATGTTATTGCGCATGATAGCACTAGGATTGATGTAGACATAACCCTAGAAAAATGGTTGCGAAGGATAGCATGGAAATTCGTTAGGATATAGGGGGTCAGGTCTTGAAATTTGCAGGCTAGATAAAATCTAGCCTGCAAATTTCAAGACCTGACCCCGCAACTGCGATTAGATGTTGCGGACAGCTCGAACGTAGTTTTTGATGCGGATGACGTCGCCTTGCGGGCCAAAACCGTTTGGATAATCTTTAGCATCGCCTTGTTTGGGTTCAGCTCGTTGGGCACCTGCGCCATGCACATCGAGCAATTTTCTTTGGCTAGATTTTGGTCGCTTCATGTACCCAAGACACTCACCAAAGCAAAAGTACGCCGCTTGTGATTGAGCTTTACGACCGGTTTTTTGGTGAGTGGTGCTACTCCAAAAAGCAGGATAATTGTCATTTCCTTGTTCATCTTTGATGGTGGAGATAGCGAATACTGGGTCAATGGCGGCTGAGCCCGTTGCTTTAGGGGATCGGCTATAATCTACAATGGTTTGTAGCTCTTTAATATTAGGTAGACGCCAATCGTTATGACCTAAATATTGGTCTTTATTTAGCTTCGCGACCCATTGTTTAGCATCATCCCAATCCAATCCCATTTGGCTGTCTTGTTTCGACCACATCAACTGAGTGGCTGAATCGCTAATGGTGCCGTTATTGTTATCTGTAAAATGATTTTTGCTGTAATCAGTGTTGCCTCGCACTAAGCGCACAGTAAATTGGTTGTCTTTTTTAGTGCGCGGTTGCACTAATGGGTATCCTTTAATACGCCCATCAGCAAAGTTAACCCCAAATACGGCTTTGTCTTTACCCATCACTTTACCCGAGTAAATAGAGGTCGACAGGTATTGTGAATCAATCACGCGCTTGCCATTGGTGCCGTAGGCAAAATCAAATACGTCAGTATCAATGAAAGGTTTTGAACCATTAGGAACCTTATACATATCGCGATTGCTGGCATCAACGCCGGTAAATAAAATTAATGAATACAGCTCTTTGATATTCGGCACGCGCCAGTCGTTATGCCCGCCGATCTTCGCTGATTTAGCGTATTTTATCGCTTCGTCAAAGCTCATCACTTGATAGTCTTTTTGCCACATTAAACCAGTGGTTTTATCGGTGATGGTATTGTCATTATTATTCTGATATTGCCCTTGTTCTATCGATACTACGGGATAGTTAGATGTGCTAGCGTTGGCAACAGATAGCATTGCAGAACAACAGGTTATGGTAACGGCGATATTTCGAAGTAGGTAAGACATAAGAATCCTTATTGCTTAAATTTTTATTATGAGCTTCTATTTCTTTTGCGCTGTATTGGCGCAATCTAAAGGCATAAGGTCAGTGCTAAAAATGACTTCACCTTGGTATTTCCTATTGATGATCTCTAAGCTGGCTTTTTCATTTATCTCACCACGTTTAAAGTGGGTATATACAAGTTTATCGACATTGGCTTGAGCGGCGATTTGGCTCGACTCTCTGATGTTTAAATGCGCGTGAGTTTTTGATTTACCCGATGTTCTTTTCGGGGCTTTTTTATTCTTACCGTTGTTCATGATCATGCCGCCAGAATCCATAATTAGGCAGTTTGCATCTTTGGCAAATTCTGCAAACCCAGGGCCTGAGCTTAGGTCGCCACTGATCACGACTGACTGGTCTTTATAGTCAAAGCGAAAGGCTAGGGTTTCTATGGTATGAGGTACCGAAAGGGTGGATATTTTTATGCCATTAAACGTAAAAGAATCACTGCCTTTTAGTTCATTGACCGTAAGGTGTTTTTCTCGTTGTTTTAATGTGCGATTGGTTTTACCAAGGCGATAGTTTAGGTCTTCCGCATATAGGCTTAGATTGCTATCGACATAAGCTTTGGTCTGCTTTGGACCTGCAATCAGAGTTTCCCCTCGCCCGAGTAATACTCGGCTAAGCAATACCGAAAAATCCGCATTGTGGTCTAAATGATGATGAGTAAAAAGCAATGCATCTAGCTTACGAGTATTAACGCCAAGCTTATTGAGATTACGGTTAACACCATCTCCCATATCCACCAAAATTTTAGTGTCACCTTGAGTGATGAGCACCCCGGCACTGACCCGCTCTGGATTGTAGTCAGGAGACCCCGAACCAATAATGGTAGTGTTCATTGTCGATGCTTGCACATAAGGTACGCTGGCAAAACAGCATGTCGCTACAAGCATTAATTGTTTGTAAGAAAAGGGCATTAACACCTCTAAATCAATCGGTTAAATTCACTGCGTTAGAGTGACAATAGCAATCGATCTCATTTAACGATATTAGCTTTACCTGAATTTACAGAACACTGGGGGTCAGGTCTTGAAATTTGCATATCGGTTTTTAGAGGTAAGTAAATCGAAGTGGATCAACTGCAAATTTCAAGACCTGACCCCAGGATATGTTTGCTTACATTTGGCTTCGATATAGCCGAAATAAAAACATCAAGGCCAAGGTCTCATTGAGCGAAGGTTGTAAGACTCACTCACTCTAGCTCTTTATATTATTGAGCAAATTAAACAGGTATCTCAATGGACCAAAAACTGCAAAGCAAGCTATCCATTAGCTTATTATCGCTACGAATTACTGTCTTTATTGTATTTTTCTTTTGGGGTTTAGATAAGATTATTGTGCCCGAACACGCCGTTAGGGTGATGTCAGGCTTTTATGGTTTGCATGTCTCTATCAATACAATGATTGTGATAGGCATTGCACAAATGTTGTTTTTAGCGGCATTCTTACTTGGAAAGTGGAAAACAGTCACCTACGGAGCGGTTTTTGTCCTGCATGGCGCTTCTACTTTGTCATCATTAACTAAGTATTTTGACCCATTCAATAACTTATTATTCTTCACCGCATGGCCAATGCTAGCCGCTTGTTTTGTGCTTTTCCTACTACGCGACTACGACACTTACAGCATAGATAAAAAATAAATCCTAGGGGGCAGCATAAGGGGTCAGGTCTTGAAATTTGCACGCAAGAGGACTTGCGTGCAAATTTCAAGACCTGACCCCCAAATAGCCAAAAGTTGGAATCCAGATCTAACAATATCAAACCTGCAATTATTCCTCGCTTCATACACTGACTAGCAAATCATTGGATTGTGTTGGGTAGGGTATGAGAAAACTGTTTGGATTATTGGTTGTTTTTTTCCTATTAGAGTATTCAGACAAGCGTGCATATGCTGTTGAAATATCAGTATTAACTGAATGTCAGGGCGCGCTGTCTTGTAACGGCCCTAATGAGCCTAATATTCCAGACAACGATGATGATGACAGCAATAATAATGGAGGCGACCTTGATGATGACTTTGCCCCTGATCCTGTTGATGTAGATAGAGCGGCCATTGAATCCGCAATTTCTGGCATTACCAGCACTACTATTGACGTTGCAGGTGCTGCTGGATTGGAGGCAGACAGAAATGCGGATGCAGCCGATACTCAAACTGCAGATACACAAAGCGATAATGAACAACAGCAACAACAAGCCAGTGAAGCGAGCGCAGAAGGGGATGAAAGTGATTGTCCTGTTGAATTGTACTCTGGGTGCAAAATAACGCGTGAGATTGACTATGCCCATCCGGTATTTTCTTTAGTTAGACAGCATCGTATCAGCCAAGGGTCTGCATGGTCGCTAGGTGCGGGTTGGCATTCCTCCTTAGATAGCCGAATTATTTGGGGTGTGGATGTTGATATACAGCCCTTAATTGAATTAAACCAAGCTTCAGTCAATCAGTATCAAACGATTATCGATGGCATTGACCAAGGCATTGATAAATTAAGCAACTCTTTCACAGGTCGCCTTGCTTACAATGAAGAGCAAGTACAGCAGCGATTATCAGCGGCCATTTCTGAACTACAGGCGCAGCGAGCAATTTATATTGCGAGTAGAGATCAGATTCAAACAAAGATTAATGAGTTAACAAGCCAGCATCAACAATCAAATTATTATCGAGAACGTAACCGCTACGTAGTGGATACAGCTTATCCAATTGAGTATGAGATTGGGCTACATAAGTTAAAATGGGTCGCTCCCAATGGCAGTAGAAAGCTGTTTAGTGTTGAGCCTTCCACGTCAAACATTACGCCAATTATGGGACACAATACCCACTTAGAAATTGATGAAAACGGGTTTTTTATTGTCTCTACTCCCAAGGGTGTAACCTATCAATACAACTACCAAGGCTTCTTAGTCAAAGTAAATCAAAATGATGGGCGTAGCGTGACTATTTATCGAGATAGTCAGCAACAGCCAATACGTATGGTTGATGGGTTGGGGCGAGCTCTTTCTTTTACTTATACCGATGGTCGCTTAACGGAAATTACCGATCAAGAAGAGCGAACGCATAGCTATACGTATCTATCTGGGAAACTGAGTGATGTTGTGCAATTTAATGGCGCTAAACATCATTACCAATACGCTTATCAAGACAATCCCTTAGCCCTAACTCTGAAATCCGATGGTGAAGGTAATAGCGCATTTTATCTTTATCGCCAGCAAGATAACAAAACGGTAGTTGATACTCAGATAGATCCTTCCGGTAACCAGTTTAGCTATGAATATGATTTCCCAAATCGAACCACCACAGTGTTAAACCGAAACAATACCCGAACCCGTTATCAGTACAACGCACACAATCAGATTTTATCTAAGGTGTATGAATCTGACGGAAGTGAAATTCACAAGGTTTACGATGATAAAGGTAACCTGATAGTTGAATATGATGAATTGGGGCACACCACTCTCTACAGTTATGACTTGCACGGCCGCGTGATATCGACAACCGACCCAATGGGACGTAGTACAGATATAGAGAGGGATGCAGCGGGCAGAATACTGTCAACGATTAATAATATTGGCGATGAAACGCAGTTTGTTTATGACAACACTGGCCGAGTAGAAAGCATTGAATTAGCGGATGGCTCGGTGGTGGAAGAGCATTGGCTTGATAACGTGTTGATTCGACGCATCGATGAAGTGGGTAATTACACTGAATATCAGTATGACGATTTAGGATACCCAATTCGCATTGAGCAATTTGCTCCTCAAACGCCGCTAGAGCAAAGATACATTCGAGAAACACAATTTGACAAAATAGGCCGAATAATAAAAGTTGCTGAAGGATCTCGCGCTCTTCCCCAACAGCAGTGGCGCGTTACACATTATGAATACCACAGTGACGATGGGCGAGATTTAGACTCACCGACACGCATCATTGACCCGTTAGGCCGCGAGTCAATCATGCAGTACGACTCCAACGGTTTGCTCACTTACCAACAAGACTTTTCCGGTGTTAAAACCTACCTGACTTACACGCCAAGAAATAAAATTTCCACCAAGAAAGTGCTCATGCCTTCCTTAACTGGCGAGACCGAATACGTTACTCAGTACCACTATGATTCAGAAAATAACTTAGTGTCGGTGACGCTCCCGCATGGCGCAGTATGGCAATATCAATATGATTCACGCAATAGGTTAATTCACTCTTCTATTAATGGAACAGAGGTCAGTAAATCATATACCTATGACGCATCAGGTAATCGCATTGCGGAAACCGATAGCTTAGGAAGCACCACTCACTTCCAGTATTACCCTGACAGCCAATTGCAATCCACAACTAACCCAATTGGGAATGTAGTTGAGCATTACTATGATGATGCGGGGAGACAATATGCCACTTACGATCATGAGCGAGCGGCGTATGTAAAGCAATATGGATATAACGAACTCGGGCACATCATTGAAAGTAGTGATGGCAATGGAAATGCTACATATTTTACGCCAAATGCGTTAGGGCTTGCTCTATCAGTATCAATGCCGAATAGCACTCAAGAGCGCATTCGACATGATTATAATTGGCAAGGTCTCTCAACTTCGTATAGCGACGCCAGTGGTGGCGAATATCTGTTTGAATACAACGTGTTCGGTCAGGTTGTTTTAATTACCGACTCTGAGGGAGGTGTTGAGCGATTTCAATATGATGGGTTAGGGCGTAAAACCTTACACATCAATAAATCAGGGCTGCAAACTCAGTGGCAATACGATCAGCAAGCGAGTCAGCTGGTGGTCACACAAATTCAATCCGACACAGACAAAAGCATTATGTTGCTTGGTAACCATCGCCAAAGTAACAAAGTCTACGATTTGCTTGGACGCTTAATTGAATACAAGGATGCGGCTGAGCAACGTTGGCAGTTTGAATACAATCAGCAGGGGTTACTGTCATCCATTATCTATCCAGATAGCAGTCAGATATTGAGGCATTACAATCTTGCAGGATTGATGACCGCTGAAATAGTCACAACCCAAGGACAGCAATCTAGAGAAAGTTACTTTACCTACGATGGTGAAGGACGATTGTCGACTGAGCAACTGCCTTATTATCGCCTTGGTAGCGCTAATACATACCGTTATAACGACTTAGGATTATTAAGTTCAATGACGATGCCTGACGGCGCTTCTTATCAGTTTTATTATGATATGGCAGGCAGGAAAGTATCCGAAGTGAATCCCCTTGGACATCAACAGTCTTGGGAGTATGACGCCAATGATAATGTAGTGAGTTATACCGATGGTGACGACTATCGTTGGCATTACACCTATAACGCTGATAACCAAATTGTTCAAGTTATTGACCCCGAAAACGGGCATCACGCATCAACTGAATATGCATACGATGCAATGGGGCGACTCACATCGAGTAGTAATCAACTCGGCCATACTCAGCATAGGTTATTAGATTCATTAGGTCGCTTGATTGGCGCCAAAGATGCGGCTGGCAATATGACTCATATTCGCTTAGATAATGCCGGTAGGCCAATGATTATCTCCAACCGTCTAGGTGAAGAAACTCAGCAACAATATGATGCTTTTGATCAATTGATCTCTCAAACTAATCCGTTAGGTCACACAACCCATTTTGAATACGATGTACTTGGGCGGAAATCCCATCAAACAAACGCACTCAATGCCGGTGAGCGCTGGGGATACAATTTCCGTAATCAGGTGACGGATTATTCCAACCAACTCAATCAGACAACCCGTTATCAATATGATGGGTTCGGCAATATCTCTGAGATCAAACAGGCAAATAATAGTGTCACTCGATATGCGTTCAATGCCGCAAATAAGTTAGCAAGCATCACTTCGGCAGCAGGGACTCAGCAGTCATTTAGCTATGACGATATGGCAAGGCTAACCACCTTTACCAATGAACTGGGTGAGCAGTGGCGTTATGACTATGATTTAGCTGGCCAAGTAACACATGCTTATCAACCGGAACAAAATACCGATATCCAGTTTCAATATGATCAGCGAGGTCATGTTACTGAACGTCAATACGCCCATCAAGGGCAGTGGCATAGTGAGGTATTGAACTACGATGGACTAGGACGTCTTGCCAATATTGATGGCCCTGAGTTAGCAGAAAATTATCACTATGATCCTGCGGGGAGATTAATTCAGGTTGATAATCGCAAGCTAGGGCAAAGTTTTAACTATGAATACAATGTACTTGGAGAAAGAACCTATAGCCAAGTTAGTGATGATGAAGGTGTTTATTATCATCGTGATGCAGAGGGGAAAATAGTAAAGCTTGAACGCAATACGGCTGACGGCAATCTTGCTTTTGAGCTTAGTTACGATGCAAGCGGTCAACTTCAACAGATCGATTACCCAAACCGAAGTCGCCGAAGCTTAGAATATGATGCAGTCGGTCGAATTGTCAGTATTGTTATCGAACAGCAAGAATATAAAGGTAATCGCTGGCGAGACACTTGGAACACCATCGAGGTACTTAATTATCAATACGACGGCGCGGGTAATGTCACTGCACAAAATAGGAAGACTGAACATGGTGATAGCGATCAATGGGCTTATTTTGAATACGACCAAGTCAATCGAATCGTCAGTGCCGATTATCCTAATCAAGACGACATCGAATTTAGCTGGGATGATGTAGGGAATCTTACGCAAAAACAAACCAAAACAACCACGTATACATACAGTTATAACCAAGCCAATCAGCTAGTCGAGATGCAAGGGCATAGACTACCGGGTTTCTCTTGTGACGATAATAGCTGTGAAAATGATGACTCAAGCGACTCTCATAACTTTGTTTATCAATACGATGCCAATGGCAACCTAGCGAGTGTTAGTAATGGCAATGAAGTGCAGAGCTATCAGCATGATCCGCTAAACCGAATGACTGAAGTGATAAACCCCGATGGTTCAAGTGTTCAGTATGGATATGATGTGAGATCTCGTCGAGTGAAGACGGTGCGCACGGCCCAAACTGCCATCAAACAAAATGGTAACTCTAATCAGTCAGCTCAACTCAATCAAACCACTTTATATAGTCATTATGATGGCCGCCAAGAGCAAGGCCAGTGGCAAGATAACGATGCAGGGTTTACGCCATTTAGGTCTCTGACTTTATTACCTGATTCAAGTCTCCCCTATGGCAAAGTGCTGCATCAATCCCTATATGATTCAACATCAAGCCTAGTGCAAGCGAGTGGCACTAAGGGGGCAGATCCCCGTCACCTTTACAATCATCATGATCGCTTAGGTAGCACTATTCACGTGTTAGACAGCACTGGCACTTCCGCTATGCGACTAGGCTACAGTCCATTTGGTCAAACCTATCGTAAGCACAATGATAAAACCTTTTGGAAAGCCAATGCGGGTGTTAATGCGAACAAGCAGTTAGGTCAACTAATGCCATATCAATACACAGGCAAGTACACCGAAAGCAGCACAGGACTAGTCAACCTAGACGCCCGCTGGTACAACCCGCACAGCAGTCGTTTTATTCAGCCAGACTACTGGAGCTTAAAGGACACATATCTCCCCACCGAAATTCAACATGAGCTAATAAAGGCAACCAGCCTTAATACCGACATGCTGCTACGTGATCCTAACCAACAAATGTCCTATGGTTATGGGAGTGGTAATCCTTTTTTCTGGGTGGATCCGTTTGGGTTGGCGGTATTAGTTCTATCAGGGGAATCTTCGCTTGGAGCTGGTACTTTGGTTTCACATAGCACTGGGTTAGCCGTAGGGATAGTTGATGGTGATCTTAAGGTAGTTTCTTATCATAAAGTTAATATTGAAATAGCATCATCGTTAGAAGCAACAACAGGCCTTTCTATTGAGTTAGTTACTGGTACGAATGAACCTGCCGATTTATCAGGGATATCAATTGATGGGAGTATTAATGTGGGTGTAAAAACAGTTCTTGGTGGTGTAGGAAGTAGTGTGGATATAGATGCATTTGGAGACTTAACGTTTGGCATTGGGATTAAATTTGGTCCTGGTTTGTCTGGACCAGCGAATGTATCGTCCTCCTATTCGAAAACAATAATTGGTCAAGACTTAACCGAAGTTGATTTTTTTGATAGAGCAGTGGCGTCATTTAATAAAGCATTCGAAAAGACATTTATTAGGAGTGAACTATGTTACTAAAAAAAAGCACCATTTTGTTTTATGTCTTATTTTCACCATTTGTATTTGCCTCTAATTCAGTAAAAGAGGTCGTGAATGATAGAGTGAGTTACTACTTCACTCATTCAGCCGAAAAGACAGCGGAGTATTGGGCTCCATTCAGTGATGCTCCAGCTCCTGTTGTTGATGCTCTGAAGCGGTATGAGTCTCGATATGGAAAACCAATCTCTTACGATACTATAGCAATAGAGGAGGTAACCCCTAGAGTTTCTATTGCCTTTGTGGCGGTTAATTATGAGAAAGGAGTAACTTTTCTTCGACTGCAAGTATATTTGGATAGCAACAATAAGTGGTCTTTGATGTTTGTTAGTCTTAATCCTGAACCATTTGGATTAGTTCCAAATATAATTACTTTTAGTAAGAGATTTAGTGAGACTAAGCCTATTAATTAGATTCATACTTGCTTTTTTATTCTCTGGGTTGTGTAAACTGATGACTCAATACATAAAAGGTCTCATATCGCTCATATGATATTAGTGATATGAGTCTTAAGTAGATATGATTAACTTTAATAAAGGATAGTTTTATAAAAATGAAGTTCACTGTAATTTATTTAAGTTCTAATAAGTTGCTATTGGTAAGGCTTACCCTCTTATTTGGTCTTTTATTCTTTAGTTATCAATTATATTGCTCAATAGTTACGGGGATTACACCTAATATAGATAAGTATGAAGCATGGAGTTTAGGTTATATAGGGTTTGTATTTAAATACTCTTCGTTTGTTTTTGTGTCTTGTTATTTTCTAATATTTGGATTTAGGCATAAATAACTATTTACTTTTTTAAGGGTATTTATTTGAAGATAAAGAAGCTTTATTTAACGCCTAAAGTTGCTTTTATGCAGAGAGCATTTTTTATTGTGCTTGTAGTCTGGTGTTCATACGCCTCTATAGATCTTTGGATAAATGACTTTGAACAACCTCAAATTGTTAGAGGTAGAATTGAGATTGATTTCTACAGCTATATTTCGAGGTACATATGTTTAGCTGTAGTTGGTGTTTATATGCTCTTGTTTGTTATTCGTGTCAAGAAGTAACATATAATTTATTTGTAGTGTTTAGTAAATCTGTAGGATCTTCAGTATGTTGTTAAACAGGTTTTTATTTATGCTCTTGTTATTTGGATTTTCAGGGAACGGACAAGCTGATGACTCAATAGAAAATTATATCAATAGACAAATGGATAACTTCGTTGGAGTTTCTCTACTCCAAGCAAGTGAAAAGGTTTTTGGAAGTGCACCTCCTGAATTTAATCAATATATAAAAGGTCTAGAGGATACTTTTGGCAGGTATGAAGAACACAGCATTTTATTGATTAAAAAGATCTCTAATCGCTCAAACTACATATACGTTGAGATGAACTTAGAGAAAGGCGCTGCGTATTTAAAGCTACTAGTTTATAAGGAGAAGAATGCACAATGGAGGATTAACTTAGCAACAGTAGATAAAGTTCCTGAAAATGTAATTAATGATCTTGATTTGTTGAATTGTAAATGATTTTTCTATTACTACTAAAGGTTATTTTGACGATATGAAACTTACTGTAATTTATGTATCAGCTAATAAATTGGTGTTAATTAGCATATTGTTAGTTTTAACAATATGCTTTATTGCTTCTCAGTTATATGAATTAATTGTTACTGGTGAAACCTTGGATCGAAGTAAATATAAGGCTTGGGGAATGCCATATATAGCTTCTTTTATTCAATATATAGTCTTTATTATCATGAGTTGTTATTTCTTGTTTTATGGTTATAAATGTAAGTGATAATGCTTCTATTTTTTGTCTTACACAGATGAAATTTATTAATATGGGTATGTGAATGAAGTCATAAGTGTATAGGTTTATAATCGACTGGTTATTGAAAGGGTATAGTGTTTTATTCTTCGCTTTGTAGATACTATTTTTAATAAGAAAAAGTAAATATTACTTCGTTAGGTTAAATATAGGATTAATATGTCATTAAGAGTAATTACATTATTGTTCATCATAAATTTTTCGCCTTTCACCCTCGCTTCTGATTCTGTAAAAGAATTAGTGAATGATAAAGTGAGTTATTACTTCACTCATTCAGCTGAAAAGACAGCTAAGTATTGGTCTCCATTCAGCGATGCACCTGCACCTGTTATTGATGCTCTGAAACGCTATGAATCACGATACGGAAAGCCAACCTCTTACGATACGATAGCAATAGAGGAGGTAACCCCTAGAATTTCTATTGCCTTTGTAGCGGTTAATTATGAGAAAGGAGCAACCTTTCTTCGGCTACAACTATATTTAGATAACAATAATAAGTGGTCTTTGATGTTTGTCAGTCTAAACCCTGAACCGTTTGGATTAATTCCAAACGTGATTACTTTTAGTAAGAGATTTAGTCACTAGGGGTCAGGTCTTGAAATTTGCACGCAAGTTCCCTTGCGTGCAAATTTCAAGACCTGACCCCGCTTTAGCAATTACTCAATATTCTGAATCTGCTCACGCATCTGCTCAATCAACACCTTGAGTTCAACACCAGAAGCGGTGATATCTGTGCTAATCGATTTAGATGCTAGCGTGTTCGACTCACGGTTGAATTCTTGCATCATGAAGTCTAGACGGCGGCCTACTGCACCACCTTTTTTCATAATGCTGGTGGTTTCTTTTACGTGAGAGTCTAGGCGGTCTAGTTCTTCTGCAACGTCAGATTTTTGTGCTAGAACGATAAGTTCTTGCTCAACGCGAGATGAGTCTAGTTCGATAGAGGCTTCTTCAAATTTGTTTAGTAGACGGTCACGTTGCCATTGTAGGATTTCTGGCATGCGAGCGCGCACTTTAACCACTTCGTCGGTGATGGCGGTTAAGCGTTGGTCGATTAACGCTTTCATGTTTTCGCCTTCACTTGCGCGAGCGTCAAGGAAGTCAGCGATGGCACCTTCAAAGCCCGCTAACAAATCTTTGTTTACGCTGTCCATGTCTTGCTCTGGTGTTTCCATCACGCCTTGCCATTGCATAACTTGGAATGGGTTGATGCGGTTGTCTTCACCGGTCATTTCCATTACTTGTTTAGCGGCATTGATGACTTGTTGTGCTAGGTCTTCATTGATGCTTAGCTCACCTTTAGCGCTTGGGTTTGCTTCGAAGCGTAGGTGACATTCCACCTTACCGCGAGCTAAACGCTTACGAAAGCGGTCGCGAAGGATAGGCTCAAGGCCACGGAACTGCTCAGGTAAACGGAAATAGGTTTCTAAATAACGTTGGTTCACAGAACGGATTTCCCATACTGCGTTACCCCAATCGCCTTTCACTTCTTTACGCGCGTAAGCGGTCATGCTGTAGATCATTGAATTACCTTTATTCATCACATCGGTGTGCGTCTATATTGCGGGCAATCTTAGCACAAAACCTAGCGACTCCCTAAAGTCGCATCCTGTTTCATGATGCTATATAATCTCGATCAATTTCATACCCAATAATTTAGGTGACTTTCAATGCGTCCAAACGATCGTGCAGTAGATCAGGTTCGTCCTATTAAAATGACTCGCAACTACACCGCTTATGCAGAAGGTTCTGTATTGGTGGAGTTTGGCAATACCAAGGTATTGTGTAATGCCTCTGTTGAAGAGAATGTACCTCGTTGGTTGAAAGGCAAAGGTAAAGGTTGGGTAACTGCGGAATACGGCATGTTACCTCGCGCAACTCACACTCGTAACCGTCGTGAAGCAGCCAGTGGCAAGCAAGGCGGCCGCACTATGGAAATCCAACGTCTGATTGCTCGCAGCCTACGTGCTGTGGTTGATCTAGAAGCGATGGGCGAAATCATGGTCACAGTAGATTGTGATGTAATCCAAGCTGACGGCGGTACACGTACTGCATCAATTTCTGGTGCTAGCGTGGCTATGGCAGATGCGTTCCAAAAATTGGTTGCAGCAGGCAAGCTAAAAGCGAACCCTATGAAAGGCCATGTATCAGCGGTATCTGTGGGTATTGTTGAAGGTGAGGGTCGTTGTGACCTTGAGTATGTTGAAGATTCAGCAGCTGACACTGACATGAACGTCGTTATGACCGAAGAAGGTAAAATGATTGAAGTTCAAGGCACAGCCGAAGGCGAACCGTTCTCGCATGAAGAATTGATGGAATTATTGGCTCTGGCTCAAAAGGGCATTGCAGATATCATCGAAGTGCAAAAAGCGGCACTGGCAGAATAGTTTTTGAAATAGCTCCTAGCGGGGCTATTTTTTTATCTCCATTTGGAGATGTGTTCATTAATACCAATCACACTAAGTAAGTGATCATTTTAACAAGCTATAATGACCAGTTATTTAGTACGATTGGTAGAAGTATAGAAATATTTAGACCCTAATAAGAGAGAAAAGAATGAAAGCATACCAGCGTGAATTTATTGAGTTTGCACTTGAGAAACAAGTTCTTAAGTTTGGAGAGTTTACTCTAAAATCGGGTCGCACTAGCCCATATTTCTTTAACGCTGGCCTGTTTAACACTGGCCGTGATTTGGCGCGTTTAGGCCGTTTTTACGCCGCTGCATTAGCTGATTCTGGCATTGACTACGATGTGCTATTTGGCCCTGCGTACAAAGGCATCCCAATTGCTACTACCACTGCGGTAGCACTAGCGGATCATCACGATACAGATAAGCCATATTGCTTTAACCGTAAAGAAGCTAAAGATCACGGCGAAGGTGGCAACCTTGTCGGTAGCCCACTAGAAGGTCGCATTATGCTGGTGGACGATGTGATCACCGCAGGTACTGCTATCCGTGAATCTATGGAAATCATCCAAGCCAACGGCGCTGATCTGGCTGGTGTATTAGTTGCCATTGATCGTCAAGAAAAAGGCAAAGGCGAGCTTTCAGCTATCCAAGAAGTTGAGCGTGATTTTAACTGTTCAATCATCTCTATCGTTAGCCTAACTGACCTTATTACCTTCCTAGAAGAGAAGGGTGATAATGCTGAGCAACTTGAATCAGTAAAAGCTTACCGTGCTCAATACGGTGTATAAGTCTTTGCTTAAAAGCGCACAGTAATAAAGCAATAAGATATAATGAAAAACGCCACAATCGTGGCGTTTTTTCGTTTTAGTAACCCTTATTAAAATCAACCATAGCCAGCAAAGGTTTACCTTCGAGCCAACGCTGATAATTGTCTTTAAACAGCCCCATTACCTGGGATGGAAAACTGTGCGCCGCGTTGTGCGGAGTCACGGTAACTTTTGGGTTTTGCCAATAAGGGCATTGCTGAGAAATAGGTTCGTTTACAAACACATCTAAAAAGGCATGTTCTAGATGGCCTTCCTCTAAAGCGCTGAGTAACCCTTGCGCGTCAATGACATCTCCACGGCCAACGTTAAATAGCAAAGCTTGTTTGCAGTGGCTTAAACTCTCTTTGTTGAGCACTTGTTTGGTTTGCGCTGTTTTTGGCAATACTGATACCACGATATCCGCCAAGCTCAAGGCGTGATGCAATTCTGCAATTGGCAGTATTTGATCAAACTGTCCCTCGCTTGGTGTTCTCCCGCTAGAGTTCACCCCAATAGTGGTTAAGCCAAAGGCTTTGGCGGCTACTGAAAGATGCGTACCGATAGAGCCTGTACCTAATATCACCAATGTTTTCTCGTTTAAGCACACATAAGGGTGAGGTTGCCACAACTGCTGTTTTTGTTGTTGTTGGTAAATATCAAAGTGGCGAAAATGGGCGATAGAGTAACCCAGTACGTATTCACTAATCGGTTGGCCGAATATGCCTTTCACGTTAGTTAACAGGTAGTCGTCACGTGGCGGTTGCTGAGTGAGGGGGTCGACACCGGCGTAGATGGATTGCACCCATTCTAGCTTGGGACACTGGTCAATGACCTTAGCCGCCATAGGTGGGGAGGCCAATAGAATGCTGGCTAATGAAAGATCTTCGGTGATTTCCAATTGTGGTAAATCAGCATTTTTGAGTAATTCTAGATACTCAGACTTGTTCTTAGACAAGACATAAAGGTATTGAGTAGCAGTTTTCATCGAAAGCCAGTCCCTGTTTCTTTGTTATTTGGGTGTTATCAAGTACACTTTTGCTGTTTTCCCACAATTGTGAGTCGTTATGTTACAGAATCCTCTTCAGGTTCGTATTGAGAAACTAGAACCTTGGCAACAAATCACTTTTATGGTCAGTTTGTGTGAACGTATGTACCCAAACTATGCCATGTTTTGTCAAACAACGGAATTTGCCGAGGCACGAATCTACCGAGATATTCTCGATAGCATTTGGGAATTGCTTACCGTAAAGAGTGCCAAAGTAAACTTTGAGCGCCAATTAGAGAAGCTTGAAGAACTGGTCCCTAACGCGGATGAGTTTGAGTTTTACGGTGTTTATCCTGCTATCGATGCTTGTATGGGGCTTGCTGAGCTCATTCATGCGCTATTAGATCGTGACTTGCTACCCGAAGCGGTACAAAACATCAGTCAGCAGTCTGTGATGACAGTGGCCGATCTTGAAGTGGCGCAAGGCAGTGACGAAATTACTAACGACAATCAAAAACAAAATGAAGCCGTTTGTGAAGAGTGGGATGTGCAGTGGGCCATTGCGCGTCCATTGCGTGAATGCACGGAACGCAATATTGAATTGATCAAAGATTTACGCGCTGAACTGCGTGATGATGGCATCAGTAATATCGGTGTACAGCTTTAAGCTGACTGTTCAAAAGTATCCAACAAAAACGGGAGCCTAATCAGGCTCCCGTTTTTATTATTGGGTTTATTATTTATCGGTCGAATCAGAGTGTGCTGAGTTGGGCTGCTCTTTGTTTTGATCTGGATTTGGTTCTTCGTCATCATTGTTGATGATCACGCCATGTTTTTTGGTCCATTGCTCCCAGCGGTCGTGAGCCGCTTGCTGCATGTCGCGGTTTTTATCGGCCTCATCGACAATTTCTTGTCCCAATAAAAACTCAAAGATATCTTCCAAGGTCACAATACCTTGCACTGTGCCGTACTCATCAACCACTAGCGCAATGTGCAGCCTTTGCGCCAACATATTGGCGAAGACTTTAGGTAAGGTGCTGTTATTCAAAAACACATGAATAGGGCGCATTACATTACCCAAAAGTTCAGTGCCTTTATTTTGCTGTTGTAGTTTGAATAACTCTAAGCGATGCACAAAGCCACAAATGTTGTCCTTTTGCTCCACATACACCAAAGGTCGGGAAAATGGCGTTTCTTGGTGCTTGTCTAAAAACTCATTAATAGAAAGAGCGGCATTAACACGAAACACTACCGGTCTTGGGGTCATGGCTTTGGTCACGGACACATTTGGCAGGTTAAGTAAGTTGTTTAGAATGCGAGTTTCGTCTTCACCAAACTCATCCGACTCTTCTGCCAAAATTGCCATTGCGGACATTTCTTCACGTAGCTTAGGTTCAACATTGCCACGCGACAGACGTTTTGTGATTTGCTCAGAAAACCAGACGAAGGGTCTTAGACCCCAAACCATCCAATTTAAAATATTTGCCGAGATAGGGGCTAGTTGACGCCAGTAAGTTGCGCCTATGGTTTTTGGCACAATCTCAGAGAGCACTAAAATACCCAAAGTCAGTACCGCTGAAAAAACACCAAGCCATTCACTGCCAAACACGATGGAGGCTTGAGCACCTGCACTCGCCGCACCTATGGTGTGCGCAATTGTATTTAGGGTAAGAATAGAAGCAAGTGGGCGATCGATATCGGATTTTAGTTTGGTTAATCGGTTCGCGGCCGGGTGACCTTGTTGTCTCAATTGCGCAATGTAGCTTGGCGAAATACTCAGCAGAACAGCCTCTAACACTGAGCAGATGAATGAAACGCCAATGGCGATAGAAACATAAATTGTAAGAAGTAACATAGAACCTTAAGTGATTATTTATTAAACAAGTTGATTATGCGGTGGTTCGCTATTATCAACAATGGATAGTTTGTAAGTAGGTGCTAAGTGTTGAAAATACAAGCATCGAGCCAAATGATGGTGGTGAATTTGTGAGTTGAATTGCAGAATGAGTCAAAAAGTGTTCGCTTGAACCTAAAGATCGCCTGCAACCCTTTGCCAGATGGAGCCTTTATGATTTAGAGTGGCTTTGTTCTCAAACATTTTAGAAGGGAAACCCTAATGAACAAGACCCAATTAATCGATGCAATTGCAGAAAAAGCAGATTTGTCAAAAGCTCAAGCAAAAGCAGCTCTTGAAGCGACTTTAGAAGGCGTAACTGGTGCTCTTAAAGAAGGCGACCAAGTTCAACTAATTGGTTTTGGTACATTTAAAGTATCTCATCGTAACGCACGCACTGGTCGTAACCCTAAGACTGGTGAAGAGATTCAAATTGCAGCGGCAAATGTTCCTGCATTTACAGCAGGGAAAGCACTGAAAGATTCAGTTAATTAATGTAAAATACGCCGAGTGTCATCGCTCGGCGTATTTTTTATGAAACACCTCATTACTTCTGCTTTAGCTATTTTAACCCTAGCGGGTTGCTCTTCTGCTACAACTCCATTGCGTCAAGCAAGTTCACTTACTGAATATTCAGGCGGTTATGCTGACGATTCAAAAACAGCTCTGTACTGGTTAACTCAACGCGTCAATTCTCCAGAGACCAGCTCAGATAGTGTGACTTTCAAAGATAAGACTTGGTACAAAAGTCATTATGTTTGGGGCGATAATAATCTCCAAGAAATTATCCGCACCGGTGAAAGACTCACCAGCACAGACAAACTTGTTCCTTATCAAATGACATTGCGCTTTAGTGGCAATGGCGAGGCGGTATATCAGCGCTTACGTCTTAATGGCAAAGTCATCCCGATGGATAAAACCCAAATCGATGAAGTGAAACAACAAGCCAACGATTTGGTCAGCACCAGCAAGGTGCAACAAAAACAAGGGGTCGAGTTGATTCAAGGTTACTGGGAGCGCGGAGTCTTTATGACTTGTGAAGGCCGTGCATTCAATAATATTGAACTGAAAGAAAAATTACCTACGGTAGTGATTGATCGCTTAAAAGATGAAGAAAACTTTGCCGCCTTTGTCGGTGAGTATCAGAGCAAAAAAATCGTAGTCGATAAATTGCTGATATTGAAACACGGCAATGTAGATTGTATTGAGAAGCCTAACTTAGAAAGTTAGCCGTCAGCGTCGCGAATTTTCGAGTACGCTTGATTGCAAAGCATCATTTATTAAAAAAGCCACTTCAATGAAGTGGCTTTTGTCGTTTTAGCGTAGCGAGACTATTTTTGCTGTTCGCGAGCAATCGCGCGGTAGCCAATATCGTTGCGATGGAACATGCCATCCCAAGACACTTGTTTAGTCAGCTCGTAAGCGCGCTGTTGAGCTTCAGAAACGCTGTTACCTAGCGCTGTAGCACAAAGTACGCGTCCGCCGTTAGTCACTACATCGCCAGCTTCGTTGTTTGCCGTACCTGCATGGAAGATCTTTTGACCTTCAACTTCAGTGCTAGGTAGAGAAATCACATCGCCTTTCGCGTAGTCAGCAGGGTATCCGCCAGCGGCAAGAACCACACCGATAGACGCGCGAGGGTCCCATTTAGATTCGGCTTCATCCAGTTTCTCGTCAATTGCCATTAGGCAAAGTTCAACAAGATCCGATTCCATACGCATCATGATAGGTTGAGTTTCTGGGTCACCAAAGCGGCAGTTGTACTCGATTACTTTAGGTGTACCGTCAGCATCAATCATTAGACCTGCGTATAGGAAACCTGTATAAGGAGCGCCTTCTGCATCCATACCGCGCACGGTAGGGTAGATGACTTCTTCAAGAATGCGGTTGTGGATTTCTGGAGTGACTACTGGCGCTGGAGAGTAAGCACCCATACCGCCAGTGTTAGGACCTGTGTCCTTGTCACCCACACGTTTGTGGTCTTGGCTAGTAGCCATAGGCAGTACGCTAGAGCCATCTACCATAACGATGAAGCTTGCTTCTTCGCCTTCTAGGAACTCTTCGATAACAACGCGGCTACCGGCATCACCAAAGGCATTACCTGCTAGCATGTCTTTGATTGCGTCTTCAGCTTCGGTAAGAGTCATCGCTACGATAACACCTTTACCTGCTGCAAGGCCGTCAGCTTTCACTACGATTGGTGCGCCTTGCTCACGTACGTAAGCTAGTGCTGGTTCAATTTCAGTGAAGTTAGCGTAAGAACCCGTAGGGATCTTATGGCGAGCTAGGAAATCTTTAGTGAATGCTTTTGAACCTTCAAGCTGAGCTGCCGCTTGAGTTGGGCCAAAGATAGGAAGACCGGCTTCGCGGAAGGCATCAACCACACCGATAACCAATGGTGCTTCTGGGCCAACGATAGTTAGCTCGATACTTTTTTCTTTGGCAAAAGCCACTAAAGCTGCGATATCTTCAACGCCAATGTTTACGTTTTCAAGTTTTGGTTCTAGCGCTGTACCAGCATTACCTGGTGCAACAAAAACTGTTTCAACATTTGGGTTTTGCGCGGCTTTCCAGCCTAGAGCGTGCTCACGACCGCCAGCACCGATGATTAATACGTTCATGTTTAATCCTCAACTTTTAAATTCTTAAAAGCCTCTCAAATCTGAGAGGCTAATTTTAATTACATTGCTAATCGTCTAGAAAACTCAGAACAATTAGTGACGGAAGTGACGCATACCAGTGAAGATCATCGCCATGCCGTGTTCGTCAGCAGCATCGATAACTTCTTGGTCACGCATAGAGCCACCCGGTTGGATAACACATTTAATGCCTGCTTCTGCCGCCGCGTCGATACCGTCGCGGAATGGGAAGAATGCATCCGATGCCATTACGCAACCTTCAACTTGTAGACCTTCGTCTGCGGCTTTAATGCCTGCAATTTTCGCAGAGTAAACGCGGCTCATTTGGCCTGCGCCGACACCGATAGTCATGTCACCTTTCGAGTAAACAATCGCGTTAGATTTCACGTATTTTGCTACTTTCCAGCAGAACAGTGCATCTTTTAGTTCTTCAGCCGCTGGCTGGCGTTTTGATACTACTTTAAGGTCAGCTTCAGACACCATGCCTTGGTCGCGGTCTTGCACCAACAAACCACCGTTAACGCGTTTCACGTCAAAGCCAGTTGTCTTAGTTGTCCACTCACCACACTCTAGAAGGCGTAGGTTTTTCTTCGCCGCTACGATGGCTACTGCTTCAGCAGAAACAGAAGGTGCAATGATTACTTCAACAAATTGACGCTCAGTGATTGCGGTTGCAGTCGCGGCATCAAGTTCGCGGTTGAAGGCGATGATGCCACCAAATGCGGATGTTGGGTCTGTTTTGAATGCACGGTCATAAGCTTCTAGGATGTTTTCGCCTAGTGCTACACCACAAGGGTTAGCGTGCTTAACAATTACACATGCAGGTTGGTCGAACTCTTTCACACACTCAAGCGCAGCATCTGTATCTGCAATGTTGTTGTAAGAAAGGGCTTTACCTTGAATTTGACGCGCTGTAGAAACAGAGGCTTCTTCAGGGTTTGCTTCAACATAGAATGCGGCTGCTTGGTGGCTGTTCTCACCGTAGCGCATGTCTTGTTTTTTCTCGAACTGTTGGTTGAACGTACGAGGGAATTTAGACTCTTGGTCACCTTCTTTGTTCTCACCGTAAGATGGAACCATAGTGCCGAAGTAGTTTGCGATCATGCCGTCGTAAGAAGCCGTGTGCTCAAAGGCTGCGATAGCTAGGTCGAAACGAGTTTCTAGAGTAAGAGACTTGTCGTTTGCGTCCATTTCAGTAATCACGCGCTCGTAATCGTGAGCGTTTACTACGATAGTCACGTCTTTGTGGTTTTTAGCCGCAGAACGAACCATTGTTGGACCACCGATATCGATGTTCTCAACAGCGTCAGCCAGAGTACAACCTTCTTTTGCTACTGTTTCAGCAAATGGGTATAGGTTAACAACAACCATATCGATAGGGTTGATACCATGTTTTTCCATGATGTCATCATCTTGGCCACGACGACCTAGTACACCACCGTGTACTTTAGGGTGAAGGGTCTTAACACGACCGTCCATCATTTCTGGGAAGCCAGTATAGTCAGACACTTCAGTCACAGCTAGGCCTTGCTCAGCAAGCAGGCGAGCGGTGCCACCAGTTGAAAGAAGTTCAACATTGCGTTTAGCTAGGGCTTTAGCAAATTCTACGATGCCAGTTTTATCAGATACGCTGATAAGAGCGCGGCGAATTGGGCGAGCGTTACTCATGCTTCCATATTCCTCAAGTACTTAAATGTATCCGCTATCGACAGAGTAAAAAGAAGCTCTGAATCATAATTTTGATTACAGGGTGCATCTTCATAAGCACTGCTGATTTTGGAATCAAGTTGGATGAAAAGATGTTTGTTAAAGTCGAGTCTGGATGAAGACTGTTAAACCACTTTGACAAAAACCTTTCGCGAGTAAAAATTCATCAATTTGAATGGCGCGTATTTTATCGAATAATTTACTAAAAAGCTCGCGCAATCGTTTGGCATTTGCATTTTATTGTCAAAAAACTGTCTCTTTGCCGTTATTGGTGCTCAGAGTGAAGAAAAAATAAATTAAACATTATTGCAAATTATGATGCACTCTTTTCTTGACCTTGGAGTTACATCTAAGGTTTATACTTATAGAGTTAATCGGAAATTTGGTGAGTATAGGGATGTATAAAATAGGCGAACTGGCAAAGTTATTTGATATCAAGCCAGACACATTACGCTTTTATGAAAAGCACGGCATTTTAAAGCCGAGCTCGCGCAATGCCAGTGGCTATCGAGTCTATACCGAGTTGGATGCCAATAGACTGGGCTTTATCATACGCGCTAAGAAAATTGGTTTCACCTTAACCGAAATAGCCGATTTGCTCTCTATTCAAATTGATCGTGATAGCTACAGTTGCCATGAAGCAAAAGACATAGTGGATCTCAAACTGGCTAACGTAGAAGAGAAGATTAAAGAGCTGCAAGTCTTTCAAAGCTCACTAAGTAAGTTGAGCGCATCTTGTTGTGGTGGCGACGAGCCAGCCACTCACTGTTGTATCTTAGAGGCGCTAGACAGCGCTGATTGTGATGTAAATGAGGAAGCGAAGTGAGTTTATTAAATAACTTTATTGATTTGTTTATCGAGTCCGGCTTTTGGATGCTATTGGGCTTATTGGTGGCAGGTCTGTTAAAAGAGTGGGTTCCTACTGATTTGCTGGCTAAGCATTTAGGGGGCAAGGGGGCGAAGACGACAATTAAAGCGGCGTTTATTGGCGCACCTTTACCGCTTTGTTCGTGTGGCGTGATTCCTGCCGCTCTTGGCTTACGTCGTAGCGGTGCATCGAAAAGCGCAACCACTTCATTTTTAGTGGCGACTCCTGAAACGGGCATTGATTCTGTGTCGGTTTCTTACGCTTTATTGGGGCCATTTATGGCAATCATTCGCCCTATCGCCGCCATTTGCAGTGCGATTGTGGCGGGGCTATTGGTAGGTAAAGAAGATCAGCATGCTGATAAAGTAAAACCAACCTTGAGTGCAAGCTATTTAAAGCCTGTGGCAAATAAAGGTGCGGGCTTTGCGGTGAATGCGATAAAGCCAAAAGCTGCGAAAGTATCGACCTCTAGCACATCATCATGTTGTTCTGCTAAATCTGAACAAGCAAAACCTGAGCCTGCAGTATCGTCTTGTTGCTCTACAACGCAAACATCGTGTTGCTCTTCTAAACCTAAGCCAGTAGAGCCTAAACCCGCCACATCATCTTGTTGTTCGACACAGCAAAGCGCTTGCTGTTCTAAGTCGCCAGCGTCTTCATCGGCATTGGGTAAATTGAAATCAGGAATGAGCTTTGCGGCCACCGACTTAGTTAAAGACATCAGCACTTGGCTATTAATCGGTTTGTTTTTTGCGGCATTAATTGAAACTTATATAGAAACTGATTTTCTAGCACAGTGGGGCGGCACCATTTGGAGCATGCTGTTGATGGTGGTTATTAGTGTGCCTATGTATATTTGCGCCACAGCATCCACACCTATTGCCGCAGGTCTACTGATGTCAGGTATCAGTCCTGGCGCGGTACTGGTGTTTATGTTGGCAGGGCCTGCAACCAATATTGCGACATTAGGTGTGGTCGGAAAAGAGCTAGGTAAGCGTTCTTTATTTGCCTACGTGGTCGGCGTCGTGGGAACTGCGATAGTGTTTGGTTTGGCTACGGACTATCTGGTTTCAGCATATGGATTTTCTGTGCAACCGCTAAGTGCTGGTGAACATGAAGTGCTACCGCATTGGTTAAGCATTTCATCAGCGGTGGTGTTAGCGCTATTGATGTTGCGTCATTACTTAAACAAAGCTAAAAGTACGTTGTTGAATCGCTCTCTAGCACATTAATTTATTTATCCTCGTCAATAAGGTCTGCACATACATGCAGACCTTTTTTATGCTTGGTGATTTATGCTGGCAGTCGTATCAAGATTGATTAAGATACTGACTCAAATAATGAGGATGAATTTTGCAAGCACATAAGTACACCTTATACGGTATTGCCGCCATTTTGTTGTGGAGCTGTGTTATTGGCATTGCCCGTAAGGTGGCAGAGTTGCTAGGGCCTATTGGCGGCGCGGCCAGTATCTACACTGTGGCGACGCTAGTGTTGATTTGCGTAGTAGGAAGCCCACAGCTAAAAACCTTATCAAAACGGTATGTGCTGGTGGCGGGTGGTTTATTTACCGCGTATGAAGTGTGCTTGTCTTTAGCGATAGGGATGGCAAATAGCCGACAACAAGCGCTAGATATGGCCGTAATTAATTACTTATGGCCTGCATTAACGGTTTTGATTGCAGTAATAAGCAGCAGTAAGAAAACCAACTCTTGGGTGTACCCTAGTGTGGCGCTGGCATTTATTGGCGTGGCATGGGCGATAACGGGTGATCAATCTTTATCGGTTTCGCAACTGGCGCAGAATGTACAAAGCAATCCTGCCACTTATGCGATGGCTTTGATTGGCGCTTTCTTATGGGCTATTTATTGCAACATTACGAAACGACTGTCGCAGGGTAAAAACGCGATTACCTTATTTTTTGCTATGACGGCAAGTGTGTTATGGATTCGCTATGCACTTTCTAGTGAGCCAGCATTGTCGTTTAATCTTGAATCGACCTTTTACTTATTGCTCGCTGCGGTCATCATGGCTAGCGGTTACGGTTTGTGGAACAGCGGCATAATGCAGGGCAACATGTTGTTGCTTGCCACTTTGTCGTACTTTACCCCGATTTTCTCGACCTTGTTTTCCTCGATCATTCTCGGGGTCGCGTTATCGGCGAGCTTTTGGCAAGGGGTAGTGATGGTGGTTATTGGCTCTTTGATTTGTTGGCGAGTGACCCAATAAATTTTATTGAATCAAGCGACTTAATTTATCCATATCTAAGTGCTCTTCTAAAATATCCGCTAAGCGTTCTAGTTGCTGTTCTCGAATGAGGTTAATGTCTAGGGTTTGGGCTTGTTTTAACCCGGCCCATTTCAGCAGTAATTGACAGGCTTGTGGCGAATCAAATATGCCGTGTACATAGGTGGCTAAAATGCGCTGATCAGCGGTGAGCATTCCATCTGTGATTCCAGACTCAAAGCTAATCGGAGCAAGCTTTGTGAGTAAGTTTGAGTTGTCTCGTTGTATGGTTTCACCACAGTGGATTTCATAGCCTTGGAAAGGCACCTTATCAGCACCAATTTGTAATTCGCCCTGAACTTGGGATAATGTTTTATCGGCTTTTAGCTGAGTGTAGGCGGGCAATAATCCTAAACCTTGTGAACAGCCCGCGATATCTTCGATACCGTCGGGATCATCAATTTCTTGTCCTAGCATTTGATAACCACCACAAATCCCCATGACTTTGCCGCCGTAGCGTAAATGACGGTTGATGGCTTCATCCCAGCCTTGCTCTTTCATAAAGGCTAAATCGGCACGGACATTTTTACTGCCCGGAACAATAATCAGATCGGTGCCTTGAATCGCTTGTTCGATATCATCGTTTAAAGTGATATAGCGGAAGTTGACTTGAGGATGTAAGCGTAACGGATCAAAGTCGGTGTGATTGCTGATGCGAGGGAAGACCAACACAAGCACGTTAAGTGTGTTGCTATTGTGGAGATCTGTTTGATTAATTTCGTCATCAATCAAGGCATCTTCGGCATCTAGATGCAAATCGTGTAAATAGGGCAACACGCCTAATACTGGTTTTTGAGTATACTCTTCAAGCCAATCAAGGCCTGATTGCAATAAGCTAATATCACCTCTGAATCGATTGATTACGAAGCCTTTTACTCGGGCTTGTTCAGATTCACTCAATAGCGCAATGGTGCCTACAAGGTGGGCAAATACGCCGCCTTTATCAATGTCGGCAATGATGATGACGGGGCAATCCGCTTTTTCGGCAAAGCCCATGTTGGCGATGTCGCCTTGACGTAAATTAATCTCGGCAGGGCTACCAGCACCCTCAATTAACACCATGTCATATTGCTGTTGTAGGCGTGCATAAGAATCCATGACAGCCGCCATGGCTTTGGATTTGTAATCCTCACTTTCAGGGCCGAAAAAAGATTTGGCTTCTAAAGTGGTTAGCGCCTTTCCTTGGATTATTACCTGTGAACCAGTGTCGGAACTGGGTTTGAGCAGCACCGGATTAAAGTCGGTATGCAGAGGCAAATGGCAAGCAATGGCCTGTAACGCTTGTGCGCGACCTATTTCGCCACCGTCGATGGTGACGGCGCTATTTAACGCCATGTTTTGTGGTTTAAAAGGAGCAACATTGTAGTTTAAACGAGTAAATAGACGGCACAGACCTGCCACTAAGGTACTTTTACCTGCATCTGAGGTTGTGCCTTGCACCATCAAAGAACCGCGAATCCGCGGTGTATTTTTAGCGGAATGTAATTTACTCATTAGGTTTTCTTATTGTCCTTTTAGTGTCATTGGAATGCCTGCTACAACTAAGGTGACTTCATCGGCAATCGCCGCCACCGCTTGATTTAACCAGCCCGCTTCATCGACAAATTCACGACTTAGTTCGCCCATAGGAACTATCCCTGAGCCTACTTCATTACTGATTAATATGACATTGCTTTGTAGCTTAGGTAACACTTCCAATAGACGTTGTTTTTGCTCTTGCCAGTGGCTACTTAGGCTTGGATAAGCTGAGTCATGTGAAGTGTGTACTAGAGGGGCTGACAATGGCGGTTCGACAAAATCGATTTGCTCTGCATCACGACAGAGATGCTGAGTGAGGTATAAGGTTAAGCAATCGATGAAGATGGTTTGATTGGGTTTATCAAGAGTGAGTAGGGATTCTGCTACATATAGCGGCTGTTCAATCAGTTGCCAATTTACTGGTGGGCTAGCTTGATGGGTTGTTTGGCTGGCTGTTTGATTAGCTACTTGACGGGCATGGCTACGATCAAGTTGATGCCGTTTAATTCGCTCTCGCATTTCTTGGTCAAAGGCAAGGGCAGTGGCTAAGTAAATACACTCTTGTCCCTCGGCTGAAAACTCGGCAACCCTAGCCTCACCGTAGCGGCTTTTACCGCTACGTGCACCACCGATAACTAATTGAATCATTAACTAAATCCGACGCTTAAAATGATGATGTAGCAGATAATTTCAGTTATCTGTTGTGTTGCACCGAGCGTGTCACCAGTGTAACCACCAATTTGTCGTTTGAAGAATAGGCAAAGAGCGTATCGAACACAAAATAAACTGATGACTAAAGTCAGCGCGAGCATGCCGTGAAAGCCAAATAAGGCTAAACAGCCTGTAAACAGTAGAATGTATAGATCTTTTGGTTGTTGCTCATTGGCTAAGGGTTTTACTTTACTGGCATCGGTATCTTGTACGTATTTTTCACTGAAAATCATACTAGATGCGACAACGCGACTTAATACATGGCTACAAACCAATATGCTACATACTGCCGCAGGCCCAAATACCGAAAGCTCAACCAGCAATTGCCATTTTAAAAATAGGCCTAGCATGAGTGTTAAAGCGCCATAAGTGCCAAGACGAGAGTCTTTCATGATAGAGAGTTTTTTCTCTACGCTCCAACCGCCACCTAAACCATCTGCGGTGTCAGCCAAGCCATCTTCATGAAAACACCCGGTAAGTAATGCGCTAGCGATCATGGCAAGGATAATCGCCACTGATGCCGGTAAGCTAAGTTGGGCTAAATAAAACACCAAGGCACTTACGCCACCCACTAACACACCGACCGCGCCAAAATAACGACTGGCACGGTTTAAGTGATCTTCGCCGTAGTCAACCCAATGCGGTACTGGAACTCGAGTGAAAAAACTGACGGCGACCAGTAGTAGATTTAGCTGGCGATATTTATTTGAGATTACCGACATTCGGGTTCCTTTTTCTGAACTGATTTACAGCAGCTTATATAGACATAAGCTGCACATTAACGGCGTTGAGCAATACAAGATTGCAGTATGCTCAACATAATGTAAGCCTAAAACTGACAGCAAATGCAGGGGTGCTTGCTGTCGTTTAGTCTTTTTTATGGGTGTAACTTTTAGCTGACGCTCTTTAGGTGATGTTGCTAACTCCTGCATCACCAAAGCTAGCCATATCATTATAAAAATTAGTCGCCGCTTGAATTAATGGTAACGCTAATGCGCCACCTGTGCCTTCACCCAGTCTTAAATCTAGGTGTAGCAGAGGCGTTGCCTGTAAATGCGCTAGCATTAACTTATGGCCGCTTTCATTCGATTGGTGAGCAAAAATAAGATAGTCACGAACTTCTGGGTATAACTCAACAGCAACTAATGCCGCCGAAGTAGCAATAAAGCCATCTACGACAACCAACATTTTTCTTTCTGCGGCGGCGAGGATTGCTCCAGTCATTTGTACAATTTCGAACCCGCCAACATGCGCTAAAACCTGCATAGGAGAGGTTAATTGCTGACGGTGCAACGTGAGTGCTTCATTAAGCAGTTTGGTTTTTAGCTGTAAGGTTTTATCGTCGATTCCAGTGCCGCGTCCAACACATTGGCTCACTTCTATATCTAACAGTGCCGACATTATTGCCGCAGCTGACGAGGTATTACCGATCCCCATTTCGCCTAGCGCAATTAAATTACAACCTGATTGATGATGGCGCTGAACCACCTCAGTCGCGTAGCTAAAGCCTTGTTCAACTTGGGTAAGGCTCATTGCTGGCGCAAGATGAATAGGAGCGGTACCTGCACCTAAGCGTTGTTCTGTCACCCCAGTAGGATCGGCAAGCGGCTCTAAAATACCGCAATCAATCACTTCCAGATTAAAACCTACCTGACGACTAAATACATTGATGGCCGCGCCACCCGCGACAAAGTTGTACACCATCTGCGTGGTGACAGCGCTTGGTGCGATAGACACACCATATTCAGCAATACCATGGTCGGCAGCAAAGACCAACATGGCTGGCTTGGTGATGGTGAGTCTAGCAAGGCTATCTTTACCAACGGCTTGCACTCTGGCGATTTGCACGGCAAGTGTTTCTAGTTGCCCTAGAGCGCCTAATGGTTTGGTTTTTTGATCAATGATGTGGCTAATTTGTTCGTCTAACGCGTGGTTAACCGGGTCTACAGAAAACATTGCAACTCCTATGCTATGACTCATGTATTTATAATTGAGGTTATCTGACCTGATGTTGTCATTGGTAAGTATTAACCTGAGTAAGGTCTATTCAGTAATCAGAAACTACTGATAACAGCAAACCATACTGGCAGGTTATCCTTTACTATTCAATGTGTTACTAGTTAATGCGTCACTACTCAATGAATGGCAATGCAAAGTGTAATAAATTATAAATACCCATTTATGATGCCAAGGATTATTTCGCCTATTGTCAGCTTAATGCGAGTAATTAGGATATTCATAGCTTTGGCCAATGCATGCAGAATTGATAGGCTTGCAACTGCTGTTGCACCGCCTCTAGTGATGTTGCTGTTGGGCTTTTAGTATTTGATGTTTGCTCAGGTGTAGAAAAGTAGATATCAACTTCCAGTAGTGCGGCATAAGGTAAGGTTAACTGACTAAAAAGGCCGTTATTTTGCTGAGCTTTTAATATATGCCCTAGAATGACCTTGATGACTCCGCCGTGAGTCACCATTAGCACAGACGCTGTGGCATCCTCTGAGGTTGTTGTTTGGTTGGCATGACTTTCTAACAGTTGAGATAACTCGTTTAATACTCTTAATTCGAAGTCAGCTAAAGTCTCGCCGTTGGGAGGGCTATTTTTTGTCTGCCAAGGATCACGCCAAAAGGCATCCATTTTTTCCGCCGAGTGCTGATAAAGCTCATCAAAGGTTTTGCCATCCCAGTCGCCAAAGTCCATCTCCGCAAAACCGTTAAGAGTACTCATCACTAGCTTGTTCTCTACAGCGGTTTTATTGCTCCAAAGAGCGCATCGTTGCAAAGGTGAGCTGACGATCTCAGAAGGCAATTGAGGAATAGCAGAAAACGCCTTATCCATCTGTGCTTGCCCTGCTTGAGTGAGCAACACATCCACTTGTCCCCTTAAAATGTTGCCACCTTCACATTGACCATGACGTAACATCCACAACTTTAGCTGCTTCATTGCAATCTACCTTGAGCTATTCATATTCACTTTTTTATTCTCTGTAATCTATTCAACAGGGGAAACAGCAGAAAGTCACTAACATTCCTTAAGATACGCGTACATACGTACAAGCTTTTTGACCCTTTAAGCTCAATAACTATAAAAGTGAAATAATAAGCGATCATTTGTGGTGTTTTAGGTGAGGTATTAAACAGAAAGTGGATTGTGACAGGTGTACTAGCTTTTTGTTTATATAAACCCAATAACTATATAAATGGAATGATGGTAGATCATTTTTGCAAGGTTGGAGTGGGGATATAAAAAAAGGCTCACCAAATTTGGTAAGCCTTAGGATTCTAGCGACTAAAACTAAAACTAAAACTAATGCTTAGTTCATGCCGTATTTTTTAAGTTTCTTACGAAGTGTACCACGGTTGATACCCATCATAGATGCAGCGCGAGTTTGGTTGCCGCGAGTGTATTGCATGATCATGTCTAGTAGTGGTTGTTCAACCTCAGCTAGCACTAGCTCATAAAGGTCGTCTACATCCTGACCATTTAATTGTGCAAGATAGTTTTTAACTGAAACTTTTACTGAGTCGCGAAGTGGTTTTTGCGCGATTTGGTCTTGAGCTGTTACTGTAGTAACTGTTAGTGCTTCAGAAGTCAGGTTTTGTTCGAACATATTCAATCTAGCTCTTCTCGTAATTATAATGCAACCATATCCCTATCAATGATAGGAATTGAAATACTCTTCTAATGCGTCTAATTGCGCAGGGGCAACTTCGATAGCATTGAAGACACGGCGAAACTCACGTGCTTGCTCGTGCTCTTTTAGGTACCAACCCACATGCTTTCTTGCAATGCGCGGACCTAAGAACTCACCATAAAATTGATGAAGCTCGTGAACATGACCAAGCATGATGTCTTTTACTTCCTGCATAGGAGGCTCGGGCATCGTGGTGCCGTTTTCTAAATAATGTTGGATTTCTTGAAAAATCCACGGACGACCCTGGGCGGGACGACCAATCATCAAGGCGTCTGCACCGGTAAACTCCAGTACATGCTTTGCTTTTTCGGGGCTATCTATATCGCCATTGGCAATTACAGGTATCGAAATAGCTTGCTTAACCGCTTTGATGCTCTCGTATTCGGCCTCTCCTTTGTACATACAAGTTCGCGTTCTACCATGTAGAGCGAGAGCCTGTATGCCGCAGTCTTCGGCTATTTTAGCGATTTCGACACAGTTCTTATGCTCTGTATCCCAACCGGTTCTGGTTTTTAATGTCACAGGGACATTTACCGCATCTACTACCGCTTTCAGAATTTGTTCAACAAGCTCTGGATGCTTTAGTAGCGCTGAACCCGCTAGTTTCTTGTTCACTTTTTTAGCTGGGCAACCCATGTTGATATCGATGATTTGCGCACCGCTCTCTACATTAAATTGCGCAGCTTCTGCCATTAATTGTGGATCTGATCCTGCAATCTGTACTGAGCGAATGCCCGATTCGGCTTCATGTACTCTTCGTTGCAGTGATTTTGATGTATTCCATGTCTTAGGGTTGGCGAGCATCATTTCACTGACAGCCATACCAGCACCGTATCGAAGACACAACTCTCGAAAGGGTCTGTCTGTAACGCCAGCCATAGGTGCTACAATCAAATTATTCTTAAGTTCGTATTTACCGATTTTCAAATCATGGTCACATTATTAACAGCAAGGGCGCGCATTTTACGCATTTTTTGCGCGCGTGAAAAGCCTAATATTTGAGCATTTCAAAAAATATTTGCGAACTTGGCTGTTTTTTGCACAAATTTTGATGTGACTCAACTAGAGTGCTTTTTTCCAGAGATGCGACACCACTCTTGCATCTCTACAATAGGGTCTACATTAAACTGGTCACGATAGTAATTTGCGACATCTTCTGCCTGTGTATCGAGCACGCCAGACATAGCAAGTTCGCCATTTTCTTTAACCAGTGCTTTGATTACAGCGGATAGGTCACGCAATGGGCCGGCTAAAATATTAGCCACAACAACGTCGGCAATCAGGCCTTCAGGTTGGTTTTGCGGTAGGTATAGTTCCAGTTGCTCCTTTACGCCGTTGCGCTCAGCATTAGCGGTAGATGCAAGGATCGCTTGTGGATCGATGTCGATCCCGATCACTTTTTTCGCGCCTAGCTTGATCGCTGCGATCGCTAGAATGCCTGAACCACAACCAAAATCGACCACAGTTTTTCCTGTAAGGTCTAACCCTTCTAGCCACTCTAAACAAAGTGAAGTGGTTGGGTGTGTACCGGTGCCAAAGGCTAAACCTGGGTCAAGCATAACATTGACGGCATCTGGCTCAGGGATTTCACGCCAGCTAGGGCATACCCATAAACGCTCACCAAATTTCATTGGGTGGAAGTTATCCATCCACTCGCGTTCCCAGTCTTTATCTTCAAGCTGCTCTACTTTGTGCGCAAAACCTTGCTCAAGAAGCTGGCTTGCTTCGATTTGCTGTAAAATCCACTGTGTGTCCGCTTCTGCGTCATATAGGGCTAGGATGTCTGTTTCACCCCATAGGCGTGTTTCACCCGGTAGTGGCTCAAATACAGGCGTATCTTTAGCATCTAGGAAGGTAACGGAAAGGGCACCAGTTTGTTCCATCAACATATCACCGATTTGCTCGGCATTTTTGTCAGTGGCGTTAAGTTTGATTTGAATCCAAGGCATGGAGTTCACTCTGCGTATTGATAATTGGCGTGGATTTTAGCAGTAAATTTAACCAACTTCATCTATACAAAGAAAAAGGGTGTTAGCCAACATAGTTGGCTAACACCCTCAATTACGCTAAGTATTTAGTTAATACTTATTGCAGACCAAGCTTCTTCTCAAGATAGTGGATGTTTGCACCACCATGTTGGAAGTTCTCGTCATTCATGATGTCGAGTTGTAGAGGCACGTTAGTTTTAATGCCTTCAATGATCATTTCGCTGAGTGCGTTTTTCATGCGTGCGATAGCAACATCACGGTTCTCACCAAAGGTGATCAGTTTACCAATCATTGAATCGTAATGAGGTGGCACTGTGTAACCTGAGTAGATGTGAGATTCCCAACGAACACCCATACCACCTGGAGCATGGAAACGTTCGATTTTGCCTGGGCAAGGTAGGAAACGCTCTGGATCTTCAGCATTGATACGACATTC
Organism: Vibrio neonatus; assembly: GCF_024346975.1. Classification (NCBI taxonomy): domain Bacteria; kingdom Pseudomonadati; phylum Pseudomonadota; class Gammaproteobacteria; order Vibrionales; family Vibrionaceae; genus Vibrio; species Vibrio neonatus. The sequence goes on along the minus strand of NZ_AP024885.1, from coordinate 2,544,013 downwards.
AACAGCATGGCCGCGAATTTTGATGTCATCTTGGGTGAATGATAGAGGCTGACCTGCAGCAACACGAAGTTGCTCTTTAATTAGGTCAACGCCAGTTACCATTTCAGTTACTGGGTGCTCTACCTGAATACGGGTGTTCATTTCAATGAAGTAGAACTCGCCGTTTTCGTATAGGAACTCAAAAGTACCTGCACCGCGGTAGTTGATTTCAAGACAAGCACGAGTACAACGCTCACCGATGTACTTACGCATATCGTCAGTGATACCTGGTGCTGGTGCTTCTTCGACTACTTTTTGGTGACGACGTTGCATTGAACAGTCACGTTCGCCTAAGTGGATTGCGCCACCTTGGCCATCAGCAATAACTTGAACTTCAACGTGACGAGGGTTTTCTAGGTATTTCTCCATGTAAACCATATCGTTGTTGAAAGCAGCTTTTGCTTCTGCGCGAGTCATAGCGATAGCTTCTACTAGTTCACCTTCAGAGCGAACTACACGCATACCACGACCGCCGCCGCCGCCAGATGCTTTGATGATAACAGGGAAGCCAATGCGCTTAGCATGAGCTTTGTTTGTTGCATCGTTGTCATCAAGAGGGCCGTCAGAACCAGGAACACAAGGTACGCCCGCTTTTTTCATTGCGTTGATAGCAGCAACTTTGTCACCCATGATGCGGATGGTTTCAGCTTTAGGACCCACAAAAATGAAGCCTGATTTTTCTACTTGTTCTGCAAAATCTGCATTTTCAGAAAGGAAACCATAGCCTGGGTGGATCGCTACAGCACCAGAAACTTCTGCTGCTGAAATGATACGTGGGATATTTAGGTAGCTGTCGATACCGCGAGCAGGACCGATACAGATTGACTCATCAGCAAGTAGAACGTGTTTAAGATCACGGTCAGCTGTTGAGTGAACGGCTACGGTTTTAATACCTAGCTCTTTACATGCGCGAAGAATACGAAGCGCAATTTCGCCTCGGTTCGCGATGACTAATTTGTCTAGCATAATGTCGACCTCTATTATTCGATAACGATCAGAGCTTGGTCGAATTCTACCGGAGCACCATCTTCAACAAGAATTGCAGTAACTACGCCAGATTTATCGGCTTCAATTTGGTTCATCATTTTCATTGCTTCAACGATACAGATAGTGTCGCCAGCAGAAATAGATTGGCCTACTTCTACAAATGATTTTGTATCTGGACCAGGAGCACGGTAGAAAGTACCTACCATTGGAGAAAGAACTTTATGACCAGCATCTACAGGAGCTGCAGGCGCTTCAGCAACAGGTGCTGCCGCAGGAGCTACTGCTGCAGGAGCTGGCGCTGCTACAGGTGCAGGTGCTGCTGCATATTGGATTGGTGCAACAGGTGCATTGCCGTGACGGCTGATGCGTACTGATTCTTCACCTTCAGAAATCTCAAGTTCTGCAATTCCAGACTCTTCTACTAGTTCGATTAACTTCTTTATTTTGCGAATGTCCATGATTCTTCTCTTGTCTTGTGTGTGGCCTCTCGCTGTCGTCGAGATGGCTTAGATTTATTTTGCCTGCAGGTGTTGTTTCGCTGCCGACAATGCGAAGTTGTATCCTTGTGCCCCGAGTCCACATATCACTCCAACCGCTTTATCGGATAGATAGGAGTGATGACGAAATGGTTCTCTGGCATGTACGTTGGATAGGTGTATTTCGATAAACGGAATATTGACACCGAGTAGTGCATCTCTTAGAGCAACACTGGTGTGGGTAAATGCGGCTGGGTTGATGATAATGAAATCGATCTCTCCCATGGCATTATGGATAGCGTCGATGAGTTCGTATTCACGATTAGACTGAACGTGTGTCAGTTCTATTCCTGCTTGATCGGCTTGTTGCTGCAGATCATGGATAATATCGTTTAATGTCGCATAACCATAAACTTCTGGCTCTCGTTTGCCGAGTAGGTTTAAGTTTGGACCGTTTAGGAGTAGAACACGTGATTTTGTAGTCATCTTGTCGCTATCTTCCGTTAATGTGAGTTATTCACTGTTGCCTTTAATTATTTTACGAATCCTGAATAATTTCCAGTCAGAATTATGTCAAAAGGCAAATTAGCGCATGATTATAGCTAATTCAGCGAAATTAACAGCAAATTACTGGTCTAATCACATATAAGTGATTGAAAGTTAGTCTAGTCGCGCCAGTATTTAATTATGCAGAATGCCGATTAAGTAATCATAGGTTAACTAATTAATTTTATTATGGTTAATTTGTAACCGTCTTTAAACAAAAAAGCCGTCACGATGTGACGGCTATTTGCTTTGCTATCGGTGGTTAAACCAGTTCACCTTTCTCGGAGATCAATTTTTCTACCACGCTTGGGTCGGCCAGTGTTGAGGTATCACCAAGATTGCTGGTATCTCCGGTAGCAATTTTGCGCAAAATTCGGCGCATGATCTTACCGGAACGGGTTTTGGGTAGCGAATCTGTCCAGTGCAAAGTATCAGGAACGGCAATAGGGCCAATTTCTTTTCTTACCCATTCTTTCACTTCTTTGTGCAGTTCAGCACTTGGGTATTCATCGGCATTGAGAGTGATGTAAGCGTAAATGGCTTGGCCTTTAATATCGTGTGGAACTCCCACAATAGCGGCTTCGGCAATTTTATCGTGCGCGACTAATGCAGATTCTAGTTCGGCGGTACCCATGCGGTGACCAGATACATTCAGTACATCATCCACACGCCCTGTTATCCAGTAGTAACCGTCTTCATCTCGTCGTGCGCCATCTCCGGTAAAGTACATGCCTTGGAAGGTAGAGAAATAGGTTTGTTCAAAACGGTCATGATCGCCATACACGGTACGCATTTGTCCCGGCCATGAATCCAGTATCACCAAGTTGCCTGACGCTTCACCTTCAATCAGATTCCCCATATTATCCACCAGCGCAGGTTGTACGCCAAAGAATGGACGAGTGGCAGAGCCCGGTTTTAGGTCTGTTGCCCCAGGAAGTGGTGAGATGAGGATTCCACCGGTTTCGGTTTGCCACCAAGTATCCACAATTGGCGATTTTGCATCACCGATAGTGTTGTAATACCACTCCCACGCTTCTGGGTTAATTGGTTCACCCACTGAGCCCATAATGCGCAAACTGTCGCGGCTGGTACCTTGAATGGCTTCATCACCTTTTGCCATTAGCGCGCGAATAGCGGTCGGCGCTGTATAGAGCAGCGTGACTTGGTGCTTATCAACCACTTCACTCATGCGACTAGTGTTGGGGTAATTCGGGACACCTTCAAATAAGATGGTGGTCGCGCCATTGGCAAGAGGGCCATACACTAGGTATGAGTGACCGGTTATCCAGCCTACATCTGCGGTACACCAGAATATGTCATCCGGCTGGTAATCAAAGATGTATTTAAAGGTCATGGTGGCATACACAAGGTAGCCGCCAGTAGTGTGCAGTACCCCTTTCGGTTTGCCCGTTGAACCAGAGGTATACAGGATAAATAGGGGATCTTCGGCGTTCATTTCTTCAGGAGGACAATCAGCGTCTACATTGGCGATAGCGTCATGCCACCAAACATCCACATCGGCATTCCAAGCCACATCCGCGCCAGTGCGCTGAAAAACAATCACTTTGTTTATGGTAGTGACATTGGGGTTACTCAATGCTTGGTCTACGTTTTTCTTGAGTGGCACTGCGCGTCCGCCACGCACGCCTTCATCGGCGGTAATCACGACTTTTGCATCTGAATCGTCAATACGTCCTGCCAGTGCTTCAGGTGAGAAACCACCAAACACTACAGTATGCACCGCGCCAATGCGGGTACATGCCAGCATCGCGACGGCGGCTTCGGGAACCATCGGCATATACAGGCAGACCACATCGCCTTTTTTTACGCCTTCGGCTTTTAGTGCATTAGAAAATAAACACACTTGTTGGTGCAGTTCATTAAAGGTGAGGGTTTTATCGTCGGCGGGATCATCGCCTTCCCAAATAATCGCTACTTCGTCGCCGCGCGTCGCAAGGTGACGGTCAATACAGTTGGCCGATACGTTCAAGGTGCCATCTTCAAACCATTTGATACCTACATGCCCAGTGTCAAAAGAGGTTTCTTTGACCTTAGTGAAGGGCTTAATCCAGTCGACAATTTTGCCATGCTCCGCCCAAAATGCTTCTGGGTTACTGACGGACTGTTGATACATGCTCAAGTAGGTATCGTTGTCTGCATGGGTGACAGATTTTATGTTCTGTTTTACTGGATAGATGTGGGTTTCACTCATTGCTGATCTCCTTGTGAATACGGCTATTTTTTTACACGCTGGCTTAACCGCTGTTTCGCTATCTGACGATTGGTATAAGTAATAGATATCACTTTCTATCACCTAGGCTATTTCCACAATTAGACTTTAGGATGAGATGGGCGTTATCACCGTGAAAATTAACCGTTATTTTGTAAGTTGAGAGGCTGATCTTTACTTGATATGAGGCATGTTGAGACTGGGCAGATCACCTTTGGTGAGGCGCACAAAAACCAAGGCGGCGGTGATCGCATCTTGCAGTGCGTTGTGATGATCTCGTATAGGTAATTCTAAATGACGGCAAATGGCTTCAAGGCTTAGGTCGAAGTAGGCGTTTTGCAGATGTCTTTCGAGCTTTTGTTGGTAGATGTGGCTAACTTCAATAATGTTGTTGGGCAATGGAAAGCCAAAATGCTTTTTAAACGCGATATCCAAAATGCGTTTATCGTAACGAATGTGATAGCCCACAATAGGACGCTGACCGATAAAATCGAGCAACTGCTGTAGCGCTTCTTTCTCATCTAAGCCATCACCAAGGTCTTGGTGGCGTATTTGATGCACCTTTATTGAACTTTCGTCTAATGACTGCGGGGCTTTGAGTTTGATGTGCAAAGGGGCGCTTGTGATAACCCGATTATCAATAATTTTGGTGGCGGCAATAGTGACAAGCTCCGCTCGGGTTGGCTCTAAGCTGGTGGTCTCACAATCAATGGACACGTATTCGTTATTGTCACTATCGCTGTGTGCAAATAATGACTGAAAAGGGGAGCCTTGCAGTTTCCAATGCCAATATTGTTTCAGTAAGCAGTTCATAATTAATCCCTTATCTGATAGTGATAGCTAAGGAATTGCTTAAATTTTTTCACCACATGCAAGCTGTGCCTGAGCAGGTCTCGCTCGGTTCTATCTAAGGTGCTGAGGTCGAGGTTATTTGACGCATCTTGATGTGCCAGTTGTTGGGCTAGGCGCAGTTTACAAAAGAGTTTTAAGGCTTCACTGAGGTTATCGGCAGTGTCACTTTCAAGGCAACCAAGTTGATGCAGAGCTTGGATTCGGTCAAAGGTATTACGCTGACGAATATCATGCTCTAACGCTAGCGCTCGAATGCCATGCACTATAGAAAAAATGCCACCTTGTTTGATGTCTAAGCCATCTTTGCGCGCTTTTACTTTGCCAAATAGAGTTAGTGGCACTGAGAATTGCAGTGCAGGCCTGATAAAGTCCGATAGGGTGAGCATTCGCCCTTTTAGGCTGGTATGTAAGGCGTCTAAAACTGGGTCAACAAGCTGTTTATTGCCAGCTACAGGCAGAGCATCGGAGAATATGGCAAGTTGCATTACCGAGTCTGCATTACTCATGGCTATCCATTGCGTTACTTTGTGTTGCCATTGACTCTGGGTTGCCACCCAAAGCGGGTTATTCACCATGACTTGACCGGGGCACAGTGGGTAGCCAAGTTGCAATAAGGTTTCGGTGAGTTCGTTCATCACCGACTGGCACTGCGGCCACTCATAACCATCTTCTATAATCAGAGCATTGTCTTGATCGGTTTTTAGCACTTGTTCACCGCGCCCCTCAGAGCCTAATACCAGTAGACAGCAGTGCGGCTGAACTTCTTTGGGCACAACTAGCTGAAAGGCTTTCTCAATAATCTGTTCATTGAGTACCGAAATAAGCTCCATGATGAATCGAGTGCGTATGCCATTTACCAATAAGCTTTTTACAAAGTCATTTTGGCGTTGTGAGGTTTGCGCCAGCTCTGCGATGCTTTTTGCTCGGGCAATACTCAGGCTTAAAACGTGAGAGTGCGAAGAGAATGAGCTGAGTATTTGGGTCAAATCCAACATGCCAACCGCTTGTTTGTCTTTGACCACCATCACTCGCTTCATTTTGTGGCGAGTCATGGTGAGCATAGCGTTAAATACAAAGTCCCCTTGCTTGATTTCATAAACGGGGAAGGTCGAGATATCCGCCACAGGCGTGCTCATCGTTAGCTGTTGCAACACTAACGAATGCAGCAGATTGGTGCGGGTGACTATGGCATACGGAGAAGCGTTAGGTGCTTGCTGTAATCGGGGATCGTCTGCAGCAAGTTCAACTAATGCGGCATCAATATCATCATTATTGAGCAGTACAGTTGCCTGTTGGATGCTGGTGTCTGGCGTTAAAATTAATGGAGGATGATAGATAGATTCATCCACTTTAGTCAGAATAAATTCGGCAAGGTTTTGCTGTTTTTTGGCTTCAGTAATGAGTTGTTGGCGCTTAGATAAACGGCTATCAAAATAGTCAGCAAAGGATTGGTTATTGTTGAACAGCTCAAGAAAAACTTCACTGGGCAGTAGGTAACACAATACATCTTCTAGGGCGACGTATTGGTGGCGAACTTTTCCCTCAAACAGTGAGCGCACATCAAAAAGATCATCGTGCCCGTAGTGAGCAAACACTTCGCTTTGCTGCCTTTCTTCTACAGCACCTTTAATTAACACATATAAGTGGGTGCTGGATTGCCCGCTGTCTATCAAAATATCGCCAACGCGAAAGTAGGCAATGTCTAACGAAGCCTTCAACTGCTTTATTTGCTGCGAGTTGAGGCGGTCAAAAGGGGGATGTTGGGTATTAAATTTCTCAGGCATGCAGACTTCATCCTTTAGCGACAAACCTTAATAGTGACTAGTGTGCCAAATTCTCCAATAAGCTCCAGACGACTTTGGTCTAATAGGGATTGGCCAAATAGGGAAAAGGTGAAATAACAGTTATCCCTTTTTATTCCACAAGGTTCACTTCATAATTGCGCCCTAAATCAGTTTATTGTTGGATTATGAATGTTGAAGCCATCACCTTATGCGTGGATTTCCCAGTATTTCTTGGGGTTCTTTTTTGCCTATGGCGTGTATCTGCCGTTTTGGGCGTTATGGTTTAAAGACCAAGGTATCTCTGCATCTGATATTGGCTTGTTGCTCGGTATTGCTTTTGCTACGCGTTGTGTTGCCAACCTAGTGATTACGCCTCGTATCCATAAGGTTGAGCATTTAATTCCGACCTTGCGCGTATTGAGTTTGGCCTCGCTGGCATTTATTGCCTTCCACTTTTTTACTGGTGGCAGTTTTTGGCTCATGGCGGTGGCGACCATTTTGTTTAACTTGTGTTGCGGGCCGATAGTGCCGCTGTCTGATGCAATGGCAAATCACTATGCACGCTTAAAAATGCTCGACTATGGTCGAACTCGTCTATGGGGTTCGATTGCCTTTATTGTCGGTTCGACGGTGGTAGGTTTTTTGGTGGCGCACTTTGGCGTGGATTTCATTGTGTATACCGCTTTAGCCGGGATCGCATTTTCTATTCTAGTGTCGATGCGCAATCCTACGCCGATGCCAGTGACACAAGGTAATACTGAATCGAAGCGACCAAAACTGAGCCAGTTATTGCGTGAATGGCCAGTGATTAAGTTTATTGCTTTGATTGCGCTGATTCAGGGCAGTCATGCTGCCTACTATGGATTTAGCTCTATTCACTGGAAAGAAGCCGGCTACACCGCTGATATTATTGGTTATCTATGGAGCTTAGGTGTGATTGCCGAAGTGGCGATTTTTGCCTTTAGTAATCGCTGGTTTGGTAAGTGGTCACTGCGCACTCTGTTTTTAGTCGCTTCTGCCGGTGTGATCGTGCGTTGGGGCTTAACCGCTTCGACCACTATGTTGTTTGCGCTAGTGCTAATACAACTACTTCACGGCATCACTTTTGCTTTGGCGCATATTGCCGCTATTCGCTATATCCAAAACTCGCCAGCAAACAAAATGGTGGCACTGCAAGCGCTATACAATGCCATTCCGCTTGGGGTGGTAATGGCTGCCATGACCGCCTTGAGTGGTTGGGGTTACGAGCTATGGGGGGCGAATGTATTTTGGGCGATGTCGGCGATGGGGATTCTGGCGATGTTCATCAAACTGGATGCGCCAGCGAGTAATATTGAAGAAGTGAGTATTGAACCACAAAAACAGGCTAACTAACTGAACTATAAAGCGATCCTTGACTAGTCTTATAGCAATAAATCTACTTGCCGATGTTGTCGGTACTTTTCAATGCAGTGGATTTGCGAGTGAGATGAACGTTGATACGAGTTAAGGATGACTTATGCAAGGATGGGTGATTGTCCCCGCATCACTGCTTTATTTGGTGTTGCTCTTTTTGATCGCATGGTATGGGGATAAGCGACCACAATGGCTAGCCAATTGGCGTCCGTGGATTTATAGCCTGTCGATTGCGGTTTACTGCACCTCTTGGACCTTTTTTGGTACGGTAGGCCAAGCCGCCAACAACCCTTGGGCATTCCTGCCTGTTTATCTTGCTCCTATCATCGTCTTTGTGTTTTTCTGGCGCGTATTAGCGCGCATGATTTTGGTGGCAAAGCGAGAGCACATCAACTCCATCGCCGATTTTATCGCGGCTCGTTATGGAAAAGCACAAGGCTTAGCGGTCTTTGTCACCTTGATCTCAGTAGTCGGTATCTTGCCTTACATCGCCTTGCAGATGCGCGGCATTATGATGGGCATTGAGCTGGCGGTACCTGAAGTATTGGGCGAAGCGGGCGCAGACAAATATCATGTTTCTTGGTTAATGGTGATTGCATTAGCCGCGTTTACGGCCTTGTTTGGTACGCGCCATATTGATAACACTGAGCATCACCGCGGCATGATGATGGCGATTGCGTTTGAGTCTATCGTCAAGCTAGTGGCTTTTTTGTTTGTCGGTTTGTTTGTGGTGTTGGTGGTACTGCAACGCACAGATATTCAATTGTGGGAGGTGGCAAAGCAAACCTACGCCGCCCCCAATATACCTACCTTATTGATTCACACCTTACTGACTATGATGGCGATTTTTTGTTTACCTAGACAGTTTCATACCATGGTGGTGGAAAACGAAAGAGCGCACGATTTACACACTGCGCGCCGCGTATTTCCGGCTTATTTAGGTTTGATGGGCTTGTTTGTATTGCCGATTGCGTGGGTCGGTTCCAGTTTATTGCCGGGCAGTTCAGCCGACAGCTATGTGATTAGTCTTCCCCTTGCCATGGGTGCGGATGGGGTGGCGTTACTGGCGTTTATTGGTGGTGTATCGGCGGCCAGTGGCATGGTGATTGTCTCGACTATTGCGTTAGCAATCATGGTGTCCAATGATTTAGTTATGCCACTGCTATTGCGCAGAATGAAACTGTCGCAACATAACTTCCGTCATTTCTCTGGGCGTCTCTTAGTGATTCGCCGCATCTTGATTGTGCTACTGATTGTTGGGGCGTGGTTCTTTTATCAGGTGCTCGATAGCATTGGCAGTTTGTCGGCGATTGGCTTTCTCTCTTTTGCCGCCGTGACTCAATTTGCCCCAGCATTGCTCGGGGGTATGTATTGGCGTCACGGCAATCGCAATGGCGTGTATGTGGGCTTAGTGGTGGGCTTTGTATTGTGGCTAGTAACGCTGATGAGCCAAACCGGTATTTTGGCCGGAGATGCACAAACCAATATCCTAATTTGGATTATTTCCCCGCCAGAGTTATTGGCAGATTTGCAGATCAAAAACTCAGATTGGGGCATGTTGCTCAGCATTAGCGCCAATAGCGCCTGCTATGTACTGGTCTCGATATTAACCCGTTCAAACATTAGTGAGCGCTTACAATCGGCGGCTTTTGTCGGCTCGCCACTTCCTGAATCAGATAATACCAGCCTTTACCAAAGCCGAGTCACAGTGGCAGAGCTTGAGCTGGTGGCATCCAAGTTTGTTGGCAGGCAAAGAGTACGCAGTGCCTTTAATCAATTTTGGAGTCAGCAAGAACAAGTGCTGATGCCAAATCAATACGCGCCTTCAACCTTGATTCGACATACCGAGCGAGTATTGGCAGGCGTATTTGGTGCCTCTTCGGCAAAGTTAGTACTCACTTCTGCTTTGCAGGGTAAAAACATGCAGTTGGAAGAAGTGGCTACCATAGTGGATGAAGCCTCCGAGCTGTACGATTTTAGCCGCAGCTTATTGCAAGGGGCGATTGAACACATAGAACAAGGTATTGCGGTAGTAGATAAACAGCTTAGGCTGGTGGCTTGGAATCAGCGCTATATTGAGCTGTTTGATTTTCCGGTGGGCTTGATTCAGGTGGGTAGACCAATTGCCGATATTATTCGCCATAACGCCGAACAAGGGCTTTGTGGCCCCGGTGATCCGGAGGTTCATGTGCAGCGCCGAATTGAGCATTTACAGCGCGGCAGTCACCATACCTCTTCTCGTCAAAGAGCCGATGGACGAGTGATTGAAGTACAAGGCAATCCGATGCCAAGTGGCGGCTTTGCGATGAGCTTTAGCGATATTACTGTGTATCGTCAGGCGGAGCAGGCGTTAAAAGATGCCAACGTGACTCTTGAGGAAAGAGTGCAAGAGCGAACCTATGAGTTAGAGCAATTAAACCGTCAGTTGACGATTGCCACGCAACGCTCTGAGCAAGAGTCACAATCTAAATCTCGCTTTTTGGCGGCGGTGAGTCATGACTTGATGCAACCGTTAAATGCGGCGCGACTGTTTACCTCCTCGTTATCAGAAATAGCCAAAGACGATGAAACTCAGCGCGTGGCTCGGCACATTGAAAGCGCCATGGAAGCAGCGGAAGAGCTGATCAGTGATTTATTGGATATCTCACGCTTAGAGTCGGGCAAGTTACCGACCAAAGTGCAGGCTTTTGCTTTGAGCGAAATGCTATTAAATCTGGACGCCGAATTTGGCGTGATTGCAGAAGAGCAAGGCATCAATTTTAGAACCATTCCTACCCAACAATTTGTTGAGTCTGATCCTAAGTTACTGCGTCGAGTGCTACAAAACTTCTTAACCAATGCCTTTCGTTATAGTCCGCAAGGTAAAGTGCTATTGGGCGTACGACGAGAAGGGGACTCTCTTTCTATTCAGGTATGGGACAACGGTGTTGGGGTGGAAGAAGACAAACAACAACTGATATTTGAAGAGTTTACCCGCACCAATCAAATTCGTTCAGACAAAGGCTTGGGCTTAGGGCTTGCCATCTCGAAAGGGATAGCGCAGTTATTGGGGCATCGCATCTCATTGCGCTCTTGGCCGAGCAAAGGAAGTGTATTTTCGGTGACCGTCCCTCTAGCAGAAAAAGCGCTGTTATCCACGCCCTCATCCACACCTATTGCGCCAATAGTGACCCCTTTAAGTGGTTTGCGTGTGTTATGTGTTGATGATGAAACCTCGATATTGGAAGGCATGGAAAACCTATTGCAGCGTTGGGGCTGTGATGTCAGGTTAGCCACTGATTTGCAGTTAAGCTTGCTTAGATTGGAGCATGATTGGCAACCGGATGTGATTTTATCAGATTATCGATTAGAAGATGGCAAGACTGGATTACAAGTGCTGCAACGTTTTCGTCAGTTATTTGGCGGCAGTTTTCATGGGGTGATCATCAGTGCTGATCGCACCCCAGATATTATTGAACAAGTGAAAAATGAAGGCTTTGATTTTCTGGCAAAACCGGTCAAGCCATTAAAACTTCGAACCCTTTTGAATAACGCAGAGCGTTATTTGTCTTCGGTAAACAGCGTCTCATAAACCACGAAGGTGGTGTCGGTTTCACCGAAGTAATAGGTGTTGTCGGCTTGAGCGACTACGCGCAACTGTTTAGTGTCGAGATCACTTGCAGGCAATGAGACGGCCCAGTTGCGCTTATCTGCACTGGTGGCGGTCATGTTTACTGGCTTCGCATCGCCGTTTTCGTCCAGTGAGACTTTGATGCCTTGCAGAGGGAATTTCGCTTTTAGAGTGAGATCTAAGGTATTTTCAGTGAGCTTTTCTGAACGAAATTGAATCTTGAATTCACCGTTTTCAAAGTCACATAGACCACTGGTGTAACGGCAATTTGATTTGCTGATGAGCTTGTAGCTTTCGCCTTGTTTGGCGGCGTGAGGTTTCTCACTGACGGCCATATCGATGCCAAAATAGGTAATTACAGCCAAGATGGGTGCAACTATTAAAGCAACGATAAAGTGTTTGTTTTTGAACATTTTTGCATCCTAGCGTCAATGTAAAAGAGTTGGTATAAAGTATAGGGACAGCATTGCATATCCATCTTCTTACCATACTCGACTTATGCTATTAAAAAAGCCCCCTAAGGGGCTTTTGTGGACTAGATTGGATAGAATCTATTAATGGTCTTGAGCGGAGCCAGCTCCTGCTGGTACGCGTACATGCTCAACAAGATCTTTAACTTCTTGCGGCGTTTCAGCGGTGACTTTAGACACAGCAAATGCCACGATAAAGTTAAACAGCGCACCAATCGCACCAAACGCATTAGGTTCAATACCTAGGAACCAGTTACTTCCCCAGCTTTGTAAGTAGGTCCAATCCGCGACAAACAAGATGCCTTTGTGTTGGAATACATAGAACAAAGTAATACTGATACCTGCGATCATCCCTGCAATCGCGCCTTCTTTGTTGATGCCTTTACTAAAGATACCCATCATCAAGGCCGGGAAGATGGAGGAGGCGGCGAGACCAAAGGCGAGCGCCACCGTCCCCGCAGCAAAGCCCGGTGGGTTGAGTCCCAGATACCCCGCGACCCCAATTGCCACCGCCATGGCTATCCGACTGGAAAGTAACTCTTTTTTCTCCGATATGTTGGGGTTTATGACCCCTTTGATTAAGTCATGGGATATGGCGGAGGAGATGGCCAGTAGTAACCCCGCTGCGGTAGAAAGTGCCGCCGCTAGTCCACCCGCTGCCACTAAGGCAATTACCCAGTTTGGTAGTTTAGCGATCTCAGGGTTCGCCAATACCATGATGTCTCTATCTACTTTTAGCTCATTAGTTTCCGCACTCGAAGTGTACTGAATTTGCCCATCAGCGTTCTTATCATCAAACCCGAGTAGGCCGGTTGTTTCCCAGTTTTTAAACCATGCTGGACGTTCGTCATACACCAGATGTTGTCCTGATGCAGGATTAACCGTGTCCATTAGATTCAAGCGAGCCATCGCTGCAACAGCAGGTGCTGTAGTGTAAAGGATCGCGATAAAGACCAGTGCCCAACCTGCTGAGGTTCGAGCATCACGTACTTTAGGTACAGTGAAGAAACGAATAATTACGTGTGGCAGACCTGCGGTACCTATCATCAGTGACATGGTGTACACGAACATATTGAGCGTATCTCCCCGCACATGGGTCGTATATTCACTAAAGCCGAGTTCGGTCACCACTTGGTCAAGCCTATCCAATAGATAGACATCGGTTCCAGTCATGGTGCTCCCTAAGCCAATTTGCGGAAGGGCGTGACCTGTCAGTTGAAGTGAAATAAATACTGCTGGAATAGTGTATGCAAGAATGAGGACGCAGTATTGAGCGATCTGGGTGTAAGTAATCCCTTTCATACCACCCATAACGGCGTAGATGAATACGATACACATACCTATGCCAAGCCCAGTGGAGTAATCCACTTCAAGGAAACGACCAAATGCAACGCCAACGCCTTTCATCTGACCGATTACATAAGTAACCGAGGCAATGATAAGACAGGCAACCGCCACTACTCGCGCTGTTTTAGAGTAGAAGCGTTCGCCAACAAATTCTGGAACGGTAAACTTACCAAACTTACGTAAGTAAGGTGCGAGCAGTAGTGCTAGCAGTACATAACCGCCGGTCCAACCCATCAGGAATACCGAGCCGCCATAACCCATAAAGGCAATCAGACCTGCCATTGAGATAAACGAAGCTGCTGACATCCAGTCGGCAGCGGTTGCCATACCATTGGCAATCGGGTGTACGCCGCCACCGGCTACATAGAACTCTTTAGTGGTACCTGCGCGAGCCCATATTGCGATACCTATGTAGAGCAAGAAAGTTGCCCCGACCACTAGGTAGGTAATTGTCTTAAGATCCATCTTTATTGCTCCCTATTCTTCTACGTTAAATTCGCGGTCAATTCGACGCATCTTCCACGCATAGTAGAAAATAATGCCCAAGAAACAGTAGATGGAACCTTGCTGTGCAAACCAGAATCCGAGTTTGTAACCACCAAGTTGGAATTGATTGAGTTCGTCTACAAATAAAATACCGCAGCCAAATGACACAACAAACCAGATCACCATTAGGCTGATCATGAGTCGAACATTCTTGCTCCAGTAGGCTTTGGCTCGTTCTTCATTTTCAAACGCCATTGCCGTCTCCTTACGTTCGTTTGTTAATAAAATGTTTCAAACATACGATAGCAGTGGGAGGTTAATAACTCATTTGAACTTTGGTCTTGAGTGAGTGAGATGGAAAATTCATTAAAATCAGTGGTTTATTGTGGTGTGCTGATAAAGTGTGAACTGGGGTTTGCTGGATATTAGCCAAAGGTCTAATAAGGGCAGAGATCAGGAAACGGATTTATTTCCTAATCAAAGGGATAGAAACAGCTTAGGATTCAATATCAGATTGCTGTAATAAGATCACTGCTTGGGTGCGATTGGTGACCCCTAATTTGCGGAAAATTGCCGTCATGTGGGCTTTGATTGTGGCAACGGATACATCCAGTTCGTAGGCAATTTGTTTATTGAGCAGACCGTCAGCAAGCATTGCCAATACTTTGTATTGTTGTGGGGTGAGTGAAGCCAATTTATCGGTAATGTCGCTATAGCGTTCTGCTTGTTTGGCTAATTCAGCAGGAAAAAATTGGTCGCCATTTAATACTTGGTTGAGAGCACTGATTAGGCTGCGCATATCGGTAGACTTGGGGATAAAACCAAAGGCGCCGTGGCTTTTAACTTGGCTCACTACCGAAGGTTCTTCACTGGCAGAGATAACCACCACCGCGATGTCTGGAAATTCACTGCGCAATTGCATTAAACCAGACATGCCATTCGCCCCCGGCATTTTTAGGTCTAACAGAATCAGATCCACATCGTCTTGTTTACGCAGTAAATCGAGCAGGCTATTCAGAGAGTCCGCTTCCAGTAGGTTTGCACCACTAATAGCCATGTGTACCGACTGAAATAATGCATTTCGGAAGAGGGGATGATCGTCAGCAATAACAATCGTGTAAGTGGCATCCATATCACTTGTACTCATGTATAAAATGGGAATCTAAGTGATTATTGATAGTTTTATATTGATGAACAAGAATCGGTCACTAAAACTCTGGCTCAGCTCTATATTTATTTGCGCTAGAAGTAACAACGCCCACTTAATGAGTCAGTGGGCGTCTCTTTTTGAGTGGCTAATCCGTTTATAGATTAAAGCGTTTATAGATTAAAACGTTTATAGATTAAACCGCTGCAGATGACTGAGGAAAGGTTCAGCCTTAACAAAACCGGTTAACCTAGCCGCCGGTAAATGCTGACCTTGCGCATCCCAAAACTCGATAGTCGGCAGACCTAACACGCGCATATGTTTTAATAGCTCGATGTCTTGCGGCTGATTTTTGGTGACGTCCGCTTGTAGCAGTACAAATCCGCTGAGCTTTTGTTCCACATTCGCCTCATGGAAAGTGTATTTCTCAAACTCTTTACAAGCCACGCACCAATCCGCGTAGAAGTCGAATAATACGGGCTTACCTGCCAGTTTCGCTTTGGCTAACTCTTGTTGCAGGTCTTGAACTGTGGTGACGCGAATAAACTCAATTTGCGATTGTGGCGCTTCGACTTGGCTATCTAGTCCTAGCAGTTTGTTCCAAACCGGTTGTGCTGAGCCAACTAAGCCAAGTACCGCAACAATACCGATAAGGCTTTGCTTCCAACTGCCAAACGGCAGATGATTTTTAGAATGATACAGCCAAGCAAAGAAGCTAATACCTAAAATAGACCAAAGTGCTGTGATCCATTGCTCGGCTAAGATTCGCTCTAAGAAAAATAGAGGTGCAGCCAATAGTACAAAGCCAAATAGCACTTTAACTTTATCCATCCATAGGCCCGCTTTTGGTAAGAAGCGGTTGCCAAATACCGCCAGACCAATCAGAGGTATGCCCATACCTAATGCCAGCGCATACAAGGTGATGGCTCCGGTGAACAAATCGCCCGTTTGTGCCACATACAATAGCGCGCCAGAAAGAGGGGCCGTGGTGCAAGGTGAGCACACTAAACCGGATATTACGCCCATTGCAAATGCGCCCAACCAACGTCCGCCGGTTTGTTTATTGCTGATTTCGTTGAGCTTGGTTTGCAGGCTACTTGGCAATTGCAGGTTGTATAAGCCGAACATAGATAACGACAGCAATACAAACAGCACGCTAATGGTGATCAGCACTGCTGGGTGTTGCAACGCCGCCTGAAACTGCATGCCTGCCGAGGCGACAACAAGCCCGAGCAAGGTGTAAGTCAGCGCCATCCCTTGCACGTAAATGAAAGACAGTGACAGTGCTCTAGCAGGAGACAGTTTGCCGTTGCCTAATACGATACTGGTTAAAATTGGATACATTGGCAGTACGCATGGTGTAAATGCCAAGCCAATGCCGAGCACCAAGAAGATAAGTGGTGTCCAGATTGAGTCGCCAAGCATTGCCGCCATATCACTTTCGCTTTTTGGCTGTCTCTCTTGAGGGGCGCTCTGTGATGTGATTGCGGTATTCGTAGTCACCTTAGAAGAGTCGATCTTCGCTACATTATCGATAGCTTGCAGACCGATGACTTTAGTTTCTGGCGGGTAGCAAAAACCGGCTTTGGCACAGCCTTGATATTGCACTATGAGCTGTGAGTGTTCGCCTTGCCCAGTAATAGGCACAGTGATGGTGACAGGTTCTGTGTAGATATTGACTAAGCCAAAAAATTCATCTTGGTATGGCGTGCCGTCTCGCAGTGATAGCTCACCTAAGGTGGCATTTTCTGCACTGACATTAAATCGAGATTGATACAGGTAGTAGCCATCGGTGACTTGCCAAGTTAACTGAACTTGATCGCCTTGCTGAATAAAATCAAACGGAAACGCTTGATCAACCCGCACAAAGCTAGGTTGCCCAAAGCTGGCTTGATCGAAGTTATTAGCAGGTGCAGGGCTTGATGGCGAGTTTGATTCGCTATTGAAGGCTGCCAAGGTTGTCTGCGAGAAACAAAGTAACAAAAGTGAGATAAAAACAGCGCGCATAGTATTTGTATCAATTAGGTTCAGATAACTAGTAGACCCGATAGTAGCCGATTAAGTTTCGTTCGCCTACTGACTATCATGAGCTTGTTATTTTTCTGCGCTGTTTGGCAGGCTTTTACCATTTACTGAGTAGGACAAAAGAAAAAGGGGCACTTAAATGTACCCCAAAATAATCTCGATTGAGAGGTTAGATAAACAAGCTACCAAACATAAAGCCTAGCGCAACTGAGGTTGAGATTGTCGCAACGCCTGGAATAAAGAATGGGTGGTTGAAGACATACTTACCAATGCGTGTTGAGCCGGTGTCATCCATTTCTACTGCGGCTAACAGTGTTGGATAAGTCGGCAATACAAACAGTGCACTTACCGCCGCAAAAGAGGCCACTGCCGTAAGTGGCGCGACACCAATAGCCAATGCCGCTGGCATTAACGCCATTGTGGTTGCCCCTTGTGAATACAGCAACATAGACGCAAAAAACAGGATTAGCGCTAACATCCAAGGGTGGTCGGACAGGAGTGCACTAGAGAACTCTTTAATGTCATTCACGTGTGCATTCACAAAGGTTGAGCCAAGCCAAGCAACACCCAATACACAAACACAAGCGGTCATACCTGAGCGGAAGGTGGCTGCCGCAGGAATCAATGCTGCATCAATTTTAGAGGTCAGTACGATGACGGCCGCCGCGCCTAGCATTACTGCCATAATGGCTTCGTTACGACCAATGGCCGGATTTTCAATTAAGCCGACTGAGCCAGAAATTGCCGCTGCGTATGATACAACCAGCACGATAGCACCTAAGAAGATATAGGTAGCACGTTTTGCTGTTGGTAGAATTTCACGTTTATGTTCTGCGGTATTGAGCTTAATCAGTCCTTGCTCAAGACGCTCTTGATACACAGGGTCGTCTTTCAGCGGGCAACCAATAAAGTTTGCCACAAATGCACCCACCATACAGGCAATAAAAGTAGTTGGTATGCAAATGGCGAGCAAGGTTAAATAGCTAACGCCTTGAGGCTCTAGCATAGTAGAAAAAGCCACTACAGCAGCAGAGATAGGTGAAGCTGTGATAGCAATTTGAGAGGCGACAACGGCAATTGAAAGAGGTCTAGAAGGGCGTATGCCTTGGCCTTTTGCTACTTCAGCAATAACAGGGAGCGTGGAAAATGCAGTGTGTCCAGTACCTGCCATAAGGGTCATTAGGAAGGTAACGATAGGAGCATAAAACGTAATGCGCTCTGGATTTTTGCGTAAAAAGTTTTCTGCAATTTGTACTAACCAGTCCATACCACCGGCAACTTGCATGGCGGCAATGGCGGTAATCACCGACATGATAATTAAAATAACGTCGATAGGGATGTAGCTTTGGCTAGTGGGAACACCCAGTCCGATAGACAGAGCGATGACACCTAAGCCACCGGCAAGGCCAATTCCTATTCCTCCAATTCTGGCACCAAGGTATATAAATACCAAGACGACCAGAAGTTCTACTATTAGCATACTTGTTTTCCTTTGAGTGAGTTGATTTTAAGAAAGAAAAGCTCAAAGTCGGAACTTTGAGCTCTAGAAATTTTTATTAGAATTGTGGTAAGTATAGAAGTGAGTTTTCTCTAGACAAGAATGTACTCACCTCTATTCACGTTGCATGATTGCTCGATATTAATCGAAGCGTTTTGCTCGATACTGTGGCGTCATTAGGTTCTCTACAGAGAAAATATCTTCCAATTCAGCTTCGGTAAGCAGTCCGCGCTCTAGTACAACCTCACGGACGTTCTTGCCTGTTTCAGCACAGATTTTGCCGACAATATCCCCTTCATGGTGCCCAATGTATGGGTTTAGATAGGTCACAATACCGATTGAATTAAATACGTGGCTTTCACACACTTCTTTATTCACGGTAATGCCGTCAATACATTTGTCGCGTAGGTTCACGCAAGCATTGCTAAGAATATCTAAAGACTCAAACATGCTTTGTGCGATAACAGGTTCCATCACGTTAAGTTGTAGCTGACCGCCTTCGGCTGCAAAAGAGATGGTGTTGTCGTTACCTAATACTTTAAAGCAAACTTGGTTAACCACTTCTGGCACTACTGGGTTTACTTTGGCTGGCATAATTGAAGAACCCGCTTGAAGTTCAGGTAAGTTGATTTCATTTAGACCTGCGCGAGGGCCAGATGATAGTAAGCGTAGGTCGTTACAAATCTTCGATAGTTTTACTGCTAGGCGTTTAAGTGCGCCGTGCATCATTACGTAAGCACCACAGTCAGAGGTTGCTTCAATTAAGTCTTCAGCAGGTACACACTCTAGGCCAGTAACATCAGCCAATGCTTGTACCGCTAGCTCTTGATAGCCTTCAGCGGCATTTAAGCCAGTGCCGATAGCGGTTGCGCCTAAGTTTACTTCTAGCAATAATTTTGCCGTGTACTGTAGGTTACGAATCTCTTCTGAAAGCGTTACCGACCAAGCTCTAAATTCTTGTCCGACTGTCATAGGCACAGCGTCTTGTAGCTGGGTACGACCCATTTTTAAAATGCTGTTGAATTCGGTGCTTTTCGCGTCAAATGCCCCTTTAAGGTACTCAATAGAGGTAATGAGCTTGATAACACTGTTGTACACTGCAATACGGAAGCCCGTAGGGTATGAACAGTTGGTGGATTGGCTTTTATTGACGTCATCATTTGGGTTGATGATATCGTATTGGCCTTTTTCTTTGCCCATCAATTCCAGCGCTAGGTTAGCAATAACTTCGTTGGCATTCATGTTGACCGAAGTGCCGGCACCGCCTTGGAAAACATCGGAAGGGAATTGATCCATACAGCGCCCTGTATCAAGAATTACATCACAGGCTTTAATGATATATTCCGCTACGTCGGGTTTAAGCACACTAAGTTGATGGTTGGCGATAGCTGCCGCTTTTTTAGTCATGACCATACCGCGAACAAATTCAGGTACATCAGAGATGGTCATACTAGAAATATTAAAGTTTTCAATCGCACGTAAAGTATGGATGCCATAATAAGCCTCGGCAGGAACATGACGTTGGCCAAGGAGATCTTCTTCTATACGAGTTGCTGACTGAGTAGGAGTTGTCGTCATAGCATGGACCTTTATTTTTCTTAGTGATATTGAATGTTTGATAGCGCGATTAGGGTGCGCTGAACAATAAGTGATGAGTCCATTCGGCAGTTTTTTTGGTGTAAAAATCAGACTAGATTTTGTGAAGCTCAATAATACTAAACTGTGCCTAAAAAACTCATGAATGGATCACTTTTGGCACCTAAAAATAGACAAGTTTATTAGAGATTGTAACTGAATTGCTCTAGGAGTGAGGTGACTCACACATGAGATGGACTAAGCGTTATATAACAATTGAGCTTGCACCCTTTTTGAGCTTAAACTGAGCACCTAATTTTGAGGAGGATACGTGTTTCCTATTTTATTGTTGTTATTTATATTGGTGCCAATAGTTGAGATTGGCCTATTTATTCAAGTAGGTGGATTTCTTGGTGTTTGGACGACAATATGCCTTGTCATCTTTACCGCTTTGATTGGTGCTTCTTTGGTGCGAAGTCAAGGTATTGCGACTTTGCTTTCGGTGCAATCTCGTCTACAACAAGGTGAATTACCTGCTCAGCAAATCGTTGAAGGTGTGATGTTAGCGGTCGCAGGTGTGCTTTTACTGACGCCTGGATTTATGACTGATACTTTAGGGATGATTGTTCTATTACCTAAGCCAAGAGCCATTATTGCCAAGCAATTGATGAAAAGAGTGCAAGTTAATGGCATGCATTCTGGTTTTCATACTAACGCCGGACAGGGCAATCCATTTCAAAACCAAGATAAAGGTGACGGAAATGTGTTTGAAGGCGAGTTTGAGAAAAAAGACGACCAAGATAAAGATCGTCTAAATTAATGCTTTTTAAGGAGGCGCTGTTTATTCAGCGCCACCAAAGTCCATTTGACGCCATGCTTCAAAAGCAATAATGGCGACCGCATTGGATAAGTTGAGTGAACGACTATCCGCCATCATTGGAATACGAATGCGTTGTTCCATTGGCATAGACTCAATTAGCTCAGCAGGAAGTCCGCGAGTTTCGGGTCCAAATAACAGTACATCCCCCGCTTGATACTGAGGGTCGATATGATGACCTGTGGTTTTAGTCGTACAGGCAAAAATTCGGTAATCCCCATCTCTTTCATTTAAGAAGTCGATAAAAGCTTGATAGTTCTTGTGGCGAGTAACGCGTGCAAGATCGTGGTAATCAAGGCCTGCACGTCTCACTTTCTTCTCTTCTAAATCAAAACCTAAAGGTTCAATCAGGTGCAAGTTGGCACCACAATTGGCACTCAGTCGAATGATGTTACCTGTGTTAGGCGCAATTTCTGGTTCGTATAAAGCGATATCAAACATAAGTGGTCACGTAGTTAAAATATATAGGGGCAGTATATACCCAAATAGGCTCTGGGTGCACCGCCTCCAATCGTCACTTAATTTGCTGCGCTGTTATGCTTGAATAGGCAAGTGTACTGTCATTTTTAGTCCACCTAAGGTTGAGCCTTTACTGGCTTTAATCATACCGTTGTGTTGCAAAATGGCATTCTCGGTGATTGCCAAGCCTAAGCCCGTGCCACCGCTGTCTCTGTCTCGCGCGGTAGAGACGCGATAGAAGGGACGGAATATGCTTTCTAGCTCATCGTCTGGCACGCCGGGGCCGTCATCTTCGACGACAAAGATCACTTGGTCAGCGGTCACCGAAAACAATACACTGACTTGCGAGTGACCATAACGAATCGCGTTCCGCACTATGTTTTCAAAGGCGCTGGTTAATAGCTTTTTATTACCAACTAAAAACACGTCTGGTACTGCTTCAAAGGTTAAGTCAATTTGGTTTTGTTCTGCTTCAAATTGAGCATCGGATAAAATATCGTCCCACAGTGAAGGCGCATCAATGCGAATACGGTTGTGGTGACTGTCAATTTGCATGCGGGATAAGTCCAATAGATCTTTGATCATTTGTTCTAATCTTTCCGCTTCTGTCTCAATGCGTTCTAGTTCTTTTGATGTACCTTGTTTTCTGGTTGCCAGTGCGTTTGCCATGCGTAGGCGCGTTAATGGTGAACGTAATTCATGTGAGATATCCGAAAGTAACTTTTGTTGACCGGAGACCATTTGGTTGATGGATAGCACCATCTGATTAAAGCTGGCCCCTGTTTGTTTAAATTCGTTGGTGCCTTGTTCAAGGCTAGGATCAACTTCAAATTCACCGCGTGTGACACGTTTTGCTGCATCTTCTAGTCGACGAGCGGGGCGACTTAAACTCCATGCACTGAGTAACAGTAGCGGGGTGCTGATGATCATAATAAATAGCATCAGCTTAAACGGTGCATCTAACAGTAGATACAAAAGGGGAGGCGATCGTTTAGCGGTAAAGCCGGCGTAGATTCGATAATTTTCACCATTTACAAAAATAGGGAAAGGCCCTGCCACCATATAGCGACCAAATAGTTTTTGACTGGGTTCTTGGGCGTTGCTGTATTCTGCTGCCATGGCTTGCAGAGCTTGACGTTTAGCGCCGTGTTCTCTGCTGATTAAACTCCCCTCAGAGTTGACCAGATACAAGCGAAAATCTTTACTACCAAAACGGCGACGTTCTAATGTTTTCAGAGCGCGAGAAGGGCTAGAACTGTGGTTTAATTCTAGCTCCACGGTATTTACTAGATGAGTGATTTTATGCAGCGCAGAGCTATTGATGGAGTGCGATTTACGTGGGTCGAGTTTTTGTAAGCCAAGCACTGCCAGTAGCACCATTAAAATGGTGAACCAAAAAATGGCAAAGATGCGTCCATAAAAGCTGTTGAACTTAGGCAGCTTCATTTGCTGGTCTCGACAAAAAGATAGCCTTTGCCGCGCAGTGTTTTGATGCGCGGTTTACCATCTTCTCTTTCAGGCAGTTTTTTACGTAAATTTGATACGTGCATATCCACCGCTCTATCAAATGCAGCAAGGCGTTTGCCGAGCACTTCGACACTGATGCTCTCTTTGGTGAGCACGCTCCCTGGATGACGCAAGAAGAGCTCTAACAATGCAAATTCAGTGCTAGTGAGATCAAGTAACCTATCTTGGCAGTAAGCTTCTTGAGCGCCAATATTTAGCTCAATATCGTTAGTGGTTGTGTTGTTGGTTTGCGGGGATTGATTACCTTGAGTGCGACGTAAAATTGCTCTGATTCGCGCCAATAACTCTCGGTCACTAAATGGTTTTGGCAAAAAGTCATCAGCGCCAAGTTCTAACCCTATCACTCGATCAACTTCTTCCCCTTTGGCGGTCAGAAATAAAACCGGCGTTTGCCATTTTTCACGCAGGTGTTTGAGCATCTCCATGCCACTCATTTTAGGCATCATGATATCAAGCAGTATTAAATCAATGCTGTCATTGATAGCCGCTAGTCCTTCTAAGCCATTGTTGGCTTGGGAAACCGTAAACCCTTCATAGGTCAATATATCTTCCAACAGAGCGGTTAGTTCGGTGTCGTCATCGACTAGTAAAATGTGTGGCATAAAATTCAATCTCACTCTGCTGGATATCTGTTGATGCTTAGATTGTACGAGTATTGTAAAGGAGGGGGGAAGTGATTTACTTATCTTTACGTTTTGCATACCGCACTTTACAAACAGACTATTATTCTAAAGTCATCTACTAAAAACAGTAGTGAATAATTTTAATTATCGAGGTATATCTCATGACAATGAATAAAAAATGGTTAGCAGTAGCAATGATGGTTCCTTTGGCATTTGGTAGCACTGCTGTACTGGCTAACGGCAAAAAAGGCGGCGATAAAGGCGCTAAAGAGTGTAGCGGTCAAATGCACGGTAAAAACGAATTTCGTGGACTTAATTTAACCGATGCACAAAAAACAGAACTAAAAACCATTCGTGATGAAGTGCGTGCCTCGAAAAAAGCTCAAGGTGAGAGCAAGCGTCAGCAAATGAAAGCGATGAAAGATCAAGAGCAACAATTGGTTCTTGCCGCTGATTTTGATGAAGCAAAAGCCAAAGAGCTAGCCTCTTCAATGGTGGCTGAGCGTACGGCCATGAAAGTAGAAAAAATGCGCACTACGCATCGCATGATGAGTGTTCTTACTGCTGAGCAAAAGCAACAGCTGGTAGAGAAGAGAGCCGAAAAAGCACAAAAATGTGAGCAAAAAATGCAGAAGAAAATGGAAAAGAAAATGGCTAAAAAAGACAACCAATAAGCTAATGATGAGATAGCCTAGATTTTCTTTGAAGTTTCGTACTTCTGCCAATAAAAACGTAGCCGTTATAGGCTGCGTTTTTTGTTGGTAGTGTTCGCTTTAGTGGTTGCAGGATCGCGGCGATAAGGCACGCAGCTACGCCTATTTTCTGGGGTTAAACCTAAGCTCTCACACCACCTATCATATTGTTTTATTAGATTAAGTAGCCACTTTTTCATTCTCTTTTCCTTCCACTTATCCTCTATCTGGGATTACATCGATGTTATATTTCGGTGTATACTTTGTGCAAATTTACTGCAATAAAGATTATGAACCCACGATATAAGAAATTAGTTACGATTGCTGCGTGGTCTGCCACATTGGTTGCAACTTTGCTCTTGGTAGTAAAGATAGCGATTTGGTGGGTAACAGGCTCGGTGAGTTTATTAGCCTCAGTGGTCGATTCATTACTGGATATTGCCGCTTCTTCAATCAATTTAGTGGTACTCAAGTACGCCCTGCAACCGGCGGATGATGAGTATACTTTTGGTCATGGTAAGGCTGAATCATTAGCCGCGCTTGCACAATCTATGTTTATTTCTGGCTCGGCATTCTTCTTGATATTGAGCGGTTTTGAACGTTTTTTCCGTCCAGAAGCACTCAACCAACCTGAACTGGGTATTTATGTCAGCTTGTTTGCCATGCTGATTACCTTTGGTCTGGTAACTTTCCAAAAATATGTCGTTCGTCAAACGGGTAGCCAAGCCATCGCCGCAGATTCCCTGCATTATCAAACTGACCTTTATATGAATGGCGCAATTTTAGTGGCATTGATATTGAGCATGTATGGATTTACTCAAGCGGATGCCATCTTTGCGATAGGTATTGGCGTATTCATCTTAGTGAGTGCGTTTAAGATGATTGTTGAGGCTGTGCAGTCTTTATTAGACCGTCAATTACCGGATTCTGAGTTAATTGAGATTGAAGAAATCGCCAGTTCAGTAGATAGGGTATACGGCATTCATGACTTGAGAACTCGTCAGTCTGGGCCGACTCGTTTTATACAGTTACATCTCGAACTTGATGATCAGCTTCCTTTAATAGATGCTCATAACATAGCGGATGAAGTTGAAGATAAACTAAAGCAACATTTTGAGGGGTGTGATGTGCTGATTCATCAAGATCCACTTTCTGTGATTGCTAAATACGAGAGGCAGGACAAATAACCATATCGGACTGCAACGAATTGTTTATGAGATTTAGTTAAAATTCGCTATCTTGAAGGGTGAAAGTTAAGTTTTCGGATTCTGATTTGAATCAACCTTAACTTTGCAGGAAACTGTAATACTCTAATTAAGAGAAAGATTTGTAGTTTTGCTCAATACAGCCAGAAGGGGGCTTGAGTGAGACTGATAGAATTCTTGCCGATGACAAGGCACTTAAAATTAAAATATAAATTAGATCTATCCCAATAATGAGGGGCAACATGATTAAAAAAATTGGTGTACTAACAAGTGGTGGTGACGCACCAGGTATGAATGCTGCGGTACGAGGGGTTGTACGTACAGCGTTGTCAAAAGGTGTTGAGGTTTATGGCATCTACGATGGCTACCAAGGCTTGTATGAAAACCGCATCGAAAAATTAGATCGTTCGAGTGTATCGGATGTGATCAATAAAGGCGGTACATTCCTAGGTTCAGCTCGTTTTCCGGAGTTTAAAGACGAAGAAGTGCGTGCTAAAGCTATCGAAAACCTAAAAGAACATGGTATCGAGGCACTAGTGGTTGTTGGTGGTGATGGCTCTTACATGGGGGCGAAGAAGCTGACTGAAATGGGTTACCCATGTATCGGTCTGCCGGGCACTATCGATAATGATATTGCTGGTACAGACTACACTATTGGTTACTTAACGGCGCTTAATACCGTTATTGATGCGATTGACCGCCTACGTGATACTTCATCTTCTCACCAACGTATCTCTATCGTTGAGATCATGGGTCGCCATTGTGGTGATTTGACTCTAATGTCTGCTATTGCGGGTGGTTGTGAATACATCATCACTCCTGAGCGTCAATGGAGCAAAGAAGAGCTGATTGCTAATATTGAAGAAGGCATCAAAAAAGGCAAGAAGCATGCAATCATTGCTTTGACTGAATTGATGTTTGATGCCAATGATTTGGCAAAAGATATTGAAGCAGCGACTGGACGTGAGACTCGTGCTACGGTTCTTGGTCATATCCAACGTGGCGGTCGTCCTACTGCATTTGACCGTATCTTGGCCTCTCGCATGGGTAACTACGCTGTACACCTTCTTCTAGAAGGTCATGGTGGACGTTGTGTGGGTATCCAAAAAGAAGAGTTGGTTCATCACGACATTATCGATGCAATTGAAAATATGCGTCGTCCAGTGCGTAATGATCTTTACATGGTTGCGGATGAGCTTTTCTAAGCAAGCCACATAGAAATTATTCAGTGAAAAACGCTGCCTTTGGTAGCGTTTTTTTTGTTTTGTATAGCACCAAAACGAAAAAGGCCAGCCGAAGCTGACCTTTGTACTTTTGTCAATTAAGACTGCCAATCAAGACAGTCCATTAAGACGATTATTGTGCTTTAGCAACTGCGGCTGCTTTAGCGATAGCGGCAAAGCTTTTCGCATCAAGTGCAGCGCCACCAACTAGAGCACCATCGATGTCTGGTTGAGCAAAGTAAGCTGCAGCATTATCTGGTTTCACAGAACCGCCGTATTGAATCACGATGTTCTTAGCGACATCTGCGTTCTTTTCAGCGATGTGAGCACGGATAGAAGCGTGGATGCGCTGTGCATCATCAGCTGTTGCTGCTTTACCTGTGCCGATAGCCCAGATTGGTTCATAAGCAATGATTGCACCGTTAAGTGCTTCTGCGCCTAGTAGGTTGATAACAGCGTCAATTTGACGTGCACATACAGATTCAGTTTCGCCTGCTTCGTTTTGAGCTTCAGTCTCACCGATACATAGTACAGGAGTTAAGCCATTTTCTTTTAGGAAAGCGAATTTTTGTGCTACGAACTCGTCTGACTCTTTGTGGTATTCACGACGCTCTGAGTGACCAATGATGATGTGAGTTGCCCCAAACTCTTTTAGCATCGCTGGTGAAGTGTCGCCTGTGAAAGCACCTTGGTTATTAATATCTGTGTTTTGTGCACCAAGGATGATTGCACTACCTGCGTCCGTTAAAGTACGTTCTGCAAGGTCAATGAATAGCGCTGGCGGAGCCACTGCTACATCAACACCTGTTACGCCTTCAAGTTCAGCATTCAAGCCAGTTAGTAGATCTACTACCATTTCTTTGGAACCGTTTAGTTTCCAGTTTCCCATAACTACAGGATGACGCATAAAATACTCCCTTCTAAATTAGTAAAAAATATACGCTGTGGATCAATATAACAGATAAAAGTCTATAGATCATGGAAGCAATGATTTCTTATTCAGCTCAGTTTGTAAGCAAAAAGTGTGAGGTGATCTCATTGGCAAAAATAAAGGGAAATTGACTGCCGTAGGCGGCGTTTAGTGTATGGTTTATACCTCATCAGGATGAGGTTTTATTTCAAGGAAGTGTTTGTTATGCCTAATTTAGTTATGGAGTACAGCGATGCTCTAGAAGGGCGATTGAATATTCATAGTGTGCTGCAAGACATGCATCAAATTATGATTGATAGTGAATTGTTTGAGTGTAATTCAATTCGTTCTCGCACCTTACGAACGCATCTATGGTTGATTGGTGAGAGTGAAGATCAACATAACTTTATCCATGTTAGCATCGAACTCATTGAAGGGCGTAGCATAGAGCAGAAAAAAGCATTGTCTGAGAGCATTTTTCAATTGCTAGTAGAACAAGCCAGTTGGGTAGGCAGTTTGAGTGTCAATATCCGTGAGATGGACCAAGAGTGCTTTCACAGACAATGTAATCTTTAGGAATGAGCAATGGACTATAAATTTTTATTATTTTCATTTGATGGACGCATAGGGCGAAAGCAGTTTTGGATTTGGAACATTAGTTACTATTTATTCCTGTCTGCGGTTGGCTCTATGTTAGCGCATATATCTCCGGGGATGGCGCTGTATGCGATTCCAGTTTTATCACTGATCTTGTTTTATCCAGATTTGGCGATAACCGCTAAACGTTGGCACGATCGCAACAAATCAAACCGCTTTTTATTGCTGAGTATCCCATTGATTATTGGCCGCTTATTAGTGCCATTTTCTGCGCAGGCCGAAACCGGTGATGGTGTTTCTCGAATCTTGTCACTGATTGCTCTGATATGTGGGGTTTGGATTTTGGTGGAATGTGGCTTGTTAAAGGGCAGTGATGGTAAGAATGATTACGGGGAAGCTTACCAGTAATAAAAAACGCAGCCGAGGCTGCGTTTTTTGCTAGTAGGTGTGAGTTATAGGATATGACCTTTAACTTCGTCGTCTTTACGCTCAAGGTAATGAATAGACTTGATGCGACGGATTGTACGACAACGGCCTCTAATCAATAGCGTTTCTGTAGTAGCGATATTGCCTTGACGAGTAATGCCTTCTAGCAAGTCACCTTTGGTGATACCTGTAGCAGCAAAAAGTACATTGTCACTGCTTGCCATATCAGACAAAGCCAATACCACGTTAGCTTCAACGCCCATTTCAGCGCAACGTTTTAACTCTTCTTCACCGTGAGCGCGAGTTTCTGCATCATCGCCTTTTACTTCATGACGAGGAAGAAGGCGACCTTGCATGTCACCGTCTAGAGCGCGGATAACCGCAGCTGAAACAACACCTTCTGGTGCGCCGCCAATGCAGTACATCATGTCCACTTCACTGTCTGGCATACAGGTTAAAATAGAAGCCGCTACATCGCCGTCTGGCACAGCGAATACACGCACGCCCATCTCTTGCATCTCTTTAATCACTTTATCGTGACGAGGTTTTGCCAGTGTAATCACAGTTAGCTCATGCAGAGATTTACCTAGTGCTTTTGCTACATTAACTAGGTTTTCAGCAAGTGGTTTAGTCAGGTCAATGTGACCTTTTGCGCCAGGGCCGACAACCAGTTTTTCCATGTACATATCAGGTGCTTTAAGGAAGCTGCCTTTTTCACCTGCCGCAAGTACTGCTAAGGCATTGGATTGCCCCATAGCCGTCATGCGAGTTCCCTCTATAGGATCAACTGCGATATCAACAGCATCACCACCAACACCGACCATCTCGCCAATGTACAGCATAGGTGCGTCATCGATTTCACCTTCACCAATAACAATTTCACCGCTAATTTCAGTTTTGTTCAGTAGGGTACGCATAACTTCAACAGCCGCACCATCTGCCGCGTTTTTGTCTCCGCGTCCAAGCCACTTATAACCAGCTAGAGCTGCGCCTTCTGTTACACGAGAAAATGCTATTGCTAAATCGCGTTTCATATCGACTCCAATTGAGGGGGGTTCACATAAAGGGTTCAAAAAATCGCCGAGATTCTATCATATCTTTACGTAAACGTTTGCGTGATTTGCTCAAGTTTATTCCCCTTCTTGAATATTTATCGATTTTGTTTCGTCGACAGCGAGAAGAATGATGAGGAATGGTTTGTGATTGTCAAAATTTGATTAGAATCGTGTTTTTTTTGTCCATTTAAACCAGAATTAAATTTTTAGGTGTGTTTATATACATGCGTGTGGGTAGAATGGTTGAGAAGTCAGTCTTTATATATGGATAACGAATTAGGTAGGCCAACATGTCTTTAGAAGTGTTAGAAAAACTAGAAGCCAAAGTGCAGACAGCGGTAGATACAATTACTCTGTTACAAATGGAAGTTGAAGAACTGAAAGAGCAGAAGCAAAGCCTTGCTAATGAAGCTGAGCAACTACGCAACGAGAAAGTTGAAACTGAACAGCGTGCACAACAAGTTCAAGCTGAGCATGATGCGTGGCAAGAACGCATTCGCAGCATGCTAGGCAAAATGGAAGAAGTAGAATAAGTTTTACTTTTCCAATTGCTAAAGACAGAAACGCCAGCTTTAAGCTGGCGTTTCTGTCTTTAGTGTTTCAACCAATAGCGCGGGTTTTGGGTTTTACTATTGCGCCTTAATTCAAAGTAAAGGGAAGGAGTCGAACGTCCACCCGTGTCTCCGGCCAGAGCTATGGTCTCTCCAGCCGTAACCTTATCACCTTCTTTCTTGGTCAATACTTGGTTGTACCCATAGAGCGTCATGTCGCCTTTACCGTGGTCAAGTAGTAGCACTAGGCCGTAACCACGTAAGTAATCCGCAAATACCACAGTACCCGGATAAACCGCTTTTACTGGCTGTTCATATTGGGCGCTAATCACTACGCCTTTCCAATACACTTGGCCGCTTTGTCGAGTGCCGTAGCTGTGTAGAACTTTGCCTTTGATTGGCCAAGGTAGATGACCTTTGCGTCGTGCTAAACCATCCATAGGAACAGAATTACGCTTAGCCGCTTTGGCTATTTCGGCTTTAAGTCTAGCTTCGTTGCGTTTTAGCTCATTGAGGTAGGCGTGATCGCCTGCGATACCGCGCTTAATTTTTGCTACCGTGTTTTTTCTGTTGGCTTGTGAAGTGCGCAGTTTCTTAAGTTGTTGGGTTTGTTTGCTTAGCAGGGCTTCGATTTGTTGTTGTTCGGCCACTAACTGTTGGTTTTTTTGTTCCAACTGAGCGTTGGTTTTTTGTAGTTCAGTGATGGTTGCGGTGCGCTGCTTTGCCAGATGTTGGTAATACTGGCTGATGCGGTCTTTTTCTTCCGGGCTTTCATGGCTAAGAAAGCTCTCGATTTTAGCACTGGTGTGCATCATGTAGTAAGACTTAACCAGCTTTTGTAGCGCTTCAGCTTGTGACTGAGTTTTATCTAATAATTCTTGATGCTGTTTATCATAAACTTTCAGGTTGGCTTCTGAGCGTTTTAATGATGAACGAGTCTGGGTCAGGCTCTTACTTGCATTGGCAATTGAGAGTTCGTCAGTTTTTAAGCGTTTTTGCAGTTTATCCAGTTCTTTCTGTTGATGAGAAAGGCTTTTTTGTTGACGAGTAATCTCACCTTTAACCCCTTTTAATTCTTCAGGGTTGGCATTTGCGTTTGGCGAGAAAAACAGCGAAGACGACAGGTATAACAAAACGCCAGCGCATAGCACACTGGCGTTTAATTTTTTCGAAAATGGTACTTTCTGAGGAATGAGATTCATCCTAAATCTTTAACTTGGCTTTCTTTGCTACAGTGTACACTGTAGCAAAGCGTTCTTAGCAAAGATTATTTCAGATTTACAAGAACCTGACCAGACATCTCTGCTGGGATTTCGATGTCAGATAGCTCAAGCATAGTTGGTGCTAGATCTGAAAGCTTACCGTTTTCTTTGAATTCTAGGTCTTTGTTACCAACGTAGATCAAAGGAACAGGAAGGTTAGTGTGTGCAGTGTGGATACCACCTGTTTCAGGGTTAACCATCATTTCTGCGTTACCGTGGTCAGCTGTAATTAGCAATTGACCATCTACTTCATTGATTGCTTCAACTACGCGACCGATACACTCATCTAGAGCTTCACTTGCTTTAACTGCGGCATCGTAAACGCCAGTGTGACCAACCATGTCACAGTTAGGGTAGTTACAAACAATCGCATCGTATTTGCCAGATTTAATCGCAGCTACAAGCTTGTCAGTCAATTCTAGCGAGCTCATTTCAGGCTGTAGGTCGTAAGTTGCCACTTTTGGAGAAGCAACAAGTTGACGCTCTTCACCTGCAAACTCGTTTTCAATGCCGCCATTGAAGAAGAAAGTAACGTGCGCGTATTTTTCTGTTTCAGAGATACGTAGCTGAGTTTTACCTTCTTTAGATAACCACTCACCGTAAGTGTTTTCTAGAGATGCTGGTGGGAATGCACATAGTAGAGGGATGTCTGCTGCGTATTGAGTCAGCATAACAAAGTCTACTTCTGGGAATACGTTACGTTCGAAGTTATCGAATGAAGGTACGAAAGTACGAGTAATTTCACGAGCACGGTCAGCACGGTAGTTCATGAAGATAACCGCATCGCCATCAACGATAGCGGCTGATTCTTCTGTTGCTGTTTTGATTTCAGTTGGTTTAACAAATTCATCGTTTTCATCACGAGAATAAGCGGCTTCAAGACCCGCGACAGCGTTATCGAACGTAAAGTCAGATTTAGCTTCAGTTAATAGGTCATAAGCTTGTTGAACGCGATCCCAGTTGTTATCACGATCCATTGCGTAGTAACGGCCTACAAGAGAGGCGATACGACCTTTACCTAGTTTAGTAAATAGAGCTTGGAAGCGTTGTAGTGAACCTTCAGCAGAGCGAGGTGGAGTATCGCGTCCGTCTAGGAAACAGTGTAGGTAGATTTTTTCTGCGCCACGTTCTGCTGCCATTTCAACAGCGGCATAGATGTGGTCTTCATGGCTGTGAACGCCACCTGGAGACATTAGGCCTAGAATGTGAACAGCGTTACCAGACTTGATAGCTTTATCCATTGCGTTAACTAGAGTTTCATTTTGTTGGAACTCTTTGTCAGCAATTGACTTAGTAATACGAGTTAGATCTTGGTAAACCACGCGACCAGCACCAATGTTGGTGTGACCTACTTCAGAGTTACCCATTTGACCATCAGGTAGGCCAACGTCAATGCCAGAAGCAGAGATAAGCGTATTTGGCTGAGTAGCAATTAGGTTGTCTAGGATTGGTGTGTTTGCATTTGCGATAGCGTTATCGGCTTTATCTTTGCGGTATCCGTAACCGTCAAGGATCACTAGAGCCATAGGCTTCTTAGCTGACATAGTTTGACCTCGTTGTTTAATTTTAAATAACTTTAACTCACGTGATTTTACTACAGATTACCTCAATTGAAGCACTTAAAGGTTAAATAAATTTTTCAATGCTGGCTTCTAATGGGTGAATCCGGATGATTTTTATACAGCAAGAGTAATTAAATTTCAAAGAAGGTGTGAATTTACGATCAATTTGGTTGCGCTCAGGTTTCATTTATAAAACTAAGCAGTGAATAGTGCTGTATTCGTGATCTATGTTTCCTTTTTAAAAAGCAATCACCCTAGGCTCAATCTCGCATCCTACGTTTGTAATGGTATACTGCCTGCTAAATTTTTCGGTTTATGAATTAAAAAGAGTATCTGACGATGCAAGAAATTTTCGATTTTGCTCACCAGAACATGATTCTGTGTGTTGTTTGGGTTGGTATTATTGTCGCCCTAGTGATGAATATCTTCAAATCTTCCACCGCTGGATATACTGAAGTTGATACTCAGGCGATGACCATGCTAATTAACCGTGAAAACGGTGTAGTAGTGGACGTTCGTACTAATGATGAGTTCAAAAAAGGTCATATTACTGACTCAGTTCACATTTTACCTTCTGAAATCAAAGAAGGTACCTTAGGTTCGCTTGAAAACAGAAAAAGCGACCCAATCATTGTTGTATGTAAGACAGGTCAAACTGCAATTGAGAATGCCAACGTGCTAGCTAAAGCTGGCTTTGAAAAAGTATTCGTGTTGAAACATGGCTTATCTTCTTGGAGTGATGCAAATCTACCTTTAGTGCGTGCTAAAAAAGAACCACGTAAGAAGAAAAAGCAAAAAGCTCTAGCTGAATAAAAATAATCATTGGGCACGACAATTGTGCCCCAATACCAAGATATACAAATTAAGGATTCAAAAATGTCTGAAGCAGCAGCGACTCAAGCACCACAACAGAACTTCACTATTCAACGTGTCTTCTTGAAAGATCTTTCTTTCGAAGCGCCAAACTCTCCAGCAATGTTTCAAAAAGAATGGCAACCAGATGTAAACCTAGACCTAGACACTAAAAGTGCTCAACTAGGCGAAGGCGTTTACGAAGTTGTTCTTCGTCTAACAGTAACTGTTAAAAATGCTGACGAAACGGCTTTCCTATGTGAAGTTCAACAAGGTGGTATTTTCACAGCTGAAGATATGGAACCAGGTCAACTTGCACATTGCCTAGGTGCATTCTGCCCGAACATCTTGTTCCCATACGCTCGCGAAACTATTTCAAGCCTAGTTGTTAAGGGTACATTCCCTCAACTAAACCTTGCTCCTGTAAACTTTGATGCGTTGTTCATGAACTACCTACAAAGCCAACAGCAACAAGAAGAACAGCCTCAAGCTGACGCATAATTAGAGTTTAATTTAATCTTTTTGATTAAATTCACTTGAAAATATCAATGCACACCGCATCTAATCATTTGATACGGTGTGCATTTTTTATTTACACTATCTTTTAAAATTCAGTAGATTTTAATCTCAAGGGTCTATAGCCCTTTCACAACAAATTATGGATTTGAATATGGCAGCATCAAATTGTGAGTTTCAAGGCACATCAATGACAGTGATTGGCGCCGGTTCTTATGGCACTTCATTGGCTATCTCGCTCGCTCGTAATGGCGCAGAAGTCGTTATTTGGGGTCATGAACGTGAACACATGCAGAAGCTACAAGCGGATAGAATGAACAAAGAGTTCTTACCGGATGTGCCTTTTCCTGATTCACTGATTGTGGAATGTGATTTAGAAAAAGCCGTTGCCGCTAGTCGAGATCTACTGGTTGTCGTACCAAGCCATGTTTTTGGCATTGTACTAGATAGCTTAAAGCCACACTTAAAAGCAGATTCACGCATCTGCTGGGCAACGAAAGGCTTAGAGCCAGAAACAGGCCGTCTATTAAAAGATGTTGCGCAAGAGAAACTCGGTGATCAGTATCCATTGGCGGTATTGTCTGGTCCAACATTTGCCAAAGAGTTGGCTATGGGGTTACCGACTGCGATTGCCGTGGCGTCTTCCGAGCCACAATTTGCCACTGAACTACAAAATAAAATTCACTGCAGTAAGTCTTTTCGCGTGTATGCCAATGATGATTTCATCGGTATGCAATTGGGTGGCGCGGTGAAAAATGTCATTGCCATTGGCGCAGGTATGTCTGATGGTATTGGTTTTGGTGCCAACGCTCGTACCGCATTGATTACTCGTGGCCTTGCTGAAATGACTCGCTTAGGCGTAGCATTAGGCGCAAAACCTGAAACCTTTATGGGTATGGCAGGTCTGGGTGATTTAGTGCTAACGTGTACTGATAATCAATCGCGCAATCGCCGCTTTGGATTGGCGTTGGGTAAAGGTCAGGACGTAGACACAGCACAACAAGAAATTGGGCAAGTGGTTGAAGGCTACCGCAACACCAAAGAAGTATGGCTACTGGCCAACCGTGAAGGCATCGAAATGCCAATCGTGGAGCAAATTTACCAAGTGCTTTATCAAGGTAAAGATGCCAATGCTGCCGCGCAGGACTTGTTAGCCCGCGATAAAAAAGCAGAACGATAAGAATATTAGTAAAAAAGGATAGTTGAGATGGATGAGTGTGAAGCTAACGATGTATGGCAATGCATTGTCAATGAGGCTCGTAAACAAGCAGAGCAAGAGCCTATGCTGGCTAGCTTCTATCATGCGACCATTATTAATCACGATAGCTTTGCGGCGGCATTGAGTTACATTCTTGCCAATAAGTTAAAGACCGCCAGTATGCCTGCTATGGGTGTGCGAGACGTGATTGAAGAAGCATTAACCGCAGACCCAAGTATTACCGATTCTGCAGCCAGTGACATTTGTGCCACGGTTAACCGAGACCCTGCGGTTGCGATGTACTCAGCCCCTTTGCTGTACTTAAAGGGCTATCATGCTTTGCAAGGCTATCGCATTGCTAACTGGCTTTGGAAACAAGGCCGAGTGGCGTTAGCTACTTATTTGCAAAACCAAATCTCAGTGGCCTGTCAGGTTGATATTCATCCAGCGGCTAAAATTGGTAAAGGCATCATGCTCGACCATGCTACAGGGATTGTTATTGGCGAAACGGCCGTAGTCGAAAACGACGTGTCTATTTTGCAAGATGTCACGCTAGGCGGTACTGGTAAAGAGAGTGGCGATCGTCACCCTAAAATCCGTGAAGGCGTTATGATTGGCGCGGGTGCTAAAGTGCTGGGCAATATCGAAGTGGGAGAGGGCGCGAAAATCGGCTCATGTTCTGTGGTATTGCAAAACGTGGCTCCGCACACCACTGTGGCGGGGGTTCCGGCTAAAATTACCGGCAAACCGAAATCGGATAAGCCTGCGGAAGATATGGACCAAAACTTTAATGGTCGCTCACAGAACTTTATTCATGGTGACGGAATCTAGTGGTTTCTTAGCGACTCGGTAAGCCGTTATTTAGCAATAAGCTCAACCTTGTGTTGAGCTTATTTCGTTTAAGGTATTTCGACGCAGAATAGAAGCGTACAAGTAGCCTGCTATCCCTCCTAACACATTGCCGACCGCAACCCCAATAAACAATCCTTGAATATCTAGCCACTGGCTACCTAGCCATGCGCAAGGCAAGGTAAATACAAACAAGCGCAAACAGCTCCAGATAAATGCCGACATAGGTTTGTGCAAAGCATTCAAGCTACTGATGAGTAGCATCACCACACCTTGAAATCCGTAGCTAAGTGGTACGCAAACTAGATATAACCAAAGCAAGTGACGTACGCTCTCTTCTTGGCTGAATAAGCTAGCAAAAGGTGTGCTCAGTGGCACCATTACAATAAAGACCAACAGCTGAAATAGAATAGAGAAGCGCATGCACATAAACAGTGCTTTGAAGCTTCGTTGTGGGTTATTTGCGCCAAGGTTTTGCGACATAAAGGGTGTTAAAACCGAGGTCAGCGCCATGAGTACGATTAATAATAAAGACTCAATCCTTTGTGCTGCGCCATAGGCGGCAACCGCCGCTGTACCGTGACTGGCCAGTATCATCATTAAAATAGCCGCGCTGATCGGATTAAGCGCATTTGATAACGCGGCCGGAGTGCCGATTTTAAGAATGTTTTTCCAGTCACTGAGCAGTTGTTTTGGCTTGGGCTTAGCCAGTAATTTAACGCGCACGACCAGAATATAAAACGAGGCTAGCATAGCGACAAACCAACTGATCCCGGTCGCAATTGCCGCCCCTTGAATGCCAAGCTCAGGAAATGGGCCAATTCCGAAAATAAGAAATGGGTCTAATACGCCATTGATCACCCCTGCGGTAATCATAATTTTGGCGGGGGTTTTGGTGTCTCCACAGGCTCGAATAGCGGCGTTGCCACTCATCGGAATGACCAATAATGGAATTGCTAGATACCACACCGCCATATATTGATCGATAAGAGGCAATAGCTTCGTTTCAGCGCCAAGACGAGTAAACAAAGGCTCGATAGTGTGCAGGCCAATGAGTGAGGTGATGCTAATTATGAGCACCGCCAACAAAATACCGTGACTGGAAAATCGCGCCGCTTGCTCTGGTTGCTTTTGCCCTAAGAAGCGCCCCACATGAGTGGATAGCCCCATGCCAATGCCCATAGTGATGCAGTTCATGGCAAAGGTGACAGGGAAGGTAAAACTGATCGCGGCTAACGCATCGGTGCCAAGTAGCGAGATAAAGAAAGTATCCACCAGATTGAACATCAAAATAGCGACGATACCCAACACCATAGGCAACGTCATTTGACGCAATACTTGGTCGATGGGGGCGGTTAATAGTCCGTGTTTATCGTGCATTTAGATTCTGCTGGTTTGGTTGGAAGCATAGAATAACCTGTAAGCGTGCTTTCAACCAGAGGGGCAAACAAAGCACTTAAGTAATCAAAGTGCACATTAATATGAAGTTTTTGTAAAAAACTCAGCTTTTACCCTTGGGATCATCCGGATTGCCCCCAACATATTCTTCACTAGCCAAGAAACGGCATTTTATCATTTGTTAGAAATACAATTTAGGAGAATCAATCGATGAATATTCGTCCATTACATGATCGAGTTATCGTTGAGCGTCAAGAAGTTGAATCAAAATCTGCTGGCGGCATCGTTTTAACTGGTTCTGCTGCTGAGAAATCTACTCGCGGTAAAATCCTTGCTGTCGGTAAAGGTCGCATCCTAGAGAACGGCACAGTGCAACCTCTAGACGTTCAAGTTGGTGACACAGTAATCTTCGCTGAAGGCTACGGCACTAAAACTGAAAAGATTGATGGCAAAGAAGTGCTAATCATGTCTGAAAACGACATCATGGCAATTGTTGAATAAGTAACCATTATCTGAATCAACAACTAAAAAATAGAATCGAATTTAGAAAGGAATATAAAAATGGCTGCTAAAGACGTTAAATTTGGTAATGACGCACGAATCAAAATGCTAGAAGGTGTCAACGTTCTAGCTGACGCAGTAAAAGTTACATTAGGTCCTAAAGGCCGTAACGTAGTATTAGACAAATCTTTTGGTGCACCAACAATCACTAAAGATGGTGTATCTGTAGCGCGTGAAATTGAGCTTGAAGACAAGTTCCAAAACATGGGCGCGCAAATGGTTAAAGAAGTGGCCTCTCAAGCAAATGATGCTGCGGGTGACGGAACAACCACTGCTACTGTACTAGCACAATCTATCATCACTGAAGGTCTTAAAGCGGTAGCTGCGGGTATGAACCCAATGGATCTTAAGCGTGGTATCGACAAAGCGGTTATCGCGGCTGTTGAAGAGCTTAAAGGTTTATCTCAACCATGTGCTGATACTAAAGCTATCGCGCAAGTGGGTACTATCTCTGCAAACTCTGATGCGACTGTAGGTAACATCATTGCTGAAGCAATGGAAAAAGTAGGCCGTGACGGCGTTATCACTGTTGAAGAAGGTCAGGCTCTACAAGATGAGCTAGACGTAGTTGAAGGTATGCAGTTTGACCGCGGCTACCTATCTCCTTACTTCGTGAACAACCAAGAAGCAGGCAGTGTTGACCTAGACAGCCCATTCATCCTTCTTATCGATAAGAAAGTATCAAACATCCGTGAGCTACTTCCTACTTTAGAAGCAGTTGCTAAAGCATCTCGTCCACTGCTGATCATTGCAGAAGACGTTGAAGGTGAAGCACTAGCTACTCTAGTTGTGAACAACATGCGTGGCATCGTTAAAGTTGCAGCTGTTAAAGCACCGGGCTTTGGTGATCGTCGTAAGTCAATGCTACAAGACATCGCTATCCTAACTGGCGGTACTGTGATTTCTGAAGAAATCGGTCTAGACCTTGAGAAAGTGACTCTAGAAGACCTAGGTCAAGCGAAACGCGTGACAGTAACCAAAGAAAACTCAACCATCATCGATGGTGCGGGTGATGAAGTGGCTATCAACGGTCGCGTTACGCAAATTCGTCAACAAGTTGAAGACGCAACGTCTGACTACGACAAAGAAAAACTTCAAGAGCGCGTTGCAAAACTTGCTGGCGGTGTTGCAGTAATCAAAGTTGGCGCAGCCACTGAAATTGAAATGAAAGAGAAAAAAGACCGCGTAGAAGATGCTCTACAAGCCACTCGCGCCGCGGTTGAAGAAGGTGTTGTTGCAGGTGGTGGTGTTGCACTAATCCGCGCTGCTTCAAAACTAACTGCTCTAACTGGCGACAACGAAGAGCAAAACGTCGGTATCCGCGTAGCTCTACGTGCAATGGAATCTCCAATTCGTCAAATCACTACTAACGCAGGTGACGAAGAGTCTGTAGTTGCTAACAACGTTAAAGCAGGCGAAGGTAGCTACGGCTACAACGCAGCCACTGGCGAATACGGCGACATGCTAGAGATGGGTATCCTTGACCCAACTAAAGTAACTCGTAGCGCACTTCAGTTCGCAGCCTCTGTAGCCGGTCTTATGATCACTACCGAAGCGATGGTAACTGACAAGCCACAAGGCGATGCTCCTGCAATGCCTGATATGGGCGGCATGGGTGGAATGGGCGGCATGCCTGGCATGATGTAATGCTAAAGCATTGCATTAGCTTTCCATTCTTGTAATCCAAGAGAGCTAAATCGCACATAAAACGTCACTCATTTGAGTGGCGTTTTTTTATGGTAGTAATATCTGCAAAATCAGTTCCACTAGTCTTCTTTGCCAATATCTTGCACACTAAGTTCATCTGAACAGTTAGAGAAAAAA
Source organism: Vibrio neonatus (assembly GCF_024346975.1). Lineage (NCBI taxonomy): Bacteria > Pseudomonadati > Pseudomonadota > Gammaproteobacteria > Vibrionales > Vibrionaceae > Vibrio > Vibrio neonatus. Next base: position 2,503,379 of record NZ_AP024885.1, on the reverse strand, counting down.
GATGCACATACAGAAATTGAAGTACAAGGATGGCATGGCGGAGTTGTCTATTGCTGATTGGCAAATTGAAGCGGGCCAGCATTGGGGGATATTTTCTTCACAAAGTCAGTGTTCAGCGCTAATTGTTCAGTTGTTAAGTGGTGAACTCGAAGCGAACTCAGGTGAGGTATTGGATAGCCCGCAACGTATCGCGTGTGTCTCTTTGCTTCATCAGCAACGCTTATTAGAAGAAGAGATCGCAAAAGACGAAACTGACTTTCAAGACAGCATTGATTACGGTTCAACGGTTGAACAACTGATCTTAAACATGGGTTGTACCCAAGCCGAGCTGGAAGAGGTGATTGAGAAAACCGATCTGGGTGAATTGCGTCAGCGTCCTTTCCGTCAACTTTCTACGGGCGAAACACGTCGCGCTATGCTTGCTCGCGCTTTAGTGACCAAGCCGCAACTATTGATTCTGGATGAACCTTATACAGGGTTAGATACTGCGCACCGACTGGCTCTAAGTCAGCTACTTAACGTGTGTGCCGAGCAGATGCAACTGATCGTAATTACCTCTCGTGAAGATGAACTGCCAACTTGTATCAGCCATGTCGCTTTGTTTGACCATCACTCTTTGACCCAAACCATGACCTTAGAAGAGTGGCACAACCATCCTATCAAGCAACACATCAAGAAACTGTCACAACAAAAGAGTGGCGGTGTGTTTGAGCTTCTTGAGTCTTACCATGAGCAAAAGCAGCTGCTCGATCCCTTAATTGATATGCAAAACGTCAAAGTGGAATATCTGGATGGGGTCATTTTCAAAGACTTTACTTGGCAAGCTAAAATAGGTCAGCACTGGCAAATCCGTGGGCCAAATGGCTGTGGTAAAAGCACCTTACTAGGCTTGATCATGGGTGACCATCCGCAGTGCTACAGCAATGACATTTCTGTGCTAGGTATGAAGCGCGGTTCTGGCGAAAGCATTTGGGATATCAAGAAGCAAATCGGTATAGTGTCGTCAGCACTGCATTTGCAGTATCGTGTGAATTGCAGTGCGTTAGACGTATTACTGTCGGGTTTCTTTGATAGCATCGGTTTGTATGAAAAGCCGAGTAAGAAACAGATTCAACTTGCCCAGCAATGGTTAAAAGTGCTGGAAATGAGCGAGTTTGAGAAAATTGGCTTTAAGAGTTTAGATTACGGACAGCAGCGACTATTACTGATTGGCCGCGCCTTAATTAAGCAACCTGCATTACTGGTGCTAGATGAACCGTACCAAGGGCTTGATTACATTAACCGCAAGTTGGTGTTCTTTGTGCTAAACCGTATTGCCAAAACCAACATGAGCCAACTGCTGTACGTGACCCACTACGCAGAAGATGCCCTAGAAGCCATCGACCACTTCATTGACTTTGAACCTGTCGCCGAAGGCCATCAACTGGTGATTGGTTAATTGTTATTGCAAATGCTAGTAAGAGAAGATCTTTTTGTATTAACTTAGTTGTTCTGTTGGTATAAAAAAGCCTCCAAAATGGAGGCTTTTTTGAAACTTAATCTATCAAGCGGTCTTACACTTGTGAGCAGTTTTGTAAGTTAATTGTGGGTTGTTACTTTCAAGCTCAGATAGTGAATCCCAAGTTAAGCCAAATCTTTCTGATGGTGATTTGCCATTTTTATACATGTTAGAAAGGATCTCATTCACTTTCTGTTTGGTAACTTGAATTTCTTTCATGGTTTTACCTCGCTTACAGCGGTAGACAACTAGACGTTATCTCTAATTGGCTGTGTATTATATACACAATTCTAGCAGACTCAAGTATCAATGAAACTCACATATGCATCGGTCCCTAGGTAGTCAGCTGAGTACTGCCACCCTGAGCTCTCGTAGTAATGTCTTACCCCCTCAACAGGACCAACAAGTACAAGTTTATTAATTCTTGCTTGTCCTAATACATTAAGTAATAACCCATATGCAGTAAAAGCGTCAACAATTACAGGTAAAAAATTTGACTTCAGGTCAACTCCGGCATCACTTCTTTTTTCAATAAAATTTATTTCTATGGCTGTACTTTCTTTGTTTACACACCCTAAAACATAACCAACACAATAGTAGCCATTAGATGTATTTCCATAATAGGCTATACAAGATAATTGATGCTCTGGATTACTTACAGGGGTCTTAAAGGGTTGTTTTAGATTATTAAAATCCCAACATAGAAGTCCTTTTTCTTTGAGATTTTGAATATCTTCATTGGTCTTTCCGCTCGGTAGAGCTAAAGAAATGTCATCGGGCAACCGTCTGTTAGCTTCTTTACAAGCTTTACTAAATGCCATTATTTTGAGTTCGTCAGACGATAACATTGGTATCCTTTATCGAGTTACACAATAAGATATTTTAGGAATATGGGGATTTAGCTATTAAATTTCAATATCTAACTTCATAATTGTTAAGGAGGTTACGAAATTTTGTTAATTTGAAAATGCTCGTTTGATGATTATTAATGTGTTCTTTGGTGCTACTTCAATTCAAAATGAATATCCAAATAGAGAATTAGCTCATATTGATGAATACGAGTTTATTATTTTATAGATTAAAGGCTATAAACCTGTGCTCTAGCTCAAACTTTACTGGCTATTTTTCCCGCAAACGAGTACCTTTGCGCGGTTAAAAATATTCAACGCATAAGGGTCTGATTTGATTTCCACAGCTAACATCACTCAACAATTTGGCGCTAAGCCTTTATTTGAAAATATCTCGGTTAAATTTGGCGAGGGCAATCGCTACGGTCTGATCGGTGCAAATGGTTGTGGTAAGTCCACTTTCATGAAGATCTTGAGCGGCGAACTTGAGCCTTCTGGTGGTAATGTTAGTTACGATCCTAATGAACGCGTGGCTAAGCTAAATCAGGACCAGTTTGCCTACGAAGAATTTACTGTAATCGATACCGTTGTTATGGGTTACAAAGAGCTTTGGGCAGTAAAGCAAGAGCGTGACCGTATCTACTCATTAGCAGAAATGAGTGAAGAAGATGGCATGAAAGTGGCTGACCTTGAGGTTGAGTTCGCGGAAATGGACGGTTACATGGCGGAAGCGAAAGCGGGCGAATTATTGCTTGCGGTCGGTATTCCAGAAGAGCAGCATTACGGCCTGATGAGCGAAGTCGCTCCAGGTTGGAAATTGCGTGTGCTATTGGCACAGGTGCTATTTGCTGACCCGCATATCATGCTACTTGATGAACCTACCAACAACTTGGATATGGACACTATCTGTTGGTTGGAAGAGACGTTGAACCAACGTAACTGCACTATGATTATCATCTCGCATGACCGTCACTTCTTAAACTCAGTATGTACTCACATGGCTGACTTAGACTACGGTGAGTTGCGTCTATACCCTGGCAACTACGACGAATACATGACCGCAGCGACTCAAGCTCGTGAGCGTCTGTTGTCTGATAACGCTAAGAAAAAAGCGCAAATTGCTGAACTGCAAACTTTCGTTTCTCGCTTCTCTGCAAACGCTTCGAAAGCGAAACAAGCCACTTCTCGTGCTAAGCAGATTGATAAGATCCAACTGGATGAAGTGAAAGCATCAAGCCGTCAAAACCCATTCATTCGTTTTGAGCAATCTAAAGAGTTGTTCCGTAATGCCTTGGTGATTGAAAACCTAACGCAAGGTTTTGAAGACGACTTATATGCTGACTTTAATGCCATTTTTGAAGTGGGCGAGCGTGTTGCGATCATCGGTGAAAACGGCGTGGGTAAAACAACGCTGCTGAACACATTAGCCGGTTCAATCGCTCCTCGCGGCGGTGAGTACAAGTGGTCTGAAAACTCAAACATTGGTTACTACGCTCAAGATCATGCACATGACTTTGAAGAAGATTTGAAAGTGTTTGACTGGATGGCGCAATGGCGTCAAGAAGGCGACGATGAGCAAGTGGTACGTAGCTTCTTAGGCCGTATGTTGTTTGGTCAAGACGATATCAAGAAGCCCGTTAAGGTGCTGTCTGGTGGTGAGCAAGGTCGTATGCTGTTAGGCAAGATCATGATGCACAAGCCAAACATCTTATTGATGGATGAACCTACTAACCACATGGATATGGAATCTATCGAATCGCTAAACTTGGCACTTGAGAACTACAAGGGCACTTTGTTCTTCGTTTCTCACGACCGTGTATTTGTAGATTCGTTGGCAACTCGTATTCTTGAAATTAAAGACGGTAAGATCAATGACTTCCGTGGTACCTATGCTGAGTTCTTGAAAAACCGTGGTATTGAGAGCTAAGTAAAGCCAAGCCTAATTCCGTTTTTTGATTGATGACAGCCCTTGCAATTGCAGGGGCTTTTTTATGGATAAATACATGAAATAATTATATTTCATATGCAATTAGTTTATTTTGTTTTATGCTTTATTGGTGACGGTTTGAGACCCAAGCCAAATAGAGTTGTAATCAATAAGATGGATTTTAAAATGAAAAAACGACTATTAGCAGTAACAGCGACACTTGCCCTTGCTTCACCTTTTGCTATGGCTGAAAGTGCGCCGGTAATGTTCTCTTCTCTAAATGGCTTTAATGCGCCAAATGTAGACTCTGTAGGCGGTGTACGTCTGTCTGTATTACACGGTCAAGTTCGTGAAGTTAAAGGGTTAGACATCTCAGTGTTAGGTATGTCTGAGCGCGATAACATGACAGGGGTTAACTTAAGCTTTTTCTTTGGTGGTTCTAAGGTTAATAAACAAATGACCGGTGCGGCATTGGGTCTATTTAACTGGAACCCAGGTAATACAACAGGTGCTAACGTGAGTGCGGTTAACATTACCAACAATGTAAAAGGTCTAAACTTGGGTGTGGCTAACATCTCTAAAGGTAAAACTATTGCTGATGTAGCTGTGGTGAGCCTTTCTAAAGAATCTAACTTCCAGCTAGGTATCTTCAACAAAACAGAAAAAATTGATGGCGTACAGATTGGTCTAATTAACTGTGCTGACAATGGCTTCTTTAAATGTTTCCCTATCGTGAACTTTGCTAAGTAATCGACGTTACAGCATTTTATACACCTTATTATTGAACCTCGACGAGACAGCGTCTCGCCGAGGTTTTTTCTATTCTAAATGCAGATCTAACAGCGTTTTGCTGGCTCTACCACCAATCTCTCGGGTAAGCGAAGGCACCAGATAGCCAGAAACTTCTTTCATTAAGTTTGCGATTAACTGTCGAGCTTGGTCATCGCTGATATGAAAATGTGCTGCGCCTTGTACTTTATCTAATACGTGCATGTAGTAAGGTAAAATTCCGGCATCAAAAAGCTTCTCGCTGAGGGCTTTTAGCACAGACACTTCATCATTCACGCCCTTTAACATAACGCCTTGATTGAGCAAGGTTACCTGACTTTGTTTTAGCTTAAACATAGCCGCTGCCAACTCAGCATTGATCTCATTCGGATGATTAATATGAGTCACTAATACCGTATTTAAAGAGCTTTCTTGTAGCATGCGACAAAGTGAGTCAGTAATTCGGTCAGGAATCACCACAGGCAATCGAGAGTGAATACGCAAAGTGCGTACATGTTCAATTTGCTGTAATTGAGTGATGAACCATTGCAGTTCATGATCTTTAGCCATTAAAGGGTCGCCACCAGAGAGGATCACTTCGTTTACTTCTGGATGCTGGGCAATATAGTCTAAGCTGTTTTGCCAAATAGACTTACTGCCTTTGTTATCTGCGTATGGGAAATGACGACGGAAACAGTAGCGGCAATTAATAGCGCAACTGCCTTTAAACACCAATAGCACACGGCTTTTGTATTTGTGTAGAAGACTGGGTTGTTCGTTGTCTTGTTCTTGTAGGGGATCTTTGCTGTACCCAGCCACTTCATTAAATTCTGCATCGACAGGCAAAACTTGTAGCAAAAGAGGGTCGTTGATATTGCCTTTTTCCATTCTCTCAACAAAGCTTACAGGCACTCGTTGTGCGAAAAGTTTGCGAGCTGACAAGCTATTTGCACAATCTTGAGGGTCAATATTAAGCATTGAGAGTAGTTCGGCAGGATCGGAGATCCCATTAGCCAATTGTTGCAACCAGTTTTTTTCAACAGATACAGGTTTTTGGGTTATTATATGCGACATTAAAACTTACTCTAAGAATAAAAAGAGGAAAAAATGGCTACTGTAAGTACCAATGAATTCAAGGGCGGTTTAAAGTTCATGCTCGATAACGAGCCATGTTCAATTCTAGAAAACGAATATGTAAAACCGGGTAAAGGCCAAGCATTTAACCGTGTTAAAGTTCGTAAACTACTATCAGGCAAGGTTCTAGAGAAAACATTTAAGTCTGGTGAATCTGTTGAGCTTGCTGACGTTCTAGATATCGACCTAGATTATCTATATTCAGACGGCGAATTCTACCACTTTATGAACAACGAAACATTCGAGCAAATTGCTGCTGATGTTAAAGCTGTTGGTGATAACGCTAAATGGCTCGTTGAAAACAACACTTGTATGATCACTCTTTGGAACGGTAACCCGATTGTAGTTACTCCACCAAACTTTGTTGAGCTTGAAGTTGTTGAAACAGATCCAGGTCTGAAAGGTGATACTCAAGGTACAGGCGGTAAGCCAGCAACACTATCAACAGGCGCTGTTGTTCGTGTTCCTTTATTCATCCAGATTGGTGAAATTGTTAAGTGTGATACTCGCTCTGGCGAATACGTTGGACGTGTAAAATAATCCACTAACAAGCAAACATTAAAAAGGCCGCTGTTTTCACAGCGGCCTTTTGTTTGTCTCAAATTTAGTGCTACACCATGAAGACAAATACCACAGCTAAGCCACTAAAGAACGCCGCAATGAAGTAAGCCGCTACTTTACCTGCAACACCTGTGTGCAGTTTAAGGTCGTGCATACCGTGGTGTACACGGTGCATTGCATGCCACATAGGAAGCGCAATAGTTGCGATAACAAACAATGCCCCTATGATGGTTTTTACAAACGCAGACACTCGCTCGTAGCTCATAGCATCAGCATCGATAATACCAAGTGGTACAAGAATACCAAGCACAAAAATCGTTACTGGGGTGATCATGGCAAACCATGAACCACCGGCACCAAACAGCCCCCACCATACGGGTTCGTCAGAACGCTTTGGATGTTTATTGATCACATTCGACTCCTTATACAATGACGAGAACAATTAGAGAAATAAAGGCCACAACAGCCCACTGTGCTAGTACGATAGCTTTTCCATCGATAGGCTTCCCTTTGAAGCGCATCGGCATTACCTGCGGCATCATATTGAAGAAGGTAAATGCGTGAAATAAGCTGCCTAGCAACGCCAAAATATTAATAATAATGACGATAGGGTTGCTCATAAACTCTAACCAACCAGCCCAAGCCTCTGGTCCTTTAACCAGTGCGCCTAAACCAATAGTGATGAATAGAGTAAATAGAATTAACGGCAAAACCGTTGCTTCTCGCACCATATAAAAACGATAGAAAGGATGGTTCTTCCACCACGTACGCTTCATATCACGTACGTAAGGTTTACGATTACTCATTACGCATCCTCCGGTTTCAGCATAGCAATCACAAAGTCTTTTGAAGATTCAATCTTGCCTTGGTTTACCGCGCCTGCAGGATCAACACTCTTCGGACATACCACAGAGCAGTAACCAACAAATGTACAGCCCCAAGCACCGTTGTCACCGTTGATAAGTTCCATACGTTCTTGTTTACCGTTGTCACGGCTATCTAGGTTGTAGCGATGCGCTAGGGTTAGCGCCGCAGGGCCTAAGAAGTCAGGGTTTAAACCAAACTGAGGACATGCTGCGTAGCAAAGACCACAGTTGATACAAGCGGCAAACTGCTTATAACGTGCCATTTGCTCTGGAGTTTGCAGGTTAGTGCCATCCTCTGGAGTGCGGTCATTACCAATGATGTAAGGCTTGATAGCTTCTAGGCGCTCAATAAATGGCGTCATATCTACAATCAAATCTTTTTCGATTGGGAAGTTTGCTAGCGGTTCAATAGTGAGCCCATTTGGGTAATCACGTAGGAAAGTTTTGCAGGCAAGTTTTGGTACATTATCCACCATGATGCCACATGAACCACAGATCGCCATTCGGCAAGACCAGCGATAGGCTAGGTCTTTGTCTAGGTGGTCTTTGATGTAACCAATCGCGTCTAGTACAGACATGGTATCGTCAAACGGCACTTCAAAGGACTGCATGTACGGTTCTGCGTCTTTCTCTGGGTCGTAACGCAGAATATCTACTTTTTGAATTCGAGTTGGCATTATTGTTGCTCCTTCTCGTTATCCGCAGCTTTTTTCTCTGCTGCTTTTTCTTCTGCAGCAGCCGCTTCAGCTGCCTCACCGTACAGGCGAGCTTTAGGTTGAGATTTGGTGATTTTAACAGGGCTGTAGTCGATGCTTGGCGCGTTGTGAGGTGCGTAGAATGCAAGTGAGTGCTTCAAGAAGTTCTCATCATCACGCTCTGTACAACCTTCATCAAGACGTTGGTGAGCACCGCGAGACTCCTTACGCAGCAATGCTGAGTGAGCCATAGCCTCTGCAACTTCTAGGCCGTAACCCACTTCGATAGCGTACAGTAGGTCAGTGTTGAACACTCTGCCTTTGTCTTTGATGCTAATTTTCTTATAGCGTTCTTTTAGCTCAGTCAGCTTATCAATGGTCTCTTGCATGAGATCTTCACTGCGGTAGATACCACAGCCAGCTTCCATAGTGTTGCCCATTTCAGTACGAATCGTTGCCCAGTTTTCGTCGCCTTCTTGATCCAGTAGAGCTTGAATGCGCGCTTCAACCAACTCAACTTGAGAGTTAATTGCGTCGTCGTCCCAACCTTCAAATTCAGTGGCACGTTTTACTGCGTGTTCACCCGCTACACGACCAAACACTACAAACTCAGCCAAAGAGTTAGAGCCTAAGCGGTTTGCACCGTGTAGACCAACAGAAGCACATTCACCAACCGCGAATAGACCTTTGATGCGTGTTTCACAAGTTTGGTTGGTTTCAATACCACCCATGGTGTAGTGAACAGTAGGGCGGATAGGGATAGGCTCTTTTGCTGGGTCAACGTTGACATACGCTTTAGCCAGTTCACAGATGAAAGGCAGGCGCTCATGTAGATACTCTTCACCTAAATGGCGAAGGTCTAGATGCACAACATCACCTAGTGGGTGCTTGATGGTATTGCCTTTTTGTTGCTCGTGCCAGAATGCTTGCGATACTTTATCGCGCGGGCCAAGCTCCATGTGTTTGTTTTTCGGTTGGCCAACCGGAGTTTCTGGTCCCATACCGTAGTCTTGTAGGTAACGGTAGCCATCTTTGTTGACGATAATACCGCCTTCACCACGACAACCTTCAGTCATCAAGATACCCGTACCCGGTAAACCTGTTGGGTGATACTGAACAAATTCCATGTCACGAAGAGGTACACCGTGGCGATAAGCCATTGCCATGCCGTCACCTGTTACGATGCCGCCATTGGTGTTGGTGTGGTACACACGACCTGCGCCACCGGTTGCAAGCACAACTGATTTTGCTTTGATGGTGACTAATTCACCTTCAGCCATATGAATGGCAATTAAACCTTGAACTTCGTTATCTACAACCAGAAGGTCAACCACAAAGTACTCATCAAAACGTTTGATCTGTGGATATTTAATCGAAGTTTGGAAAAGAGTATGCAGCATGTGGAAGCCGGTCTTATCAGCGGCAAACCAAGTGCGTTCAACTTTCATACCACCGAAGCGACGAACGTTAATTTCGCCGTTTTCTTTGCGGCTCCACGGACAACCCCATTGCTCCATTTGGATCATTTCACGGGTTGCGTTTTCGACAAAGTATTCAACTACGTCTTGTTCACAAAGCCAGTCACCACCACCAACAGTATCATTGAAATGGTTGTCTAAGCTGTCTTCTTCTTTGACTACGGCCGCAGATCCACCCTCAGCCGCTACAGTGTGCGAGCGCATTGGGTAAACTTTGGAAATCAATGCAACTTCCAATTCAGGGTTCGCTTCTGCTGCTGCGATAGCAGTTCGAAGACCGGCACCCCCTGCGCCGATGACCGCGATATCTGTGTGTAATACTTTCACAGTTATCCTCCAGAGTGTAGGCAGTTTTACCTGCTTGTGATTATCGAAATATTAAAAATGCTATCAGCTATTTTAAAGGATACGAGACGTGAAAAAATTGATTTATCTAGTTATTTGGCAATAGTAGAACACAAAAACCCTAAAAAGAGTGGGGTATGTGATCATTATCATGCGAAAATAGGAACTGATTCGATGAATAAAATCCCATTTACCGCAAAGGGCGTGATATGACTATTTCCAATTGGCAGCCTTCCGCTAGCATTCAGTCTTTAAAAAGAAGAGCAGAAATCGTAGCTAAAATCAGACAATTCTTTGCTCAGCGAAGTGTGTTGGAGGTGGATACACCGGCTATGAGTCATGCCACAGTTACTGACATTCACCTGCATACCTTTCAAACTGAATTTGTTGGCCCTGGGTATGCTGATGGTAAAAAGCTGTACTTTATGACCAGTCCAGAGTTTCATATGAAACGTCTACTGGCTGCTGGGAGCGGTTGTATTTATCAAATAGCGAAGGCTTTTCGCAACGAAGAGGCTGGCCGCTATCACAATCCTGAATTTACTCTTTTAGAGTGGTATCGAGTGGGATTTGATCATCATGATCTGATGGATGAAATGGAGCAACTGTTGCAGTTGGTTTTAGGGTGCAATAAAGCCAATCGCATGACCTACCAACAAGCCTTTCTTTCGGTGCTTAATGTCTGCCCACTCGAAGCGAGTATGCCTGAGTTAAAAACGGTCGCAGCTTCGTTGGGGTTAGCCGATATAGCCGAGAAAGAATCGGACAGAGATACTTTGCTACAGCTGTTATTTAGTGTGGGAGTAGAAGAGAAAATAGGGCAACAAGCGCCGGCTTTTGTTTATGACTTCCCTGCTTCACAAGCCGCACTGGCGAAAATTAATGCTGGTGATAAGCGAGTGGCTGATCGCTTTGAGGTATATTTTAAAGGCATAGAGTTAGCTAATGGCTTCCATGAACTGGATAACCCTGAAGAGCAATTGCGCCGCTTTGAAGATGACAATACGAAACGTCAGCAAATGGGGTTAGCGCCGCAACCGATCGATTATCATCTGATTGAAGCACTGCGTCATGGCTTGCCACAGTGCTCGGGGGTTGCGTTAGGCATAGATAGATTGATTATGCTGGCGTGTCAGCAACAGCATATCAACGATATTACCGCGTTTACCTTTTCTCGTGCGTAACCTTCTCTAACAGCCCATTTAACTGACAATCAAGCCAGTACCGACAACGGCTAAAATCGCGCCATACCATGCGTAGCGATTTGGTCGTTGTTTGGTGATAAACCACAACAGCGGCAGTATCATAATAGGGGTGGTGGAAGAGAGTAGCGCAACCATACCTACATTACCTTCTTGCAACGCATACAAGATTAAGGTCATTCCGACCGCCATCGCCAAAAAGCCATTTAATGCCGTAATAGCAAAAATCTTCAAGTTAATACGATGGACGGCTTTTGCTTGTTTGGCTCCGCAAGCTAAAAATAGGGAGTGAGCAACAAAAGCGGTAATCATACGAATCGCTGAGGCGGCGACAGGGTCAATATCGGTTTGCATGACAGGTTTAGCAATAATGCCACCTAGGGCTTGGCACAGCGCAGCCAACAGACCAATGCCAATGCTGATGTTCATTTTGCCTTGCAAGGCTTCCCAATCATGTTGCTCAGTTTGCTTACGCCCAAAAAAGATGGCGATCACCACCCCAGAAAATACCAAAATAGCGCCGAGCAGTTCTAGCCCCTGCCATTTTTCGTTAAACAGCCAGTAGCCGATCACCGCAGAGAAAACTGCATGACAAGAGAAGAGTAATCCAGCGCGTCTTGGCCCCATACGGTTCATACAGGCAAACAGTGCGGTATCACCAATAAAGATACCAATCAGCCCTGAGAGGGCCATAGGCGTGACATGTACACTGCTTACAGTGCTCCATCCACCGGTGATGAACGCCATTGCGGTAAGCATGACGGCGGTACAACCCATTCGCCAGCGGCTATAGGCAAAAGGCCCTAAGTGGCGAGCAGGTTTAACAGATATAAGGCTAGATATTGCCCATAAGAAGGCCGCAGCAAGGGCCAACCATTCGTATCCCATGGTCATTATTGAAGTTGCTTAAAAGGTAGCATCAATATGCCCCATATTGTGTCGATTAGAAACCCTTGTCTTTATTGCGCTTTTATCGTGCCTTTATTGCATTAGGGCCAAAAAGGGCGTTGAGTCGTTTCAGTGCAGAAGCAGGCAACGGCTTTACTCGGTGTATCACAGAAAATACCATCCACTCCCATGTTGTGCAGGCGTTGCCAATCTTGCGGACGATTAACGGTGTACACAAACACTTTTAAACCGCGATTTTTGGCGTCTTGCACCATTTCGCTATCCACCACATCGAGATCGACATTGATGCTATAGGCATTTAACTGTTGGGCAAATTGACATAAGCCAATCGGCTTGTTGGCGGTTAGGGCCGCTATTTTAGTGGTAGGACGTAGACGGTTTAACTCGGCTAACCAATGATGATTGAACGAGGACACAAGCAACTGTTCATTGCTGAACTGACAGTGGGTAATGGCGTAGTCTAAATGCTCCAGCAAAAGCGCCATATCATCCATGCCTTTGAGTTCGATATTTAAGGCGCAGCGACCTGATAAGGCTTGCAGGGTTTCCTTGAGCGTGGGGATGTGTTCACCTTGCCCTGCATCGAGCTGTTGGAGCTTCTCTAGCGAAAACCAGCTGAGTGGGCCTGAACCATTGGTGGTGCGGTTGACCCAGCTATCATGAATAACTAATAACTCACTGTGATGCTGGTGGACATCCAATTCAATGGCGGTAGCTCCGCCTGCCAATGCTTGTTCAAAGGCAAGCAAAGTGTTTTCTGGGTGAGTTTCTCTCGCCCCTCGGTGCGCAATCACCAGCATGGTTTTTCCTTTTTAAGTAAGCAAGAACATAGCAATATACACCAGAGCCAAACCTACAATGCCCAAAATAACCCCAGTTTTAGCCATATCTTTGCTTTCAATTAAGCCCGTTGAATACGCTAGTGAGTTAGGAGGCGTGGACACAGGTAAAATCATACCCAGTGATGCAGAGAAGGCGACGACCACTAACAGCCCTTGTAAACCACCTACTGCCACTAGGCTTGGCATAGAGGCGCCAATGGCGGCTGCAATCGGCATCAATAAGTTAGCGGTTGCGGTGTTGGACATAAAGTTCGCCATCAGCCAGCAAATAATCGATAAGGTGATGACCACTGCCACTGGAGATAGGCTCTGATAATCAATCGAATGCGCTAAAGCACTGGCTAGCCCTGTTTTATCCAAGGCCAAACCAATGGCGATACCACCGGCAACTAACCAAAGTACATCCCAGTTGATCTGCTTAATTTCAGTTTTGCCCATAATTCCGGTTAAGGTAAAGACCGCCAATGGAATAACGGATACAACGTAGGTATTCATGCCGTGCAGTTTAGTGGTCATCCAAAGAATGATGGTCAGGGCAAAGGTAATGTAGACCACAATCGCTTTCCATGATTTTAGGAATGTACCTTCTAAAGAGAGCACCATTTTTTCTTCAGATGAAGGGAACAGTTTTTGCAAAAGTACCCATGCAATCGCCAGTTGCACAATGACAAACGGTAAACCAAATAGCATCCAACTTAAAAAGTCGATGCTGTTTTCCCCAGTCAGATATTGCAAAGCAATGGCGTTTGGCGGTGTACCAATGGGCGTTGCAATACCACCGGTGTTAGCCGCAATAGGGATACACAATACCAGCGCTTTAATTCCAAGATCGCCGGGTTTGGCTGAGGCAACAATTGGCCCAAGTAGCGCCAGCATCATCACAGTGGTGGCGGTGTTTGACATAAACATCGAGAACACAGCGGTAATCAACATTAAACCTAGCATGATGTACTTAGGCTTGGTGCCAAAGGGTTTTAATAGAACTCGCGCTAAGTTGTTATCGAGCTGATATTTGGATGCTGCAATTGCCAACGCAAAACCACCCATAAATAGAATGATGATCGGTGATGAGAATGAGCCTAAAATATCGGTGTAGGGAATCAGCGTGCCAAAGGCTTCATTGGCGTGATCGACCCTTAAAACGGTCAGCCCTTTATCGGATAAGAAAATCAGCTCAAGGGTAATAATTAAGATTGAAGTCGCAAACACAGGGACAGGCTCAAGTACCCACAGCAATGCAGACATCACAAAGATGGCAAGTAGGCGTTGCTGCACCACAGTGATATCTTGGATTGGGATCCAAGCACTTGGCATAGCTAGTATGAGAATAGGTATTAAGAGGCAAAAACCTATTTTAGCTATTTGATTTGAGTTTTCTTTGTTCATCCCATCACTTCCTTTTTATGCGAAGTTGCAGATTATCGAAAACTTGTTGCAAGTGTTTGGCTTTCTCACACCTTTTCAACTAATAATGCTGTTTATTTGTAAGTAATTTGCTTTTAATCAAAAAAAAGCAGCTCGATTTTCTCGAACTGCTTTCTTGTGGGATAAAGTTTAAGAAGTTTAGCGCTTAGGCTAGTTCTTCATCCTCTATCTCGAAATTTGTGTCTAACTCTTCTTGTGACAAGATGATGCCAGTGTTGTCGGCGTAGATATAGTCTTCAGGTAAGAAGCTCACACCACCAAAGTTAACCGGTACATCCACTTCACCGACATCCGTTTGGCTTGCACCAACAGGGATAGAAGCCAGTGCTTGGATACCAATATTCATGTCTTCCAGTTCGTCTACTTCACGAACGGAACCGTACACTACAATGCCTTCCCATTCGTTTTCTTCTGCAAGAGAGGCAATTTCAGCATCAATTAATGCACGTCGCAGGGAACCACCGCCGTCGATAAGTAATACTCTACCTTGCCCGCCTTGATCGAGAACTTCGCGTATCAGTCCATTGTCTTCAAAGCATTTTATGGTGGTGACTTGACCGGCAAATGACGCACTACCACCAAAATTGCTAAACATTGGTTCTACGACATCAACCTGATCTAAGTAAACATCACACAGGGCTGAAGTATTGTATTCCATAATCGGTGTCACCTTCTAAGTTAGTATTCCCAAACTAGAGTATATCTTGCAATGGCAATTGATAATTGACGCAAGTTAACCTTTTTACTAAACAATGATAGCCAAAGAAAATAATACATTGGCTACTAATGCCAGTTTTACCACTCCAGCCATCAATGGGGCAATAGCTAAACTGTCTTTCGCACGATTGAGTGCGCGTAAATGCAATGCACTCGGTATTAAAATAGCAACCGTAAGCAATAAGCTCAATGGGTTACAGTGACTGTTTAGTACAAAGGCAAAATAGGACAGCCAAGCTAAAGAGATTAATAGTGCGTGATATAGCTTAGCTTTACCTAAACCTAAACGAACCGCCACGGTTGTTTTGCCGTGTGTTTGGTCGTTATCAAGATCGCGCATATTGTTGATGTTGAGAACGGCTACTGCTAGTAATCCGGTGGCTGTGGCGGGTAGCAATAAATCAGCGGTGATACTGAGTGCGTGTAGGTAATAGGTTCCGCCCACTCCCAGTAGCCCAAAAAAGACATAAACGGCTAAATCACCCAGCCCCATATACCCGTAAGGTCGTTTACCTACGGTATAAGCAATGGCGCAGAATATAGCTAAAACGCCTAAGCCAAGGAAGATACCTATATCTACTATGGTGGTTAATGATGATAGAATTAGCGCCAATCCTGAGAGTAAACTCAGGAGCGAACACACAATCATTGCTATCTTCATTTGCGTAGGACTTATCTCGCCCGACTGTATCGCTCTAGTAGGCCCCAATCTATCTTGATTATCAGTTCCTTGTTGAGAGTCACCATAATCATTGGCAAGGTTTGATAAAATTTGCAATAGAGTCGCGGTCAGCAAAGCAAGCAGACTGACGCTCCATGAAAAATGCTGATGGGTATAGGCCAAGCAACTTCCGGTTACGATGGAAGTTAGAGCCAGGGGTAATGTTTTAGGTCGAGCGGCTGATAACCAATGAGAAGCAGACAAAGTAATATAGCTTTTTACGTTAAAATGACAGTGATTGAGTATAGCAAATCTATTTTCCATTTGATCAAATTACAATGGCCTAAGTAAGGTATTGAGAAGCAAAATGAAAACAAAGCAAAGAATTGTGTATGGAGCGCTAGAATTATTCAACCAACATGGTGAGCGCAACATCACGACCAATCATATCTCAGAACACCTTGGAATTAGTCCCGGCAATCTTTATTACCATTACTCAAACAAACAAGAGATTATCCGCGCCATCTTCAAAGACTACACTTCAGAGTTACTGGATAGATTCCGCCCTTATGAAAGCCAAGAGCAAAGCTTAGTGCTGTTGAAGCATTATGTGAATTCCACCTTTTCCTTGATGTGGAAATACCGGTTTTTCTATGCCAACCTTGCCGATATCGTCAGTCGAGATGCACAGCTACACAGTGCCTACTGCCAAGTTCAAGAGAAGTTGCGTATCAACTTAGTGGCGATTGTAGAGTCTTTTCGTGCGCTGAACCTGATTGTGGTTGAACCGGATAACATGCCTCGTTTTGTGACTAATTTGCACTTTATTGCTAATGGTTGGCTAGGTTATCAATCGGCGATGAATGCCAATCAAAAGGTGACTGAGTCGATGATTATGCAAGGAATGTTGCAGATATTGGCTATGGTAAAGCCTGTGGCAACTCAATTGGGTCGAGAGCAGTTACTGCTGCTTGAAGAAGGGTTACAAATGACCTGTACAGCCGAAGCTGAGTAATACCAATCGTACTAAATAACTGGTCATTTTAACTGCGCTAGTTCTGATCACTTACTTAGTGTGATTGGCATAAAACAAAAAAGGAGCGCAAGCTCCTTTTTTAATGTCTTCATACAAAGGTTAGATTAGCGCTTGTGAGCGTAGGCGGTACCTAAGCGAGTGGTGGCTTCTCGTTGCATGCTTGAGTCAAACTCGATGGCATCTTTCGGGAACAAATTAATCACCGTAGAGCCCAATTTAAAGCGACCCATTTCTTCGCCTTTCTTGAAGTGAATGGCTTTTTCACCTTCGGTTGGGTAATCCCAACGATATACCGTATTACCACGTGGCGGTGTGACGGTTCCAGCCCAAGTCAGTTCGATACTACCCACAATAGTGGCACCGACTAATACCTGCGCCATAGGGCCAAATTCAGTATCGAAAATACACACCACACGTTCATTTCGTGCAAATAGATTTTCGACGTTTTCGGCGGTTAATGGATTCACTGAGAACAGATCACCCGGTACATAGATCATTTGTTTCAATGTGCCGTCGCATGGCATGTGCACGCGGTGGTAGTCACTTGGTGAAAGGTACAAGGTAGCAAAACTGCCGTCCGCAAAAGCCTCGGCTAATTGATGATCGCCACCTAGCAGTTCACGAGCAGAATAGTCGTGGTTTTTAGCTTGAATCAATTTGCCATCTTCAATCGGGCCGAATTGACTTACGCAAGCGTCAGCAGGGTGGGTAATGACACTCTCGCCTTCAGCGATAGGTCTTAGTCCCGGCTTTAATTCACGCACGAAAAAGTCGTTAAAAGTGGCGAAGTGAGCAGGATCTGAGTGCAATGCCTCATCCATGTTAATTTTGTATTGCTTGATGAAGCCACGAATAATCGACGTGGTTACTACGCCAAGTTTCGCAGATGCTAGCTTTCCAACTAGGCGGGTAAGGCCATGTTGTGGCATCCAGTATTGGGCACCGACTTTGATTTTATCAATCACAATAAGGTCCATTATTCCTAAATTGGGGCAGAATGTTACTTAAACTAAGGCTATTTGTCTAAGTAAACTACTGATCCAGTTTCTTATTTTTTGAGTATTGGCGGTTAGCTTTATTTTCCACCATGCTTTCAATAATTCGTTGGTAATTTTCAAAGCGATTAGGATGTATTTTACCATCGCTAATGGCTTGTTGTAGCGCACAACCGGGGTCATCGGCATGTTTACAGTCGCGGAATTTACATAAGCCTAAAAACTCTCGAAACTCCACAAACGCAGTGGTCACTTCATCGGCTTCAAGATGCCACAGGCCAAACTCACGCACTCCTGGGGAATCAATTAAATCACCGCCAGCAGGGAAGTGGTACAAACGCGCTGCGGTCGTCGTGTGTTGACCTAGGCCAGAGTTACTTGAAATAAGACCTTCTTCAACGTCTAATTCAGGCATTAATGCATTGACTAAGCTCGACTTACCTACACCGGATTGCCCAACAAAAATGTTAATTTTACCTGCCAATTCAGCTTCTAACGCTTCAATACCTTCTTTTGTTTCCTTGCTGACCAACAATACTTTATAGCCAATATCACTATAAATTTTTAATTGTTCTTTCAGGATAGGTAATTGTTCATCAGTGGCTAAATCAATTTTATTGAGCACTAATAACGGCGCAATGCTTAACGTCTCAGAGGCCACTAAATAACGGTCGATAATAGACAGTGACAACTCAGGCAGTACCGATGATACGATCACCATCTGCTCAACGTTGGCTGCGACAGGTTTTAAGCCATCGTAGTAGTCAGGTCTGGTGAGCATAGAGGTTCTGGGCTCTACCGCTTCAACAACGCCAGAAATACCGGCCATAGACTCTAATCCGATGCGCCAAAGCACGCGATCACCAGAGACTAAACTTTCGATACCACGACGTAAGTTACAGCGATGAATTTCACCTGTCTCAGTGTCCTCAATATCAGCATGTTGCCCAAATCGAGTGATGACCAAGCCTTTTTTGGTTTCACCGAGCATTTGCTCATCCCATTGAACAGAGTTGTCTTGTTGCAGTCGCTTTTTCTGATTTCCGCGTACACGACGTACTTGTCCTTTGGTTAGCTTTTTCTTTTTAGCCATGTATTCTTTAGTGTCCGGTTGGCTTTCTATAATTGACGGGTATGATATACCTAATTGACCTCAAGATGCGAGATTAAGCAGTATCTGCTCACAATTAAGCGAATCTATTTTTTGCATTTCAGTAAGACTACTGAGGTTTCCTTTACCACAATAATAGGCAATTTAATCCATGGTGTTGAACGATAAAAATTTGATTTGGGTTGATCTTGAAATGACAGGGCTTGATCCTGAAACTCATAAAGTCATCGAGATCGCCTCTATCGTAACGGATAGTGAACTCAATATTTTAGCTGAAGGGCCAGTGATTGCCATTCATCAGTCTGATGCAGAACTGGCGAAAATGGACGATTGGTGCACCAATACCCACACCAACAGTGGTTTAGTTGAACGCGTTAAAAACAGCGATATCAACGAAGATCAAGCTGTAGCGTTGACGATTGAATTCCTAGAACAATGGGTACCCAAAGGCGCGTCACCGATTTGTGGTAACAGCATTGGGCAAGACCGACGCTTCTTATACAAACACATGCCAGAGCTAGAGCAGTACTTCCACTATCGTTATGTGGATGTCAGCACCTTAAAAGAACTGACTCGTCGCTGGAAACCCGAAGTTTTAGAGGGCTTTACGAAACAAGGCGTGCACCTTGCGTTGGATGATATTCGTGAGTCTATAGCAGAGCTTCGTTACTACAGAAAGACAATCATGAATATCTAGTGTGATTATTTTTTGCGCACTTAAAGCAAAAGTACAAAGAAAAGTAAAATTAAGGCTTGCATCACAGAAATAACCTCTTATAATTCGCACCCCTAAACGAATTAAACACGTTTACGAAGCGACACTAGCTCAGTTGGTAGAGCGCAACCTTGCCAAGGTTGAGGTCACGAGTTCGAACCTCGTGTGTCGCTCCAAATTTCTCTTCTCTTTTAAGAGAGTGAAAGTAAGTCTTCATCGTACTTAACGGTGACACAATACGGACGCGGGGTGGAGCAGCTTGGTAGCTCGTCGGGCTCATAACCCGAAGGTCGTTGGTTCAAATCCAGCCCCCGCAACCAAATTTAGACAATTTGATGGTTTGTTTATAGCAATCAGATAGTCACGGAATGCGACACTAGCTCAGTTGGTAGAGCGCAACCTTGCCAAGGTTGAGGTCACGAGTTCGAACCTCGTGTGTCGCTCCAAATTTTCTTATCTTGCTTATTAAGCAGAGAGTAGAAGGCAGTTTTCATCGTACTCAACGGTGACACAATACGGACGCGGGGTGGAGCAGCTTGGTAGCTCGTCGGGCTCATAACCCGAAGGTCGTTGGTTCAAATCCAGCCCCCGCAACCAAATTTAGACAATTTGATAGTTTCATAACATCAGATAGTCACGGAATGCGACACTAGCTCAGTTGGTAGAGCGCAACCTTGCCAAGGTTGAGGTCACGAGTTCGAACCTCGTGTGTCGCTCCAAATTTTCTCTTCTCTTGCTTGTTAAGCAGAGAGTAGAAGGCAGTTTTCATCGTACTCAACGATGACACAATACGGACGCGGGGTGGAGCAGCTTGGTAGCTCGTCGGGCTCATAACCCGAAGGTCGTTGGTTCAAATCCAGCCCCCGCAACCAAATTTAGACAATTTGATAGTTTCATAACATCAGATAGTCACGGAATGCGACACTAGCTCAGTTGGTAGAGCGCAACCTTGCCAAGGTTGAGGTCACGAGTTCGAACCTCGTGTGTCGCTCCAAACTCTCTTCAAAGTTTCCATTGTACTTAACGATGGCACAATATGGACGCGGGGTGGAGCAGCTTGGTAGCTCGTCGGGCTCATAACCCGAAGGTCGTTGGTTCAAATCCAGCCCCCGCAACCAAATTCAGACAATTTGATGGTTTATTTACAACAATCAGATAGTCACGGAATGCGACACTAGCTCAGTTGGTAGAGCGCAACCTTGCCAAGGTTGAGGTCACGAGTTCGAACCTCGTGTGTCGCTCCAAATTCCCTCTTCTCCTTATCTTTTTAAATAATTGAGTAGAGATATAGTCTTTATCGTACTTTAACGGTAATACAATACGGACGCGGGGTGGAGCAGCTTGGTAGCTCGTCGGGCTCATAACCCGAAGGTCGTTGGTTCAAATCCAGCCCCCGCAACCAATTTAGACACTTAAAACCATGTGTAATTTAAGGTCTATACCTGCTCTATAACACTACGTTAGCCTTCCTTGTTATTACTTCCTTATAAAACGTTAGTATTTACAGTGTTTATCACATTCAATTAAGAATTAACGCACAGACTTATCCACAAAAACCAATCTGTGGATAACTTGGTTGATAAAAATATTACACACACTTTTTTTAAGATCTTTTGTCAAGATCTAATCTTGAAAGTATCTAATCCTAGCTAGCGGCTATTGGTTTAAGTTATTGAAATAAAACGATAAAGCTCAGTATATGTCGATCTATGCAATATAGAAATTCGATCTTTAATGTTGTTTTATTTGATCTTTATCATATTTCGTGTCTGTGTTTAACTTTAGACATTGCTTAAACGAGGCTTGCTTTATTTTCTTTTTCCACATTAGTCACCGACTTATGACATTTCGCTAAGTTTGCACCTTATTCTGTTTTTATAAGGGAGTATTTGCGTAGGTTTATGGGGATTTATTCTGAGGGATAGGGCTTAGCCAATATCTCATGCCTGTAGGGGATTATAGGCTGGCATCAATCTCTACTATTTAAGCATCTCGTGGTAGCCCTTTTTGTACTATTCTAATCAGTCGCTGTTGTTTTTTGGATGTGAACTCACTTTGTGAATTGAGGCGTTCAATCGCGTAGTTGATATGATGATCAAGCACGTCACCCATACCTAATTTACTTTCCAATGCTGAGATGGTTTCGGCAGAATAATTGCCGTTTCCCATAGCGATGGATAAATTTCTTAGCCATTGCAGGTAGCCAATACGACGAATAGCCGAGCCTTCAAAGTTTTTTAAGAATTCCGCCTCACTCCATGCAAATAAAGACAGCAGGTTGCTATCTTCGATACTTTCTCGGCGATGGAAATCAGTTTGCTCAGTAATGCTGGCAAATCGGTTAAACGGGCAGACTAACTGGCAGTCATCACAGCCGTAAATTCTGTTTCCCATGGCATCGGATAGTTCGCTATCAATAATGCCGTCATACTCGATAGTCAGATACGAGATGCATCGTCTAGCATCAACAGTGCCTTCTTCGACAATAGCGCCTGTTGGGCAACTGGTAATGCAGGAGCGGCATTTGCCACATTGATTCTCTACCGGTTCATCAATGGGTAGAGGCAAACCAATCAGCAGTTCCCCAAGGAAGAACCAAGATCCTGTATCATCGTTTAACAGTAGCGAGTGTTTTCCTGTCCAGCCTAATCCGGCTTTTTCGGCCAATGGCCGCTCCATTACAGGGGCAGAATCCACAAAGGGGCGGTAATTGAGTTCACCAAGTTCTTGTTCAATTTTTTGAGCCAAGTTCTTTAGTTTATTTCTCATTAGCTTGTGATAATCTCGACCTAAAGCATAGCGGCTGATATAAGCCTCTGTAGAGTCACTGAGATTGCTAGCAAAGCGAGCTTCAGGAGGAAGGTAATCCAATCGCACACTGATCACTCGAAGAGTGCCAGGGTGTAATCTGTCAGGATATAGACGTTTATCTACATTACGCTCCATCCATTCCATATTGCCGTTATAACCCTTCTCCAACCATTGAGTTAAAGCTTGTTCACTTTTAGACAGATCAAGATCGGTAATCCCGACTTTTTGAAAGCCGAGCTCATTGCCCCAAAGTTTGATTTGTTCTGCTAAATGGTGAAGATTCATGGATGACGTCAATTAAAGGAATATCCCTCTATTTTAGCGAATAAAAGGGCTAACAGGTAACACCGACAGTGCATCCTTTGTCGTTATAAATGGAATTTATTTGTTCATCGTCTCTCAAACAGGCGGGTTTACTCGACAAAACGCGCTCAGTAGAGATAATTAGAGCATTATTTATAAAATTAACCGAAGACTAACCTTTTATGACCCAGAAGCATTTCTCTCTTCAAGATGAGCACGATACGGTAAAACTTGGGGCAAAACTCTCAGCCCTATGCTCTGAGCAGACTACCATTTACTTACATGGCGACCTTGGTGCAGGTAAAACTACATTTAGCCGTGGGTTTATTCAGTCTATGGGTCATCAAGGAAATGTAAAAAGCCCGACTTATACACTGGTTGAGCCGTATGATTTACAACAATGGCAAGTGTATCACTTTGATCTTTACCGCCTAGCCGATCCTGAAGAGCTAGAATTTATGGGGATTCGTGATTATTTTACGCCTGATGCTATCTGTTTGGTTGAATGGCCAGAAAAAGGTGCAGGTCTACTGCCTGAGGCTGATTTGGAACTTGATATTCGCTATCAAGGTACAGGACGAGTAGCGACTGTTACTGCAAACAGTGAAAACGGATTAACACTGATGAAAAAGCTGGAGCTAAATTGATTAAGAATTCAGTATGGGCGTTTACGTTGCTCTTTATTTCCTCTTTGTTTGCCACAGTGCAAGCCAATGAAATTAAAGACATTCGTATCTCGACGACCAGTAAGGAAACAAAAGCGGTTATTGATCTCACTAAAGCCGCTGATTACAGCTTTTTTACCCTAGGCAGCCCTGAACGCATTGTGGTGGATATCAAAAACGCCACTAATAGTGCCAAACTACCTAAGTCGGTTACTAAAAGTCCTCTGTTGAGCAAGGTAAGAGTCAGCTCTCCTCCAAATAAAAAGACCGTGCGCTTGGTGTTTGAGTTGAAAGGTAAAGTCTCGCCAAATGTGTTTAAGTTAAAACCGGGCAGTGGTTTTGGACACAGGTTAGTGGTGGATATACCATTAAATGGTCAACAGATAGCATTACAATCAACAGCCAAACCTAAACCTGTTGTTGTAACTAAAGCTAGTATTCCGTATCGCAAAGAAGTCTTGATTGTTATCGATCCGGGTCATGGTGGTAAAGATCCTGGCTCTATTGGTCCCAGCAAAAAATACGAAAAGCACGTGACTTTAAGTATTGCGAAGAAGCTAGCCGCGCAATTAAATGCTGTGCCCGGTATCAGAACAAAATTAACCCGTACTGGTAACTACTATGTGCCACTCGATCAGCGTGTGGCGATTGCCGATAAATATAAAGCGCACTTATTTATCTCTATTCATGCGGATGCTTTCACTTCACCACGCCCGAGAGGCGCATCGGTTTTCTTCTTAAACGACCGTCGTAGAAATACGGAAATTTCCCGCTGGGTAGAAAATCAAGAACGTCAGTCACGCAAGCTAGGTGGCACATCGACGGTGACTAACCCAGATAGAATCGTAAACCATACCTTATTGGATTTGCAATTTACTATATCGAAACGCGAAGGTGAAAAACTAGCGACTGAGATTTTGGGGGAGCTGAAAAAGGTCGCTCGACTGCATAAAGATAAACCAAGTGAAGCGAGTTTGGCGGTATTACGTTCGCCACAAATTCCATCGGTTTTGGTTGAAACTGGTTTTATTTCTAATCCAGCTGAAGAGAAACTGCTGTTCCAACGTTCATACCAAGATAAGTTAGCCAGTTCGATAACTCGTGCGGTAGTGACTTACTTAAAAGAGAACCCGCCAGAGGGTACTGGCTTTGATAAGTCCGTTCCTCATCATCACGGGGAGTATGTTGTTCAGCGTGGTGACTTCTTATCTAAGATTGCGAAAAATCACAATGTTTCAGTCAGCGCCATTAAAGCGGCTAATAATCTGAAAAGTGATACGGTAAAAGTAGGGCAAAAGCTCACTATTCCGGGAGCAAAAACGACGCCGACAACGCGCTTAAATACGGTTGAAACTAAATCTATTACCCACGTGGTGAGGTCCGGAGAGTACCTAGGCAAGATCGCCAAGCAGTACAAGGTTTCTGTGGCGGCCATTCAGCGTGAGAACAAATTAAAATCCAGCAAAGTACATGTTGGGCAAAAGCTGAAAATAACAGTGGCAGTGAAAGATGCTCCGATTCGTAAGCATAAAGTTCAGCGAGGTGAGTTCTTAGGTAAGATTGCCTCTAAATATGGTGTATCGGTCAGTAGCATTCGCAGTGCTAACAAACTCCGCTCTGATGAACTTGCCATTGGGCAAGTGCTGATTATTCCAAACCGATGAGTGAAATAAAAATCCTGCCAGCACGACTGGCAAACCAAATAGCCGCAGGAGAGGTGGTTGAAAGACCCGCTTCTGTGGTGAAAGAGCTAGTCGAAAACAGCATAGATGCTGGTGCCACTCGTATTGATATCGATATTGAGAAAGGCGGCAGTAAGCTAATTCGTATTCGAGACAATGGCAAGGGCATCATTAAAGATGAACTGCAATTGGCTTTAAGCCGACATGCCACCTCAAAGATCACTAGCCTAGATGACCTTGAAGCAATCATGAGCTTAGGGTTTCGCGGAGAAGCACTTGCCAGTATTAGCTCGGTATCTCGCTTAACGTTAACTTCGCGCACAGCAACGCAAGAACAGGCTTGGTCAGCGTATTCTGAAGGGCGTGATATGCAGGTCAAACTGCAACCGACCGCGCATCCTATTGGCACTTCGGTTGAAGTGTTAGATCTGTTTTTTAATACCCCTGCCAGACGCAAATTTCTGCGTACCGAAAAAACAGAATTTACCCATATTGAAGATCTATTAAAGCGCATCGCGTTAAGCTGTTTTCATGTCACGATCAACCTTAGACATAATGGCAAGCTGGTTAAACAATACCGCGCGGCCAAAACCGATCGTCAAATAGAACAACGCGTGCAGTCAGTGTGCGGCAAGAATTTTGCCGATAACATGCTTAAAGTAGAACTGCAGCACCAAGATTTAAAACTGTATGGTTGGATAACCACGCCATTGGCAGCTCGCTCACAAGGTGATTTACAATATTGCTACGTCAATGGACGTATGATGCGCGATAAGTTAATCAACCATGCTATTCGTCAAAGCTACGAGCACACTTTAAGACCCGATCAATATGCCGCTTATGTGCTGTTTATCGAGATAGACGCCTATCAGGTGGATGTGAATGTACATCCGGCTAAACATGAAGTGCGTTTCCATCAAGGGCGTGTGGTGCATGATTTTATCTACCAAGCTTTGGTGGATGCATTAGCTCAATCACAGCAGTTGGTTTCACAAGAAAGACGTGAGAGCGCTTATGCTACTCCTCATCCGGTTGTGGACAGCGATGAAATCCAGCCTGCTAGTACCTCTGGTGCTAGCGCTACAGAAGCAAGCCTTTCACAAAATGAAGCGCAAGCAATACAGCAGTCTCCGGCTTATCCAAATAAAGCACCGCAACCAAATTCTGGCTCTGGCTCAAGTTACAATGCTGGAGTGAATGGGCAGAGTGCGACTAAGAGAAGCGCTCCGCGACCTGAAAAATCGCAAGTCAGTGAAAGAGAGGCCAGAGTTTATCAACAGCTGATGACGGTAGATAAAGCCGACTCATCTCAATCTGATTTAGCGACGCAAAGCGTCACTCAAAGTGCCAGTATTGCATCATCAAAGATGGCAAGTGAGCCGAACACTGTCGGCACGGCTAGCCTTGCGCTGCCTAAATCGGTGACGCAACTTGGCAAAGCACTGACGGTTGTCAACGAACGCTACTTACTCATTAATACCAATGCAGGCTGCGCCTTGTTGTCATTGGCCAGAGCTGAAATTTTGAAACTGCGTGCTCAGTTGTCCGTAGAACAAAGACAACTCGTAAAACAGCCCCTATTGATACCGCTGGCATTAAAAGTCAGCAGTGAAGATATTGAGCAGTTAAAACAGATTCAACCTATGCTACAACGCTTTGCTATCCAGCTGATGTTTAAAGCGGGATCAAAAGTGATGATCATGGCGGTTCCTCAACCTTTAAGACAACACAATTTACAGCAACTTTTTTCTCAATTACTGACTCAGTTAAGCCGTGGCCAAGCCATGTCGTTTGAACAATTAAGCTTATGGCTTGCTTCTCAAGTGGCAGAGCAAAATAAGGTCTACACTTTATCTGAAGCTGTGCAGTTATTGTCCGATCTAGAAGGTGCATCATTGCAAGGTCTAGACTTACAAGATACTCAACTTATTCAATTAGTGGATTTTTCCACACCAATTAAAGCGCTATTACATGAATGATAAATTGCCTTTGGCTATATTTTTAATGGGCCCAACGGCTTCAGGGAAAACTGAATTGGCGATTCGTTTACGTCGCCGCTTTCCTATTGAGCTGATCAGTGTCGACTCAGCCCTAGTGTACAAAGGGATGGACATAGGCACAGCAAAGCCTTCAGCCGAAGAGCAGGCAGCCGCACCACATCGTCTGATTGATATTATCGACCCTTCACAAGCGTATTCTGCGGCAGATTTTCGCCGTGATGCCTTACAGCTCATGCAAGAGATCACCGCACAAGGCAAAATTCCTATGTTGGTCGGTGGAACTATGTTGTATTACAAAGCTCTATTAGAAGGGCTTTCGCCATTGCCGGCGGCAGACCAAGCCATTCGCGCTCAAATTGAGCAACAAGCGCAAGAGAAAGGTTGGCAAGCCTTACATGATGAACTCAGAGAGATTGATCCTGTATCGGCGGAGCGTATTCACCCCAATGATCCACAGCGTTTATCACGCGCATTAGAAGTGTATCGAATTACCGGAAAGTCTTTAACTGAGCTGACTCAGCAAAAAGGCGAGCCAATTCCATACAATGTGAAGCAGTTTGCAATAGCGCCTCAAGAGCGTTCTGAATTGCACCGTAGAATCGAACTTCGCTATGAAAACATGGTGCAAGCAGGCTTTGAAGACGAAGTGAGAGCCTTGCATCAACGCACTGATTTACATGCAGAACTTCCCGCAATTCGTTGCGTGGGCTATCGTCAAATGTGGGGATACCTTGAAGGTGAATACAGTTTTGATGAAGCAATATTTAAGGGGATTTGTGCCACTAGACAGCTAGCGAAACGCCAAATTACTTGGCTTCGTAGTTGGGATGACTTAACTTGGCTTGATAGTCTAAATATCGATCAAGGAGTAGAAACTATCGCAAATGTCATAGCATCTAATTGAATTTGCTGTGTATAATATGATCGTTTTGCATAAACAATACCTCTACACGGAATGTAGTAATTTTTGAGGTATTGCATGGTTTAGCTAGGATGCGCAAGCAGTACAATTTTTCTACTGTCACTTGCTAAATAATTACAACAACATACTAATAAGGAAAATAACAATGGCAAAGGGGCAATCTTTACAAGACCCGTTTTTAAACGCACTGCGTCGTGAGCGAGTGCCGGTTTCTATTTATCTTGTCAATGGCATTAAGCTTCAGGGTCAAATTGAGTCTTTTGATCAATTCGTGATCCTTCTTAAAAATACCGTTAATCAAATGGTATATAAGCATGCTATTTCGACAGTAGTTCCTGCTCGTGCAGTAGCTCATCACAGTGGTAATGAACGTGCAGATCGCACTCAAGAGAAATCAGAAGACTAATTGAATACGTTACTTAATTATCAAAAAAGTTGTGTAAGGAGCTTATCGCTTGTTTGACCGGTATGAATCAGGTGAACAGGCGATACTTGTTCATATAAACTTTACACAAGAAGGGGAGTGGGAAGACTTAGCCGAATTTGAAATGTTGGTGTCTTCTGCAGGAGTAAACAACCTGCAAACAGTAACAGGCAGTCGCCAAGCCCCTCATGCTAAATATTATGTGGGCGAAGGTAAGGCTCAAGAAATTGCTGATCTTGTTCAGCTACTTGATGCCGAGATCATTATCTTCAACCATTCTCTTTCTCCTGCTCAGGAACGAAACCTCGAACAATTGTGTAAATGTCGCGTATTAGACCGTACTGGTTTGATCTTAGATATTTTTGCTCAACGCGCTAGAACCCATGAGGGTAAGCTGCAAGTTGAATTGGCACAATTGCGTCACCTTTCTACCCGATTAATTCGTGGTTGGACTCACTTAGAGAGACAAAAGGGCGGTATTGGCTTAAGAGGGCCGGGTGAAACCCAGCTTGAAACCGACCGACGTTTACTCCGAGATAGAATCAAAGCCATCCTACGTCGTTTAGAAAAGGTAGCGAAGCAACGAGAGCAAGGTCGCAGAGCGAGAAAGCGTGCCGAAATTCCAACTGTCTCTTTGGTAGGATATACCAATGCGGGCAAATCCACTTTATTTAACCGGATCACCGAAGCCAGCGTTTATGCTGCTGATCAGCTATTTGCTACTTTGGACCCGACTCTACGTAAAATAGAGTTAGAAGATGTGGGTTTGGCGATTTTAGCGGATACGGTCGGATTTATTCGTCATCTTCCGCATGATTTAGTCGCGGCTTTTAAAGCCACTTTGCAAGAAACCCAAGAAGCTGACATTTTGTTACATGTTATAGATGCCAGCGACGAGCGTTTCAGAGAGAATACCCAAGCTGTCGATATCGTCTTAGAAGAGATCGATGCGCATGAAATCCCTGTTTTGCTTGTGATGAACAAAATAGACAACATGGAACAGCAATCTCCTCGTATTGAATATAACGAAGAGGGCGTACCGACCACCGTATGGGTTTCAGCGATGGAAGGCTTGGGTTTAGATCTACTGTTTCAAGCATTAACTGAGCGTTTAGCCAGTCAAATGGTCGAATATAGTTTGCGCATTCCGCCTTTACATCAAGGGCGTTTACGCAGTGTATTTTTCAATATGAAATCTATTCGACAAGAGGCATATGATTCAGAAGGCAACTTATTGATCGATATTCGTATGCAACAAGCCGATTGGGCTAGATTGCAAAAGAGAGAAGAAGCGCAGTTGGATGACTTTATAGTCATCTAAAAGACTGTTACTTTATAACGTCATATCTAGTGATGGAGATTTCTAATGGCGTGGAACGAGCCTGGAAATAATAATGGAAATAATGGCCGCGATAATGACCCTTGGGGTAATAATGATCGTGGCAAACAGCAATCCGGTGGTCGCAATCAAGGGCCGCCAGATTTAGATGAAGTGTTTAATAAGCTGAGTCAAAAGCTGGGTGGTAAATTTGGTAAGCGTGGTGGCGGTTCATCTTCTACCGGTGGCGGTGCAGTGGGTTTTGGACTGATTGCATTAGTGGCCGTTGTCATTTGGGTTGGTTCTGGCTTCTACACCGTTGGTGAAGCAGAGCGAGGCGTAGTGCTTCGTTTAGGTAAATACGATCGCATCGTTGATCCTGGTCTAAACTGGCGTCCACGCTTTATTGATGAAGTAACCACCGTTAACGTTGAAGCCATTCGTGCACTACAAGCTTCGGGCTTGATGCTAACGAAAGATGAGAACGTAGTAACCGTTGGTATGGGTGTTCAATACCGAGTATCAGACCCATATAAATACTTGTTCCGCGTAACGAACGCTGATGACAGCTTACGTCAAGCTACTGATTCTGCACTACGTGCGGTAATTGGTGATTCATTGATGGACAGCATCTTGACCAGTGGTCGTCAACAAATTCGTCAAAGCACTCAAGAAACCCTAAACAGTATCATTGATAACTATGATATGGGTATTCAAATTGTTGACGTGAACTTCCAGTCAGCACGTCCACCAGAGCAAGTTAAAGATTCATTTGATGATGCTATTGCGGCGCGTGAGGATGAAGAGCGTTTCATTCGTGAAGCTGAAGCTTACAAGAACGAAATCTTGCCTAAAGCAACTGGTCGTGCAGAGCGTTTGAAGAAAGAAGCTCTTGGTTACAGCGAGCGTGTGGTAAACGAAGCATTCGGTCAAGTGGCTCAGTTTGAAAAACTACTACCTGAATATCAGGCTGCGCCAGAAGTCACTCGTAATCGTATGTATTTAGATACAATGGAAGAAGTGTACTCAAATACATCGAAAGTACTGATTGATTCTGACTCTAGTGGCAACCTACTTTACCTACCGATTGATAAATTGGCAGGCCAAGAAAGTTCAGCAACTAAACGTTCAAGTAAGTCATCGTCAACCTACGACAAGATCGAGTTAGATGCAGATAAAGCGAAAACAACTGCACCAGCGACTAACTCTCGTACAACAACGACTACTCGTGAAGGGAGATACTAGGAATGCGTAAGTTAATGATCCCAGTATTGGTGGTTGCACTAGCACTGATGCTAATGTCGGTATTCGTGGTCCCTGAAGGTGAGCGCGGTATCGTTGTTCGATTTGGTCGTATCTTAAAAGATAACAATGATATTTCTCGTATCTATGAGCCAGGTCTGCACTTCAAAATGCCTTTGTTTGACAACGTTAAGCGTCTAGACGCACGTATTCAAACTATGGATGGCCGTTCTGACCGTTTCGTAACGTCAGAGAAAAAAGACGTTATCATTGATTCATACGTGAAATGGCGTATCGAAGACTTTGGTCAATACTACCTAGCAACAGGTGGCGGTAACGCACTGACGGCACAGGCGCTTTTAGAGCGTAAAGTGACTGACGTGCTTCGTGCTGAAATCGGTTCTCGTGAAATCAAACAGATTGTATCGGGTCCTCGTAACAAAGCCGTGTTACCTGACGAGTCAGAGCTAGACGATACAGTTTCTGAAGCAGCACGTGCTGCGGTAGAAATTGATGGTGAGCGTGACAAGATCATGTCTGTAGTACTTGACGATACTCGTCAAAGTGCGATGGATGATTTAGGTGTTCGCGTGGTTGATTTCCGAATGAAGAAAATCAACCTACCGGATGAAATCTCTGAATCTATCTACCGTCGTATGCGTGCTGAGCGTGAATCGGTTGCACGTAAGCACCGTTCTCAAGGTCGTGAGAAGGCTGAGATTATCCGTGCTCAAGCTGAGCTAGAAGTGGCAACAGTTCTTGCTGAAGCTGACCGTACTGCTCGTGTTACTCGTGGTGATGCAGACGCTAAAGCCGCTAAGATCTACTCTGATACTTACAGTAAAGATCCTGAGTTCTATAGCTTTGTTCGTTCATTGCATGCGTATGAGAAATCTTTCTCTGAGAAAGGGGACATCATGGTTCTTGATCCTAAGAGTGACTTCTTCCGCTTCATGAATGATTCAAACGGCGCACCAAAGAAGTAAACTAGATTAAGTATTACAAAGGCTCCTGTTTAGGAGCCTTTTTTGTTGATAGAGGAATAGGCGTGATGTCGCAAGGAATTTGGATAGCCATTGGCTTAGTATTGGTTTTAGAAGGCTTAGGTCCACTGTTAGCGCCTAACGCATGGCGAAAAATGATGGTGCAAATGAGCCAACAGCCAGATAACCAGTTACGCAGATTGGGCGGTTGCTTAGTGGTGGCTGGGGCAGTGATTACTTTTATGTTGTTGTAAAGGCGAGCAACTTAGGGTTTTACACTGAACTTAATTTGAATATCTCTAATTATTTTATAGCGAGTGCTTAAAAAATGACTGCAAATTTAATTTTTCGGTGCTAAAATCCTTTTTTAACTAGCAATCAGAATCGGAAAGATGGGAAATAACGTAGTTGTTTTAGGCACCCAATGGGGTGACGAAGGTAAAGGTAAAATCGTTGACCTTTTAACTGAAGATGCAAAGTATGTGGTGCGCTATCAAGGCGGTCACAATGCAGGCCACACTCTAGTTATTGACGGTGAAAAAACCGTTTTACACTTAATTCCATCAGGCATCTTACGCGATAATGTTAAATGCATTATTGGTAACGGTGTTGTACTTTCTCCGGAAGCCCTTCTAAATGAAATGAAGCCTCTTGAAGAGCGCGGAATTCCAGTACGCGAGCGTCTATTCATTTCAGAAGCGTGTCCGCTAATTCTTCCTTACCACATCGCTATTGACCAAGCTCGTGAGCTTGCTCTTGGTAAAAAAGCTATCGGTACTACCGGTCGTGGTATTGGTCCAGCATACGAAGATAAAGTTGCTCGTCGCGGTCTGCGCGTTGGCGACCTATTCGATAAAGCAGCATTCGCTGAGAAACTAAAAGTAATTATGGAATTCCATAATTTCCAATTAGAACATTTCTACAAAACAGACACAGTAAGCTACGAAGAAGTGCTTGAGCAAGCGATGAGCTATGCAGACCTTCTAACGTCTCTTGTTATCGATGTGACTGATGAGCTAGATGCTGCTCGTAAACGTGGTGATAAAATCATGTTTGAAGGTGCGCAAGGTACTCTTCTAGACATCGACCACGGTACTTACCCGTACGTAACTTCTTCAAACACTACTGCTGGTGGCGTAGCCGCTGGTTCTGGTTTTGGTCCACGTCATATCGGTTACATTCTAGGTATTGCAAAAGCTTACTGTACTCGTGTTGGTTCAGGTCCATTCCCAACAGAATTGTACGATGGTCTAGAAAAACAAGATCCTATCGGTAAACACCTAGGTGAAGTGGGTAACGAGTTTGGCGCAACCACTGGACGCTTACGTCGTACTGGTTGGTTTGATGCTGTTGCAATGCGTCGTGCTGTACAAATCAACTCAATCTCAGGTTTCTGTCTAACTAAACTAGACGTACTTGATGGTCTTGAAGAGCTAAAAATCTGTACTGGCTACAAGATGAAAGACGGCTCTGTACTAGAAGTTTCTCCAATGGCTGCTGAAGCATTTGAAGAAGCAACACCTATCTACGAAACCGTACCTGGTTGGTCTGAAAACACCTTTGGTGCTACATCTCTTGAGCAATTGCCACAAGCAGCTCTAGATTACATCAAACGTATTGAAGAACTAACAGGCGTGCCTATCGACATCATCTCGACTGGCCCTGATCGTAACGAGACTATGATTAAGGTTCACCCATTTAACTAATCATTAAATGATTGACTTTAAATAAAAAAACCGGCTTTCGCCGGTTTTTTTGTGATTGGTATAATGGATTAAAGCACTTTATGCGGACCGAAACACTCGTAGTGAAGCTGGTCTTTATCAAAGCCAAGTTTAACCAACTGTTCTGCTGCAAATTGCATGAAAGGAACAGGACCACAGAAATACACTTCTGCATTGCTTGGTAGTTGTTGTTGGTTTAGCTGAGACAGATCAATCAAGCCTTCAAATTGGAAATCTTCTGCTTGTTTATCACTTTCTAGTGGTGAGCGGTACCAAGTGAACTGCTGTAGGTTGCTGTGCTTGTTACACAGTTCAGTGACGTGATCTTTAAAGGCGTGTTGTTCGCCATTTTCAGCCGCGTGTAACCAAGTCACTGCTTTATCAGAACCTTGCAGTGCTTCTAGCATAGATAGCATAGGAGTAAGGCCAACACCGGCAGAAACCAGTACCACAGGTTTATCTGATTGGGCTTGTAAGAAGAAGTCACCCGCCGGTGGCGCGACTTTAATGATGTCACCTTGTTGTAGGTCATCATGTAAGAAGTTAGACACTCGGCCTTCGCCATCACGTTTTACTGAGATACGGTAAGTTTTACCATTTGGCGCAGCAGAAAGGCTGTATTGACGAATTTCTTGGTTTTCAAATTTCTCAGTATTGATGTAAATACCTAGGTATTGTCCAGGATTGAAATCCATTACCGCTTTGCCATCAGTAGGCTGTAGTACAAAGCTAGTAATAACTGAACTCTCTTGCGTTTTTTTGATAACTTCGAAATCTCTCAGTCCACGCCAACCGCCAGTGTGTTGCTCGTTATCAACATAAATTTCTTCTTCACGTTGAATAAAGATATTCGCTAATACACCGTACGCTTCACCCCATGCATCTAGCACTTCTTGACCAGGAGAGAAAAGTTCATCAATCGTTGCTAGCAGGTGGCCACCAACAATGCTGTATTGTTCCGCCGTGATCATAAAGCTAGTGTGTTTTTGCGCGATTTTTTCTACTACAGGTAATAGAGCGCCGAGATTATCAATATTAGCAGCGTAACCACAAATGGCATTGAATAGCGCTTCTCTTTGATCGCCATTGCGTTGGTTGCTCATGTTAAATACATCTTTTAACTCTGGGTTGTGAGCAAACATACGGTCATAGAAATGAGCGGTTAATTTAGGGCCAGTTTCTGCTAGAAGAGGAGCAGTGGCTTTAACTGTATCGATCGTCTTTTGTTCCAACATCTTAGTATTCCATTTTTAAAGGTGTATTTCATATTCATGTTTAGTGTTCTATAAAATGTATATTAAAGTCAACAAAAGAATTACACTGGGAGGTTGATACGGAGTACCACTATGCAAATTACTAGCTTTACTGACTATGCGATACGAACACTTATTTATTTGGCCGCCCTTAAAAAGGATGAACTTACTAATATCACTCAAGTGAGTGAGGTATTCGATATTTCACGTAACCACATGGTTAAAATCGTGAATAAGCTAGGGCAGAAGGGGTTTATTGAAACGATTCGTGGTAAGAATGGTGGCATTAGACTCAACAAGCCAGCTAATGAGATAAATATTGGTGATGTCATTCGTGAACTAGAACCGATGAAAGTGATCAATTGTGCTCCCGAATTTTGTCATATCACTCCGGCTTGTCGCCTTAAAAGTTACCTGCACAAAGCCAAAGAGGCTTTTTTAGCGGAGTTGGATAAATGCTATCTAGACGACTTAGTTGATAATAATTCCGATTTGATGATTCTTTTGTCTAAAGGATAGACCTAGAATCGAGTTATTTTACTAATTGTTAAAGCATTTTTTCCTTGTAGGGCATTACTAGAATATACTTTACTTAATTATTCTATTTAATGAGCACGCCCATGTCCGATTCTAAATCTCTTGACCCCCATGCAGATCGAGAGGCTAAAAATTACGAGAACCCAGTACCAAGCAGAGAGTTTCTTTTAAGCTTTCTCGAGAGTGCGGGGGTGCCAATGAATCGCAACGATCTATTCACTGCCCTTGAACTGGCAGGTGAAGATCAATATGAAGGCTTACGTCGCCGATTAAACGCCATGTTGCGTGATGGTCAGTTAGTCTTTACTCGCCGTCAATGCTACGCCCTTCCTGATAAACTCGAAATGATCAAAGGTTATGTCATCGGTCATAAAGATGGCTATGGTTGGGTGCGTCCTGAAGGCGTTATCGGTAAAGAGCAGGACTTAGTTCTACCATTTCATCAAATGCGTAGCATCATCCACGGTGACTATGTACTAGCGCAACAATCAGGCACGGATAAACGTGGCCGCAAAGAAGCCAGAATAGTTCGCGTACTTGAAGAACGAGCAATGAAAATTGTTGGACGTTTCTTCCTTGAGTTTGGTCATGCTTACGTTGTCGCGGATGATTCGAGAATCCATCACGATATTCTTATTCCTAAAGAGCACCGAATGGGCGCTCGAATGGGGAACGTGGTCGTAATTGAAGTCACTGACCGTGGCAATCGTTCTCGCGGAATGACAGGTAAAGTGGTTGAAGTGTTAGGTGAAAACCTAGCGCCGGGCATGGAAACTCAAATCGCCATCCGTACTCATCAAATTCCTAATGAATGGCCAGAAGAAGTCACCAAGCAAATAACCTCTCTTGCAGAAGAAGTGCCAGAAGAAGCGAAAAAAGGTCGTGTCGATCTTAGAGAGTTACCATTAGTGACCATTGATGGCGAAGATGCGCGTGACTTTGATGATGCGGTTTATTGTGAAAAGAAAAAAAGCGGTGGCTGGCGCTTATGGGTCGCTATTGCCGATGTGAGTTACTACGTGCGCCCAGATTCTGCGTTAGATAAAGAAGCGATTAATCGTGGTAACTCAGTGTACTTCCCATCTCAGGTAGTGCCTATGCTACCTGAAGTGTTGTCGAATGGATTATGTTCGCTTAATCCACAAGTCGACCGTTTGTGTATGGTGTGTGAGATGACCGTATCTGAAAGCGGCAAGCTTTCTGGCTACAAGCATTATGAAGCGGTAATGAACTCCCATGCGCGTTTAACCTACAACAAGGTTAACGATATTCTCAATGGCGACCAAGAGTTAAATCAACGCTATGAGACGCTAGTGCCGCATCTACAAGAACTGCATAACATGTATCGTATTCTTAAACAGTCGCGTGACCTGCGTGGTGCGATTGAGTTTGAAACGGTCGAAACCAAATTCATCTTTAATGCCGATAGAAAAATTGACCGCATTGAACCTGTGATTCGTAACGATGCGCACAAACTGATTGAAGAGTGCATGATCTTAGCAAATATCGCCTCGGCCTCTTTAGTGGAAAAACTCAAAGAGCCAGCTTTATACCGAGTGCATGAAACTCCGGGCGAACAACGTTTAGTGGGCTTCAAAGACTTCCTGAGTGAGCTTGGTTTAACCCTTAACGGCGGTTTAGAACCATCCCCGACTGATTATGCCGAACTGATGCACATCGTTACTCAGCGTCCGGATAAAGAGCTTATTCAGACAATGCTACTACGCTCGATGAAACAAGCTGTGTATAATCCAGACAACGCTGGTCACTTTGGCTTGGCTCTGAAGCGTTACGCACACTTTACCTCACCGATTCGTCGCTATCCTGATTTGCTATTGCACCGTGCAATTAAGTATCTCATTGCTAAGAAAGAAGGGCGCAATACCGACCGTTGGACACCAACGGGGGGTTACCATTACTCGTTTGATGATATGGATGTGTTTGGTGAGCAATGTTCAATGACCGAGCGTCGCGCTGATGATGCGACTCGTGATGTGACTGATTGGCTCAAATGTGAGTACATGCAAGATCACGTCGGTGAAGAGTTGGATGGTGTGATTGCCAATGTGACAGGTTTTGGGTTCTTTGTCAGATTAACCGATCTGCACATTGACGGCTTGGTGCACATATCAACATTAGCCAATGACTATTATCGCTATGATGCGATCAGTCAGCGTTTAGTGGGTGAGAGCTCAGGGCAAATTTATCGCCTTGGTGACACGGTAAAAGTGAAAGTATTAGCGGTTAATTTGAACGACAAGCAAATTGACTTTGAAATGGTGGGTAGCCAACGCACTCCAAGAGGCAAAGGTAAAACCGCCAAGAAGCGTTTAGTTGAAGATGCCAAGCGTTTCGATAACAAGAAAAAACAAGGCTCGTCAGAGGGAAGACGCTCTAGACGTGCCAAAGCTAAGGTTGAACCAACCGTTCGCCCTGATGGCAGTAAGGACAGTGCGCCTGCTTCTAAAAAGCCAAAATCAAACAAAGCGAAGAAAAACAAAGCACGCGGCAAGAAGAACACAGCTCGTGGCCCTAAGAAATAAGAGAAGCAATTAAATGAGTAACGAATATATTTATGGCATCCATGCAGTGAAAGCTGTGTTGGAGAAAGATCCTGTACGTTTTATTGAAGTATTTGTTTTAAAGGGGCGTCAGGACGACCGTTTGTTACCTTTAATCAATCTATTGCAATCTTACGGTGTTTCTATCCAACAAATGGGTCGCAAAGCACTGGATGACAAAGCAAAAGGTGCAAACCATCAAGGCATTATTGGGCGTGTTAAAGCGGCTAAAGCCTTGAATGAAAATGACCTAGATACCATTTTGGCTGCTGAGCAAAATCCATTACTGTTGATTTTGGATGGCGTAACCGATCCGCACAACCTTGGCGCATGTCTACGTAATGCAGACGCTGCTGGTGTTGCGGCTGTGATTGTACCAAAAGACAAGTCTGCACCATTAACCGCAACAGTAAGTAAAGTGGCATGTGGGGCGGCAGAGACAGTACCTTTGATTCGCGTGACTAACCTTGCGCGCACTATGCGTCACCTACAAGAGCAAAACGTATGGATTGTTGGTACTGCAGGCGAAGCCACTCATGATGTTTATCAAAGCAAGCTAACTGGTCCACTTGCCATTGTAATGGGCGCAGAAGGGGACGGCATGCGCCGTTTAACCCGTGAAACTTGTGATGATTTAATCAAGATCCCAATGGCCGGCTCTGTTTCTAGCTTGAACGTATCGGTTGCCTCTGGGGTATGTTTGTTTGAAGCAGTAAGACAGCGTCTAAGCTAATTTTTCTGCCAATAGCATTGAATAAGATAGGAGCTTCGGCTCCTATTTTTGTGTTGGTAAATGGCAGGCTATTGCCATTTTTATACCTGTAATTTTTATTTTCATCATTTGCATATAACTTCTTTAAAATACAAAGAGTTATGAATCTAAGTGCTTGGAATAAAGGCAAAATAGTTGAGCTGAGAAACTATCTTCTACCGAAAGGGCGTTTTTGCTTGATCTTATTGAGCGGTTTCTGTACTATTTGCCGTCCTTAAAACTCGGTCATTTATCTTTAGTTCCTTGCTTCCTCTGGACGACCGGGCCACTCGTGGAAGCTAATAATCCGTAAGGAGCAACACATGCGTCATTACGAAATCGTATTCATGGTGCACCCTGATCAAAGCGAGCAAGTTGCTGGCATGATCGAGCGTTACACTGGTTCTATCAACGAAGCTGGCGGTACTGTACACCGTCTAGAAGACTGGGGTCGTCGTCAACTGGCTTACCCAATCAACAAGCTTCACAAAGCTCACTACGTTCTTATGAACGTTGAAGCTGATCAAGCTGTGATCGACGAGCTAGAAACTGCTTTCCGTTTTAACGATGCAGTTCTACGCAACATGATCATGCGCACTAAAGGCGCTGTGACTGAGCAATCAATCATGCTTAAGCAAAAAGAAGAGCGTGCAGAGCGTGCTCCTCGTCGCGAAGAGCGTACTGAAGCTAAGCCAGAAGCATCTGCTGAGTAATTGATTGTATGACCAATCGAATGGATTTAAGCGGCATTGTTGCTAAAGATCCTATTCGAACACGAAGCCCCTCAGGGATTTTACATTGCCAATTTTGGCTTGAGCATCGCTCAAATGTAATGGAAGCCGAGCTTCCGAGACAGGTTTACTGTCGAATGCCAGTAGTGGTGAGTGGTAAAAGGTCACACACATTAACTCAAGAACTAGTTAAAGGCAGTTCAATCAAGGTAAGTGGCTTTGTCGCTTATCAAACAAGCCGAAACGGTTTGGGAAAATTGGTTTTACATGCCGAAGATATCACTCAAATTTAAGATCAGGAGATAGCCCATGGCTCGTTTCTTCCGTCGTCGTAAATTCTGCCGTTTTACTGCAGAAGGCGTACAAGAGATTGATTACAAAGACGTAGCAACTCTTAAAAACTACATCACTGAAGCTGGTAAAATTGTACCTAGCCGTATCACTGGTACAAGCGCTAAATACCAACGTCAACTAGCTCGTGCAATCAAGCGTTCTCGCTACCTAGCACTACTTCCGTACACTGATAAGCATCAGTAATCGGTCGGTTTATTAAGAATAGAGGATTAAATAATGCAAGTTATTCTACTTGATAAAATCGGTAACCTAGGTGCACTTGGCGATACAGTTAACGTTAAATCTGGTTACGCTCGTAACTACCTTATTCCTCAAAATAAGGCAGTAATGGCTACTAAAGCAAACGTTGAAATGTTTGAAGCACGTCGTGCTGAACTTGAAGCTAAAGTTGCTGAGCACCTAGCTGCAGCTGAAGCACGTGCTGAGAAAGTTAACTCTCTAGAAGCAGTTGTTATTGCTTCTAAAGCTGGTGACGAAGGCAAACTATTCGGTTCTATCGGTACTCGTGACATCGCTGACGCAGTTACTGCTGCTGGCGTTGAAGTTGCTAAGAGCGAAGTTCGTCTTCCAGAAGGCGCACTACGTAACACTGGTGAGTTCGAAGTAAGCGTTCAACTTCACTCTGAAGTTTTCGCTACTGTGAAACTACAAGTTGTTGCTGCAGAGTAATTTTTTACTCTGAAGATGACTTTAAAACACCGGCCTTGGTCGGTGTTTTTTTATGTCCAAAATTTGCCAAGCGTTAGAATAAGAACAGTAAGTTAACGGAAAACACCGAATCAGTATGGCTCAGTCCATCCGGCACTTTGTTGTGGTATTGGCGGTTGTGTACCAGTTTTAATGCAATATCTTCAGTAATTTCATTAATCACTGAAATCTCAGTATCGGTTCGGGTATTACTTTCCCCGGCAACGACAGTGACATTAGTTCCTACCGACAAAGACTTAATCGGTTTCCAAACCAAAGATAAATTTCCTCGGATAATTGCTTCCTGCACCGTCTCTTTCATGATGATGTCGTCATCATCAATCTCATCTAAATTAGGTTCTTGGTATCGATAACCCGGCCCCAATTCTCCTTCGATTAGTAGATGCTTAGTATTGGTTATCTGATAACCCAAACCTACCGACACGGTATAGTCTGTAAAATAGGCACTGTATTTGGAATCATAGCCATTGAAGTTAGAGTAAGCGTAGCTCTTAGGGCCGAGCTTATAATCCCCTTGCAGATCATAAGTGGATTGTCGTTTGTCTTCTGCGCCATCTTTATACAGTAAGTAATACTTCCATTCCCCAGTGAGACGATAGCGATTTTTAATGTATTCACCGCTAAGACGTGCATTAAGAGATTCTGAGTCAGAATTACCAGAGTGGGCTTGATAGCCAAATTCGACTTCACTTTTGAAGGGGGAAGGGCTTTCGATATCGGTATCAGTTAGCTCTTCCGCATGGGGTGCTGAGCACAGCAGTGATCCCAGACAAAATAGCAATTTCTTTGACACTAAATACCTCAAACTAAAATGTTGCTGATGAATTGTACTTAAACCTGCTAAAAATACGTCAAGATGAGGTAAACAATAATAGATGTTTATGCACTTTATATCCTAATGATATCTTTCTTAAAGTTGCAAATATTCGTGTCTATTTTTATGACCTCATCTATTAAAAATAATTTTCTAAACAGATCATGTTTAGCATTGGTATAATGCAAATAATAGCAAGTCACTGAGCACATCCATGGCAGATCAACGAACGAATAAAAAACAAGATACCCAAGTCGACGCAATTAAGGCTCCACCACATTCATTAGAAGCTGAGCAGTCGGTTATTGGTGGATTGCTGCTGGATAACGAGCGTTGGGATACGGTTGCCGAAAAAGTAATGGCAATTGATTTCTACAGTCGACCTCACCGATTGATTTTTGAAGCAGTGAAAACTCTGCTTGAAGATAGTCAGCCATTGGATTTAATTACCCTATCGGAATTTCTTGAGCGCCGTGAACAGCTTGAAGATGTCGGTGGCTTTGCCTACTTAGCTGATCTGGTGAAAAACACCCCTAGTGCGGCCAACATTAATGCTTATGCAGAGATTGTTGCCGAAAGAGCGGTGGTGCGAAACCTAATTGGGGTTGCCAACGAGATTGCCGATGCAGGCTACGATCCTCAAGGGCGTTCATCTAGTGATCTGGTGGATTTTGCCGAGAGCAAAGTGTTTGCCATTGCTGAAGAGCGTTCAAACGAGAAAGACGGCCCACAAAACGTCGACAATATTCTTGAGAAAACCTTAGAGCGCATCGAGCTTTTATACAAAACCCCACAAGATGGGGTAACCGGTGTGAACTCTGGTTTTAATGACCTCAATAAGAAAACCGCAGGTCTGCAACCTTCTGATCTGATTATCGTGGCAGCTCGTCCGTCCATGGGTAAAACTACCTTTGCCATGAACTTGTGTGAAAATGCGGCCATGGATTCGGATAAGCCGGTATTGATTTTCTCCCTGGAGATGCCTTCAGAACAAATCATGATGAGAATGTTGGCGTCATTGTCTCGCGTTGACCAAACCAAAATTCGTACCGGTCAGTTAGATGACGAAGATTGGGCACGAATTTCATCGACCATGGGTATTCTTATGCAGAAGAAGAACATGTTCATCGATGATAGCTCTGGTCTAACACCGACAGAGCTTCGCTCGCGCGCACGTCGTATTGCGCGTGACAATGGTGGCCTAAGCCTCATCATGGTCGATTACCTGCAGTTGATGCGTGTTCCGGGTATGCAAGACAACCGTACTTTAGAAATTTCAGAGATTTCACGCTCATTAAAAGCACTAGCAAAAGAGCTTAACGTTCCAGTAGTTGCACTTTCACAGCTTAACCGTTCCTTGGAGCAACGTGCCGATAAACGCCCGATCAACTCGGATCTGCGTGAATCAGGTGCGATCGAGCAGGATGCTGATTTGATCATGTTCATCTATCGTGATGAGGTTTATAACCCAGACAGTGCCATGAAAGGGACAGCCGAGATTATTATTGGTAAGCAACGTAATGGCCCAATCGGTTCCGTGCGTTTAACTTTCCAAGGGCAGTATTCTCGCTTTGACAACTATGCAGGCCCTGCATTTGATTATGATGATGAGTAGGAAATATCATGGGTAAATTAAAGGCCGCAGTTGCGTCGATAAACACAGACGCATTACGTCATAATATTCAAAGATTACATGAACAAGCACCGAACAGCCGTTTGTTAGCGGTCGTAAAAGCTAACGGTTATGGTCACGGCTTACTTGAAGTCGCTAAAAATGCCGAAGGTGCGGATGCCTTTGGCGTTGCTCGCATAGAAGAAGCCCTGCAACTTCGCTCTGGCGGTATTGTTAAGCCCGTTTTATTACTCGAAGGGTTTTACTCTGAAAGTGATTTGCCCATTTTAGTGACCAACAACATCCAAACTGTGGTGCATTGTGAAGAGCAGTTGATTGCGTTAGAGCAAGCTGAGTTAGAAAACCCAGTAGTTGTTTGGCTAAAAATGGACACTGGTATGCATCGCTTAGGCGTGCGACCAGAACAATACGACGAATACATTCAGCGCTTACACAACTGCAAAAACGTTGCCCATCCGTTGCGTTATATCAGCCACTTTGGCTGTGCTGATGAACCGGATAATCCAATTACTTCCCAGCAAATCGAGCTTTTCCAAGCGACCACTTCAAAATGTGAAGGTGAGCGTTCAATCGCAGCTTCAGCGGGCATTTTGTCTCGTAGCGATAGCCATTTTGAGTGGGTACGTCCGGGAATTATCATGTATGGCGTATCGCCATTTGATGATAACGATGCACAGCAAATGGGTTATCGTCCAGTGATGACCTTGAGCTCACACC
Source organism: Vibrio neonatus (assembly GCF_024346975.1). Taxonomy (NCBI): domain Bacteria; kingdom Pseudomonadati; phylum Pseudomonadota; class Gammaproteobacteria; order Vibrionales; family Vibrionaceae; genus Vibrio; species Vibrio neonatus. The sequence goes on along the minus strand of NZ_AP024885.1, from coordinate 2,459,513 downwards.
TAATTGCGGTCAATGATCTTAAAGCGGGTGAAAGTGTTGGTTACGGCGCTAATTGGGTAAGCAAGCGCGATACTAAAATTGGTGTTATCGCTGTTGGTTACGGTGATGGCTATCCTCGCACTGCGCCAAATGGGACTCCCGTTTGGATTAATGGCCGTAAAGTGCCAATTGCTGGGCGAGTATCAATGGATATGTTAACCGTCGATTTAGGGCCAGATGCTCAAGATGAAGTAGGTGACTTGGCAGTGCTCTGGGGTGAGTCCTTGCCAGTTGAAGAAGTCGCCAGATACGTTGGCACAATTAGCTATGAATTAGTGACCAAACTGACTTCTCGTGTGATACCTGTTTACATTAAAGATGCTATTTAGCCTATTAAATGACGAGGCAACTCTTCTATAATCGAAAAAAGCGATCGAATGAAACGCTTGGATGTTATCGACAAGAAATCCAAGCTAGCAACAATCAAATATTAAAAGAATTATTGGGATGACACTGCTGTGTCGTTATCAAAGTCGGTATCAGGGGAGCTCAATAAGCGGATAACTAGCGTTACTCTTATTGGGCAGAACTTAAAATTAAAATAATGGGAATTTATAATGTTGAAGAACATCAATCCAACACATACTGATGCATGGAAAGCTTTAACCGCTCACTTTGAATCAGCACAAGATATCGAAATGAAAGATCTGTTTGCTACAGATTCTAAGCGTTTTGAAAATTACTCAAAGAGTTTTGGTGACGACATCTTAGTTGATTACTCGAAGAACCTAGTGAACGACGAGACTATGCAGCACCTGTTTGATCTTGCAAAACAAACAGAGCTTAAATCAGCAATCGACGCCATGTTCTCGGGTGAGACCATCAACAAAACAGAAGGTCGTTCAGTTCTTCATACTGCACTTCGTAACCGTAGTAACACACCTGTTGTTGTCGGCGGCGAAGATGTAATGCCAGCCGTGAATGCGGTTTTAGACAAAATTAAATCATTCACTGATCGCGTGATTGGCGGTGAGTGGAAAGGCTACACAGGTAAAGCGATTACCGATATTGTTAACATCGGCATCGGTGGTTCTGATCTAGGCCCATACATGGTGACAGAAGCACTTTCACCATATAAAAATCATCTAAACCTACACTTTGTTTCTAACGTTGACGGCACTCATATTGCTGAAACACTGAAAAAAGTGAACCCAGAAACAACGCTGTTCTTAGTGGCATCTAAAACCTTTACTACACAAGAAACCATGACCAATGCACACAGTGCACGTGATTGGTTCCTAGCGGATGCTAAAGATGAAGCGCACGTCGCTAAACACTTTGCCGCGCTATCAACCAATGGTCAGGCAGTGTCTGAGTTTGGTATTGATACTGACAACATGTTTGAGTTCTGGGACTGGGTTGGTGGTCGTTACTCACTATGGTCAGCAATCGGTTTGTCTATTGCATTAGGTGTAGGTTACGACAACTTCATTGAGCTACTAACCGGCGCTCATGAAATGGATAACCACTTCAAATCGACAGAGCTAGAGAACAACATCCCAACTATCTTGGCTTTGATTGGTATTTGGTATAACAACTTCCACGGTTCAGAATCAGAAACGATTCTTCCGTACGATCAGTACATGCACCGCTTTGCCGCTTACTTCCAGCAAGGCAACATGGAATCTAACGGTAAATACACAGACCGCAACGGCGATGCAGTGGATTACCAAACCGGTCCTATTATCTGGGGCGAACCAGGTACTAACGGTCAGCACGCGTTTTACCAGTTGATCCACCAAGGCACTAAGCTGATTCCTTGTGATTTTATTGCTCCTGCAAACAGCCATAACCCAACGGGCGATCATCATCAGAAATTGATGTCTAACTTCTTTGCTCAAACAGAAGCGCTAGCATTTGGTAAGTCTCGCGAAGTTGTAGAAGCTGAGTTGGTTGCCGCCGGTAAGTCAGCGGAAGAAATTGCAGAGCTAGCACCATTTAAAGTGTTTGAAGGCAACCGCCCAACAAACTCTATTCTAGTGAAACAAATTACGCCACGCACTTTAGGTAACCTGATTGCGATGTACGAACATAAGATCTTTGTACAAGGTGTTATCTGGAATATCTTTACCTTTGATCAGTGGGGCGTAGAACTAGGCAAGCAACTGGCAAGCCAAATCTTACCTGAGCTAGCAGACGGTACAGAAGTTGATTCACACGATAGCTCTACTAACGGTCTAATCAACGCATTTAAACAACTGCGTGCTTAAATTCTAGAAGATTAAACAAATAGCGGGCATTGGTTCGCAAATAAAGGTCAGCCTAGTGCTGTAATGCCGATCAGTTAAGAAATTTTTCAGATCATTTGACCGATCCTTAAATTGCTTCAAAATCCGATATTAGGAAACTAATATCGGATTTTTTTATGTCTCTAGAATGCCAACTAGCCACTACCTTTAAGTCATGTAATACCTTCCATCACTTTGATAGATACTCTGATATTCTTAGTCCAGAGCTTATTCAGCAAAGCTTTGAGAAAGCAGGTGTAGCAACGGTTCGAAGACGACGGTTACCTCTGGAGGCCGTGCTTTGGTCTGTTGTTGGTATGAGCCTTTTTCGTCAGCAATCAGTTTGGGACATAGCTAACCAACTCGATATTGTCCTACCAGACAAACAGCGCTTTGTTGCTCCAAGTGCTGTCGTTCAAGCAAGGCAGCGGCTTGGCGAAGAAGGGGTTAAACAAGTATTTAAGACGATGGCAGCTCAAAGCTACAAAACTTCTAGGTTTGAAAAATGGTGTGGATTAAATTTGCTTGCCGTTGACGGCGTTGTTTGGAGAACGACAGATACTCCCGAAAATCATCAAGAGTTTAAAGCCCAACGTAATGGTGGAGTAGAAAATATCTACCCTAAGATCCGAATGGTTTGCTTGATGGAACTGACAAGCCATCAATTAGTTGATAGTACTTTTTCAGACTATCGCACCAATGAAATGCGCCTTGCGGAAGAGCTTATTGAGCAAACTCCAGATCACTCCCTGACAATTTTCGATAAAGGGTACTACTCTACAGGGCTGCTTCATAAATGGAATAAAACAGGGCAAGAAAGGCATTGGATGCTTCCTGTTAGGAAAGACTTTCAATGCGAAGTTGTTCATAGATACAACAGAAATGACGCTATTGTGGCAATTAAAACAACGCCTCAGGCAAGGAAAAAGTTTGACGAACTTCCGGAATTCATTGAAGCGAGGTTAGTGTCTAAGACTATCAAAGGTAAAAAATATCAGGTGCTTACCTCAATGCGGGATGGACTAAGATTTCCAAGTGAAGAGATTGTTGAGCTCTATCGATACCGCTGGGAAATAGAGCTAGGGTATAGGGAAATGAAACAAACGCTGCTCGACAGCGAATATACATTGCGTAGCAAGCGTCCAGACATGGTTAAACAAGAGCTATGGGGGATTTTGTTGGCTTACAATCTGATAAGACAGGTCATGACAAAAGCATCAGAGCGACTAGATAGCATCTGGCCAAATCAATTGAGTTTTACAAGTAGCGCAATGGCGGTCACTCAATATTTTGCCGCACTGCCATTGACTAGCCCAGGTAATTTACCTAAGCATTACAAACAGTTACTTCAACAAATATCGTTGTTTATGTTGCCCGCACGACGGGAAGATAGGCGTTACCCACGCTGGGTGAAACTGAAACCAAAGAAATATGCTACAAATAGAAAAAATGCCAGTCGGCTTAACTGACTGGCATTACAGCCTAGTGCTGGCCTTTTTGTTGCCTATCTTTTAAGGAAATAGTAAGTCGTTAATTGCATTCCGAATCCAAAAGAGTAATATAGCCTTTTAGATGGCTAGAAGTCCCATATGGAAATACGGAGTAACAATGAAAGGTTTTAAACGAGTAGTGAGTTTGGCATTTATCTCAGCATTGGCTTTAGGGCTAATAGCGTGTGGTAAAGAAGAAGCAAAAACCATCAAAATTGGCGCAACCGTTGGGCCGCACGCTCAAGTGGTTGAAGCCGTAGCCAAAGAAGCTGCCAAGCAAGGCATCAATATAGAAGTAGTACAATTCTCTGATTATGTGACGCCAAATGCCGCACTCGACGATGGCAGTATTGATTTAAACAGCTACCAGCACCAACCTTTCTTAGACAATTACAACCAAGGGCATGATTCTCATCTTGTATCTATTGGCCGCTCAATACTGATGCGCATGGGTATCTACTCCAACAAATTTACCTCTATTGAAGATCTGCCAAATAAAGCCCGCGTTGCGATTCCAAACGATCCAACCAATGGCGGTCGTGGTTTACTATTATTTGCTGACGCAAAGCTAATTACATTAAAACCGGGAGTAGGCTCTAAAGCCACATTAAAAGATATTATCGACAACCCTAAACAGCTAGAGTTTGTTGAAGTGGACGCCGCGCAACTGCCTCGCTCTTTAGATGATGTAGATGCCGCCGCTATCACCATGAACTACGTGATGTCTTCAGGCTTAGACCCTAAAAAACAAGGCATCTATTTAGAAGCCAAAGATGCACCACTTGCGGTTATGGTTATCGCCGCTCGCGAAGATCAAAAAGACAATCCTACCTATCAGAAAGTAGTGAAAATCTTCCAATCACAAGCCACTCGTGATTTCTTAGCGAAAACCTTCAAAGGTACGATAGAACCAGCGTTCTAACCTGTATTAGCAACAATATAGAACAACAAGATTTAAGCCCACTGAGAGCATATCGAGGTGGGCTTTGTTGTATATAGATAAAGACTATTATTGATGGCGGTTCAACCAAACCGCATGTTTAGCACGGCTTTTTTCATCTAGCGGAAATTAGTACATAAAGTAACGGTCTATCTTCAGTGCCTGACTTTTTCACGATTGCACATGTGATACTTTTATCGATCATTAGCGTGCGCAGAGTAGGGCAGAGTAAACGGTTAATATACCCTATTTTCTTACCTCTATATTCGACACAAATGGCTTGAGGGTCTTTCTTGTTACAGTCTTCACGAATTAATGTAACATTTGAACCGAGATCGATTTCAGCGACTTCGTCGTATGTTTTATAATATCGAGTACCCGCCAATTCAGTTACATAATCAAATGGTACTTCTGCTTCTGATAAGTCTGGAACCAAGTCAAAACCGTCGCTAGGTAGCTGAATGCCTGTATGGCTAATCAATTGGAAATCATCACCAGAAAAATCGGTCGGCAAATTATGCTGCTGTAAATACTTAGAAAAATCTCTTCGTGATTTTGGTGGTAATCTTTTTCTAAAGCTTTCCAGTACTTCATTGGTGAATATGTCATTTGAGAGCTTAAAAGCTGGGTAACCTTTAAACCCTAGAGATATAGCTTTATCATAATCAGAGGTATTGACCAAGTATGTAAAAGAGTATGAATCATATGTAATTTTATTTATCACACCAACAAAGTATCGGTGATTTCTTTCGTTGTCCGATTGCCAAGTTAAAAAAAGTGTATTGATATCAATAAAGTTATTAATAGTTGTCATGATTCTAAAATATCTCTCAAAATGTCATATCTTGTTGTTATTATTCGTTTTATCCAAGCAAATCGCTCAGCAGTAAATGGTGTAGGATTATCTACTTGAGTTAATTCTTCTATTTCTGTGAGCATACACTTTAAATCAATTGTAGTTAATGCATTTAACATTCTTTTTTCTAATTCTTTATTGCCAGCGATGAAAGCAACAAGCTCAAAAAGTATGAAACGGTCGTGTGTATTTTCTCGATTTTTTCTTAAATGATGCAGCCCTTTATTAAGGTATCGGTGAAATGTGTCATCATTCCAAGTTGCAATTTTATCTGTAAACCTTTCATGACCTAAGCCTGTACCATTGTCATATAAGGGAGATAAGCGACCTCCGTCTTTATCAAATATGAACCCCCAATTCTCTTGGTGTCTATCTGTATTGCCTATTAAGGCATCAAATAAAGCCATGTCAGAAAGCCAATTCCAATAGTCAGGAGCGATTACCTTATGCTGTGCAAATATCTTAAGTAAAAGTATTGTGTCATTAAGGTTGTGGTGCTTACCTGACTTTGTGTCAAATTCTGGGAAGATTTGTTTGAAATAATCACCTGCATGTATAAGTTTCTCGACTTCATCTGATTTATTACCATTGTCAGGTTGATACATCCATTCAATCAAAACACCAGGAACGATTTCTTCATCTATTTTTGTTATAGCGGGCAAAGCTACAGGAACATCTACTTTTAGATGTTTTCCAACTATGTATGCGACTATTTCTGCCCAAAATTGGTCTGGATAGGATCTTATAGATTCCTTGAATAGGTATGGAGTACCTGATTTTATTGGTTTTTGGGATTTTTCTGGAGCCCATAACATTTGTTTATCACGAGCCCCGATTGGAAATATTCCGGAGTGTTCATCTTGAGCCCAATCTTTGACATTTATAGTTTTCATTATTTATCGTGTTGTTTAGGAAGAAACTGTAGCGTATATAAAGTCCATAGTGTATTAAGGTTTATACGTCCTGTCATCAGTGTAGCTTACTCTCATTAAGGGACTATCGTTACATTATGGTACTTTTTACAAGGAGGTTTTCTGTTACGAGCCAATACGCTTTGTGTTCTAGGGGGAGTTTTCCGATAGCAAATTACTATCTTCACTAGTTCTGATATGGTTTAATATGCTTAATTTCAAGGTATTTATTCAGTTGGTATGATATTGCGTTTTAAGGGGGCATTCCTAAGAGTGTCGAATTTAACTGTAGATGGTCATACAGTTAGCTTCCTATCGCTACCTTTTAAAATACTGAATGTATCTTCAAATATTTGGGATCAGCATGAATGTAAAAACAGGACTTTCTTTTTATTGCTGTTTTTCGGTAACTTATCGTGAGAGATGTTACTTTAGATGATTTACGGGTTCTACGATACTGTATCAGTTTGCTTATTCTTAGTTGTTCACATTTAACTTTTAATATTTCGCAGTCTCTCAATAATTGAATGCAATAGCACTTTTTTATGTCCATAACGACCAAATAAGTATTTGTCATTCATATATAAAACTATGATAGGTCTAATTCCGTATGATTTAGGGGGATTTAGATCATTTGCGTTAATATCGTTGGTACACTTTTACCATAGCTGTTAGCTAATGTTTTCTTTTTGAACGTCTTGCTTTCAGGGTGTACTATGCATCCATCTTTCTTAATGAACACGGTTGCCTTATAGCGCAGTTCGTCACTAGCTAGTGTTCTATGCTCTATATTAAAATATGTCATATCATCCCCTTTTGTTAAGGAGATCTATAACAAGTATTGAGGGTATTTTAAGGTAAACCGAAGTAAAACGAATTGGTAATAGAATCAATGGTAAATACTACTAACTCAATGATTACAAGTAAATACGTAAGCTCTCGTTTATCTGTCGCCCCAATGCTCGATTGGACAGATCGCCATTGTCGTTACTTCCATCGACTACTGTCGCAGAACACTCTGTTATATACCGAGATGGTGACCACTGGTGCCATTATTCATGGTAAAGGTGATTTCTTGCGTTTTAGTGAGCAAGAACATCCGATTGCATTGCAGCTTGGTGGTTCTAATGCCAAAGATCTTGCTCATTGTGCCAAGCTTGCTGAAGAGCGTGGTTATGATGAAGTGAACTTAAACGTAGGTTGTCCTTCTGACCGAGTGCAGAACGGTCGTTTTGGTGCATGTCTAATGGCCGATCCACAGCTGGTGGCAGATTGCGTGGCAGAGATGAGGTCTGTGGTTGATATTCCTGTGACAGTGAAAACTCGTATTGGTATCGATGAGCAAGACTCGTATGAGTTTTTGACAGACTTTATATCAACGGTAAACGAGAAGGGCGGTTGTGAGCATTTTACTATCCATGCTCGTAAAGCATGGCTGAGTGGTTTAAGTCCTAAAGAAAACCGTGAAATCCCACCTTTGGATTATCCGCGCGCTTATCAGATCAAGAAAGACTTTCCACATCTTGATATCGCGGTAAACGGTGGTGTAAAAACATTAGATGAAACACTAGAGCACCTAAAGCATCTTGATGGGGTGATGATTGGCCGTGAAGCCTACCAAAACCCATATTTATTGGCTGAGGTTGATCAGCTGATCTTTGGTCAAGATAAACCGATTATCAAACGTAGCGAAGTAGTTGAGTTGATGTATCCGTATATTGAGCAACAACTATCGGAAGGTGCGTACTTGGGGCATATTACTCGCCATATGTTAGGTTTGTTCCAAAGTATGCCGGGTGCACGTCAATGGCGTCGTTATATCAGTGAAAACGCGCACAAACCAGGTTCGGGTATCGAAGTGGTTGAAGCTGCACTGGCTAAAATACCGAAAGAGTTAGGTGTGTAGAATTAACCAATAACTGGTTGTTTTTACCAAGTTTCGTTTTATAGAAAAGCCATCATGTTATGTGATGGCTTTTTTTGTTTATTTATCAAGTGGTTATATTTTTCGCTGTTTTGGCAAGGTACTTGCTCTATAGTAACTAGAGGGGATCTTGGAACAAGTTTTTGATCTCAAATGAATTTTTGGAGAGTAACCATGTTTGAGCTACTGATGCTAGTGATGTTCTTCGGTGTATTTTTCTTTGTTGGCTTAACATTCTTTGGCTTCTTTATGGCATTTCTTGCGGTCTTTACCTTTAGCGTGATCGTAGGCTTGCTAGGAGCGGCATTTAATTTTCTGCCTTATCTGGTGGTTGGATTAATTGTTTATTGGCTAATTAAGCGTAACAGAGCTTGTTCATAAGCTTGCTTATTGATTTATCTAAAGTTTACCTATGCTACTATCTGCTAATAAAGTAACGATTTTGGTTTTCTTAGAGGTAGATAATGAGCAAATGGACTTTGATTGCGGCAATAGGAACTGCTGCATTGGGCGCTTCTTGGTCGGTACAAGCAAAAGTGATTGAACCCGGTGTTCATGGCAAAGTTACCGCCGATATGTTCTGGGGCAGCACTAAAATTCGAGAAACCCGCTTTGCTGATGATGAATTACCAGTGTTGTCTGCACAAATTGAGCATGATGTTCCCTACCTTCCTAATTTCAGAATTCGTTATACAGGGCTAGATACCGACTTTCTTGCCCATGATAAGTTTGACTACACCTTTTACTACCGCCCGTTACGAACTGAAAATCTTGAATTTGATGCTGGATTTACTTTAACGGATTACCGAGACAGTCGGTTTTACGATCCTGAAACCAATACCACTATTGATTTTGATAGCGTGATATTCAGTTGGTTCGCAAATGCCTTAATCCAAGTGCCAAATAGTAACTTTGCTGTTATTGGCGAATTTGATTTTGGTGAGACCGATGAGTTGAAGTCGGCGGATTTAACCGGTGCTATTCAATACACTGTGGCATTTGACTCTGCCGACATAGTATTACGCGGTGGGTACCGAGTACTCGATTACACCTTTAAAGAAGTGGATAAGAAAGCCTACGGTTTTGTGGATGGCTGGTTTGCCGGTGTGCAAGTCGCTTTTTAAGCGTGTTATTTGATCGATATATAAACCAGTCTCTTATAAAAGGCTGGTTTTTTTATGCTCTTTTGTTTTCTAATTGATAGCTCTTCTCAATTCGCATTTTTAGCAGTTTGGTCCATTCTTAATAGAAGAAAACAGGAGCAAGCTTTTATATGACAATCAATGAACTTCGTGTGTTATATCGCTCTGAGCGCTTGGTGGAAGCTATTGTGGAACAAGCAGACCTAGACGGGCAGTGGGTTGTAGAGTTTCGAGACAGCCACGGCGGTATGCTTGCGCTTACTGATCCGCAAGGCGAACAACGCTATTACAACGACTTAGATTCAGCCTCAAAAAGTGCAATGGCAGTGGGTTTTAGCCAAGTAAGAATTGAATCCCTATAGGCGAAATGGTTTTTTCATTCCTTTTTATTATTAAACATACCCCTTTATTCTTTATTGCTATTACAAATAGTAGGTAATCTAGTGGTCATGTAATATACAGGGAAAACGTGACCATGTTGCTCAAGGATCTTTCCGGCTTTGCTTCCCCACTTAGTGATAATCAAGCAAACCAATTAAAACAAGCTGCCTCCGAACTATCGCCACAACAGTTGGCTTGGGTTAGTGGCTATTTCTACGGTATTAGTCAAAATCATGCTGTTGCTTCTGTTCCAGAGACGCAAGTTGCAGTAGGAACGCCTTCACAGTTGACGATCATCTTTGCTTCTCAAACTGGGAATGCCAAAGGTGTCGCTAAACAACTGCATGCCAAAGTAGTGGCAGAAGGTTTCGAAGCTAAACTTTATGATGCGGCTGATTACAAACTTAAGAACCTGAAAAACGAAACGCATTTAATTGTCGTTGCCTCTACCAATGGTGAAGGTGAAGTTCCTGACAATGCGATAGAGTTTTATGACTACCTCAATTCTAAAAAAGCGCCAAAACTGGACAAACTGCAATACGCGGTTGTCGGGCTTGGTGACTCTAGCTACGAATTCTTCTGCCAAACAGGTAAGGATTTTGATGCTGCTCTGAGTAAGTTAGGGGCAACGCCTTTCCTAGAACGAATCGACTGTGATGTGGATTACGAATCACCTGTGGCGAACTGGCAGTCTCAAGCTCTGAGCACTATCGGTGAGCTATTTAAAGAATCTAATGTAGAAGTGAGTAACGGCGTTGTTCAATTGCCACTTTCTAACAGTGCTTCTGAATACACTAAGCAATCGCCATATACCGCGACCTTACTGACCAACCAAAAAATTACTGGCCGCGATTCAACGAAAGACGTTCGTCATATCGAAATTGATTTAGAAGAATCAGGCATTACCTATCAACCGGGTGATGCGTTAGGGGTTTGGTATAAAAATGATGCACAGCTGGTGGATTCAATTATTGCCGCAGTTGGTTTAGATAAAGATGAGTCTATCGAGGTAGACGGTAGGCCAACTTCATTACAGCAAGCGCTGATTGAACAGTTTGAAGTGACTTCATCTAATCCGCAATTTATTACTCAATACGCCGAGAAGTCAGCGAGCAAGAAACTGCTTAAGCTTGTGGAAGACAAAAACAAGCTAAGAGAATACGCCGCTAAAACTCAGATCATTGACGTTATTTCAGAGAAGAAAGCCAAGCTAACCGCAACTGAGCTGACTTCTATGTTGCGACGTTTAACTCCTCGCTTATATTCAATCTCATCAGCTCAATCTGAAGTGGATGAAGAGGTACACCTAACTGTTGGTGTGGTGGAGTATGAAACAAATAAAGGTCAAAGAATCGGTGGCGCTTCTGGTTTCCTATCTAATGGACTAGAAGAGGGTGAAGAAGTAAAAGTATTCATCGAACACAACAATAACTTCAAACTTCCAACCGATGATAATGCGCCCGTTATTATGATTGGCCCAGGAACGGGTATTGCACCGTTTAGAAGTTTCTTACAAGAGCGTGACTCTAGAGAAGCAGAAGGTAAAAACTGGTTAGTATTCGGTGATCGCACTTTTGCTCAAGACTTCTTATACCAAGTTGAATTCCAACGTTACCTAAAAGAAGGCTTATTGAGCCAGTTGGATGTCGCCTTTAGCCGTGACGGTGCCAATAAAGTCTATGTGCAAGACAAGCTAAAACAAAATGCACAGCAAGTATGGCAATGGCTGCAAGATGGCGCTTACCTCTATGTATGTGGTGACGCAGAAAGAATGGCTAAAGATGTACAAGCAACCTTACTTGAAATTGCACAACAGCAAGGTGGGTTAGACGCAGAAAGTGCAGAAGAATGGCTAAAAGACCTTCGTAAACAGAAAAGATACCAAAGGGACGTGTACTAATGGAAAAGCAAGTAGTGTTGGGCGACGAGTTGGGCCCACTTTCTGACAATGAAAGATTAAAACGAGAAAGTAACTTTTTGCGCGGTACCATTACCAACGACCTCAAAAATGAGATTACAGGTGGGTTCGACGCGGACAATTTTCAGTTAATCCGTTTTCACGGCATGTATCAGCAAGATGATAGAGATATCCGCAATGAGCGTGCTAAGCAAAAATTGGAACCACTGCATAATGTGATGTTGCGTGCGCGTATGCCTGGGGGAGTGATTACTCCTAAGCAATGGCTCGCTATCGACAAGTTTGCAACTGAAAGTTCGCTCTATGGCAGCATCCGTCTTACTACGCGTCAAACATTCCAGTTTCATGGAGTATTGAAGCCAAACATTAAGTTGATGCACCAAACTCTAAATTCAATTGGTATTGATTCTATTGCCACCGCGGGTGACGTAAACCGTAACGTGCTATGTAGTAGTAATCCTGTTGAGTCTGAATTGCATCAGCAAGCGTATGAGTGGGCCACTAAGATCAGTGAGCACCTACTACCAAAAACCAGAGCTTATGCTGAAATATGGTTAGACGGTGAGAAGCTTGAGACTACAGACGAAGAACCAATCTTAGGTAGCAACTATCTGCCCCGTAAATTTAAAACAACAGTCGTTGTACCGCCAGACAACGATGTTGATTTGCACGCGAACGATCTTAACTTTGTCGCAGTAGCAAAAGACGGCAAGTTAGTTGGCTTTAATGTATTAGTGGGTGGTGGCCTGGCCATGACTCATGGTGATAACTCAACTTACCCACGTAAAGCGGATGAGTTTGGTTATATCTCTCTAGAGAACACATTAGATATTGCCGCTGCCGTAGTCACTACTCAACGTGACTGGGGTAATCGCTCAAATCGTAAAAATGCAAAAACCAAGTACACATTAGATCGCGTTGGCATCGATGTGTTCAAACAAGAAGTTGAGAAACGTTCAGGCGTAAGCTTTGAGCCGATCAAACCTTATCAACTGACTAACCGTGGCGATAAGTTTGGTTGGTTAGAAGGTATAGACGGTAAGCATCACTTAACGCTGTTTATTGAAAACGGCCGCTTATTAGATTACCCAGGTAAACCACTGAAAACAGGTGTTGCTGAGATTGCTAAAATCCACACTGGCGATTTACGTATGACAGCAAATCAGAACCTCATCGTGGCAGGTGTACCGTTAAAAGATAAACAGAAGATTGAAAAGATAGCGTTCGAGCATGGCTTGCTTGATCCAACAACTTCTAAACAGCGTCAAGATTCAATGGCCTGTGTAGCGTACCCAACCTGTCCGCTAGCAATGGCAGAAGCAGAACGCTTCCTTCCTCAATTTGTGACTGATGTTGAAGGCATCTTGAAACAGCATTCAATCAGTGATGACGAAAGCATTATCTTGCGAGTAACGGGTTGTCCTAATGGCTGTGGCCGAGCAATGCTGGCTGAAATCGGTTTAGTCGGTAAAGCACCAGACAGATATAACTTGTACCTTGGCGGTAATAAAGCGGGTACACGAGTACCTAAGCTATATAAAGAGAACATCAGTTCCGCACAAATTCTACAAGACATCGATTCGCTGGTGGAACGATGGGCTGCAGAGCGTTTAGCTGATGAAGCGTTTGGGGACTTTGTCATTCGTGATGGTATCGTAAAAGAAGTCATAGTATCGAAGAGGGATTTCCATGCTTGAACTGACACAGAAATTAAACTTAAAAGAGATAGTGAACCTAAATAAGGTGCAGCAAACTCTTGAGTTGGCAAAACTGAATGCTGATCTAGAAGATCTTTCAGCTGAACAAAGAATTGCTTGGGCGCTAGAAAACTTACAAGGAAGCTTCGCTCTTTCTTCAAGTTTTGGCGCACAAGCGGCCGTGATGCTGCACTTGGTTTCTAGACAGCAACCGAATATCCCTGTGATTTTGACTGATACCGGTTATCTATTTCCAGAAACGTATCAGTTTATTGATGAGCTGACGGAATTATTGAGCCTAAACCTAAAGGTATATAGCAGCCCATTAAGTTCTGCATGGCAAGAAGCTCGATTTGGTCAACTATGGACTAAAGGTGTAGAGGGGATAACCCAATACAACAAACTTAATAAAGTAGAACCAATGCATAGAGCACTATCAGAGTTGAAAGTGGGCACTTGGTTTTCTGGCCTAAGAAGAAGTCAGTCCGATTCACGTGGTGGATTGCCAGTACTGTCTATCCAAAATGGCGTATTTAAGTTTTTACCGATTGTTAATTGGACGAGTGAACAAGTAAATAGCTATATAGAAGAGCATCAATTACCTCAGCATCCGCTTAAAGCTCAGGGATATGTCTCTATTGGTGATGTGCATACTACTGAAAAATACCAAGAAGGCATGAAAGAACAAGATACTCGCTTCTTTGGTTTGAAGAGAGAATGTGGTTTGCATGAAGATAATAGTGAATCTGACGGCTCAGGGATCTAATTCCTCTTTATATTAAGTAAATTCAAAAACCGCCAAATTAGGCGGTTTTTTTCGTTTTAAGGATAAGTCTGTGGATAACCTGTACCTAAGTGGGGGGTAAAAATAGATAAATAAGCGTTTCACTCAAAAAATGAACGAAAGGCTTTTTTTATTAAATTTATTGAAAAAAAGCCTTGCCAACAAGCTGAGCATCTCTATAATGCGCCTCACTGACACGGCAGAGCACACAACGCTTCGCAGTAATTCAGTAGGCTAACTAGCCGAACCATTTGAGTTTAACTTCTCTTAGAAAATAAATTCAAAAAAGTGTTTGACACTGAGGTTCAAATCGCTAGAATGGCCGTCCGCTTTGAGAGCTTCCTCACAAAAGGAAACGTCGCAAAGCACGCTCTTTAACAATTTAAACCTATCAATCTGTGTGGGCACTCGTTGATGATAATCGAAAAGATTTATCAATGAACTGAGTGACCAATACAATGATTTTTAATCATTGGCACAGTCAATTCATTATCGTTCTGTTGGAACGATAATAGCTTTAAAATTACATAGTAGTTTTGAAGTCAGTATTCATTGAGCCGGTCGCAAGACCAAAAAAACTTTAATTGAAGAGTTTGATCATGGCTCAGATTGAACGCTGGCGGCAGGCCTAACACATGCAAGTCGAGCGGAAACGAGTTATCTGAACCTTCGGGGAACGATAACGGCGTCGAGCGGCGGACGGGTGAGTAATGCCTGGGAAATTGCCCTGATGTGGGGGATAACTATTGGAAACGATAGCTAATACCGCATAATGTCTACGGACCAAAGAGGGGGACCTTCGGGCCTCTCGCTTCAGGATATGCCCAGGTGGGATTAGCTAGTTGGTGAGGTAATGGCTCACCAAGGCGACGATCCCTAGCTGGTCTGAGAGGATGATCAGCCACACTGGAACTGAGACACGGTCCAGACTCCTACGGGAGGCAGCAGTGGGGAATATTGCACAATGGGCGCAAGCCTGATGCAGCCATGCCGCGTGTATGAAGAAGGCCTTCGGGTTGTAAAGTACTTTCAGTCGTGAGGAAGGCAGTATAGTTAATAGCTGTATTGTTTGACGTTAGCGACAGAAGAAGCACCGGCTAACTCCGTGCCAGCAGCCGCGGTAATACGGAGGGTGCGAGCGTTAATCGGAATTACTGGGCGTAAAGCGCATGCAGGTGGTTTGTTAAGTCAGATGTGAAAGCCCGGGGCTCAACCTCGGAACCGCATTTGAAACTGGCAGGCTAGAGTACTGTAGAGGGGGGTAGAATTTCAGGTGTAGCGGTGAAATGCGTAGAGATCTGAAGGAATACCAGTGGCGAAGGCGGCCCCCTGGACAGATACTGACACTCAGATGCGAAAGCGTGGGGAGCAAACAGGATTAGATACCCTGGTAGTCCACGCCGTAAACGATGTCTACTTGGAGGTTGTGGCCTTGAGCCGTGGCTTTCGGAGCTAACGCGTTAAGTAGACCGCCTGGGGAGTACGGTCGCAAGATTAAAACTCAAATGAATTGACGGGGGCCCGCACAAGCGGTGGAGCATGTGGTTTAATTCGATGCAACGCGAAGAACCTTACCTACTCTTGACATCCAGAGAACTTTTCAGAGATGAATTGGTGCCTTCGGGAACTCTGAGACAGGTGCTGCATGGCTGTCGTCAGCTCGTGTTGTGAAATGTTGGGTTAAGTCCCGCAACGAGCGCAACCCTTATCCTTGTTTGCCAGCACGTAATGGTGGGAACTCCAGGGAGACTGCCGGTGATAAACCGGAGGAAGGTGGGGACGACGTCAAGTCATCATGGCCCTTACGAGTAGGGCTACACACGTGCTACAATGGCGCATACAGAGGGCGGCCAACCAGCGATGGTGAGCGAATCCCAAAAAGTGCGTCGTAGTCCGGATTGGAGTCTGCAACTCGACTCCATGAAGTCGGAATCGCTAGTAATCGTAGATCAGAATGCTACGGTGAATACGTTCCCGGGCCTTGTACACACCGCCCGTCACACCATGGGAGTGGGCTGCAAAAGAAGTGGGTAGTTTAACCTTCGGGAGGACGCTCACCACTTTGTGGTTCATGACTGGGGTGAAGTCGTAACAAGGTAGCCCTAGGGGAACCTGGGGCTGGATCACCTCCTTATACGATGATTATTCACGATGAGTGTCCACACAGATTGATACGGTTTAGAAAGTTGAGAGTTATTCCTATGTCCCGTTCGTCTAGAGGCCTAGGACACCGCCCTTTCACGGCGGTAACAGGGGTTCGACTCCCCTACGGGATACCATCTTTAAGCGCATTTCTTCTTAAACGAAGAGTTAAGTGTTTTTAAAAATGGTTTCACTGTCTTTATAGATAGTAAATTCATGCTCTTTAACAATTTGGAAAGCTGACGATAAGTAATGTCCAGTTTTATACTGAGAAAGCATTACTTATCAAATTTAAAAGTTCTCAAATCCTAATGATTTAATCATTAGGTACCAACACACATTCAAGTGTTCTTGGGAATAACATCATTGCCTGATGTTATTCAAATTTGAGTCCGGCAAAATCGAATGTTATCTCGCTCATAATAAAGAGATAACGCACCTTGGAAACGTCATACTACGTTGTAGCAAACGTATTGCGTTAAGCAAGACCCTTTGGGGTTGTATGGTTAAGTGACTAAGCGTACACGGTGGATGCCTTGGCAGTCAGAGGCGATGAAAGACGTAATAACTTGCGATAAGCCCAGATTAGGTAGTAATAACCATTTGAGTCTGGGATTTCTGAATGGGGAAACCCACGTGCATAAGCACGTATCATTAACTGAATACATAGGTTAATGAGGCAAACCCGGGGAACTGAAACATCTAAGTACCCGGAGGAAGAGAAATCAACCGAGATTCCGAAAGTAGCGGCGAGCGAAATTGGATTAGCCCTTAAGCTTTTAATGACACAGACGAAGGCTCTGGAAAGTGCCGCAATAAAGGGTGATAGCCCCGTAGTCGACATGTCGTTTTAAGTGAAATCGAGTAAGGCGGGACACGTGATATCCTGTTTGAACATGGGGGGACCATCCTCCAAGGCTAAATACTACTGACTGACCGATAGTGAACCAGTACCGTGAGGGAAAGGCGAAAAGAACCCCTGTGAGGGGAGTGAAATAGAACCTGAAACCGTGTACGTACAAGCAGTAGGAGCGCCTTAGAGCGTGACTGCGTACCTTTTGTATAATGGGTCAGCGACTTAATTTTAGTAGCAAGGTTAACCGATTAGGGGAGCCGTAGGGAAACCGAGTCTTAACTGGGCGTCGAGTTGCTAGAATTAGACCCGAAACCAGGTGATCTAGCCATGGGCAGGTTGAAGGTTGAGTAACATCAACTGGAGGACCGAACCGACTAATGTTGAAAAATTAGCGGATGACTTGTGGCTAGGGGTGAAAGGCCAATCAAACCTGGAGATAGCTGGTTCTCCCCGAAAGCTATTTAGGTAGCGCCTCGGACGAATACCAATGGGGGTAGAGCACTGTTAAGGCTAGGGGGTCATCCCGACTTACCAACCCTTTGCAAACTCCGAATACCATTGAGTACTATCCGGGAGACACACGGCGGGTGCTAACGTCCGTCGTGGAGAGGGAAACAACCCAGACCGCCAGCTAAGGTCCCAAAGTATAGCTAAGTGGGAAACGATGTGGGAAGGCTTAGACAGCCAGGATGTTGGCTTAGAAGCAGCCATCATTTAAAGAAAGCGTAATAGCTCACTGGTCGAGTCGGCCTGCGCGGAAGATGTAACGGGGCTAAGCTATACACCGAAGCTGCGGCTGCACACTTTGTGTGCGGGGTAGGGGAGCGTTCTGTAAGCCGTTGAAGGTGGTCTGTAAGGGCTGCTGGAGGTATCAGAAGTGCGAATGCTGACATGAGTAACGATAATGGGGGTGAAAAACCCCCACGCCGGAAGACCAAGGGTTCCTGTCCAACGTTAATCGGGGCAGGGTAAGTCGACCCCTAAGGCGAGGCCGAAAGGCGTAGTCGATGGGAAACGGGTTAATATTCCCGTACTTCTTATAATTGCGATGGGGGGACGGAGAAGGCTAGGTGGGCCTGGCGATGGTTGTCCAGGTTCAAGTATGTAGGCGGAAAGTTTAGGTAAATCCGGACTTTCTTAACGCTGAGATACGATGTCGAGCTGCTACGTGCAGTGAAGTCATTGATGCCATGCTTCCAGGAAAAGCCTCTAAGCTTCAGATTATAAGGAATCGTACTCCAAACCGACACAGGTGGTCGGGTAGAGAATACCAAGGCGCTTGAGAGAACTCGGGTGAAGGAACTAGGCAAAATGGTACCGTAACTTCGGGAGAAGGTACGCTCTTGGCGGTGAAGTCCCTTGCGGATGGAGCTACTAGGAGTCGCAGATACCAGGTGGCTGCAACTGTTTATTAAAAACACAGCACTGTGCAAAATCGTAAGATGACGTATACGGTGTGACGCCTGCCCGGTGCCGGAAGGTTAATTGATGGGGTTAGACTTAGGTCGAAGCTCTTGATCGAAGCCCCGGTAAACGGCGGCCGTAACTATAACGGTCCTAAGGTAGCGAAATTCCTTGTCGGGTAAGTTCCGACCTGCACGAATGGCGTAATGATGGCCACGCTGTCTCCACCCGAGACTCAGTGAAATTGAAATCGCTGTGAAGATGCAGTGTACCCGCGGCTAGACGGAAAGACCCCGTGAACCTTTACTACAGCTTGGCACTGAACATTGACCCTACATGTGTAGGATAGGTGGGAGCCTTTGAAACAAGCACGCCAGTGTTTGTGGAGGCAATCTTGAAATACCACCCTTGTATGCTTGATGTTCTAACGTAGGTCCCTAATCGGGATTGCGGACAGTGCCTGGTGGGTAGTTTGACTGGGGCGGTCTCCTCCCAAAGAGTAACGGAGGAGCACGAAGGTGGGCTAAACACGGTTGGACATCGTGTGGTTAGTGCAATGGCATAAGCCCGCTTGACTGCGAGAATGACAATTCGAGCAGGTGCGAAAGCAGGTCATAGTGATCCGGTGGTTCTGAATGGAAGGGCCATCGCTCAACGGATAAAAGGTACTCCGGGGATAACAGGCTGATACCGCCCAAGAGTTCATATCGACGGCGGTGTTTGGCACCTCGATGTCGGCTCATCACATCCTGGGGCTGAAGTCGGTCCCAAGGGTATGGCTGTTCGCCATTTAAAGTGGTACGCGAGCTGGGTTTAGAACGTCGTGAGACAGTTCGGTCCCTATCTGCCGTGGGCGTTGGAAGATTGAAGGGGGCTGCTCCTAGTACGAGAGGACCGGAGTGGACGAACCTCTGGTGTTCGGGTTGTCATGCCAATGGCATTGCCCGGTAGCTAAGTTCGGAATCGATAAGCGCTGAAAGCATCTAAGCGCGAAGCGAGCCCTGAGATGAGTCTTCCCTGGCACTTTAAGTGTCCTAAAGGGTTGTTCGAGACTAGAACGTTGATAGGCAGGGTGTGTAAGTGCTGTGAGGCATTGAGCTAACCTGTACTAATTGCCCGTGAGGCTTAACCATACAACACCCAAGGGGTTTTGTGGACTCAAAGTAGAACTTTGAATGTGTGACATAACTTTTAATATAGCTTTCCGAATTTTAAAATTTTGCTTGGCGACCATAGCATTGTGGACCCACCTGATTCCATGCCGAACTCAGAAGTGAAACACAATAGCGCCGATGGTAGTGTGGGGCTTCCCCATGTGAGAGTAGGACATCGCCAGGCTTTAATTTCTACTTCTTTCTGTTTGAAAGAAGTTACCATAAGGTTTTGAATTTAATTCAGAATTTTATGTTGACTTTCAAAGTAGAAAGCGTAATATACGCCTCCTGCTCACGTGTTACGACACGGAAAGCAACGCTCTTTAACAATTTAAACCTATCAATCTGTGTGGGCACTCGTTGATGATAATCGAAAAGATTTATCAATGAACTGAGTGACCAATACAATGATGTTTAATCATTGGCACAGTCAATTCATTATCGTTCTGTTGGAACGATAATAGCTTTAAAATTACTTCTTACTTTCGAGTAAGGAACAGTTTTGAAGTCAGTATTCATTGAGCCGTTCTTAGGAACAAAAAAACTTTAATTGAAGAGTTTGATCATGGCTCAGATTGAACGCTGGCGGCAGGCCTAACACATGCAAGTCGAGCGGAAACGAGTTGTCTGAACCTTCGGGGAACGATAACGGCGTCGAGCGGCGGACGGGTGAGTAATGCCTGGGAAATTGCCCTGATGTGGGGGATAACTATTGGAAACGATAGCTAATACCGCATAACGTCTACGGACCAAAGAGGGGGACCTTCGGGCCTCTCGCTTCAGGATATGCCCAGGTGGGATTAGCTAGTTGGTGAGGTAATGGCTCACCAAGGCGACGATCCCTAGCTGGTCTGAGAGGATGATCAGCCACACTGGAACTGAGACACGGTCCAGACTCCTACGGGAGGCAGCAGTGGGGAATATTGCACAATGGGCGCAAGCCTGATGCAGCCATGCCGCGTGTATGAAGAAGGCCTTCGGGTTGTAAAGTACTTTCAGTCGTGAGGAAGGCAATATAGTTAATAGCTGTATTGTTTGACGTTAGCGACAGAAGAAGCACCGGCTAACTCCGTGCCAGCAGCCGCGGTAATACGGAGGGTGCGAGCGTTAATCGGAATTACTGGGCGTAAAGCGCATGCAGGTGGTTTGTTAAGTCAGATGTGAAAGCCCGGGGCTCAACCTCGGAACCGCATTTGAAACTGGCAGGCTAGAGTACTGTAGAGGGGGGTAGAATTTCAGGTGTAGCGGTGAAATGCGTAGAGATCTGAAGGAATACCAGTGGCGAAGGCGGCCCCCTGGACAGATACTGACACTCAGATGCGAAAGCGTGGGGAGCAAACAGGATTAGATACCCTGGTAGTCCACGCCGTAAACGATGTCTACTTGGAGGTTGTGGCCTTGAGCCGTGGCTTTCGGAGCTAACGCGTTAAGTAGACCGCCTGGGGAGTACGGTCGCAAGATTAAAACTCAAATGAATTGACGGGGGCCCGCACAAGCGGTGGAGCATGTGGTTTAATTCGATGCAACGCGAAGAACCTTACCTACTCTTGACATCCAGAGAACTTTTCAGAGATGAATTGGTGCCTTCGGGAACTCTGAGACAGGTGCTGCATGGCTGTCGTCAGCTCGTGTTGTGAAATGTTGGGTTAAGTCCCGCAACGAGCGCAACCCTTATCCTTGTTTGCCAGCGAGTAATGTCGGGAACTCCAGGGAGACTGCCGGTGATAAACCGGAGGAAGGTGGGGACGACGTCAAGTCATCATGGCCCTTACGAGTAGGGCTACACACGTGCTACAATGGCGCATACAGAGGGCAGCCAACCAGCGATGGTGAGCGAATCCCAAAAAGTGCGTCGTAGTCCGGATTGGAGTCTGCAACTCGACTCCATGAAGTCGGAATCGCTAGTAATCGTAGATCAGAATGCTACGGTGAATACGTTCCCGGGCCTTGTACACACCGCCCGTCACACCATGGGAGTGGGCTGCAAAAGAAGTGGGTAGTTTAACCTTCGGGAGGACGCTCACCACTTTGTGGTTCATGACT
The DNA here is from genome assembly GCF_024346975.1 of Vibrio neonatus. Lineage (NCBI taxonomy): Bacteria > Pseudomonadati > Pseudomonadota > Gammaproteobacteria > Vibrionales > Vibrionaceae > Vibrio > Vibrio neonatus. The sequence goes on along the minus strand of NZ_AP024885.1, from coordinate 2,437,604 downwards.
GGGGTGAAGTCGTAACAAGGTAGCCCTAGGGGAACCTGGGGCTGGATCACCTCCTTATACGATGATTATTCACGATGAGTGTCCACACAGATTGATGGTTTATTTTAGTTAAAGTACTAGAGCTTTAATTAATGACTTCGGTTATTGATTAAAGCTTTTTGCTTTATGCTCTTTAACAATTTGGAAAGCTGACGATAAATGATGTGATTTCATCATTTATCAAATTTAAAAGTTCTCAAATCCTAACAATTTATTGTTAGGTACCAACACACATTCAAGTGTTCTTGGGAATGTATTCTTGCCAGAATACATTCAAATTTGAGTCCGGCAAAATCGATGTTTGCTTCTGCTTTTTAAAGCGGAAATAAACAATAGTTATCTCGCTCATAATAAAGAGATAACGCACCTTGGAAACGTCATACTACGTTGTAGCAAACGTATTGCGTTAAGCAAGACCCTTTGGGGTTGTATGGTTAAGTGACTAAGCGTACACGGTGGATGCCTTGGCAGTCAGAGGCGATGAAAGACGTAATAACTTGCGATAAGCCCAGATTAGGTAGTAATAACCATTTGAGTCTGGGATTTCTGAATGGGGAAACCCACGTACATAAGTACGTATCATTAACTGAATACATAGGTTAATGAGGCAAACCCGGGGAACTGAAACATCTAAGTACCCGGAGGAAGAGAAATCAACCGAGATTCCGAAAGTAGCGGCGAGCGAAATTGGATTAGCCCTTAAGCTTTTAATGACACAGACGAAGGCTCTGGAAAGTGCCGCAATAAAGGGTGATAGCCCCGTAGTCGACATGTCATTTTGAGTGAAATCGAGTAAGGCGGGACACGTGATATCCTGTTTGAACATGGGGGGACCATCCTCCAAGGCTAAATACTACTGACTGACCGATAGTGAACCAGTACCGTGAGGGAAAGGCGAAAAGAACCCCTGTGAGGGGAGTGAAATAGAACCTGAAACCGTGTACGTACAAGCAGTAGGAGCTCTTCGAGAGTGACTGCGTACCTTTTGTATAATGGGTCAGCGACTTAATTTTAGTAGCAAGGTTAACCGAATAGGGGAGCCGTAGGGAAACCGAGTCTTAACTGGGCGTCGAGTTGCTAGAATTAGACCCGAAACCAGGTGATCTAGCCATGGGCAGGTTGAAGGTTGAGTAACATCAACTGGAGGACCGAACCGACTAATGTTGAAAAATTAGCGGATGACTTGTGGCTAGGGGTGAAAGGCCAATCAAACCTGGAGATAGCTGGTTCTCCCCGAAAGCTATTTAGGTAGCGCCTCGGACGAATACCAATGGGGGTAGAGCACTGTTAAGGCTAGGGGGTCATCCCGACTTACCAACCCTTTGCAAACTCCGAATACCATTGAGTACTATCCGGGAGACACACGGCGGGTGCTAACGTCCGTCGTGGAGAGGGAAACAACCCAGACCGCCAGCTAAGGTCCCAAAGTATAGCTAAGTGGGAAACGATGTGGGAAGGCTTAGACAGCCAGGATGTTGGCTTAGAAGCAGCCATCATTTAAAGAAAGCGTAATAGCTCACTGGTCGAGTCGGCCTGCGCGGAAGATGTAACGGGGCTAAGCTATACACCGAAGCTGCGGCTGCACACTTTGTGTGCGGGGTAGGGGAGCGTTCTGTAAGCGGTTGAAGGTGGTCTGTAAGGGCTGCTGGACGTATCAGAAGTGCGAATGCTGACATGAGTAACGATAATGGGGGTGAAAAACCCCCACGCCGGAAGACCAAGGGTTCCTGTCCAACGTTAATCGGGGCAGGGTAAGTCGACCCCTAAGGCGAGGCCGAAAGGCGTAGTCGATGGGAAACGGGTTAATATTCCCGTACTTCTTATAATTGCGATGGGGGGACGGAGAAGGCTAGGTGGGCCTGGCGATGGTTGTCCAGGTTCAAGTATGTAGGCGGAAAGTTTAGGTAAATCCGGACTTTCTTAACGCTGAGATACGATGTCGAGCTGCTACGTGCAGTGAAGTCATTGATGCCATGCTTCCAGGAAAAGCCTCTAAGCTTCAGATTATAAGGAATCGTACTCCAAACCGACACAGGTGGTCGGGTAGAGAATACCAAGGCGCTTGAGAGAACTCGGGTGAAGGAACTAGGCAAAATGGTACCGTAACTTCGGGAGAAGGTACGCTCTTGGCGGTGAAGTCCCTTGCGGATGGAGCTACTAGGAGTCGCAGATACCAGGTGGCTGCAACTGTTTATTAAAAACACAGCACTGTGCAAAATCGTAAGATGACGTATACGGTGTGACGCCTGCCCGGTGCCGGAAGGTTAATTGATGGGGTTAGACTTAGGTCGAAGCTCTTGATCGAAGCCCCGGTAAACGGCGGCCGTAACTATAACGGTCCTAAGGTAGCGAAATTCCTTGTCGGGTAAGTTCCGACCTGCACGAATGGCGTAATGATGGCCACGCTGTCTCCACCCGAGACTCAGTGAAATTGAAATCGCTGTGAAGATGCAGTGTACCCGCGGCTAGACGGAAAGACCCCGTGAACCTTTACTACAGCTTGGCACTGAACATTGACCCTACATGTGTAGGATAGGTGGGAGCCTTTGAAACAAGCACGCCAGTGTTTGTGGAGGCAATCTTGAAATACCACCCTTGTATGCTTGATGTTCTAACGTAGGTCCCTAATCGGGATTGCGGACAGTGCCTGGTGGGTAGTTTGACTGGGGCGGTCTCCTCCCAAAGAGTAACGGAGGAGCACGAAGGTGGGCTAAACACGGTTGGACATCGTGTGGTTAGTGCAATGGCATAAGCCCGCTTGACTGCGAGAATGACAATTCGAGCAGGTGCGAAAGCAGGTCATAGTGATCCGGTGGTTCTGAATGGAAGGGCCATCGCTCAACGGATAAAAGGTACTCCGGGGATAACAGGCTGATACCGCCCAAGAGTTCATATCGACGGCGGTGTTTGGCACCTCGATGTCGGCTCATCACATCCTGGGGCTGAAGTCGGTCCCAAGGGTATGGCTGTTCGCCATTTAAAGTGGTACGCGAGCTGGGTTTAGAACGTCGTGAGACAGTTCGGTCCCTATCTGCCGTGGGCGTTGGAAGATTGAAGGGGGCTGCTCCTAGTACGAGAGGACCGGAGTGGACGAACCTCTGGTGTTCGGGTTGTCATGCCAATGGCATTGCCCGGTAGCTAAGTTCGGAATCGATAAGCGCTGAAAGCATCTAAGCGCGAAGCGAGCCCTGAGATGAGTCTTCCCTGGCACTTTAAGTGTCCTAAAGGGTTGTTCGAGACTAGAACGTTGATAGGCAGGGTGTGTAAGTGCTGCGAGGCATTGAGCTAACCTGTACTAATTGCCCGTGAGGCTTAACCATACAACACCCAAGGGGTTTTGTGGACTCAAAGTAAGAACTTTGAATGTGTGACATATAACTTTTAAATACAGTTTTCCGAATTATTTACCTCTAGCTTTTTAAAAGCTGGAAGTAAAAAAGAATTTGCTTGGCGACCATAGCATTGTGGACCCACCTGATTCCATGCCGAACTCAGAAGTGAAACACAATAGCGCCGATGGTAGTGTGGGGCTTCCCCATGTGAGAGTAGGACATCGCCAGGCTTTAATTTCTACTTCTTTCTGAATGAAAGAAGTTACCATAAGGTTTTGAATTTAATTCAGAATTTTATGTTGACTTTCAAAGTAGAAAGCGTAATATACGCCTCCTGCTCACGTGTTACGACACGGAAAGCAACGCTCTTTAACAATTTAAACCTATCAATCTGTGTGGGCACTCGTTGATGATAATCGAAAAGATTTATCAATGAACTGAGTGACCAATACAATGATTTTTAATCATTGGCACAGTCAATTCATTATCATTCTGTTGGAATGATAATAGCTTTAAAATTACATTAGTAGTTTTGAAGTCAGTATTCATTGAGCCGTTCTTAGGAACAAAAAACTTTAATTGAAGAGTTTGATCATGGCTCAGATTGAACGCTGGCGGCAGGCCTAACACATGCAAGTCGAGCGGAAACGACAACATTGACCCTTCGGGTGATTTGTTGGGCGTCGAGCGGCGGACGGGTGAGTAATGCCTGGGAAATTGCCCTGATGTGGGGGATAACTATTGGAAACGATAGCTAATACCGCATAATGTCTACGGACCAAAGAGGGGGACCTTCGGGCCTCTCGCTTCAGGATATGCCCAGGTGGGATTAGCTAGTTGGTGAGGTAATGGCTCACCAAGGCGACGATCCCTAGCTGGTCTGAGAGGATGATCAGCCACACTGGAACTGAGACACGGTCCAGACTCCTACGGGAGGCAGCAGTGGGGAATATTGCACAATGGGCGCAAGCCTGATGCAGCCATGCCGCGTGTATGAAGAAGGCCTTCGGGTTGTAAAGTACTTTCAGTCGTGAGGAAGGCAATACAGTTAATAGCTGTGTTGTTTGACGTTAGCGACAGAAGAAGCACCGGCTAACTCCGTGCCAGCAGCCGCGGTAATACGGAGGGTGCGAGCGTTAATCGGAATTACTGGGCGTAAAGCGCATGCAGGTGGTTTGTTAAGTCAGATGTGAAAGCCCGGGGCTCAACCTCGGAACCGCATTTGAAACTGGCAGGCTAGAGTACTGTAGAGGGGGGTAGAATTTCAGGTGTAGCGGTGAAATGCGTAGAGATCTGAAGGAATACCAGTGGCGAAGGCGGCCCCCTGGACAGATACTGACACTCAGATGCGAAAGCGTGGGGAGCAAACAGGATTAGATACCCTGGTAGTCCACGCCGTAAACGATGTCTACTTGGAGGTTGTGGCCTTGAGCCGTGGCTTTCGGAGCTAACGCGTTAAGTAGACCGCCTGGGGAGTACGGTCGCAAGATTAAAACTCAAATGAATTGACGGGGGCCCGCACAAGCGGTGGAGCATGTGGTTTAATTCGATGCAACGCGAAGAACCTTACCTACTCTTGACATCCAGAGAACTTTTCAGAGATGAATTGGTGCCTTCGGGAACTCTGAGACAGGTGCTGCATGGCTGTCGTCAGCTCGTGTTGTGAAATGTTGGGTTAAGTCCCGCAACGAGCGCAACCCTTATCCTTGTTTGCCAGCACGTAATGGTGGGAACTCCAGGGAGACTGCCGGTGATAAACCGGAGGAAGGTGGGGACGACGTCAAGTCATCATGGCCCTTACGAGTAGGGCTACACACGTGCTACAATGGCGCATACAGAGGGCGGCCAACCAGCGATGGTGAGCGAATCCCAAAAAGTGCGTCGTAGTCCGGATTGGAGTCTGCAACTCGACTCCATGAAGTCGGAATCGCTAGTAATCGTAGATCAGAATGCTACGGTGAATACGTTCCCGGGCCTTGTACACACCGCCCGTCACACCATGGGAGTGGGCTGCAAAAGAAGTGGGTAGTTTAACCTTCGGGAGGACGCTCACCACTTTGTGGTTCATGACTGGGGTGAAGTCGTAACAAGGTAGCCCTAGGGGAACCTGGGGCTGGATCACCTCCTTATACGATGATTACTCACGATGAGTGTCCACACAGATTGATATGGTTTAGAAAGTAAGAGAGTATTTTACGAAACAGCTTTTAGTTGTTTTGTGAAAAATTGGGTCTGTAGCTCAGCTGGTTAGAGCGCTCGCCTGATAAGCGGGAGGTCGGTGGTTCAAGTCCACTCAGACCCACCAATTTTTCCTTATACTGCGTTAGATTCTTCGTTGTGTACTGATGTACACGGCCTCACAATCTGCCTTGTCTAAGAAAAAATACCAAGATGGGGCTATAGCTCAGCTGGGAGAGCGCCTGCCTTGCACGCAGGAGGTCTGCGGTTCGATCCCGCATAGCTCCACCATCTTTAAGTGTTCTTGAAAGTAGAATCTTTAAAAATGGTATTTCCGTTTAGGAAATAATCATGCTCTTTAACAATTTGGAAAGCTGACGATAAGTAATTGATTTATTACTTATCAAATTTAAAAGTTCTCAAATTCTATATCTTTATGATGTAGGTACCAACACACATTCAAGTGTTCTTGGGAATAACATCATTGCCTGATGTTATTCAAATTTGAGTCCGGCAAAATCGAATGTTATCTCGCTCATAATAAAGAGATAACGCACCTTGGAAACGTCATACTACGTTGTAGCAAACGTATTGCGTTAAGCAAGACCCTTTGGGGTTGTATGGTTAAGTGACTAAGCGTACACGGTGGATGCCTTGGCAGTCAGAGGCGATGAAAGACGTAATAACTTGCGATAAGCCCAGATTAGGTAGTAATAACCATTTGAGTCTGGGATTTCTGAATGGGGAAACCCACGTGCATAAGCACGTATCATTAACTGAATACATAGGTTAATGAGGCAAACCCGGGGAACTGAAACATCTAAGTACCCGGAGGAAGAGAAATCAACCGAGATTCCGAAAGTAGCGGCGAGCGAAATTGGATTAGCCCTTAAGCTTTTAATGACACAGACGAAGGCTCTGGAAAGTGCCGCAATAAAGGGTGATAGCCCCGTAGTCGACATGTCGTTTTGAGTGAAATCGAGTAAGGCGGGACACGTGATATCCTGTTTGAACATGGGGGGACCATCCTCCAAGGCTAAATACTACTGACTGACCGATAGTGAACCAGTACCGTGAGGGAAAGGCGAAAAGAACCCCTGTGAGGGGAGTGAAATAGAACCTGAAACCGTGTACGTACAAGCAGTAGGAGCTCTTCGAGAGTGACTGCGTACCTTTTGTATAATGGGTCAGCGACTTAATTTTAGTAGCAAGGTTAACCGAATAGGGGAGCCGTAGGGAAACCGAGTCTTAACTGGGCGTCGAGTTGCTAGAATTAGACCCGAAACCAGGTGATCTAGCCATGGGCAGGTTGAAGGTTGAGTAACATCAACTGGAGGACCGAACCGACTAATGTTGAAAAATTAGCGGATGACTTGTGGCTAGGGGTGAAAGGCCAATCAAACCTGGAGATAGCTGGTTCTCCCCGAAAGCTATTTAGGTAGCGCCTCGGACGAATACCAATGGGGGTAGAGCACTGTTAAGGCTAGGGGGTCATCCCGACTTACCAACCCTTTGCAAACTCCGAATACCATTGAGTACTATCCGGGAGACACACGGCGGGTGCTAACGTCCGTCGTGGAGAGGGAAACAACCCAGACCGCCAGCTAAGGTCCCAAAGTATAGCTAAGTGGGAAACGATGTGGGAAGGCTTAGACAGCCAGGATGTTGGCTTAGAAGCAGCCATCATTTAAAGAAAGCGTAATAGCTCACTGGTCGAGTCGGCCTGCGCGGAAGATGTAACGGGGCTAAGCTATACACCGAAGCTGCGGCTGCACACTTTGTGTGCGGGGTAGGGGAGCGTTCTGTAAGCGGTTGAAGGTGGTCTGTAAGGGCTGCTGGACGTATCAGAAGTGCGAATGCTGACATGAGTAACGATAATGGGGGTGAAAAACCCCCACGCCGGAAGACCAAGGGTTCCTGTCCAACGTTAATCGGGGCAGGGTAAGTCGACCCCTAAGGCGAGGCCGAAAGGCGTAGTCGATGGGAAACGGGTTAATATTCCCGTACTTCTTATAATTGCGATGGGGGGACGGAGAAGGCTAGGTGGGCCTGGCGATGGTTGTCCAGGTTCAAGTATGTAGGCGGAAAGTTTAGGTAAATCCGGACTTTCTTAACGCTGAGATACGATGTCGAGCTGCTACGTGCAGTGAAGTCATTGATGCCATGCTTCCAGGAAAAGCCTCTAAGCTTCAGATTATAAGGAATCGTACTCCAAACCGACACAGGTGGTCGGGTAGAGAATACCAAGGCGCTTGAGAGAACTCGGGTGAAGGAACTAGGCAAAATGGTACCGTAACTTCGGGAGAAGGTACGCTCTTGGCGGTGAAGTCCCTTGCGGATGGAGCTACTAGGAGTCGCAGATACCAGGTGGCTGCAACTGTTTATTAAAAACACAGCACTGTGCAAAATCGTAAGATGACGTATACGGTGTGACGCCTGCCCGGTGCCGGAAGGTTAATTGATGGGGTTAGACTTAGGTCGAAGCTCTTGATCGAAGCCCCGGTAAACGGCGGCCGTAACTATAACGGTCCTAAGGTAGCGAAATTCCTTGTCGGGTAAGTTCCGACCTGCACGAATGGCGTAATGATGGCCACGCTGTCTCCACCCGAGACTCAGTGAAATTGAAATCGCTGTGAAGATGCAGTGTACCCGCGGCTAGACGGAAAGACCCCGTGAACCTTTACTACAGCTTGGCACTGAACATTGACCCTACATGTGTAGGATAGGTGGGAGCCTTTGAAACAAGCACGCCAGTGTTTGTGGAGGCAATCTTGAAATACCACCCTTGTATGCTTGATGTTCTAACGTAGGTCCCTAATCGGGATTGCGGACAGTGCCTGGTGGGTAGTTTGACTGGGGCGGTCTCCTCCCAAAGAGTAACGGAGGAGCACGAAGGTGGGCTAAACACGGTTGGACATCGTGTGGTTAGTGCAATGGCATAAGCCCGCTTGACTGCGAGAATGACAATTCGAGCAGGTGCGAAAGCAGGTCATAGTGATCCGGTGGTTCTGAATGGAAGGGCCATCGCTCAACGGATAAAAGGTACTCCGGGGATAACAGGCTGATACCGCCCAAGAGTTCATATCGACGGCGGTGTTTGGCACCTCGATGTCGGCTCATCACATCCTGGGGCTGAAGTCGGTCCCAAGGGTATGGCTGTTCGCCATTTAAAGTGGTACGCGAGCTGGGTTTAGAACGTCGTGAGACAGTTCGGTCCCTATCTGCCGTGGGCGTTGGAAGATTGAAGGGGGCTGCTCCTAGTACGAGAGGACCGGAGTGGACGAACCTCTGGTGTTCGGGTTGTCATGCCAATGGCATTGCCCGGTAGCTAAGTTCGGAATCGATAAGCGCTGAAAGCATCTAAGCGCGAAGCGAGCCCTGAGATGAGTCTTCCCTGGCACTTTAAGTGTCCTAAAGGGTTGTTCGAGACTAGAACGTTGATAGGCAGGGTGTGTAAGTGCTGTGAGGCATTGAGCTAACCTGTACTAATTGCCCGTGAGGCTTAACCATACAACACCCAAGGGGTTTTGTGGACTCGAAGTAAGAACTTTGAATGTGTGACAGAGACTTTTAAATACAGCTTTCTAGATTATTTTACCTTTAGCTTTTTTAAAAAGCTGAAAGTAAAGCAAAATTTGCTTGGCGACCATAGCATTGTGGACCCACCTGATTCCATGCCGAACTCAGAAGTGAAACACAATAGCGCCGATGGTAGTGTGGGGCTTCCCCATGTGAGAGTAGGACATCGCCAGGCTTTAATTAAGTTTTTAGATTTTATATCTAGAGACAAAAACTGGATAAGGCATTTATAAGACCTTGTTTAGTAACAAATTGGTGCGGAGTGGTAGTTCAGTTGGTTAGAATACCGGCCTGTCACGCCGGGGGTCGCGGGTTCGAGTCCCGTCCACTCCGCCACTAATAAGAAGCCCTAGCAGAAATGCTAGGGCTTTTTTTCGTCTATAGTATTTCATCAACTCTTCTCTTTGATGGTATTCTTTAATCATAATTAAGAAGAAATAAATGGTTATCTAAATCGATGAAAAAGTTATTTATATTAGTCGTCCTTTTATTTTCTATTTGTTCTTTAGTTGCCTTTGCTAGTTTGTTTGGCTTACTCACTTATAAAGATAAAGGCTATGACTGGCAGTGGCTTGGTTTCCCTCTTATAAATAGCGGTGTACAGATAGCCCGTACCAGTGACACTCATCAATTACTGTTGCGTAAAGTCTATTTATTTCCCTCCACAGAGGTCTCTGTGTATACCACTATGAACAATAAGTTGGTATTGCATCTCGCAAGCTTCCAGACTTGTTCTGACTCGAAACAAGGGCAGCTACAACTGAATCAAAAGCCAATTCAAACCATTACGTTTAACTGTAAAGATCGTAATGAGATGATCTTTAGCGTAGTAACTTCTCATTTGAACAATGCGATCATTGATTTTGATGGGCAAAAATTAAGCATTGATTTTGCTGAGTGGAATATTGCTGATATTAAAAAAGATCAATTTAAACAACTACATTCGCAGTACTTTGAACAGCTCGGGCAACCTTCTGAGTATCAGTGGTCACGTGATTAACACTTAGATTGCATATTCGTACTCGACACCTCCTCTATATTGCAGTAGTCTAAATGTAGAAACGTATAGACGTCTAGATGCTTAGAGGAGTTAAGTTTTGCCTATTCGAGTTCCCGATCAATTACCTGCAACAGATATACTCAGAGGCGAAAGCATCTTTGTCATGTCAGAAACTCGTGCATCGACGCAAATGATTCGTCCATTGCGCGTACTGATCTTAAATCTGATGCCAAAGAAAATAGAGACTGAAACCCAGTTTTTACGTCTACTATCGAATAGCCCACTGCAGGTTGATATTGAATTACTTCGTATCGATAACAGACCGAGTAGAAACACTCCAACAGAGCATTTAGATAACTTCTATCGACAATTTGAAGCGGTTAAAGAGCGCAACTTCGATGGGCTTATCATCACTGGCGCGCCATTAGGTTTAGTTCAGTTTGAGGATGTATTCTACTGGGATCACCTCAAAACCATCATGTCTTGGGCAAAAGAGCACGTTACTTCAACCTTGTATGTGTGCTGGGCTGCACAAGCAGGATTAAAGCTGCTCTATGACTTACCTAAAAGAACACGTAAAGAAAAGCTATCAGGCGTATACAGCCATGAGACGCACAATGCTTACCATCCACTATTAAGAGGCTTTGATGATTGCTTCTTAGCACCTCACTCTCGTTATGCTGACTTTTCATCTGATTATCTAGCAGAGAATACAGACTTAGACATTCTAGCCACCTCTAAAGAAGCTGGAGTCTATTTAGCAGCAACGCAAGACAAGCGTAATGTATTTGTGACGGGACATCCTGAGTATGAGTCACACACGCTGCATACTGAGTATGTTCGAGATTGTGGCGAAGGCATGGAGCCACAAATCCCAGTAAATTACTATCCTGATGATGATCCTAGCAATGACCCACATGCTACTTGGCGTAGTCACGGACATTTATTATTTAGTAACTGGCTTAATTACTGTGTGTACCAGCAGACGCCTTATGATTTGGATAAGTTCTCAGAGAAGAACTTTACTATCGACGAATAGATATAGGCTTAGTTAAAAACAAAAAGGCATACCTTTGAGTGGTATGCCTTTTGTCTATTTGATGGGAAAATTATTTACTTTCGTTTTCTTGTGTAGCGGCAGGCTCTAAACGTTTAGCCTTTTCGATCAATGGTGTAATCGTCATCCCTTGTACTAGAATCGAGAACATCACAGCCGCATAGGTCATCACGATAATGATCTCTTTTACGTCGATATTTTTCTCAGGGATTACCATAATCCCTGCGGGTATTGATAGTGCCATTGCCAGTGCCAACCCACCTCTTAAACCGCCCCAAGTGAGAATTTTCACAGACATAGGGTTGTAGTCTCTAAAACGACTAAAGCAGGTATAAGAGAGCTTAATGCTGATGTAGCGTACTAATAACACCAGTGGTACAGCTACAATCATCATGATCCAATCTTCTTTATGGAACTCAAACAGCAACATCGACATACCGATAAGCAGGAAGAGCACCCCATTTAAAAACTCATCAATCAATTCCCAGAAGTGGTCTAAGTGACGATGACTCTCTTCGGTAAAACCGGATTTACGAGTCCAGTTACCAATGATAATTCCCGATACCACCATAGACAGCGGGCCGGATACTCCCAGTGATTCAGCCAATGCATATCCAGCGGACGGTATGATTAGAGTCAGTAGTAGTTCCATTGAATGGTCATCGGTTAAGCTGATGAGCTTATGGAATACAAGGCCTAAAACAAAACCGTAGGCAATACCACCAATCGCTTCTTGGAGGAATAGAACCGAAACAGAACTAAACGTAGGGGTGTCGCTACCAAAAGCAATACTAAAAATAGTGACAAATATGACTAAGCCAAAGCCATCATTAAACAGTGATTCGCCTTCTATTTGCGTAGAAATACGCGTCGGGGCTTGTAACTTCTTTACGATGGCTAATACCGCAATTGGATCGGTTGGCGAGATCAGTGCGCCAAAGAGCAAACAATAAATCAGGTCAAAGTTAAAACCGATTAAAGCAAAGATAGCGTGTAAAGAAAATCCAATCGCAAAAGTGGAAAACAATGTAGCGGCTAACGCTAGAAACGAAATTTCCCATTTTTGATCTTTTAAATGATTAAGTTGAATACCTAAACCGCCAGCGAAGAGCAGAAAGCCAAGGATTCCTTTTAGCAGGAAGTCTTCGAAATTAATCGATGCGATAGTTTCTCGGGCTACGTGGGATAACTTAAACCATCCAGCTTGACCTGCAATGATAAGCGCCAACGAAAGCAACATCGCCCCAGCGGTAATGGCTATCGTGGTTTGCATCTTCCCAATTTTGCTGTTTATAAATGCGATAAATACCGCGCCAGCAGCTAAAAAAGATAGCGTATGGTAGGCGTCCATTCCTTTCTCCTAAGTTTCGCAAGTCCCAACACTGTGAGACAAATTAATAGTGATATCAAATAAAACTCATCTTACTAGTGCATCATAGCGTTAATATGCATACTTTAGACGTCTAGAAATCTAATTTTTCTGTGATAGGATGTTATTAATAAGTTAGTAATAGCACGTCTGAGCAGGATGCAGTATGAGAGAACAGATAGAAGCCCAATTAAAGAAGCATATTCTTTTGATCGATGGTGGCATGGGCACCATGATCCAAAACCTGAAACTAGAAGAAGAAGACTATCGGGGTGAACGCTTTGCCGATTGGCATTGCGATTTAAAAGGAAATAATGACTTACTTGTTCTGTCTCAGCCGCAGTTGATTAAGCAGATCCACAGTGATTATTTAGAAGCCGGCGCGGATATTCTAGAAACGAACACCTTCAACTCAACCACCATTGCGATGGCGGATTACGATATGGAGGAGTTGAGTGAAGAAATTAACTATGTGGCGGCAAAACTGGCTCGTGAAGCAGCAGACGAATGGACGAAAAAGACGCCTCATCGACCTAGGTATGTAGCGGGTGTTTTAGGTCCAACTAACCGAACTTGTTCTATCTCTCCAGATGTTAACGATCCAGGCTTTCGTAATGTGAGCTTTGATGAGTTGGTTATCGCTTATAAAGAATCTACTTTAGCGTTAATCAAAGGTGGCTCAGACCTTATTCTTATCGAAACCGTCTTCGATACTCTCAATGCCAAAGCGTGTGCCTTTGCTGTTGAAACTGTATTTGATGAAATCGGCCAGACATTGCCTGTGATGATCTCAGGGACTATTACCGATGCCTCAGGTCGTACCCTTTCAGGACAAACAACGGAAGCGTTTTATAACTCTCTACGTCATGTAAACCCGATTTCTTTTGGTTTGAACTGTGCATTAGGCCCAGATGAGCTTCGCCCGTATGTGGAAGAGCTGTCTCGCATTTCAGAAACTTTTGTATCGGTTCACCCGAATGCCGGTCTACCGAATGCCTTTGGTGAGTACGATCTTTCTGCTGAAGATATGGCAGAGCACATTCAAGAATGGGCTGATTCAGGATTTCTAAACCTTGTTGGTGGCTGTTGTGGTACTACGCCAGAGCACATTAGAGCTATGGCAGACGCCGTAGAAAAAGCGGCTCCTCGCGCACTGCCTGATATCAAACCTGCTTGTCGCTTATCTGGTTTAGAACCGCTCTCTATAGAAAAAGAATCACTGTTTATGAACGTTGGTGAACGAACCAACGTTACCGGTTCCGCTCGCTTCAAACGTCTAATAAGAGAAGAGCTTTATGAAGAAGCGTTAGATGTTGCTCGTCAGCAGGTAGAAAACGGCGCTCAGATCATCGATATCAATATGGATGAAGGGATGCTTGATGCTGAAGCCTGTATGGTTCGCTTCTTGAATCTTTGTGCGTCAGAACCCGAAATTTCTAAAGTGCCTATCATGGTCGACTCCTCTAAGTGGGAGGTTATCGAAGCCGGTCTAAAATGTATTCAAGGCAAGGGGATTGTGAACTCAATCTCTATGAAGGAAGGCAAAGAAAAATTTGTTGCTCAAGCTAAGCTGATTCGTCGTTATGGCGCAGCGGTTATCGTGATGGCTTTCGATGAAGTAGGCCAAGCCGATACACGCGAGCGTAAAGTCGAGATTTGTACTAATGCCTACAATATTTTGGTTGATGAAGTTGGCTTCCCTGCTGAAGACATCATTTTTGACCCCAATATCTTTGCGGTAGCAACCGGCATTGATGAGCACAATAACTATGCGGTCGACTTTATCGAAGCGGTCGCCGATATTAAGCGTACGCTTCCGCATGCGATGATTTCGGGAGGGGTGTCTAACGTTTCCTTCTCTTTCCGTGGTAACAACTACGTGCGTGAAGCCATCCATGCGGTTTTCCTATACCACTGTTTCAAGAACGGTATGGATATGGGTATCGTAAACGCAGGTCAGCTAGAGGTTTACGATAACGTTCCAGATAAACTGCGTGAAGCGGTAGAAGACGTTGTTCTTAACCGTCGTCCAGATGGTACTGAACGATTGCTTGATATTGCGGATGAATACCGTGAAAACGGTGTTGGACCTAAAGATGATGGTACGGCGCTAGAATGGCGTGGCTGGCCAGTTGAAAAACGCCTTGAACATGCGCTGGTTAAAGGCATCACTGAATTTATTATTGAAGACACAGAAGAGGCGCGAGTTAAAGCCAGTAAACCACTAGAGGTGATTGAAGGCCCTCTAATGGATGGCATGAACGTCGTCGGTGACTTGTTTGGTGAGGGTAAGATGTTCTTACCTCAGGTTGTAAAATCTGCTCGTGTAATGAAGCAAGCTGTTGGTCACTTAGAACCGTTTATCGATGCACTCAAAGAAGTCGGTCAAACCAACGGTAAAATACTATTAGCCACCGTTAAAGGTGACGTGCACGATATTGGTAAAAACATTGTTGGCGTAGTACTGCAGTGTAATAACTACGAGATCATCGATCTTGGGGTAATGGTGCCTTGTGATAAAATCTTGAAGGTCGCCAAAGAAGAAAACGTTGATATTATCGGTCTCTCTGGGCTTATCACGCCATCATTAGATGAGATGGTATACGTAGCCAAAGAGATGGAGCGCCAAGGGTTTAAACTGCCGCTACTGATTGGTGGCGCAACCACCTCTAAAGCGCATACCGCGGTGAAGATTGAACAAAACTATTCTGAGCCTGTGGTATACGTGAACAACGCTTCTCGTGCGGTGGGTGTCTGTTCTGCATTATTGTCTGATCAGCTGAAACCAGCATTTATTGAAAAATTGGATTTGGATTACGAACGTGTTCGTGACCAACATGCGAGAAAGCGTCCTAAGACAGCGCCAACCACAATCGCAAAAGCGCGTGAAAATAAGGTCGATATTGATTGGTCGTCTTATGTTCCTCCTGCGCCTAAGCAGTTAGAGCCTGTCATCCTTAAAGATATGAGCGTGTCGGTGTTACGTGAATATATCGACTGGACTCCTTTCTTTATGACTTGGACATTGATGGGTAAATACCCTGCCATTCTCGATCATGAAGAAGTAGGTGAAGAAGCTCGTCGTTTGTTTAAAGATGCCAATGATCTATTAGATAGAGTGGAGCGAGAAGGTCTGCTAAAAGCCAATGGTATTTGTCAATTATTCCCTGCCAATAGCGTGGGTGATGATATTGAAGTTTATACCGATGAGTCTCGTACTACAGTGGCTAAAACCTTGTGTCACCTTCGTCAGCAAACCAAAAAACCGAAAGGATTTAACTACTGTTTGAGTGACTATATTGCTCCGAAAGAGAGTGGGGTAAAAGACTGGGTTGGTGCGTTTGCTGTGACCGGTGGCATTGGTGAGCGTGAACTGGCGGATAACTATAAAGCTGCGGGTGATGATTATAATGCCATCATGATTCAAGCTGTGGCCGACCGTTTAGCAGAAGCATTTGCAGAATATCTACACCAAGAAGTGCGTACTAAAATTTGGGGATACAGCCCTGATGAGCAATTGAGTAACGATGATCTTATTCGTGAAAAGTATCAAGGCATTCGTCCTGCACCGGGTTATCCTGCATGTCCTGAACATACAGAGAAAGGCCCTCTGTGGGATTTAATGCAGGTTGAAGAGCGTATTGGTATGTCGCTCACGACCAGCTACGCCATGTGGCCGGGTGCTTCTGTTTCAGGTTGGTATTTCTCTCATCCTGACAGTCGTTTCTTTGCGATTGCGCAGATCCAAGAAGATCAAGCCAAAGACTATGCCGAGCGTAAAGGTTGGGAGTGGTTAGAAGCTGAGAAGTGGTTAGGTCCAAACCTGAACAACTAGCAAGTAAACAACAAAAATGGGGCTAAAGAGCCCCATTTTTTATAGTTCGTTATTCGCTTAACTAGCTTTCAAGCATTAGCCTTCAAACAGCTCTCTATGTAAGTGCTGCACTGCGTTACGTGCATAAGACTCATGCAGCAAGAAACACAGGTTATGGCAACTTGCGCCGTAACAGATCATACGTAGATTGTAATCTTCCAGCGTACCAAAAATTTGCTTCGCCGCACCTTTAGCTTGTCCCATCTCGTTACCAATAAGTGCCACAAGACTCAGATTATGTTCAACCACCACAGAACAGAGTTTTTCCAGTTCTTGTTGAGCCGCTGGTGGCAGTTTAGGTGAGCCGCCTTGAGTGTTGGTATGATCGAGAGTCAATGACACACTGATCTCTGAAGTGGTAATAAGATCAACCGAGACTTTATGTTGCGCCAGTATGGTAAATACTTTGGCTAAGAAGCCACTGGCTTGGAACATATTTAGGCTTTTTAAAGTGATCATGGTTTGATTACCACGCAGTGTCACCGCTCTAAATAGTGGTGCGCTTTCGACTTCTTGCTTAACCCAAGTTCCGCCTAGCTGAGGCTCTTTGGAAGAACCTACGAACACAGGAATCTTGTGTCTCAATGCAGGTACTAGAGTGGATGGGTGTAAGATCTTAGCACCAAAATTGGCCATTTCTGACGCTTCAGCAAAACTGATTTCTTTAATTGGATGCGCTTGCGGCGCAATACGTGGGTCAGTGGTATAAATGCCAGGTACGTCAGTCCAAATTTCCAGTCCAGAGGCTGAAATAGCTTCAGCAATAAGAGCAGCACTATAGTCACTGCCGCCACGGCCTAGAGTTGTAGTTTTATTATTAAGGTCTGAACCAATAAAGCCTTGAGTTACAACAATCGACTCTTTGCAAAGTGGCGCGAGGTGCGTTTGTACGGCAATACTAATTTCATCCAGTAGAGGTTCAGCGTTACCAAATACCGATGTGGTTTTCATTACCGTACGGATATCAAAGCGTTGTGCATTGTGGCCTTTTTCGCACATTAACTGACACAGGATATGCGTCGACATTAGCTCGCCACAAGAGACCAATTGGTCGGTGAGTTGTTCACTCGGTTCATTCACCGCTCTTTCAGCACACTGAGAAATCTTGGTCAGTATTTCATTGATTTCATTGTTGATTTTTTCTGGGTGTTTTAACTGATTGATAATTGAGAAGTGAATATCAACTAACGTTTGTAGAAGTTGTTCGCGTTTGGTTTGTTCTGTAACACCATTCGCAAGCTCAACTAAAATATTGGTTACGCCAGAGCAGGCGCTAATTACAACCAGTTTAGTTTGAGGGTTGTTTTCTACAATAGTCACACATCGGCTCATCGCCTCGAAGTTTGCCACACTGGTGCCACCAAATTTAGCAACGTTAATTGCGCTCACTGTATCTCTCCATTAGTCCTTTAGAATGTGCAAATACCCATACTGAGTTAACAGTATGAGATTCAAATGCGTTTTATTAATCACACATTTGATAATAAGAGCTTGCCCTGAGGTATTTATCTCTTCTCTTCATTGAACTGGTTTGTATAAATTATGTCAATATCTTAATCCCGATCTTGGCTTTTTTACCTACCGCATACTTCTGAGCTTTGCTTATTGACGCTGGTTTTTTATGCAATAAGCTGTTTATTCTCATTTAAAATTAAGGCTTTACTATGCGCAGCTTCAATCCTCCTAAACGAACTCTACTTGGCCCTGGTCCTTCAGATATTTACCCTCAAGTATTACAAGCATTGTCGCGTCCAACTATTGGACATTTAGATCCTTTGTTTATCGGCATGATGGATGAGCTTAAATCGCTACTAAAATATGCCTTCCAAACCGAAAATGAATTTACCATCGCGATTTCGGCGCCGGGCAGTGCAGGGATGGAAGCGTGTTTTGTCAACCTTGTTGAACCGGGAGAGAAGGTGATTGTTTGCCGCAATGGTGTGTTTGGCGAACGAATGCGACAAAATGTAGAGCGTTGTGGTGGTATTGCGGTTGTGGTGGACGATGAATGGGGCGCACCGGTATCAGCGACTAAATTGGCAAGCGCTGTTGCTGAACACCCTGACGCGGTAGCGGTTGCGTTTGTGCACGCCGAAACATCAACCGGTGCTCTGAGTGACGCGCAAGCATTGTCAAAAATAGCCAAAGAGAAAGACATGCTGGTGATTGTTGATGCCGTCACTTCGCTAGGCGGCGTACCACTATTAGTTGACGAATGGCAGTTGGATGCAGTGTATTCAGGGAGCCAGAAATGCTTATCTTGTACTCCGGGATTGTCCCCTTTGACCTTTTCAGAAAAAGCGCTAGCAAAAATTGAATCGAGAACTCACCCAGTACAAAGCTGGTTCTTAGATCAAAGTTTAGTGCTAGGGTATTGGAGTGGCGCAGGTAAACGTGCGTACCACCATACAGCGCCAGTGAATAGCTTGTACGCGCTGCATGAATCCTTATTGTTATTAAAAGAGGAAGGGTTACAGCAAGCGTGGCAACGTCATGCCGATGCTCATCAAATATTAAAACAAGGGTTATCTGAGCTGGGTATTCGATTTGTAGTGGATGAGCAATATCGATTGCCACAATTAAACGCAATTTATATTCCAGAAGGTGTTGATGATGGCGCTGTGCGTCAACGCCTATTGAATGAGTACAATCTGGAAATTGGCGCGGGGCTTGGAGACTTAGCAGGAAAAGCATGGCGCATCGGTTTGATGGGCTATGGCGCCCGCAAGGAAAATGTCGCACTTTGCTTGCAGGCACTTAAAGAGGTGTTATAACCACGAGAGCTAAACCACCAGTGAGGGATTACTCGTCGCTGGTGGTAGGTTGCGCCTTACTCACCTTAATTCTCTGTAACGATACAGTGCTAAAGTCCACCTTAGGGAATAAAAACTCCGCTTCACTGCGAATTGCATTCGCCATCTGCTGTTGGTCTAGAGCTAAATACGCCAGTATTAAGTTTTTGTATAGCGCAGGGCGTGGCTTGTCTTTTATAAACGGGAGTGACCAATCAACATAGGCTTGAATATGTTGCTTTTGATCGGTGGCAATGCCGATGTTTAACAAGGTGCTGTTAATATCCCATTCGTAACGATCTTTCCATGCTATTGGGTTTGTCACCCTATCTAAGATATCTGGATTTTTAGGCTTAGAATGTTCAAATTGAGTCAGAACATAATTGGTCTGTAGCGCTGTCACCATGTAGACGCAGGTTAATATAGGTAATATCAAACTGGCACTGCGTAGGAACATTTTACTCATGCGGCCAAAGCTTTGTGGACGATAACGTGCAGTACGTTGATCGACCCAATACAGCAGAACAATAAATGATACCCAGTGGATAGCAGAGTGATAGAAGGGGTATTCTAATTGCGTATGTAGCACTATCGGTATGAAGAGTGCCAAGATGCCAACGCGAGTGCCATGCCTGACCATATACAAGCGGTATAGCACAAACCCCATTGCCAGAAATATCCCGACTAAAGGTATTATGCCTCCTTCAATTCCCCACATCAGTAGTTCATTGTGCGGATGGTCCATCGAAGGTAAACCAGCAGGATAGTCAGGGTTTATTTGGTGCTGTCTTGCGGTATAGACAATATAAGCCGATTCAAATTTTCCGTAGCCATAACCTGAAATAGGGCGTTCGATAATCATATCAATCCCCTGCGGGAAGGTATAAGCACGTGCACTTTCTAGGTCGGCTTTTTGGCTGATTAATGACTGACTGCTGCCCGTGAAGGTCAAGCCGACACCAATAGCGAGTCCAATCAAAACCGCAGCAGACCAAATGATGGCTCGTGAGCGCAAGGCAAAGCGATACAGATAAGGCGAGACCATAGCAACCGCAATGATAGCGCCTAGCCAACCGGTTCTAGAAGCTAGCACCACCAATAAAGGGATTGTCAGTAGCGGAATGGCATACAAGAAGGAGATTTTTTGTCGCCACTTTAAGTATTTGTCGTGAGGCTGTCTTGCGAGTAAGTACCCAGAAAGCACCAGTCCTGTGGCTAAGAAGCTAGCCATGACATTAGGTTGCTGAAAGATGCCATAAGGACGATTTCTAAGTGTGTCGTATCCAAATGGATTACCCGGTGACAGTAATGTGTATTGCACCCAACCAAATAGCGCTTCAATGGCGACCGAAAATAAAATAAACCACAGTAGTCGCTGCTTTTCTTCATTACTAAATCTAAATTGCTGAAAAGATAGGAACAGAAAAAAGCCGGCCCATAATCCGATTAACCTTGGCAGTACAATCTCAACATTGGCATTGGGTAATAGTACGGGCAAGGTCATCAACAAACAGCTGATAAACAGAGCCACGGTCATTTTTGAGTATTTGATGGCGCGATTATTGGCGGTTTGATACATGGCAATACCAAGTGCAATACTCAAAAACGCCCACACTGGAGGATTAAAAGATAGCGCTAATCCTGCTCCCCCAGGGTTGGGGGAGAAGAAGTGGGTCGCGATGAGGAAGATAATCCCCATAAACAGCAGAAAACGCCTGTTAAACGGTACTTTAGGAGTCTTTTTTTCAAGTAATGTACCTGTAGTTAACAGGGTTGCCATTGGTTGCGTCCTTTGTTGTTATTTAAGCATAGGCTTTAAAAAGTGAGCGGTATGTGAGCCTTTTACTTTCGCTACTTGCTCTGGTGTACCGGTTGCGACAATTTCACCACCACCTTGTCCCCCTTCAGGGCCAAGATCGACAATCCAGTCTGCGGTTTTTATCACATCAAGGTTGTGTTCGATAACCACTACTGTATTACCGTGATCGCGCAGGCGATGTAAAACAGTAAGTAACTGTTGTATATCATGAAAGTGCAATCCTGTGGTAGGTTCATCCAAAATATACAAGGTTTTTCCAGTATCACGCTTAGATAATTCACGGGCTAATTTCACACGTTGTGCTTCACCACCTGATAGCGTTGTTGCCGCTTGCCCTAAACGAATATACGAAAGCCCCACATCAATTAAAGTTTTTAGCTTTCTGGCGATGACAGGCACAGGTTCAAAGAAAGCATGTGCATCTTCCACCGTCATATTCAGCACTTCATCGATGGACTTACCTTTGTATTTAACTTCTAAGGTTTCACGATTGTAGCGTTTGCCTTTACAAGAGTCACAAGGTACATAAACGTCTGGCAGGAAGTGCATTTCAACTTTGATTACACCATCGCCTTGACACGCTTCACAGCGGCCACCTCGTACGTTAAAGCTAAATCTACCCGGCTTATAACCGCGAGAACGAGACTCTTGAGTGCCAGCAAACAACTCACGAATCGGTGTAAATATTCCGGTGTAAGTGGCAGGGTTTGATCTTGGGGTGCGACCGATAGGGCTTTGGTCAATATCGATCACTTTATCAAAATGCTGTAAGCCATCTACCGTATCATAAGCGCTTGGATTGCTGGTGGTTGCGCCGTTGAGTTCTCTATGCGCAATCTTAAAGAAGGTGTCATTAATTAAGGTTGATTTACCTGAACCTGATACCCCAGTGACACAAGTAAACAATCCACAAGGAATAGTCAGATCAACGGTTTTTAAATTGTTACCTGACGCGCCTTTTAGCACGATTAATTTTTCTTTATCGACAGGAGTTCGCTTTTTCGGAATCGCGATTTCTTTGGTGCCGTTTAGGTATTGTCCGGTCAGTGAGTCAGGGTTGTTGATGATATCGTCATAAGTCCCTTCTGCAACAACGTGTCCGCCATGTACCCCTGCGCCGGGGCCTATATCAATAATATGGTCTGCAGTTCGAATGGCATCTTCGTCATGCTCTACCACAAGCACGGTGTTGCCAAGATCACGCAAATGGGTGAGGGTGCCAAGTAAGCGTTCATTATCTCTTTGGTGCAGGCCAATGGAAGGCTCATCTAATACATACATTACACCGACTAAACCTGCACCAATTTGGCTAGCCAAACGGATACGCTGCGCTTCACCACCAGATAGGGTTTCAGCACTGCGAGAGAGGTTGAGGTAGTTAAGGCCAACGTTAACCAAAAAGCTTAAGCGATCGTTGATCTCTTTCATGATCTTATCGGCTATTTGCGCTTTTTGCCCTTCGAGATTCATGTTTTTAAAGAAGTCTAATGCTTCGCTAATGCTCATCTCGACAATGCTAGGCAATGGCGTATCGTCTACAAATACGTTACGCGCTTCTTGTCGTAATCGAGTGCCATCACAGCTGGTGCAAGAGCGAGTCGAGATATACTTGGCAAGATCTTCACGTACAGAATTGGATTCAGTATCGTGATAGCGACGCTCTAATGTATTTAGAATGCCTTCAAATGGATGAGTTTTAACTCGAATATCACCACGATCATTGATGTATTTAAATTCGATCTCGGTGCGTCCCGAGCCTTTTAATATGATCTCTCTGATCTTCTTCGGCAGAGATTTAAAAGGCGCATACAAGTCAAAATCATAATGTTCTGCCAATGCACCTAGCATCTGGAAGTAATAATAGTTCTTTTGATCCCAGCCTTTGATTGCTCCCTCGGCAATACTTAGATTGTCATCTAAAACCACTCGGCTTTCATCAAAATATTGCTGTACCCCAAGCCCGTCACAAGTATGACAAGCCCCTGCAGGGTTGTTGAAAGAGAACAGTCTTGGCTCTAATTCTTGCATGCTATAACCACAGCGTGGACAAGCAAAGTTAGCAGAGAAAATGATCTCTTCTTGGTCACTTTTATCCATAGAGGCGACGACGGCAATCCCGCCAGAGAGCTCTAAAGTGGTCTCAAAGGATTCAGCAAGGCGCTGCTGAAGATCGCTGCGCACTTTGAAGCGATCGACGACGACTTCAATGGTGTGTTTTTTATGTAATTCTAACGTCGGTGGATCGGAAAGATCGCAAATATCACCATCAATACGCGCACGAATAAAGCCTTGTGAAGCGAGGTTTTGGAAGGTTTTAACGTGTTCCCCTTTGCGCTCTTTAACAATCGGAGCCAGCAACATCATTTTTGAGCCTTCTGGCAACTCAAGCACTTTGTCGACCATTTGAGTAATGGTTTGAGCAGATAGAGGCTCTTTATGCTCAGGACAACGAGGTTCGCCAACTCGGGCATACAATAAACGAAGGTAATCATACACTTCGGTAATGGTACCCACTGTTGAACGGGGGTTATGAGAGGTTGATTTTTGTTCTATTGAAATAGCAGGTGACAGACCTTCAATATGGTCAACATCTGGCTTTTCCATCAAAGATAAAAATTGGCGGGCATAGGCTGACAAAGACTCAACATAGCGACGTTGACCCTCGGCGTATAAAGTATCAAAAGCCAAAGATGACTTACCAGAACCGGATAGGCCGGTGATAACCGTCAGTTTATCTCTTGGAATAGTGAGGTTGATGTTTTTAAGGTTGTGAGTTCTAGCACCACGAACGTCGATAGTATCCATCTAATCCTGCTCAATTACATAATCATCTGCCAAGTATTACATAGCTTTAAACGACTGCAAATAAATACTGGATAAAAAAACAGTGACACTAGGTCACTGTTTTTAAGATTGAGAGTGGCTATCGTTTTACTTGATAGGTTCTTTTAATGTCGATTTTTTGCCAAGTTCAGTGGCTTTTTTATCTTTTAGATAGATGTTTTCAAAGCAGTAATTAGTGGCTTCGATGTAGCCTTCTACGCTACCGCAATCAAAACGAGTGCCTTTAAATTTGTAGGCAAGCACACAACCGGCTTTAGCTTGTTTAAGCAGGGCATCAGTGATTTGAATTTCACCGCCTTTGCCTGGTTCTGTTTCTTCAATAAGATCAAAGATATCAGGGGTTAAAATATAACGACCAATGATAGCTAGATTGCTTGGCGCTGTTCCTGCTTCTGGTTTTTCTACCATGTCATCAACGCGGATGATGTCGTCTTTGATTACTTCACCTTTGATCACACCATACTTGTGTGTTTCATCTTCAGGCACTTCTTGCACAGCCACAATAGAGCAGCGGAACTGCTTATAAAGCGCGGCCATTTGCGCTAGAACGCCTTGTTCTTCATTGACACACAAGTCATCAGCAAGAACAACTGCAAAAGGTTCATCACCGACTAGTTCACGCCCCGTTAGAATGGCGTGACCTAAGCCTTTCATTTCGCGTTGGCGAATGTAGGTAAAGTTAGCTGACTCAATGACATTACGAATGTCTACGAGTAATGCTTCTTTATTAGTGCCTTGAATTTGATGTTCAAGTTCATAGTTCTTATCAAAGTGATCCATGATTGAGTGTTTGCCACGACCGGTCACAATACACATTGCATCCATACCTGCTTGAATGGCTTCTTCAACACCGTATTCAATAAGAGGTTTATTAACGACAGGCATCATTTCTTTTGGCATTGATTTGGTCGCGGGTAGGAAGCGAGTCCCGTAACCTGCTGCAGGAAAAAGGCATTTTTTAATCATGAGGGGTAACCTAACTGAGTCATTATAATTAAATAGTTTTGCCTAACTCTATCATTAGAATTAGGCGATATAAAATACACTTAGGTTAAATCTGCAATTTTATTGCTTTATGGCAGAAAATGATGAGCCCATAGAACCGCTTCTTCTCTGTTTTTCACCTTAATTTTGCGAAAGATCTTATATAAATGAGACTTTATCGTGTGCTCACTAATGAATAATTGTTCAGCCAGCCCAAAGTTGGATTTACCTATTCTTAGTGCTTCCAGAACTTCCATTTCTCGTCGCGTTAAGTCAATGGTGTGCGGCGGAGCATAGCGAACCAACACGGATTGATAATAAGAAATCAACTGCTCGTTGACGGCTCTACTTAGCCATGACTGACCTTGGCTCAGCGTTTGCAACCCCAGCACAATGTCATCAAAGGATTGTTGTTTATAGAAAATACCGCGCAAACGACCGTATTTAAGTAAGTCTGTCGTTTTCAGTTGTAGTGGCGCTTGAGTAATGACCATATTGATGTGCTTCCCAGGTGTACTTGGGTTTTCAAAGTCCAAAGGGTCAAATGTGGGGTCATTGTAATCCACTAAAATAACGGGTGTTAAACTGGGCTTATAGTGCATATGCCACTCTTCGAGAGGGTACAGGGTTAGCTTTGATTTCTCTTGTAATTGTTGAATTACCTCGTCACTAAACCCGCTGCTCTCATGCAAAAAAAGCTGAGAATTTATTCCATCAAAATACATACTTTTTCTCCCTGTTAACTACGGTCAGTTTCTTTTAAATCTTTCCAATTTGAGAAACATGACACTAACTTTTTGCGATTATATTCAATAAAAAGCCCTGTTTCATGTTCTTTGTTGCATAAAATTGCGTAATAAGCCGAAAAAAATGCAAACAACTGTTTCTGCTTTTGTATAGATGTTATCTATTGGTCTGCCTCTCTATTACACTTTCTAGTGATTTAAGTAGTCCGTTATGCGTGTTATGCTTGGCGTATTAGCGCAAATAAAAAGTAAATGGAGTGATACATGGCTAGCCGTGGCGTCAACAAAGTAATTATTATGGGTAACTTAGGGCAGGATCCTGAGGTTCGTTTCGCCGCAAATGGCAATGCAATTGCAAACATCACAATTGCGACTTCAGAAACTTGGCGTGATAAAGCCAGTGGCGAACAACGTGAAAAAACAGAATGGCATCGTGTTGTTTTGTTTGGTAAAACCGCTGAGATTGCTGGTGAGTACTTGAAAAAAGGTTCACAAGTTTATATCGAAGGCCAATTGCAAACACGTAAGTGGCAGGACCAATCAGGTCAAGATCGCTACACAACAGAAGTAGTAGTGCAGTGGCCAACAGGTCAAATGCAACTGCTAGGTTCTCGTCAAGGTGGTGGCCAAGGTCAAAACCAAGGCGGTCAATACGGCGGTCAGCAACAAGGTCAACAGCAAGGTCAACAGCAAGGTGGATGGGGTCAGCCTCAACAACCTCAAGTTCACCAACCTGCACAGCAACAACCGCAACAGCAGAAGCCACAACAGGCTCCTCAGCAGTATAATGAGCCACCAATGGATTTTGACGACGACATTCCGTTTTAGAGATCAGGCTTTATATACAAAACTAGAGTTTTGAATACAGAAAACCCAGCACAGATGCTGGGTTTTTTTATTGCTTGATAAAGGAGTCAATCAATATGGATAGTAATCATCATATTATTGCAAAATTCAAGACCTGACCCCTTAACTTTATCAAACATCTCCTATGCTTAAATATTTAGGAGGAGTGATAGAGATGAAATGGATAGGCATACTTTTTTTAATTGTATTTTCAACAGCTTCCTTTGCGAATACTGAGAGTTTTATACGCTTTGAGTATCAAGGCATTACTCAGTACGGAAAACTAGAGAATAATAAGGTTTACCCTATTGTGGGTGATATTTTTACTCGATATAAAACCTCAGAAAACGCTCTACCGATAGCCAAAATTAATATGAAATTACCAACGACCCCAGAGAAAGTTTTTGCGGTAGGGATGAATTTCGCCAGTCATCTTAGTTCACCATCCTCTGCACCTCCGCCATTATTCTTAAAATTACCTTCTTCTTTGATTCTTTCTGGTGAGCCTGTATTCGCTCCCAAAGGGGCAACTAATCTGCATTTTGAAGGGGAGTTGGTGCTTATTATTGGAAAAACAGCGAAAAATGTTTCGATAGATGAAGCTAAAAATTATATCTGGGGCGTGACAGTAGGAAACGATTTAACTGAGCGTAGTTGGCAAGGTCAAGACCTACAATGGATGCGGGCGAAAGCGAGTGATGGGTTTGGTCCAATAGCTGCAACTATGACTCGAGGTGTCAATTTCAACGATGTACTGCTAACTACTCGTTTAAATGGGAAGGTAGTACAACAAGAGAGCACCAAAAATATGATTCATAGTCCAGAGAAGGTAGTGAGTTATTTGAGTCAATATTTCACTTTAAAACCGGGAGACCTTATTTTTATGGGAACACCAGGCAGAACCAAAGCATTAAATAATAAGGATGTCGTTTCTGTTTCTATAGAAGGGGTGGGTGAGGTAGAAAACCCGATATTGTTTGCTTATTGAGGTTATCGCTTATCGCTAAAAGCTCTCAACTTCGAGATAAATTAGCGGTAACGCTGCTTTTTATGGTGTTTAATTAAGTCCATACGAATTGAATATGGTTCACCCAATGAAAATTGTTATTGCCCCTGATTCATTTAAAGAGTCGCTATCGGCTAAAGAGGTGTGTCAGTGTATTGAGCTTGGTTTTAAGGAAGTCTTTCCGACAGCGCAATATTGCCACCTTCCTCTTGCCGATGGTGGAGAGGGGACGGTTGAGGTGTTAATCGATGCACTGCAAGGAGAGGTTAGGCACTCTTGGGTAAGTGATCCTCTTGGCCGACAAGTGTGTGCTAAATGGGCACTGTTAGAGCAAGGCAAAACCGCTTTGATTGAAGTGGCTTCCGCATCTGGGCTAGATCTTATTACGCCTGAAGAAAGAAACCCAGCCGTGACAAGTACTTATGGTACCGGTGAGATCATAAAAGAAGCACTGGATCTGGGCGTATCTAAAATCTTGCTAGGGTTAGGTGGTAGTGCGACCAACGATGCTGGCGCTGGAATTATTCATGCGTTAGGCGGTAAATTATTGGACGCCGAAGGTCAGTTGCTACCTGCTGGTGGCTTGGCCTTATCAAAGGTACACACGATTGATTTATCAAGCGTGCATGCACGTTGTAAGCAAGTGCCGATTATTCTAGCTTGTGATGTGAGTAACCCTTTGGTGGGGGATAAAGGGGCAAGTTATGTATTTGCTCCACAGAAAGGAGCGGATTCGTTATTAGTGGAATCTCTAGATGAGGCCATATTTCATTTTTCGACCAAGAGTTTTAATTTAACGGGGATTAAGCACTTTAATTCTTCAGGTTTCGGCGCTGCAGGTGGCGTTCCTATGGGGCTCTCATTGCTATTTCCTATGTTGACCCTTAAACAAGGAATAGAGGTTGTTTTAGATTTATTAGATGCCGATAAAATACTTGAAAACGCCGATCTAGTAATAACCGGCGAAGGGAAAATGGATAATCAAACCCTTAGTGGAAAAGCCCCTTTTGGCATTGCAAATAGAGCCGAAAATAAAGGTATTCCTGTTATTGGAATAGCAGGTTCTCTTGGTCATGAAATAGATGAGCTTTATAGCAGTTTTAACTGTATTTTTGGCACTATCCCATCACCACAAACACTTTCTCAAGTGCTAGAAAAAGCTGATGAAAACCTTATTCGCTCCTCGCGAAATATTGCGGCGTTACTGAAACTTGGACAGCAAATTTAAACTAAGTTTTAGCTTTTGAAAATTAAGTTATGATCTCCAATATATAAGAAAGTCCTCATGTAAGGTTTAGTACATATTATGGCTAAACCTTTTGATTTAACTAAATATTATTAATGCAAAATTCAAGACCTGACCCCCTAATTACCCCTACAAAGTGTGAGCGAGCTAGCTCAAATTAATAACCCTAAATTTCATATTAACTGTGATGCGTATCCTACTTTGAATTGTTCTGTAATTTTCAATGTTGATAAAAAGTAAATTTACGTTACTTTTAGTTTCAACAGAAATGATTTGTATTATAAGAATATAACAATCATATATCTGTTATATAGGGATTGAAGATGAATTATCAGGGGTCTTCATTAGCTAATAATCTTTAGGGATATCATTAATTATGATGCTTAAGACAAAACAGAAATATATTACTGCAGTTGTCGCTGCAGCCTTGTCGGTCGGGGTTCTGCCGGCTGTACATGCGGCAACAGTCTTCATTGAAAATGCCAGTTTTGAAAGCAGTTTTGACGGTTGGTCTGATACCGACCCTTCAGCAATTTCAGGGGATGCTCGCACAGGTTCGCGTTCAGCGAAAATTACTGGCTCAGCAGGTAAAGTTGAGCAAGTGTTAACGGTTGAACCAAATACTACTTATTTATTAAGTGCTTATGTTAAAGGTTTGGGTGAGATTGGCGCTGTTGTTGATGGTCAAACATACAGCAATACTGGGGGTGGGGATGACTTCCAGCAGGTTAGCCTTTCGTTCAATTCTGGCTCTGCAACGTCAGTAACTATCTTTGGTGGCTATGGTGGGGATGAAGGTCGCCTAGATGACTTTACCCTAGAAAGCACGGAAGATGGTGGTGACTCTGGTACAACTCCAGACCCAGATCCGGACACTGATGATGGCTCTGACAGTGACTCTGGCGATGGCGATTCTGGTAGCGTAGGCGGTACTTGTAGCGTAGATAATAGTGGTCAATTAAGCATTGTTAGTGCTTATGATGATGGCACGAATGATGGTCATGGACCTGAAAACACGTACGATAATAATACAACAGATGAGTCTCGTTGGTCTTCTAACGGCATCGGAAAAGCCATTACATTTGACTTAGGCTCTCAAGCTTCAGTTACTGATTTAGCGATTCAATGGTACAAAGGTAACGCTCGTAGCTCTTATTTTGATGTGGAAACATCAACAGATAACAGTAACTGGACAACCGTACTTTCTGGTGGCATTTCATCAGGTGCAGATTCTGGTTTCGAAGATATTGATGTAGCAGACACCGAAGCTCGTTATGTTCGTATTATCGGCTCTGGTAACTCTGCAGGTTCTGAGTGGAACAGCATCATTGAAACGCAAGTTTATGGCTGTGACGGTAGTGAATCAGATTCTGGTTCTGACAGCGGTTCTGGCGATTCTGATTCAGGCTCGGGTGACTCAGATGCAGATTCTGGCTCAGGTGATTCAGGTTCAGGTGACTCTGGTTCAGGCGGTGAGATTGTCGGTAGCTGTAATATTGATATGTCGATTTGGGGTTACACCACCGGTGATGGTGTATCAATGAATGATGTTGAAGATATTCAAGACCTTGTGGATAACAAAACTCTTGGCTCTAACGGCGCTGAAGAAATTATCTTTAATGATGGTTGTGTAACCTTCACTGTTAAAAACGACGCAGCAAGTTCAGGTGGCTCTAGCTACCCTCGTTCAGAACTGCGCGAGCTAATGGCAAGATACTCAGACGGCGGTGACGCTAATGTTAAAGGCATCACTAAAAACAACTGGGTAACAAGTGAAGCATCATCTTCTAACCAGTCAGATGCTGGTGGTGTTGACGGCAACATGAAAGCTACGCTAGTGGTAAACCAAGTTTCTGTGGATGCAACAAGCGAAGATCAAATTGGTCGTATCATTGTAGGTCAGATTCATGGTGAAGATCATGAACCAGTGAAGATCTACTACCGTAAACTACCTGAGCACGACAAAGGCTCTGTATTCTTTACTGTAGATGACTCTAGCGGTGACCCAGGTGACCGTATCAACATTATCGGTTTTACTGATAAAAACGATACAGATCAAGACGCAAGTGGTGACCCAGTTGAACCTGAAAATGGTATCGCACTAGGTGATGAGTGGAGCTATGAAATTGACCTAACTGGCGACCAACTAAAAGTGACAGTTTGGCATGACGGCTACACTTACACGACAGCGGATTCAATCGCTTACACCAAAACACGTTCTAAGCAAACCATCCGTAACTCAAGTGATACAGACGCAATCACAATCTCTGACTTCTATGCTTCAGATTATATGTACTTTAAAGCAGGCCTATATAATCAGAACAGAACAGGTACAGAATACCCTGATTACGCATCTGTAACCTTCACTGTAATTGACGTTACTCATGACTAGTTAAAATAAAGACAACCGTCTTTTTATAGCCAACGCCTCTTTATTGTTTAATACAGTAAAGGGGCGTTTTAGTTTTTAGTGATTTTCTTTGAAGCTGATTTAATGGCGGATTACCGTAAATTTAGCTGCCCACGTTTTCCATCTATCAAAACATACTCAATAATTAATAAATCAGTCATGAGAATTAAACGCTATCAGGATTAAATCGTGACCTTCTTTTCTAAAATAAGTCTAATAAGAGTAGTGTTACTATGATTCGTTTTAAAACTGGGTTTGTCTTTCTTTCCATTTCTTTAATTGCAGCCTGTGATAGTGAGAGTCTTGATATTGAAGCTCCAACAGAGGCAAATATTCAACTTGGCCCTCGTCCTGCTTATTTGGTTGACCAACTGGCAGAGGGAGAGCTAAAGGATAGCTTAACAAGTTGTCTAAATAACCAATCTAATTTTGAAAAGAGTGAGCTTTCTATCGGGCACCGCGGCGCACCATTAATGTTCCCTGAACATACTAAAGAAAGCTACGTTGCCGCTGCGCGCATGGGTGCTGGCGTACTGGAATGTGACGTAGCCTTTACTAGCGACGCTGAATTAGTGTGCCGTCATTCCCACTCAGATCTACACACTACCACCAATGTACTAGCAACTGAACTGGCAGATAAATGTTCAATCCCATTTACACCAGCCGATGAGCTTAACGGCGTTAAAGCACAGGCAGAGTGTCGCACTTCTGATTTTACCCTGGCTGAATTTAAGTCACTGCAAGGCAAAATGGACGCATATAATCCAAACGCGACCACAGTTGCTGAATATATGGATGCGACGCCAAGCTACCGTACTGATCTTTATGCCGGTACTGGTACTCTGATGACGCATAAAGAAAGTATCGCTTTGTTTAAAGAACTTGGCGTAAAAATGACTCCAGAGCTAAAAACGCCGGATGCACAAGACTTAGCCGCAGCTGGGCTAACTCAAGAAGAGTTTGCTCAAAAAATGATCCAAGAATATATCGATGCGGGCGTTGCACCTAGTGACGTTTACCCGCAGTCATTCTTAATCGACGATGTTGAATACTGGGTAGCCAACACCCCAGAATTTGGAGAGCAGGGCGTATACCTGACTTTCTCTCTAAACAACGTCCCAACTCCAGCTGAAATCGTAGAAAAAGGCATCAATATCATCGCCCCTATTTATCCGCTACTAGTAACAAAATCGGGTGATGAAGTCATCGCAACCGATTATGCGAACGAGATTAAAGAGTCAGGACTAGACATCATTACATGGACTATCGAGCGTCAATACACCGACTACAATGAACTAGAAGTTGTTAACGTACTAAAGAATGATATTAATGCGATTGGCATATTCAGCGACTGGCCTGCAACCGTAACGTTTGTTGATAACTGTACTGAGTAAGAGTGCATTAGTTAATAAAATAGGCTGAATAAAATGTGTGAACTAGCAGCGGTTGTTGCTGGTTTTTAGACGTAAAAAAGGCGTAGTAGGTAATAATCCACTACGCCTTTCTTTAATTTGGTGGCCCTCGCAAACCTGAATTAATCTCTTAACATATTGATCTTGTTGGGTGTTATTTGTTTTGATTTTATCAGTTGGTACATCTGGTGGTACATTGTGAAAAAGTCACTTTAATACAAAATCCAAAAATGGACTTTGTTCAATTAATAATCATCAATTTATGGAGTATTAATAGCGCCCACTAGCGGGTTGTTGTTTCTGAATTTCTCTTATTTGCAATTAACATCCATTTTTGGATTTTGTTCAATTTATACTCCTCAATTTGTGGAGCATTAATGACATCGCTACTAGCAGGTTGTTGTTTCTGAATTCCTCTTATTTGCAATTAACGTCCATTTTATGGCTTTTAAAGTATCTCGGTAGATAACAGGGGGAATGATCTGGTTTTGCGAAAGGATCTTTGTACATGTGGGAAAGTTAACTGTCTGTTTTGCATGCGGCCAAATAGGCGATATATAAACAACAACCCCCCGTCAGAAATTCTCATAAATAGCGAAATCCTGCGAGGCCGTATACCCGTGGTGAGAACGCCAGGGAGGACCCGCGGATGAAATCTCGCTATACGTTAGAATTCATTAAGTTCGTTACCATCACCTTTATCGCCACCTTCACCTATGAATCGGGATTGGGCATTAGGAGCTAATCCAAGCAAACTATCAGTGCGGGTCAGTTGCTTAGCTACGTCATTTCGAACACTCACGGCCGGGCACTTCTTTAGCTCTCAGTCTTCCGTCTCTGTGTAGAAGCCGTAGTTACTAATATCTTCATCAACTTGAATCATCCAGAGATCACATCGCAATACGCCATCAGGATGGAGGTATCCTCTCAACTCAAAGTACTACGCTCGAGCATTACCTTTCTTTGCGACTCCCATAACGATACCGCCGACACATCACGCAGCTCACCAAGAGATAGAGCACGGGTTACTCACACCTGCTAACTTATTTATCTTTTGTCCTACATTAGGAGAACTAACGCTAGATCTCACAAAACCTCCCAAAAAAAAATCCTTATTTATTGCACATAAAAATTTCCCTGGGGGGGCGGTACTGACGGGGGAGGCTGTAGAGATTTAACCTCCCCCTCTCTCTAACCTTCGTCAGGACTACGTTTAAAGGCGGTAGCACTGACCCAATCAAAGGGGGTGACCCTGCCGGCGCTACCTAGAAAAGCAGTGAAAAAAGTCATTTTTAACGGCCTTTTTCGCTATTTCTTTAATGTTTTAGAATTGATTTGTTTCAAAATAAGCCCAGTTTTACCTGGGCTTGATCGTATTTAGCTAAAGGAAAGCTGGTTTACGCCGCAGCTGGCGGTTGGATACCGGTGATCTGACAGATAGCTTTTGGCTGAGCTACGGCCACATCACCGCGTAAATGGGCGATAAATGCGTACTGCATTTGATCGGCGTACTTCTCACGTAATATCTCTACTCGCAAGTTAGAACGAATACCCATTAACACCTTGCTAAAGTCACCGGCCATGATTTGGCTTTCATTTGTGCCGACGCCTTCATTAACTGGGAATTGATTTGTCGATAGGAGTGGTAGTGCACTAATAATTTCAGGCTTACGAATAGGCTGGCCAGTCGTATCGACCAAACCACCAAACGCATACTTAGAACGTGGAGCCATTACCGCGGCGGTATGGCTCAAACTGTTAGACTCCTCTAGCATCTGTAATGCATTAAGGATAGGAGTGTAACTCGTTAATGGTCCGTCTAAAGGATGCTTAAGTATTCCTGTAGTATTAGCAATGCCGCGTGGTGTATTTTCTTCACCTTCACCAAAGAAGATTGCTCGGTCGAACTCTTGCGCCATCGCGCCCGCAAGGCATAAACCTAACGCCTCATCGAGGTTAATAGAGTCTTCCAGCAACTCACGCGGTACGCGAACCATTACGGCTAGACTGTGAGCATTCAATTCTACGCCTGAAAATGTAGGCTCTGACTCCTTCACATTGTCATTCATTGCGCGCCAACCAGGAGTAGGATCGCTCTCAATCTTGGCAATCTTAGTCTTATCTGTGTTTAGAATGACCGTTTGTACGCCGGCATTAATAGCCTGGGTCTGATTACGCATCATATCGATAAGTTGACGTAGTGTATGAGTCGGGACAGTAATACCACCTGCCGAATCACTACCGCCTAGGGCGCGTTCTTCAGCCTCGTTACGTGAGCCGTACATCATGGCGCGCATCATAGCACCTGGTGATATGTGCTCACGCTGTTCCACTTGAGGCGTTGAAGGATTAAAGAAACGCTTTTCCTTACCTAAGACCTCTATCGGGTTACCGTTTTGATCCTGGTAAGGTGTTGCGGTGCGACCTTCGGGTGAAAAACTTGAATCACCATTATCAAGTGCATCTTCATCCATTAATAAAAGGCGCTCTTCTCGCTCAATCTTCGCGTCAAAGTCATTTAATTTAGATTCAAGATCTTCCCACTGGCGGCGCTCTTCTTCTGTTGGAGATCGATCACCAATCTTAGTGTGAATGCTGCGCATTTGTTTAGCTAAGTTGTTTCGCGCCTGCTTCATTTCATACAACTTTTTCATAATTTGTACTTTCTCCCATTAATAAAAAAGCAATTATTCAGCGACCATTTCGCCGCAGTCATCACCTAGGTTGGCCAGCTCCGCCGATGCAATACGGAATAGCGCCGGTGACACTTCAACGCTAACTGCTACAAAACCACCTTCTGGGTAGCTAATAGGGAACGCATTACCATATTGAAAGTCTTCGGATTTCTCACCATCAATGCCAATCAAAGCCGACGTGTCACCGATGCTTAAATAGTCCACTTTTGCTAACTGTTCAGGGTGATCGAGCAACTCAGAAAGGCGATTTAAAAAACCAGGGAACGCAGCCACACGAGCCGCCCAATTAACACGATCGGTTAACGTACCAGGTAAGCAAATTGCAATAAGGATAATCGCGGCTTCTTGGTTGCTCATGTTTACTAGGTTCTTGCCTAGCGATTTAGTAAGCAGACCGGCTTTAACTAGAGCGCGTCGCGTCTGCTCAATGTGGGAAGGTTTGATTTTGTGGCCAATAGCCTCAGTCAGTGCAATGCAAAAGTTTCGGTTAGTGATTTTGGTCATCTGTCTTCGCCCTTTGGTTTCCATTAGTTTAGAAATCAAGCTTAGGGACACGACAAACCTTTGTCAACTATACATTCTGTGGAATAGATAAAATATCTTCCTCTAAGGAAGATTGAATGATGAAACTTATCACTTTACTGATTAACTCTTTATGCAACCGACATCGATGTCGGTCACATAGTCTCTTACGATTCAATAGACCCAGTTCTGGACGCAGTTAACTCAGGGTCTAAAATTCAGTTGTGGATGCAGCTTCTATGGTCAAAATAGATACGCTCAAAACTGAACATATCTACAAGCATTTAGACCGGGAGAAGTGTAATTCACCTGCACTAAAGGATATTAACTAGGCAAGACAACTTAGCTCAGTCAATGTTTGGTTATACAATCCTTGTTTCTTAGATCGGGTGAATTCGAGTTCTCCCGACTTAAAGAAACTTCTTTTAACCATCCAACGCTAGCCCAGTTAAGCTCATTACCCGAATCAGAACCACCAGCGCTAAAACCAGAGTGAGGATTGTTTTCTTTCGAGGTAGAGTCCCCCAGTTCTGGAGGTAAACTACTACGATCCCTGCGCAGTCTTTGTATTTTAAGTTCAGTAGCTTTAATCACTGACGGATCCAGTCCAAGCTTTTTAGCTCGAGTTAAGTACTCAATCTCTCCGTTGATTTCGATGTCAATACTTGAACACTTCGGCTTGGTACTCTCTGTGGGTCTTACTGGCTTGATGGTTGGGATCTTGTTGTGCTCTTTGGTAAGCCATCTTGTTATGAATCCGAACATTTCAGATTTATTCTTTCGCTTGCTCAGGTTCTCATCGCACCAGGACTTCATTCGACGTAGCTCGCTAACAACATCCAAATTTGGATACGTCCCTTTCAGCTCATCAAGTTTACTCTGAGTGATAGGGAATGGGTTTTCATCCTGATTTGTAGAAATAAATAAAATTGGCGGAGCTTGAGACGAGAGTGTGCTCGAGGCCCTCTCTTTCTTTTGTATATTTGTATTTTGTAAAGATGTCTTTTGTGTAGCTCGATTTTGATACGCCCCGCGCTTCGTTTTTGATACGCCCTGCGCTTCGCTTTTGATACGGATATCGCATTGATTAGGTGTATCGTTTTTGATACGCGTATCGTTTTTGATACGGGTGGTTCCTTTGTTTGTTTGCCATTTGTCAGTAGTATTTATTCCATAATGTGGTTGCGTTTCTCCACCACAATCTCTTGCAGGCATTGTTCTTTTAAACAAGATCCCCTTCTTAACTAGACTGCAGCGAGCTCTCCTAGCATTACTCTCTTGGAGGCATGTTTTATTGGCTATTTGGGTTGCACTAACCCAATCAGACTCTTTATGAAAGCCAATGGTTTTCTCATAGACAACAAAAAACACTTTGCTTTCAGATTTATTAAGGTCAGCACATTGAAGCGCTTTGCATAGTTCGTTAGGGAACTTACTCCACCCGGTCGCTGTTTCTTGCTGTAAATCGCTTTCATCGGGAATAGGTAGGAAGATCTGATTAATTACACCCATGCTTGAGC
Organism: Vibrio neonatus; assembly: GCF_024346975.1. Lineage (NCBI taxonomy): Bacteria > Pseudomonadati > Pseudomonadota > Gammaproteobacteria > Vibrionales > Vibrionaceae > Vibrio > Vibrio neonatus. The sequence goes on along the minus strand of NZ_AP024885.1, from coordinate 2,400,333 downwards.
CTCCATACCAGCCACAGTGATATGTAAAGTCGAACCATCGGAAAACTCAGTTATGAGCCCGTCAATAGCTGTCCCGTAAGGGAAACACTTTAGGAAGGTGCAGGGCTTGTCTACGCTATGCAGGGCGCAAAACTCAGCAATAGCCTTGCCTTGCTCCGCTACGTTCTCCGGTGTGTATTGGTTAGTTACCGTGCCTTGGTACTCATTTTTCAGAAATAGGGCGAATTCATGAGCGTTACACATAGTGCTGCCCTCCCATAGCTGGGGACTGACGCACGAACACTAAAGGCATTCCATCAAGTTGTTTACGTGCTAGTGGCTCAGATTGAGCCACTACCGATACAGTGCGAACTCGCTTAAGGTTGGATAGCTTTTGACGCTTACGGGCAACCAAGAACGTGTAAATCATGGTTTTAGGTGTAGCTTGGGTAGGGGTGGTAGTCATATGACCGTCTCCTTGCGTTGGTTTTAACCACCACCGAAGAGGTTCCAATCTCGAACTGGTGGTGGACTGAAAGAGGTTGGAACTACCGTACGCAAGGAAACGGCCGACCGAAGTCGCCTCAATCAGCCCACCATAATTTTGATACAACTCCGCTAGGGAATTATAAAGATGTGCGCTAATTTTACGCATAAAAAAACCAGCTAAGTGCTGGCGTCTATGCGCCTTGCTGTTAAACGGGGTTCCAATCCCGACTAAAGATTTTGCTTTAGTGTTAATAAATCTATCACCTAGGCTTTCTTTAGGCAAGCCTAACCCCTGCGGATTTTCCGCATAATTCAAAATATTCATAGATTAGACCTATTGCTGGTGGATGTTTCTTGAGTACGGGGGAGTGGGTTCTAGAGGGGTAACACTGTAATTACCATCCCAGTCCTTACGCATTGGCAAGAAATCATCCAGGTACAACTTATACAGAAGACCTGCGCCTACTTCGGTGATAAAGCAACACGATCTGTGCTTCCCTGGCTTATATTCGAACGACCTTACTTTGAAGTGAACGTTATAATAAAAATCAGGCTCGTATCCATTATTAAGATTAATGAGCACCCTTAATTTAGCCAAAGCCCTCTGTACTTTCTGGGTGTTGACGCCATTCAGTTGCCTACAGAACTCAGGGATCGTTAAGTTAGTTGTAAGTTCTGCGGCTACACCGCAAGGGCTCAAGTTGGATCTCTTATAATACTTGGGGCGGTTTCGTGTTAATGACTCATTAGTCATTAGGCCACCTTATCACGTTGTGAGATTTGGCTATTAACCCATTGGTTAACCTCAGACTCTACAAAGGCAATACTACGGCCACCAAGTGACACGCTTTTAGGGAATAAGCCTCTATTCATGCGGTCGTAAACAGAGCTTTTTGACAGGCCTGTAATACGCAATACCTCAGGCATACGTACTAGGCGTTGTTGGGTGGCTTGTTGGTTCATAGTGTCCTCGTCTATGTAGTCTTAGATAGTCTTAAACGACAAAGGACACGTTACTATACTGTATGAATAAACATGAGAAAATTAACTTAACTTTCTAGAAAGTTAGTATTTCATTCGTTGGTTTTAGGCTGACCAATCCAATTAGCAAGTGTTTTTCCTGTGGGGGTGGCAATAGGTTGCAAACCTTTGTCTGTAAGGTACCTATTTAGAGTTTGTTCCTTCTGTGCCTCACTTGCATCATACAGCTTGTCTCTGAGCTCAGGTACCAGATCTAATAGGCGGCGAATTAGCTCTGTTTGCCTGGGCTCTGTTCTTGGTTTTCTTGCTGGCGTGTTAGGTGTGTGAGTGGGTTGGTCATCGATTAGGTCTAGCTCCTTACCCTCGTTAATTGCTTCAATGATTCGTTTTAAATCTTCATAGACGATCACTAGGTCTTTAACTCGGATTTCATACGGGTAGACAAGGGCTGGCACGTACGCTCCAGGCGATGACGGTGCGCCTAATTGGGCTAGCTGTACGCACTCGATAACGGAATCAATATCTTCAAACCAAATCGACCCCATAATTGGAGTGATACGCCAGATACCGTCCGCCGAATGATAAGATTCTCCGTCAACGTTTTTTCCTAGATAAATCATTTTGGAATACTTTGTACTTAAGGCGCTGTTAGCGAATCCTTTCGGGGGATCTTTAATTTCTAAATCTTTGGTTAAGCCGTCCCATATTGCAGGCTCTTTGATTTCAATCGCTGGGGTAATAAGCCCCTGATCGAGCCAATGTATAAGATCCTCCACTTCTACACAAAGCATTTTAGACGCACGCTCAAATGAGCAATACTGTAGTGGAATCAATTCTCGTCTATTCATATTTCACGCTCTCTTAGTGCGAACTCTAAAGGGTAGTGTTGCCAGCTAGTAGAGTGCCAGCGTTCGGGAGCTACCCTAGGCAACACAAAGTTAATTCGGTTGGTGCTGGTGGTTGTTATCCAACAATCCGCAAGCTCCTGGTACCAGTGACGGACACTGAGCCGTAACTCGCTTTCTCTATATGGTTACTCCACCATTCCATTAGCTTACGGCGCCTTTCTAGGTACTCAGCTCTGTTATAAGCACGCCTCACCTCGTTCTTGTCGATATGTGCTAATGCAGACTCGATAATGTCAGGGTCAAATCCTTGTTCATTTAGTGTGGTTGAAGCTAAAGATCTCAGGCCGTGAGCCACCAGCTCACCTTCAAAGCCCATGCGCTTTAGTGCCATATTGGCCGTTTGAGTGTTTGTATGAGTGTTTGGGTTTCTATGCCCAGGGAAAACATGGTTCCTATTGCCACTAATAGGGCGCATTAGCTCAAGTATTTGCATTGCTTGCGGGGTAAGCGGTACCTTGTGTGGGATCTTCATTTTCATTATGTCTGCAGGTATTTCCCAAATACCATTTACAGTATCAATATGGTCCCACTCTACAGTTGATGCCTCTTTAGGCCTGATCATAGTGTGTAGCTGCCACTCAATTAAGCATCGAGTTGTTCTTGTTATATTGGCTCTATTGAGGGTCTGCATTAGCTCAGGTAGGCGCTCAGGCTTAATGGTTGGCATGTGTTTGCGTTTGGGGGCAGGGAACATTTTAGTGACATCAGCAAGGTAATTGACTTCGATATAGCCACCAGCAACAGCAAGGCGCATGATCTCGTTGATGATGCGACATAAGCGCTTAACTGTTTCTAGGTTTCCTTTTGCCTTTACCGGCTCAAGAATATTAATTATGTGCTTAGGCTTTATGTTTTCTACCGGGGTGTTCTTTAGCAGGGGAAGTATGTGCTTCTCAAGAGCTCTGTAATTAGCATTAGCTGTTTCTGGGTTTACCTGTTGGCGCTTGAGTGTAAGCCACTTATCAGCAATTACACCAAAAGTGCTTTCAGTCGCTTCTCGTTTTGCCTCGCTTTGTTCGTCCCTATGCGCTTTAGGATCGATGCCTTGCGAAAGCAATACCTTTGCCTCTTGCATTTTTCGCCTGGCATCAGCTAGAGATACCTCAGGGTAGGAACCCAAACCAAAATTAGTTCTTCTCTTGGTAACCGGCTGCGTATATTTCAGTACCCATAGCTTCGAGCCACTAGGGCGAACCCTTAATTGCAGACCGCCACCATCAGAGAGTGTGTACTCTTTTTCAGATTTTTTTGCTTGTTTTACTTGAGTGTTGGTTAGATTAGATGTGGTTCTGGCCATGAAATCCCCTCAATTGTACCAACGATTTTTAACATTCGAGGTTGTTGGTACATTTAATGGTACATTAAAAACCGGTTCTTTCAAGACGCCTTCGACAAGCTTGGAATTTAGATAACAGATAAACCGTTGAATTGATTGGACTCAGAAAACAAAAAAGACCGCGACGGATGTCAACGGTCTTGAATATGGTGGCCCCTCGCAGACTTGAACTGCGGACCAATCGATTATGAGTCGACTGCTCTAACCACTGAGCTAAGGGGCCTTTGTAGGGTGAAGATTATATGAGATGGACAGGGGAGTGTCTAGGTGAAGTCGCTAGAATAGGGAGTAATAATGTACAGTTTTTGTGCTATCAAACCGATAAATACAAAAAAGGTGAGCTAGTGCTCACCTTTTGTACATAAAGACTAATTGTTTACTCGTCTAGGAAGCTGCGCAGTGTTTCTGAGCGGCTTGGGTGACGCAGTTTACGTAGTGCTTTTGCTTCGATCTGACGGATACGTTCACGAGTAACGTCGAACTGTTTGCCCACTTCTTCTAGAGTGTGGTCAGTGTTCATGTCGATACCAAAGCGCATGCGCAGTACTTTAGCTTCACGAGGTGTTAGGCCTGCTAGTACGTCTTTAGTTGCAAACTTAAGGCTAGTTGCCGTTGCTGAGTCTAAAGGTAGTTCTAGAGTCGTATCCTCGATGAAATCACCTAGATGCGAATCTTCGTCATCACCGATTGGTGTCTCCATTGAGATTGGCTCTTTAGCAATTTTAAGTACTTTACGAATCTTGTCTTCTGGCATTTGCATGCGTTCTGCCAATTCTTCTGGCAGTGGCTCACGGCCCATCTCTTGAAGCATTTGACGAGAGATACGGTTCAATTTGTTGATGGTTTCAATCATGTGCACAGGGATACGAATAGTACGCGCCTGGTCAGCGATAGAACGTGTAATTGCCTGACGAATCCACCATGTCGCATAAGTTGAGAATTTGTAACCACGACGGTATTCAAATTTATCAACGGCTTTCATTAGACCGATGTTACCTTCTTGGATAAGATCCAAGAACTGTAGACCACGGTTGGTGTATTTCTTCGCGATAGAGATAACCAGACGTAAGTTCGCTTCTACCATCTCTTTTTTCGCACGGCGAGCTTTTGCTTCACCGATAGACATACGACGGCTGATGTCTTTAATAGACTGAACCGTTAGAGAGGTTTCTTGTTCAATGCTTTTCAGCTTTTGAATAGAGCGACGGATGTCTTCTTCGTTACGACGAATCTTTTCTTTATAAGGTGCTGTTGAAGACAATACATTGTCTACCCAAGCATCGCTTGATTCGTTGCCAGTGAAAGTTTTAACAAATTCTTTCTTAGGCATGCCACCGTATTCTACGGTTTGACGCATGATTAAGCGCTCTTGTGTGCGAACTCGCTCCATTGAGGTGCGAAGCTGAGTCACAAGGTGATCAAACTGTTTTGGCGTTAGACGGAATTCGCGGAATACATCATTAACCTTAGCAGTTGCTACTTTAAAGGCTTTGCTGTCGCGGCCTTCGCTGTTAGAAACTAGCTGTAGGTTTTGGTATGTGTTACGAAGATTGGTGAACTTCTCTAGAGCTAGCTCTGGATCGATACCTGTATCTTCTTCTTCCTCGTCTTCGTCATCTTCAGCATCGTCAGCGTCTGATTCTTCAAGATCGGTTTTAGCCAGCTCTGAACCAACGTGAGTTGCTGTTGGCGCTGTTGTACCGTCATCATCAGGGTCAACAAAACCTGAAATAATGTCTGTTAGGCGAAGTTCTTCAGCTTGAACTTTATCGAACTGCTCTAAAACATACGGTATTGTGCCAGGAAATTCTGCAACTGATGCTTGAACTTGGTTGATGCCATCTTCGATACGCTTAGCGATATCAATCTCGCCTTCACGAGTTAGAAGCTCAACAGTACCCATTTCACGCATGTACATGCGTACTGGATCTGTTGTTCGGCCAATTTCACTTTCAACGGTGCTTAAAGCGGCAACAGCTGCTTCAGCTGCATCCTCATCGACTTCTGTGCTTTCATCATTGATCGTGTCATCATCGATCTCAGTGGCGTTTTCTACCACTTTGATACCCATGTCGTTGATCATCTGAATGATATCTTCGACTTGTTCTGAATCTACGATTTCAGGCGGTAGATGGTCGTTAACTTCGGCATAAGTTAGATAGCCTTGCTCTTTGCCTTTAAGAACAAGCGCTTTAAGCTGTGACTGCCTATTTTGATCCATAGATGGTATCCAAATTCTGGTCTGGTGAAGGAACTAGTTTGCGAAATGCAGACCGCTAATTATAGCAAACTTTTTTACATTACAAGCGTTCAGGGTCTCATGCTTTTAAATCTAGCATTAAAGCCAGCAGCTCCCTTTTTTCTTCGACTGATAAGCCGACACTTCTTTCTTTCGCTTGTAGGGTTTCAATTTGCCGTTCAATACACTGGTAAATTACTTTATCCAGTGAATCACAAAATATATCGTCATGATTGTCTTCTTCCTTATAAGTTGGGAGATCCCAGCTTGCCAGAAGTGACAATATGCGTTCTTCTTTTTGATTTCGCCAGTGCTCTAATAACTGGCCAGTGGTGATATGGGGATGATTTATACACTTATCAACCACATCGAGTAATAAACTTAGCCCAGGTAGGTTAGTTTGACTAACTGAATCTAGGTTTGGTATTAACTCTACGTAATGCGGGTTCTGTAGCAATAATGCTATGACAACACGCATTGGCGTTCTTTCTATCTTCTTATGCGGCGCTGGACGCGCAGATTGCTCGTCTGTTTTGGCGATCAATTGTTGCAGTTGACGCTCATCGACTAAACCTAGTTTTCGTCCAAGTAACTCACGCAGATACATACGCAGTGTACCGCCCGGTACTTTACTAATCAGAGGGATAGCTAAAGTGCTTAACTTAGCCATGCCTTCTTTACTGCTGGTATCCACTTGCTGCATTAAGGTTTGAAACATAAATTCTGATAGCGTCGTCGCACTGCGAACTTGCTCTTCAAAAGCCTGTTTACCGTGTTGGCGGATATAGGTATCAGGGTCTTCGCCATCGGGTAAAAACATAAACTTAAGCTGACGCCCGTCGTTTAAATAAGGCAGGGCATTTTCCATTGCTCGCCATGCTGCATCACGACCGGCTCTATCCCCGTCATAACAACAAATAATATTGCTGGTTTGACGAAATAGCATTTGCAGGTGATCGCCAGTGGTGGAGGTGCCAAGTGAGGCCACCGCATAATCCACCCCAAACTGCGCCAAGGCCACTACATCCATATACCCTTCAACCACCAGAATTTGTTCTGGCGAGCGATGAGTTTGTAGCACTTCATATAAACCATAAAGCTCTTTGCCTTTATGGAATATGGGCGTTTCCGGTGAGTTGAGATATTTTGGCGTACCGTCACCTAAGACGCGTCCACCAAAACCAATCACTCGACCACGACGGTCACGAATAGGGAACATGACTCGACCACGGAAGCGGTCGTATCTATTACCTTTGTCGTTTTCAATGAGCATGCCAGCACTGACTAACGCATCTTGTGCCTGTTTTTGCTGACCAAATTGTTTTCGTACCGAATCCCATTCATCCGCTACGAAACCAATCTCGAATTTTTGTGCTATTTCTCCGCTGAGCCCTCGGTTTTTTAAGTACTCAATCGCGGTTTTTCCGGCGCTCGTTTTTAATTGCGAACGGTAGAAGTTAGCGATGCTGCCCAATAAATCATATAGGCTGCGTTTCTGTTCAGTATTGGCGGTCGGGCCTTGGCTACTAAAGCCACCTTGACGCTGTTCTCTTGGGACTTCTAAGCCGAGATGAGCGGCAAGCTCTTCAATGGCTTCGACAAACTCAAGGCGTTCGTATTCCATCATGAAATCGATGGCATTCCCGTGAACACCACAACCAAAGCAATGATAAAACTGCTTTTCTTGGCTAACACTGAAAGAGGGGGTTTTCTCGTTATGGAATGGGCAGCAAGCACCGTAGTTCTTGCCTTGTTTCTTTAGTTTTACTCGCGCGTCAACGATATCGACAATATCCAGTCGAGCAAGTAGGTCATCAATGAAGGTACGTGGTATGTGTCCAGCCATAGATCCTAAAGAAAGTTCGTTTGTGCGAGATACAAACAAGCCGTGCATTCAATGAATAGCACGGCTTGCTTTAATTTTTATTGGGGATTTAAGCCAGTTTAGAACGAACTAAACCACTTACTTTACCCATATCTGCGCGCCCTTGAATTTGTGGTTTGAGAACGCCCATTACTTTACCCATGTCTTGCATGCCCGCAGCACCAGATTCGGTAATTGCACTATCAACTAATGCAGCCACTTCTTCTTCGCTCAGCGGTTGAGGCATAAATTCCTCAAGTACTGTAATTTCAGCTTTCTCAATGTCCGCAAGATCTTGACGACCGGCAGATTCATATTGAGCGACAGAATCGCGACGTTGTTTAACCATTTTAGTCAGCACACCGATGATATCGTCGTCGGTCAGAGTAATCCTCTCGTCGACTTCACGTTGCTTAATTGCTGATAGGGCTAAACGAATAGTGCCAAGGCGCGGTTTGTCCTTGGCTTTCATCGCAGATTTTTGCTCTTCTTTGAGTTTATCAATAAGAGCCATTACTAATTCCTAATAATATCGGGGATTAGTAAAGACGAACGCGACGTGCGTTTTCACGAGCTAGCTTCTTAGCGTGACGCTTTTGAGCAGCTGCTTTAGCGCGTTTACGAACTGTAGTTGGTTTCTCATAGTGCTCACGACGACGCACTTCAGAAAGAATACCTGCTTTTTCGCAAGAGCGCTTAAAGCGACGTAGAGCTACGTCGAACGGTTCGTTTTCACGTACTTTAACTACTGGCATATGCCTTTCACCTCAGGGGTTATTCGTTAATACTGGGTTCCACTTTCTGGGCAAGTTAACTTGCAAGGGGAATAACCAGTTTGATCAAAAATGGTGCGGAATTTTAATCCGAACTGATAGTGTTTGTAAAGCACTTTATTGCGGAGAAAACGATCAATCATTTGTTTGAACAATTAGGACAAGGTAAACTTGCCACACATTAAAGAAGTCGCGAGAAATGTATGCGTATTTTAGGTATTGAAACCTCCTGTGATGAGACAGGAGTTGCTATTTATGATGATGAGAAAGGTTTGCTTTCACATCAACTATATAGCCAAGTAAAGCTCCACGCTGATTATGGTGGTGTTGTTCCAGAACTCGCTTCTCGCGATCACGTGAAAAAAACCATTCCATTGGTAAAAGAAGCATTAAAAGAAGCCAACTTAACCTCTGCGGATATTGATGGCATCGCTTATACCGCAGGCCCAGGCCTAGTGGGCGCTTTGTTAGTTGGTGCGACTATTGGCCGTAGTATTGCGTATGCGTGGGATGTTCCTGCGGTGCCAGTGCACCATATGGAAGGGCATTTGCTGGCGCCTATGTTAGAAGATAATCCGCCGCCGTTTCCTTTTATTGCTTTGCTCGTTTCTGGCGGTCACACAATGATCGTAGAAGTGAAAGCCATTGGTGAATATCAAATTCTTGGCGAATCAATTGATGATGCCGCAGGTGAAGCCTTTGATAAAACGGCTAAACTGATGGGACTGGATTACCCAGGTGGTCCGCTGTTATCTCGTTTAGCGGAAAAAGGAACGCCGGGTCGCTTTAAGTTCCCTCGTCCTATGACAGACCGTCCGGGGCTAGATATGAGCTTTTCCGGTTTAAAAACTTTTGCGGCCAATACTATCTCTGGCAATGACAACGATGAGCAAACTCGCGCTGATATTGCGTATGCCTTCCAAGAAGCGGTGTGTGCGACGTTAGTAATTAAATGTAAACGTGCACTACAGCAAACAGGCATGAAGCGCATTGTGATTGCCGGTGGCGTAAGTGCTAACAAACAATTGCGCCTTGAACTTGAAGCCTTGGCGAAGAAAGTGGGCGGTGAAGTGTACTACCCAAGAACCGAGTTTTGTACCGATAACGGCGCTATGATTGCTTATGCGGGTATGCAACGTTTGAAAAATGGTGAAACATCAGGCTTAGGCGTTAAAGCTCAGCCTCGCTGGCCTATCGACCAACTAGAGCCGATTGCCTAGTTATTTTGCTTAGTTATTTCTTTCGTTAAATAACATCGATATGAAGCCGACCTAACTAGGTCGGTTTTTTTATGAATTGAATTTGAGTCAGTTGATGAGGGGGAAGGAACGGCTATCGGCGTAATTACAGCTTTTTAGAGCCCACCTTCGGCTCTTCTCCAGAAAACAGGCGTTTAATATTGTCTTGATGTCGCCAGATAATAAGACAGCACAGCATTGCCACCGGCAAGGTGTATTGCGGTTTGATCATCCAAGTGTATAGCGGAGCCACTAAAGCGGTCACTAGAGCCGCCAGTGAAGAGTAGCGCGAGACCACAGCGGTAATTAACCATGTTCCCATTAATAAGCCAGTTAAATCAAAACCAATCGGCGCTATCGCACCTACTGCGGTTGCCACCCCTTTACCGCCTTTGAAGTGAAAAAAGATAGGGTAAATGTGGCCAATACAGGCCGAAATACCAATCAAACCTAACATCACAGGATCAAGATCGAGGTAGTAGGCTGACCAAACAGGGATGGTCCCTTTTGCCATATCACACAGCAGAACTAACACCGCAGGTAGCTTTCCTCCAATGCGCAGGACATTGGTGGCACCGGGGTTATTTGAGCCTGTTGAACGAGGGTCTGGAAGTCGAAATACCCGACAAATGAGAACGGCACTCGACACTGAGCCTAATAAATAGGCCAAGATGATCATGAGTAAAGCCGTTGCTGTCATAGATATCCTTTACACTTTGTAGCTAATATCGATTGAATCGGGATTATAGTTGGGTAATCAATGTAGTATATTACGTTTTTTTATACTTTTAGCTTATCCGACCTCAATCTATGTATTTGAACTTGTTTTGCAAGAATTTACTACTTAAAGAGGCAAGAAAAGGATCGAAATAATGAATCAAGACCGAGTTTTTATCGAACAGCTCGAGGTAATTACCACTATTGGGGTGTATGACTGGGAGCAAGAGATCAAGCAAAAACTAGTGCTTGATATAGAAATGGCTCACGATAACCAAGCTGCTGGGCACAGTGATAATGTTGAAGATGCATTAGATTACTTCTCTGTCAGCCAAGCGGTTCTTGCGCATATTGAGGGTGGCCGATTTTTGCTTGTCGAACGAGTAGCAGAAGAAATCGCCAGCCTGATTATGGATAAATTTAACGTTCCTTGGATTCGCATCAAACTTCGTAAGCCTGGCGCTGTGCCACAAGCTGCTAGTGTTGGCGTAGTCATTGAACGAGGCTCGTTGTGACCCAAACCTATTTAGGTATTGGGACCAACATTGAACGAGATAAGCATGCTCGCGCCGCGATCATCGAGTTACAACGTTTAGGCAGTAATCTGCAAGTCTCAACGATTTACAGTTGCCCAGCAACGGGATTTGATGGCGCTGAGTTTTATAATTTTGTGGTTGGCCTAGATACGGACTTAGCTTTGCCTGAATTTTGTCATCGTTTGCGAGCGCTAGAGCTGGCTTATGGTCGTCCACTCAATGCCCAAAAGAAACAAGATCGTACATTAGATATTGATATTCTTTTATTTGGTGATGTGCAAAGTGCGCAAGCGCCGCAAATACCAAGAAAGGATATTTTTAAGTTCAATTTTGTGCTGCAACCTTTGTATGAGCTGTGTCCCGAACTGATTGTTCCTGGGGACGGTCGTTGCATTCGTCAAATTTGGCAGCAAGAATTTGTATCTATCGGTGGTATGTCGAACCTCACGGCTACTTCTCTACATTTAAGAGATGATGATTAATGAGCTATTTAGAAGCTTTTGCATTGGCCTTAATTCAGGGCCTAACTGAATTTTTACCTATATCGAGCTCTGCTCACCTGATTTTACCTTCGGCTGTATTAGGTTGGGAAGATCAAGGCTTGGCGTTTGATGTTGCGGTACACGTGGGCACCTTGCTCGCGGTTGTGATTTATTTTAGACATGAAGTGGTGACTCTTTTACGTGCATTTTTTGGCTCCGTGTTTAAGCAGCAACACAACAAAGAGTCCAAACTGGCGTGGATGATCATTTTAGCGACCATTCCAGCCGGTTTAGCTGGGCTGTTTTTAAACGATCTGATTGAGTTGTATTTGCGCAGTGCTTGGGTGATTGCCTGTACGACGATCATTTTTGGTTTATTGCTGTGGCATGCAGATAAAACATCAGCGTTAACTAAAGATGAGTATCAAGCCACTTGGAAGAAGACGTTAATTATTGGTATTGCTCAAGCAATGGCAATGATTCCGGGCACATCACGCTCTGGGGCCACTATTACTGCGGCGCTTTATCTCGGCTTTACTCGTGAGGCGGCAGCGCGTTTTTCGTTTTTAATGTCTATTCCAATCATCACCTTAGCCGGTGGTTACTTAGGCACTAAGCTGGCTCTTAGCCCAGAGCCGATGCATTTAGGTTTGCTATCTACGGGAATTTTAGTCTCGTTTGTGAGTGCTTATATTTGTATCCATTACTTCCTGAAATTGATCTCTAGCATGGGAATGACGCCATTTGTCATCTACCGCTTGCTATTGGGCGCAGGCTTATTTGCTTTCTTGCTGACTCAGTAATCGATAACTACAAAATGAAAGGCCTCTAAGAGTAAATCTTAGAGGCCTTTTTTATGCCGATTTTTTTACAACCAATGCCAGCTTTGTTTTACTTGTTCAATCGCCTCAGTGCGGCGTTTGTTAAGCTCTTCTCTGATATCTTTGCCCGCAAAACCATCTTTAATCACTTGTTGTACATTCACCGCTAATGCCGCTTGATAGGTTGCGACAAAGTAATCTCGTTGCGGGTAGGGGGTAGATTCATGCCCTAATCGCCCTTGAGTGTCAGCTTGGCAGGTAATTAACACTTGCTCTAGTACGTTTGGTTTACGCCATACATCAAAGCTGTCTAGCACGCGCAAAACGGTTGCGGCTTTTAGCTCTTGCGCTCGATGAATATTGGAGTGCTGCTTGCATACATGCAGTGCCAACTCTTTGTATTGGTTGGGCACGCGCAGGCGCTTGCTGAGGGATTCGATAATTTTGAGGCCAGTATGACAATGCATTTTATGGCTTGGCCACTCTTGTTGTGGAGTGACGCCTTTGCCGAGATCGTGCATTTGCGCGGCAAAGCGTATTTCGGGCACTTTGCTTAACTGCGCCGATCGCTTGGCGACCATTAAGGTGTGGATTCCGGTATCAATCTCAGGATGCCATTTTTCGGTTTGGGGCACGCCAAACAAACGGCTGATTTCGGGCATGACGACAGCGAGTGCGCCACACTCTTGTAGCACTTCGATAAACACTTGCGGATCTTGGGTTAATAACGATTTGTGCCACTCTTGCCAAACACGCTCAGCGGTGAGGGTTTGTAGCTCACCTGAATCGACAATCTCGCGCATTAGGTTAAGGGTTTCTTGTGCCACGCTAAAGCCTAGGTGATGCAATTTAGCGGCGAAACGCGCTACACGCAATACACGCAAAGGGTCTTCCACAAAAGCGCGCGAAACATGTCGCAGGCACTTGTTTTGGATATCTTGCTGACCGCCATAAGGATCATACAGGGTGCCAGATTCATCTTGCGCAATGGCATTGATAGTGAGATCGCGGCGTATCAGATCTTCTTCTAAAGTGACATCTTGCGCAAAGTAACAATCAAACCCAGTGTAACCGCTTCCTGATTTACGTTCGGTGCGAGCCAGCGCGTATTCTTCATGCGTTTTAGGATGCAGAAAAACAGGGAAATCTTTGCCGACGGTTTGATAGCCAAGATCCAACAATGTTTGCGGCGTCGCGCCCACCACAACCCAGTCTCGGTCGTAGTTTTCTATATTGAGCAGTTTATCTCTAACTGCACCACCTACTAGATAGGTTTGCACAATGAAGTCTCTCTTTTTGTATTGTGGATGAAAGTGATGGCAATTATATGTCGCTATTCTTTGCACTACCTAACACTACGATTAGTCGATGAAAGGATTGCTTTACTTTCTTTCATTCAATGGTAGCTTGACTCAAATGAGAAAAGAAGTATGTATAGAAGTTCTAAATGTATAAGGATTTTTTTGGTTTTGTAGAAGAACCATTTTCAATTGTTCCCAGTTCTAAGTATTTATTCTTAAGTGCGCGCCATCGCGAGGCTCTGTCACATTTACAAATTGGCCTCAATAGTGGGGGCGGTTTTGCCATGCTGACCGGTGAGGTTGGTACAGGTAAGACGACGGTTTCCAAAGCGATGTTAGCTAACTTAGAAGGGAATTGGGTAGCAGGACTTATACTGAATCCTACTTTTTCTGAAGTTGAATTACTGGAAGCGATTTGTGACGAGTTTTCACTTTCCTATACGCAACCATCCAGCTTAAAACAGCTCTCGCAAGCCATTTATCATTACCTTTTAGATAATCATAAAAAAGGTATTCAAACCTTACTCTTAATTGATGAAGCTCAGCATCTTTCTGCGCAAGTGCTAGAGCAGCTTCGTCTGCTGACTAATTTAGAAACTGACAGCCGTAAGTTACTTAAAGTGTTGCTGGTGGGTCAACCTGAGCTGCAACATAAGCTACAAACAATCGAACTGCGCCAATTAGCCCAACGCATCACTGGTCGTTATCATCTGCTGCCTTTAGTGGAAAAAGATATCGCCGATTATATTGGATTTCGTTTGCGAGTGGCCGGTGGTCGGGAAGATATTTTTTCTGACAGAGCGGTGCAATTTATTGCATCGCAGTCACAAGGTATTCCGCGCTTAATCAACCTTATTTGCGACAAAGCCTTGTATTACGCCATGTTGAGTCAGCAACACAGCGTTGACCGAAATATCGCTAAAAGAGCTTGTCATGATGTATTGGCCTATCAAGCCCCGACAGGGAATAAAGTACAAGTTAGTACTCACTCAAGCCGCTCTCATCATTGGTTATCTCCGGCGTTACTATCGCTAGCTATTGCCGGGGTGACTTACCTTGGTTTGACTTCTTGGCATCAGTGGCAACAACTGCAAACCCAGTTCAATGAACAACAAGCTCACACTCAGCAATTGCAACAGCAAATGGCTGACAAGCAGAGCATAGCCAACCAAGAGCAGCAGCATTTTGCGCAATTGATTGAGCAGAGCCGCTCCCCAATGGGCGCTATGCAGGCCTTGTATCACCTATGGGGCTATGATGCTTCAATTGTGGATTCTGATTGTGAGTATGGCACTACGCCACCTTTCCACTGCTTCCAAAGCAAAGCATCGCTGTCGAGCATTGTCGCATCGAATCGCCCTGTGGTGATTACGTTGTATGATGATCAGCACCCCTATTTTGCTATCTTGCAAGGTGTGACTAACGATAGAGTGACTCTGTTATTGGCAGGGGAGCGAGTGCAGTTGCCTGTAACTTGGCTAGACCAACATTGGAAAGGGCAGTTTAGGTATCTTTGGTATAGCGAGATACTGGAAACAGTGAAATTAAATAGCAGTGGTGAACAGGTACAAATACTGGATAAACTGCTGGCGAAAGCACTGAATGCAACACCTTTAGATACATCCACTTTTAATGATGAATTGAAGAAAAGGGTATCAACCTTTCAGGCTTGGCAAGGCCTAGATGCTGATGGCATCGCCGGAAACCAAACATTACGTCAACTCGATAGACTCACCAGTGATAACGCACCCAAGTTACTGAGTGCGACAGCACAGCCAACCGCGCCAAGTGCGCAAGCTGATAGCGAGGAGAATCAGTAATGTCAGAGGTATTAAAAGCACTTGAGCAATCTCAGAAACAATTTGAACAGGCATCAATACCAACGAGTGGACAGGCTAACCCATCCTCTAGACCACAAGCGGGTAATGGTAAAGTGAAGCTGATGGTCGCAATTGCTGTGGGTTTAGGTGTGGGTGTAGCAGCGCACAGTTTACTGGCTGGCTCTGCAACCACGCGTAGCATTGAGGCGATGCTAAGCCCTGCGCTGAATAGTGTGTTAGTTGCCGAACAAGCGCCTATCGCTAAGGTGCAGCCTATAACCCCAAGCTTAGATATTGTGTATTTGCCCGCAACTCCGGCGAAACCTTTGCTACCTTTACCAAAAATTGTGTCGGTTGCGGATATTGAAGAGACTCAGCCGGTGACAGATACAAGGGTGGTGAGCTCATCTGCAACACCTGCTCCTGCTACATCTAAGGCTGAAACAAAGAGTGAACCGACTACTGCGACAAGCAAAGCGGCAAACAATACAACAAGCAATACAACAAGCAAAGAGCCCAAGAAAACGACACCGCAAGCGGCTGATGATGAGTGGGATCTATCTAATCTCGATTTATCGCAACTCTCTCCAGAGTTGGCAGGGCGAGTGACTCACGCTTTAGATACGCCATCGTCATTAGATGAGCAAGGTGAGCGAAATAGCTTGGACCATATTAAGGTTAATGAGCTAGATAAAAATGTAGACCGATATAAAGGTCGACTACCTGCGCTTAATTTACAAACCCATATGTACGCCAGTAATCCAAAACATCGTTTGGTGAAGATCAACGGTAAAGAGTTACAAGAGGGCGATATGATTAACGATCAGACTAAACTGGTTGTGATTTCGCCGCGCTTTATTGTGGTTGAATTTGGCGGAGAGAAAATCCAAATACCAGCTTTATATGATTGGCACGGTTAGTCGTTATTAGGGGCGCTATTTAGCGTCGACACAAACAAAAAGACATAAAAAAAGCTGCCTCTGGCAGCTTTTTTTGATTTTGCTATTTCGCGAGTATTACGCCCAGCCGTTTGGAGACTTCTTACGACGAGGAATAACATGTGGAAGCAGTAGACCAAAGATCAAGCCTAGACCTGCAACACCACCACCGTACATGAAGTAGCGCAATAGAAGGTCTTCTTTTTGCGTATCAATGCGAGCTCTTAGCTCACGCACTTCAGTTTGGGCAGAAAGCAGTTGGTCACTGACTTTTTTGTAGTTAGTTTCCATTTCAGCAATTTGTGCGTTGCGTGACTCTAGAGAACGAACCAAGCCTTCTTGTTCTTTGTCGGCTTTCTCATTAAAGCTAGCAAGTTTTGCTTTAACTTGAACCAGTTCTTTTTCAAGGCGAGGCATACGAGTCACCATACCTTCAGTTTTAGTCACGTATTTAGATTCAACCCAGCCTTTACGACCACGTTGGTCAACGACCTCTGTATAGCCACTCTTTTTGTTGGTTTGGACTAAAGTCACTTTTGTGCCTGCATCAACACTACCGATAATTCGGTACTGAGCACTAGGACCTGAGTGCATATAAGTAAATAGGTTATCGGAGATGTAGATCGTTTGAGCCCATGCGGCTGGTGCAGATAGCACTGCAGCAAAAGCGATCAAAAAAAGTTTTTTCACTGTATGTCCTTCAAAAAATCAGATTCAGGTGAGGAACGCATTCCATCATTGTCTAAATAGTAAGTAGATTATAGATTGCCTGCAACTAAAAGAGGGGCCAAAGCCCCCCTCTATAACGTCATATTGTCAAAATATGACAGACATTTGACATTTTGCTTAGGTGAAAATCACCAACATGATCTCATAGAAGATAATCGCAAGCAGTGCACCCGCAGGAAGAGTCACTACCCAAGAGACAACAATGTTACGAACAACACCTAGATTCAGTGCGGCAATACCACGTGCAAAACCTACCCCTAAAACAGCACCCACAAGTGTTTGGGTAGTTGAAATAGGTAGACCTGTACCAGAAGCCAGAACAACGGTACTTGCGGTTGCAAGCTGCGCCGCAAAGCCACGGCTTGGGGTTAATTCTGTAATGCCAGTACCAACCGTCGACATAACTTTGTGGCCCATAGTCGCTAGACCAACCACGATACCGACACCACCAAGAGGAAGAATCCACCAAGCGATTTGAGTTTTCTCAGCGATGTGACCCATATTACTAATAGTGGCAACGATAGCCGATAGTGGACCAATGGCGTTTGCAACATCGTTAGAGCCGTGAGCAAATGCCATCGCACATGCGGTAATTACCATTAGCGTACTAAAGACTTGCTCAACACCTGTAAAGCTGTGCTCGTGGTTTTTGCTATCAAGTTTGAAACGTTTTTGGATATAAAGATAACCAATTACCATCACTAATAGTGACAGTAAGATAGACCAAATCCATGCTTCAGTGGTGGATAGGTATAAACCCACGTGTTTAAGGCCTTTCTTAATCGTTACTAGTGAAATCACAATAGTAGTTAAGAACATATAGCCCGGAACATAACGTTTGGCGTTTTCTAAGGGATTATCTGTATTAAATATAAACTTCTGCGCACTGACAAAAATAATATAAGCAAATAACCCCGATATAAACGGCGTAATAACCCAGCTGCCTACAATATTTTGTACTGAGGTCCAATCCACAGCATCAGAACCCACAGAAACAGTGGCAAAACCTATGATGGCACCAATGATTGAGTGAGTAGTAGATACCGGCCAACCCATATAAGAGGCAACCAGTAACCAAGTACCCGCAGCCAGTAGGGCTGACATCATACCGAATACCAGTAGGTCGGGTGTATTAGCGAATAGAGTTGTATCAATAACACCTTTACGAATAGTGTCAGTAACTTCACCACCTGCAAGGTAAGCCCCTGCAAATTCAAAAATCATCGCGATAACAATCGCTTGTTTTACGGTTAATGCTTTAGAACCTACAGAGGTACCCATAGCATTAGCAACATCGTTGGCACCGATACCGATAGCCATCATAAAACCGAATACGGCCGCACAGATAAGAAGTATAGTGCCGTAGTTAGCTAGAATATCCATTAAATATCCTTTGATATTAATAAGTTGAAATGAGGTGGAGAGTGATTAGCTACGCGCTATCATCAGCTCTAGACGAGCACAAACGCGCTGTGCTTGGTCCGCAATGCCTCCAACCCACTCGAGGATTTTATACAAGAACATCACATCAATTGGATTATATTGATCTTCAATTTCTCTGAGGCTTCGACGTAATTCAATTTGCATTTGGTCAGTATCATCTTCTATTCTATCGAGTTCATCGATCATAGATTCAACCAATTCTGCTTCACGTCCTTTGAAGCCCGTTTCTAGCAATTCATCTAGCCCATTAATTACCCGGTACATTTGTCCGACAGCATCTAAGCAACGTTTTACATATGCTAAGAAGTCTTCGTGCAAAGCTTCAGGTATAAGTAGATTTCGGCCTAGAACACGGCCACAGATATCTTTAGCAATATTTGCTACTTTATCTTGTTGAGTTAATAATTCCAGCAGATCACCTCTATCAAAAGCCATAAATAGGCCTGTTGGTAGATGCAAACGAATCTGACGTTTGAGAGTGTCAGCTTCTTTTTCTAGCGTAGAAATTTGTTGACGGTATTCTGCCGCCTTTTCCCAGTTGTTAGCATTTGACGCAGCAAAAAAGTCAGGCAAAAGTGATGCACACTCTTGGACTTTTGCTCCGTGCTGCTGCAACGGTTTTATTGGCGATTTTGCGAATAAACCAATGATGGTATTTACTGGCATATTTGTATTGTCATGTGATTGTCATGCTGGGGTGTAACTATAATAGGTTTTTTTAGTATTAAAAGGGTTTATGTGATTTAAAATTGCACAAAAGGCATTTTTTTTGTGATTTAGATCAGCTGAATGTCACTTGCTGATAAACAAAATTCGATTTAATCTGCTAAAGACGGTCGATTATGAGTGATTTATGGAAACTGAAATAGAGCTGAAATTTTTTGTTTCACCACAATTCTCTGAAGTTTTGAAAGAGAAAATCCCACACAACAAAATTCTTCAACACAACAGTCGTGAGCTGGGAAACATTTATTTTGATACCCCAGACAACTGGCTACGAGAGCACGATATAGGCATGCGCATTCGTCGCTTTGATGATGTCTATGTGCAAACGGTAAAAACCTCAGGCCGAGTTGTGGCCGGTTTACACCAACGCCCAGAATATAATGCAGAGCATACCAGTAATGATCCTGATCTTAGCTTGCACCCTGAGAGCATTTGGCCAGAAGGGCGCACAGTCGAAGAGTTAGCATCACAACTGCAACCTTTATTTGCTACTAACTTTACTCGCGAGCTTTGGCTGGTGGGTATGCCTGACGGTAGCCAAGTAGAAGTGGCATTTGATCAGGGTGAAGTGCTTGCTGGAGAGAAGCGTTCTACTATTTGCGAAGTTGAGTTGGAACTAAAGTCTGGTCAAACAGATGCTTTATTTACCTTAGCAAGGCAATTATGTGAAGACGGAGGCATGCGTCTTGGCAATTTAAGTAAAGCCGCTAGAGGCTACCGACTTGCACAAGGCTTTACCGGTAGCAAAGCCAAACCGCTGGGTTTGGTGGATGTTGCTTTGCAAGATAGCGTAGAAGAGTGCTTTATTAAGTCATTGGAGCATGCATTGTCTCATTGGCTTTATCATGAGCAAGCCTACGTTGAATCCCCTTCAATGGACTGCTTAAACGAGATCTGCTATTCGCTGAGTTTTGTAAGACAAACCTTAGCGGTATTTGGCGGAATTGTCCCGCGCCGCGCCAGTGCTATTCTACGACAAGAATTAAAATGGCTAGAGCAAGAACTGATTTGGGTGCAAGCCGCCGACTACCTTGACGATCTTACCGAAGACAAAGGGCATGCACTGCGCAAGCTTGATACGCAAAAGACGCTAGTTAAACAGCTAAAAAGAGTACGCGCTGAATTATCGACAGAAGAAGAAGTGTTACAACTACTAGAGTCTGCTCGATATACCGGTGTTATTCTCGATCTTAGTCGTTGGGTACTGACGAAAGGATGGCAGCCTTTCTTAGATGCCAAAGCGCGTAAGAAAATGTCTGGAAACTTGGTGTCGTTTGCCCAAGACCAACTGGATCGCACTTGGGCGGAAATGGTCAGTGCATTCCCTATTGAGCAAACCCTGACATCGAAAGACTATATAGAAGAGCATTACCACCTGAAACGGTGCCTATTTTCTGGGATCTGTTTTGCTGCGTTGTTTGATCAAGAGTCTCGCCAAGCGTTTCGTTTGCCGTGGGCTGATTTAGCACAAGGGATTGACGATCTGTTGATGCTTGATCCTGTGTTGCAATTGGTTGATCAATTGCAAGGAGAAGAGCAAGATCAACTGCAACGTTGGTTAGAGCGCCAGCAAGCTTCTATTTTATATGCCATGGAACAAACCAGAGCTATGTGTATGGAAGCAAGACCTTACTGGAAAGGCTAGCAGATAGAGTATCTATCATTGCACGTCTTATTTCAGAGATTGAGCGCTTGCCCTTGGGTGAGCGCTTTTTTATGCTCTATACATGCCCCTCATATCCTGAACGCAAGAATGGACTTTTATGCATCCTAATTCAGAACAAGCCACAGTCGCTCGAACTGAGCAACTTATTAGCAAGTTTCCTTTTATTACAGATCAATGGTCACAGCAACATCTCGATGAGTTAAATCGAGTGGTCAATTTCAGCTCGTTTATTTTTAATCGACTGCTTTGTGATGAAGCCTTGTTATTGAAGCTTCCTGATATGTTGCAAAGCGAGCAGCGTTGCTGCAACTATCGAACAGACTTGCATGCGTTATTAGCGACTTGCCAAGATGAGACTAAGGTCATGAAGGTACTAAGAGACTTTCGTAACCACGAAATCATCACTATTGCATGGCGAGATATTGTGGCGAGTTGGTCGGTAGAGCAAAGCCTTGCGCACGTTTCTATGCTGGCTGAAGCGATGATCTTTGAAAGCTACGCATGGCACTATGCGGACTGCAGTAAATTGTGGGGCACACCGAAAGGTTCAGATGGCGCCGATCAGCCAATGCTAGTGATTGGTATGGGTAAACTGGGCGGTGGCGAATTAAATTTCTCTTCCGATATCGACCTTATCTTTACCTATCCAGAAAACGGCGAGACTGAAGGCGCAAGACGTCCGATTGCCAATGCGCAATTTTTTACCCGCTTGGGTCAGCGTTTAATTAAATCATTGGATCAAAATACGCTGGATGGTTTTTGCTATCGAGTCGACATGCGTTTACGTCCGTTTGGCGAAAGTGGTCCACTGGTGATGAGCTTTGCCGCACTGGAAGATTATTACCAAGAGCAAGGGCGTGATTGGGAACGTTATGCGATGGTCAAAGCTCGGGTGATGGGACGAGAAATGTACCCTCAATACCAAGAGCTTCGCCAGATGTTGCGCCCATTTGTATTTCGCCGTTACATCGACTTTAGTGCTATTCAATCATTGCGCCGTATGAAAGCCATGATCCGCAGTGAAGTGCGCCGTCGAGGACTGACCAATAATATTAAGTTGGGCCCCGGTGGTATTCGTGAGATTGAGTTTATCGCGCAAGTTTTCCAATTGATTCGTGGCGGGCGTGAGCCAAGCCTGCGTGGCCGAGGTTTACTGGAAACCTTACAAGCCATTAAACAGCAACAGCTATTAGAGCCGGCTGATGTTGACGGCATGATGGAGGCTTATCGCTTCTTACGTCGCCTAGAAAACCTGCTGCAAGCAATGGAAGATAAGCAAACCCAAACCTTGCCAGATGATGAAGACAATCAGCACAAACTGGCTGTGGTGATGGGCTTTGAGCAGTATCCAGAGCTACAAGCTCAATTAAGTCAGCATATGGCGAATGTACACAGTGTCTTTGAAGAGTTAATTGGTGATGAAGAAGAGCATGGCCACAGCATAGATGCGGTGTATATGGAATTGTGGAGCTTGGCAAAAGATCCCGAGCAAGTGCTGACAATTTTGCATGAGCTGTCTCTAGATGTGAAAGAGAAGGAGCTTTCTGAACTTTCCAATAGCTTGTGTCACTTTAAATCGGAGCTGGCTAAGAAAACGTTAGGCCCACGAGGTCGAGAGGTGATTAGGCACTTAATGCCTAAGTTGCTGTACACCGTATTATCTCATCCTGAAGGTGAGTTTGGCTTAGAGCGAGTGCTGACGGTACTGGCAAAAATTGTCACTCGTACTACTTATCTCGAACTGCTCGATGAGCACCCTGCTGCATTAGAGCAACTGGTAAGGTTGTGTACAGCCAGCCCTATGATCACTGAGCTATTAGGTCGTTACCCTATCTTGCTCGATGAACTGCTTGATCCGCAGCAGTTATATAAACCGGTTGAGCTAAGCAGTTACAAATCTGAATTACGAGATTATCTGGCACGTATCCCAGAAGAGGATATGGAGCAACAAATGGAAGCTCTGCGTCAGTTTAAGCAAACCTGCATCTTGCGTATTGCCGCTGCTGATATCGCAGGTGTACTGCCTGTAATGCAAGTGAGTGACCACTTAACTTATTTAGCCGAAGCTATTGTTGAGCAAGTCATCAACCAAGCATGGCGTCAAATGGCGGCAAAATATGGTGAACCAAACCATTTAGAAGGCAGAGAAGGTCGTGGCTTTGCGGTATTAGGTTACGGCAAAGTCGGTGGTTGGGAGCTAGGTTATAACTCAGATCTGGATATTGTGTTTGTGCATGATTGTCCTATATCAGCCTATACCGATGGTGAGAAATCCATTGATGGTCGACAGTTTTATCTGCGTCTGGCGCAGAGAATTACCCATTTATTCTCTACTCGCACCGCCTCAGGCATCCTTTACGAAATTGATACACGCTTAAGACCTTCTGGCGCCTCAGGGTTAATGGTGAGCCCGATTGATTCTTATGAAGAATATCAACTGACAGAAGCATGGACTTGGGAGCATCAAGCGCTAGTACGTGCTCGCCCTATATACGGAGATGCTCTGCTGGTGGATGCCTTTGCTAAGGTGAGAAACAAAGTGTTGTGTCTTGCTCGCGAACAGCAACCGCTGTGCAGTGAAGTGGTTAAAATGCGCGAGAAAATGCGCGATCACTTAGGCGGGAAAAAGAAAGATCGATTTATGCTCAAGCAAGATCCTGGTGGCATCACTGACATTGAGTTTTTGACTCAATATTGGGTGCTTAACTATGCGCATCAATACACTAGCCTGACAAAATGGTCTGATAATGTCCGTATCCTCGACAGCCTTGTGGAAGTGGATTTACTTTCAGCTGAGCAAGCTAAAGCATTAGCCGAAGCGTACACCGCGATGCGAAATGAAATCCATAGACGAAACTTACTCAATTTAGACGCCAATGTGGCGCAAGATAAGTTCGTTGAGCAACGTAAATTTGTCAGTGAAATGTGGTGTCAGTGGATGATAGATGGGCAAGTGAGTAACGAACAATGTTAAATTGCTCAAACGCTTAGCATTACTTTGATATATCTTTAGCTATGCTAGAATTGACAGTGAAAATTAAAAGCAAAAATTATTATGTGGAGTCGTTATGAAACCAATCTTGCCTGATTATAGCGAGGCAGATGTCCTTATTGTCGGTGATGTGATGCTAGACCGTTATTGGTACGGTCCTACAGGTCGAATCTCCCCTGAAGCACCAGTGCCGGTCGTTAAGGTTGAAAATAACGAAGAGCGTCCAGGGGGCGCAGCCAACGTTGCAATGAATATTGCAGCTCTAGGAGGCGCTTCGCATTTGATCGGTTTAACTGGGGAAGATGAGCCTGCACGTATGCTGACTGAAAAGTTAAGCGCATTGAACGTACAGTGTGATTTTATTTCTCTGCCTGACTATCCAACCATCACCAAATTACGTGTGATGAGCCGAGGTCAGCAACTTATCCGTCTAGATTTTGAAGATAAATTTGAGAATATCGATTCTGAAAAAGTGCTTTCACGTCTCGATAACTCTTTGCAAAACAGCAAAGCCATTATCTTGTCTGATTATGCCAAAGGGGCGTTAGAGCACTCTAAAGCCATGATCGAAAAAGCCAGAAAAGCTGGTGTGCCGGTTTTTGTTGATCCTAAAGGCGCTGACTTTGAACGTTACCGCGGCGCAACGTTGTTAACGCCAAATATGTCTGAGTTTGAGTGTGTGGTTGGTCCGATTAAAGATGACCAACAACTGGCTGAAAAAGGCTTAGAACTGATTGAAAAGTTCGATCTTGAAGCTCTGCTGGTCACACGTAGTGAAAATGGCATGACGCTACTGCGTCGTGGATTAGACCCGTTCCATTTGCCAACTCAAGCGCAAGAAGTGTATGACGTGACTGGTGCCGGTGATACGGTAATTTCGGTATTGGCGGCGTCCGTTGCAGCGGGTAAACCGTTAGATGAAGCGTGTGCTCTTGCCAATGCAGCCGCTGGCGTTGTTGTCGGTAAACTAGGTACTTCAACGCTATCGACTATTGAGCTTGCCGAAGCAATGCACGGTTCACAAGACACTGATTTTGGTGTGATTGGAGAGCAAGCACTGATTGCGGCTGTGAAAAAGCTACAAGCGAAAGGTGAGCGCGTAGTAATGACCAACGGTTGTTTTGATATTTTACATGCAGGGCATGTGTCTTATCTTAACCATGCGGCAGGTCTTGGCGATCGTTTAATTGTTGCGGTAAATACCGATGACTCGGTTAAACGTTTAAAAGGCCCTGCAAGACCAGTTAACCCAACGGATCGCCGTATGGCGGTTTTAGCGGGCTTAGGCGCGGTAGATTGGGTGGTTCCATTCTCTGAAGATACTCCACAAAGATTAATCTCTGAAGTATTGCCTGATTTGCTGGTTAAAGGTGGTGATTACAAGCCGGAAGAAATTGCAGGCGGAGAAGAAGTGATTGCCGCTGGTGGCCGAGTCGAAGTGCTTAACTTTGAAAATGGTTGCTCAACAACAGAAATTATCGAAGCGATTAAAGGCGGTAAAGAGTAATTCTTTTGCCTGACTAACTTGCCTTGTTTTATACCGGTGAGAATGGATAACAAAAGGGAGCCTAGTTGGCTCCCTTCTTTATTTAAACAGCTTGTCTTTTGTAGCGATTAGAGACTATTTACGAACTGCGATAGCTTCGATTTCAATGCCAACATCTTTTGGAAGACGCGCTACTTCAACACATGAACGAGCAGGGTAGTTTGCTACGTTGTGCTCATCAAAGAATTTACCGTACGCTTCGTTAACCGTCGCGAAATCGTTAAGATCTTTTACGAATACCGTCATTTTAACAATATCAGTAACGCTCAAGCCTGAAGATTCTACAACCGCTTTTACGTTGGCTAGAGATTGCTTCGCTTGCTCAGCAATGTCAGATGGCACTTCGCCTGTTTCTGGGTTGACAGGGATCTGTCCAGAAGTCATTACCATGCCGCCTAGATCAACACCTTGTACGTATGGGCCGATTGCCGCAGGCGCATTTTCAGTATGAAGAACTTTAGTCATTGTTATTCCAATTCCATCTTAATTTAGTTGTATAAAGTCTATTTATAACTCAGTGACCACTTCACGTGAATACACTTTTTCACAGTATTTACATTTTAAGCGAATACGGTCTTTCTTTTCGATGACGCTAAAGTGGCTTTCTACCGGTTCACCGTGAGTAATGCAGTTGCTGTTAGGACACGCAAATACACCTTTAACCGCCTTCGGTAGTTCAAGCTCTAGCTTTTTCACTACGCGGTAATCTTCAATTCGGTTCACGGTCGCGCAAGGTGCATACAGGGCTAACTTGCTGGCTTGCTCTTCGTTAATGAACACATTTTCAATTTTTAGAATATCTTTTGCGCCTAACGCTGATGAAGGCAGGTTAAGACCGATAGTGACACGTTCATTTGACTTATGCATAGCGAACAGCTTTAACACTTTAGTGCCAACGTGCGCAGGAATATGGTCGATTACAGTGCCGTCTTTGATCGCTTCAACTTGTAATTGAGTGGGTTTAGTCATGGTTAAATCTCCTCTATTACAGGGTTTGGTTTAGGACAAGAGCCAATAAGGCTTCACGAGCGTAGACGCCATTTTCTGCTTGAGAGAAATAGTAGGCATGCGGCGTTTTATCGACATCTACCGTGATTTCATCAACACGCGGCAATGGGTGCAGCACTTTTAGATTTTCACGAGCATTGGTAAGCAGTGACGCGGTTAGGATGTATGCTGATTTAATGTGTGCATATTCTGAATCATCGAAACGCTCTTTTTGTACGCGAGTCATGTACAAAATATCCAGCTCAGGAATCACGCTTTCCATATCCGTATGTAAGCTGTATTGGATACCTGCATCATCTAACTCTTCGCAGATGTAATCTGGCATCGCAAGCGCTTCAGGGGCGATGAAATAGAAGCGCACATTGTTAAATTTAGCCAATGCTTGCGTTAGTGAGTGCACGGTACGACCGTATTTAAGGTCACCCACAAATGCGATGTTGATGTTGTCTAAACGACCTTGAGTTTCGTAAATAGAGAATAAATCAAGCAAGGTTTGTGTTGGGTGTTGGTTTGAACCGTCACCCGCATTAATCACTGGCACACCATTAGAAAACTCAGACGCAAGTCGCGCAGCGCCTTCTTGTGGATGGCGCATAACAAAGGCATCAATATAGGTTGAGATAACCTGTACTGAGTCGGCCAATGTTTCCCCTTTTTTCGCTAGGGATGTATTACCTGCATTATCAAAACCAATCACACTACCGCCAATGCGTTGAATTGCGGTTTCAAAAGAGAGACGTGTTCGGGTTGATGGCTCAAAAAAGCAACTCGCAATCACCTTATTCTGTAGCAGTGTCGGCATAGGGTCTGATTTTAATCTTCCTGCCGTCTGAACAATCAGTTCAAGCTCTTCACGGTTTAGCTCAGGAATGGAGATGATGTGCTTTTTGAAAAGCGTGTTTTGCATGGTTTCTTCCCCTGGTCGTACATACAAAAAAGCCCCCCTAAAAAAGGGAGGCTATAGAATTCTAAATGAATAGGAGTTGAACACGGCGTTGGCTGTGTTTTGTCGTCATGTTTCGATTGCCACGGTGCAGCATACAATCCTCCTATTTATCGTGTGGGATTATACTCACTGCTGATGTTATCGCAAGTCTCAGGAGTAGAATTAGTGACCTAAAGTTGCGACCATTACAGCCTTAATAGTGTGCATGCGGTTTTCTGCTTCATCAAAAACAATCGAGTAGTCTGACTCAAAAACTTCGTCAGTCACTTCTAAACCTTGCATACCGTATTTTTCGGCAATCTCTTTACCCACAGTGGTTTGGTCATCATGAAAAGCCGGTAGGCAGTGCATGAATTTCACATGTGGATTGTCGGTAGCTTTGATGGTTGCCATATTCACTTGGTAAGGCTTCATGATGGCAATGCGCTCTTCCCATGCTTCTGCTGGCTCTCCCATAGAAACCCAAACATCGGTGTACAAGAAGTCACAACCTTTAACGCCAGCTGCAACATCTTCGGTAAGAGTGATGCTAGCACCCGTTGCTTGTGCAATTTGCTGACATTGCGCGACCAACTCTTCTTCTGGCCAGTATGCTTTAGGGGCGACCAATCGAATATCCATGCCCATTTTAGCCGCGCCAACCAGCAGAGAATTACCCATGTTGTTACGAGCATCGCCAAGGTAGGCAAAGCTGATTTGATGCAGTTGCTTGCCTCGCGCATGCTCTTGCATGGTCAGGAAGTCAGCCAGTATTTGAGTCGGGTGGAATTCATCAGTTAGACCATTCCAAACCGGTACGCCAGCATGCTCGCCTAGCTCTTCGACAATCGACTGACCAAAGCCGCGATACTCGATGCCATCGTACATGCGTCCTAGCACTCTGGCTGTGTCTTTCATGGACTCTTTATTACCAATCTGAGAGCCTGATGGGCCTAAGTATGATACTTGTGCGCCTTGGTCAAAAGCCGCCACTTCAAATGCGCAACGTGTTCTTGTTGATGATTTTTCAAAGATCAGCGCAATGTTTTTTCCCAGTAAACGCTTTTGCTCTGTGCCAGCATACTTTGCTTTTTTTAGTTCGGCGGCAAGGTCGAGCAAGAACTGAATTTCCTTTTGACTAAAGTCCAAAAGTTTTAGGAAATTTCTATTTCTTAGATTATAAGCCATAAGGATTCTCTCATTTGATTCTATTCTGATTTTATTGCATATAAATGCTATAAAATCAAATATCAATTCACTTTTATTGAGTTAAGTCTCTTTTGATTCGGTGACTGATACACGAGGTTTGATCGGTAATGTCTGCTTAATATATCAATTATCCCTAGCTGAAATATTGTCATGGCGCATTTTTGGGTGATTAGCTCAAGCAGGGAATCGGCTTCGTCTTGTCGAGATGACGTCTTAGGTATTGCTTATGCATCTATTGGCAGGCTATTTTGCCATTTATAGGCAGCATAAGGATAACGGGCAAGTAGCAGGCTTTATCTAAGGCTCTGATTTAAGAAATCTATCTTTAGATTGAGCCTAGATATGGTATTTCGTGTCGAACCGTGCCATATTTCGTCCGTATATAAATCCTTTATTTTTTACCTGTTCGGGAGCGCACCCATGTCACAAGTGGAAGAGTATCTATCAGTCGAAGAACTTATCGAATTTCAGAAAGAAGAGACGCGTGACATTATCGCCGCTCTGCTTGAAGACGGTAGTGAACCTGATGCTTTGTATGAAATTGAACATCACCTTTTTGCTGAGAATTTTGAAACTTTAGAAAAAGCGGTTGTGGAAGCTTTCAAAATGGGTTTTGAGGTTCTAGAAGCTGAAGAGTCAGAAGATGAAGAAGGCAACAAGCTATTGTGCTGCGATGCAACTATGACTTGTACTTTAGATCCTGAGCTGATTGATATGCAGGCTGAAAAGTTGATCAATCTTGCTGAAAAATACGACATTATTTACGATGGCTGGGGCACTTACTACGAAGGTGAAGACGCTCTACCGTTTGATGACGAAGACGACGAGGAAGAATAATCGTCCTGTTCTTTGTTTGAATACTGCTTCATAAAATAAAGCTCGCAATTGCGAGCTTTATTTTTTTGTGTCTGGCTTAATTCAGTGCTTAAGCATGGTTTAGTTATGCATGGCTTAGAGTAGCGCTAGGTTGCTTGGCAAAGTACTTTGTCCATACACGCTCATGGAAGTAGTAAGCACAGGTGTTAATTGATGGTTCAATCAGTGCTAGCAAACCACCGGCAAGTGCATCACCAGAAATTAGGTACACAACCGTAAACGCAACGCTAAAGTGTACCACTGCAAAGCTGGCAGTTTTGATGCGAGAAAATGCTTGTTTTGCTTTTAGGTATGGAACCGAATTCCATACTTTTTCGTGGAAGTAAAATGCCACAGTGTTTACGCTAGGTTCAATCATCGCTATCAAGCTACCGATAATCACATCACCTGTAATAATGTATGCCACACTGAACGCGATAAAGAAGTGTAGGGTTGCAAAGCTCATTGTTTTTTTCATGACCGATACCAAAGTTTGTTGTAAGTAATTTGTTTTGATGCAAACAGTATTGATAATTATTCTCATTTGGTCAATGTCTTTTTCACTATTGCTTTGATAGGTATTATCTATAGTGGTGCTTAGAGTGAGGTGTGTGCTTATTTTTGTTTTATTTTCAATAGGTTAGGTTGGTCTTTGTAAGGTGTGATCGGGTTAACAAATACAAAAAAAGGGCTGACTTTCGTCAACCCTTCTAAGTATTTACAGCTAATTATAGAGCGGCAATTGTTGCTTTTTGCTCTGCAAGTTTAGCTAATGTTTCTTTGTATCCATCTAGCTTTTCACGCTCTTTGGCAACCACGGCTTCTGGTGCTTTCGCTACAAAACCTTGGTTGTTTAGCTTGCCTTCGATACGCTTGATCTCGCCTTCAGTTTTCTTGATTTCGCCAGCTAAACGGTTTAGCTCAGCGTCTTTGTCAATCAGACCTGCCATTGGAATCATTAGCTCAGACTTGCCAACAAGTGAGGTTGCACAAGCTGGAGTCTCAGCGCCGTCTTCTAGCAAGGTAATGTTCTCAAGTTTTGCTAGAGACATTAGCACGGCTTTGTTCGCTTCTAGACGAGCGGCATCGTTATCGTCTGCCGATTTGATCATGACATCTAATGGCTTGCTAGGGGCGATGTCATATTCTGCACGTAGGTTACGAATGCTAGTGATGAACACTTTAACCCACTCGATATCATCAAGAGCTTGTTGGTTAAAGTTTGCTGCGTCGTACTGAGGTAGAGGCTGAGTCATGATGGTTTCGCCATCAACGCCTTCTACTAGAGGTTTCACGCTCTGCCAGATGGTTTCTGTGATGTATGGAAGCACAGGGTGAGCAAGACGTAGCGTCTTCTCAAGAACAGTGATCAGAGTACGACGAGTCGCGCGCTGTTGCGCTTCACTGCCTTTCCAAAGAACCGGTTTAGTCAGTTCTAAGTACCAGTCACAGAATTGGTTCCAGATGAATTCATACAGAGTATTGGCTGCCATATCTAGACGGTAAGTGTCTAGGTGAGCGTTAAACTCTTTAGCGGCTAATTCAAACTGAGATTCAATCCATTTGTCAGCGAGTGAGTATTCTAGCTCGGCATCAGCGGCAAAACCGCAATCTTGATCTTCTGTGTTCATTAGTACGTAACGGCTGGCGTTCCATAGTTTGTTACAGAAGTTGCGGTAACCTTCTAGGCGTTTCATGTCCCAGTTGATGTCACGACCAGTTGATGCCATTGCCGCTAGAGTAAAGCGCAATGCGTCCGTACCGTATGGTTCGATACCATCTTCGAAGGTTTTACGAGTGTTCTTCTCGATTTTCTTCGCCAGTTGCGGCTGCATCATGTTGCCAGTACGTTTAGTCACTAGTGACTCAAGATCAATACCATCGATCATATCGATAGGATCAAGTACGTTACCTTTCGACTTAGACATTTTATCGCCGTTTTCATCACGGATTAGACCCGTCATGTAAACCGTTTTAAATGGTACTTGTGGTTTGCCGTCTTCGTCTTTCACGAAGTGCATGGTCATCATGATCATACGAGCAACCCAGAAGAAGATAATATCAAAACCAGATACTAGAACTTCTGATGGGTGGAATGTTTTCAGTGCTTCTGTGTCTTCTGGCCAGCCTTGTGTACCAAACGTCCATAAAGCAGAAGAGAACCAAGTATCCAATACGTCGTTGTCTTGGTTAAGAACAACTACTGGAGCAAGGTTATGTTTCTCACGTACTTCTTCTTCACTGCGGCCAACATACACTTTGCCGTCGTTGTCATACCATGCTGGGATGCGATGGCCCCACCAAAGTTGACGAGAGATACACCAATCTTGAACGTCGCGCATCCAAGCAAAGTACATGTTTTCGTACTGCTTAGGTACAAATTGAATTTCGCCGTCTTCAACCGCTTTTACAGCAGGCTCCGCTAGAGGTGCTGTGCGCACATACCATTGGTCAGTCAGCATAGGTTCGATTACTACGCCACCACGGTCACCGTAAGGTACGGTTAGGTCGTGATCTTTGATTTCATCAAGCAGACCTAGCGCATCAAAATCAGCAACGATTTCTTTACGCGCCGCAAAACGTTCCATACCGTGATATTTCTCAGGTAGGTCAGTGGCGTATACATCGCTTTCTTCACCGTTAGTCGTGAATACTTCTGCTGCATTACGAATGTCAGCGTTGAAGGTTAGGATGTTGATCATTGGTAGGCTATGACGTTTACCAACTTCGTAATCGTTAAAGTCATGCGCTGGCGTGATTTTCACACAACCTGTGCCTTTTTCCATATCCGCGTGTTCATCACCTACGATAGGGATCAAGCGGTTAACGAGAGGCAATAGGATGTTTTTACCGATAAGATCTTTGTAACGAGGATCTTCTGGGTTTACCGCTACGCCAGTATCACCAAGCATGGTTTCTGGACGAGTGGTTGCCACTACGATGTAATCTTTACCGTCAGCGGTTTTTACGCCGTCAGCAAGAGGGTAGCGGAAGTGCCACATGTGGCCTTTTTTATCTTTGTTTTCTACTTCTAGATCAGAAATCGCAGTGTGCAGTTTTGGATCCCAGTTTACTAGGCGTTTGCCACGGTAAATAAGGTCTTCTTCGTACAAACGTACAAACACTTCTTGAGTGGCAGCTGATAGGCCGTCATCCATAGTAAAGCGCTCACGATCCCAATCCACAGATGCGCCAAGACGACGAAGCTGTTTAGTGATAGTACCGCCTGATTCGCCTTTCCACTCCCAGATTTTATCAATGAAAGCTTCACGGCCGTAATCGTGCTTAGTTTTGTTTTCTTCTGCGGCAATCTTGCGCTCAACAACCATTTGGGTTGCGATACCGGCGTGGTCGGTACCCACTTGCCAAAGGGTGTTTTTGCCCTTCATACGTTCAGCACGGATCAGCGTATCCATGATGGTATCTTGGAATGCATGTCCCATGTGTAAGCTACCTGTGACATTCGGCGGCGGGATCATGATGGAATATGATTCTTTCGTGGTGTCACCGTGTGGCTTAAAGTAGCCTTTTTCTTCCCAAGTCTGATACAGATCTTGTTCGATAGATTGTGGGTTATATGTCTTTTCCATAATACTCTTACATGGATAATTGGTTGATGGCAAACTGCATAAATTAAGGGTTTATTAACGATAAATTAATAAATGCTTTAGCTATGAAGTTTGGGTTATTTGTTCAGCTTTGTTTGTTCAGTTCTGCAATGGATACGGTTTGCATTTGATACCCTGCGTGACGATAGATTTTATATCTTTCTCGGGCAACATGCTTCGCTTTTTCATCACAAGGGACGAAGTCTACCACTTGAGAGACTATTCCCGCAAAGTTTGTGTCATCTTCCGCCAGATTAATGACGATATTGCGTGTTCTATGTAGTTCAGTTGTGCCAGTTCCTATTTCAACTTGAGTGCCATTAGCTGGCCCTTCGCCACTAAGATTATGTGCGATAAAATCAGCATTATCGAGTTGAAACAAAACATCATCCCACTGCTGTGCTTGCGGCTTATCTTGGGTATTGAGATAAATGCGCGCACCTTGCCGAGTAAAATGTCTAATTAGGTAGCAAACGTACTGTTGAAAACCTAGCTTAGAATCTACAGCGCTGTTAGGTTCGATGAGATAAAAAGTGGCGATAGACATGTTCTTTCTCAATAAAAGCGCCTCCCGAAGGAGGCGTAATATAGGTTAGGTTAATTGCCGTAGGCGATTAAGACTCTACCGCTTCTTGTCCGCTACGGTTAAGTAAGAACTGAACCAATAGTGAAACAGGGCGGCCTGTTGAGCCTTTAGCTTGACCTGATTTCCATGCTGTACCGGCGATATCTAGGTGAGCCCAGTTATACTTTTTGGTAAAGCGAGACAGGAAACAACCTGCGGTGATAGTACCTGCAGGGCGACCGCCAATATTTGCCATATCAGCAAATGGGCTGGCGATTTGTTCTTGGTACTCATCGGCCATTGGTAGACGCCAAGCGCGATCTCCCGATTGCTCAGAAGCGTTTACTAGCTCATGAGAAAGCGGGTTGTGATTTGATAGAACGCCACTGATATGGTGACCAAGTGCAATCACACACGCGCCAGTTAGCGTTGCCACATCGACTACACAATCGGGTTCAAAACGCTCAACGTAAGTTAGAGCATCACACAAAACTAGGCGACCTTCAGCATCGGTATTTAATACTTCTACTGTTTGTCCTGACATCGTCGTTAGAATGTCACCTGGGCGATAAGCATTGCTGCCTGGCATGTTTTCACAGCCAGCCAGAATCCCCACCACATTGATTGGCAGATTCAATTGTGCCAAGGCTTTCATAGTGCCGAACACACTTGCCGCGCCACACATGTCGTATTTCATTTCATCCATGCCATCGCCTGGTTTTAGTGAAATACCGCCTGAATCAAAGGTTAAGCCTTTACCAACAAGCACAATAGGTTTAGCGCTTGCGTCTGGATTGCCTTTATATTCAATCACAGACATCATGGATTCGTTGTGTGAACCACGGCCTACAGCAAGGTATGAAGTCATACCCAGTTTTTCCATCTCTTGCTCACCGATGATTTTAGTGGTGACTTTCTCATAGTCATCAGCCAAACGGCGCGCTTGAGAAGCAAGGTATGCTGGATTTGCCACATTCGGTGGCATGTTGCCTAGGTCTTTTGACGCTGAAACACCTGATGCAACCGCTAAACCATGATTGATCGCTTGTTCGCCAATGTTCAGTTCACGACGCGTTGGTACGTTGAACACTAACTTGCGTAATGGGCGACGTGTTTCTGGCTTATTGCTCTTAAATTGGTCGAAAGTGTACAGACCGTCGTTCGTTGCTTCTACAGCTTGACGCACTTTCCAATAAGTATCGCGACCTTTTACATGCAGTTCTGTTAGGAAACAGACCGCTTCCATTGAGCCCGTTTCGTTTAACGTGCTAATGGTCTTTTGGATGATTTCTTTGTATTGACGTTCACCAAGCTCTCGCTCTTTGCCACAACCTACTAGCAAAACGCGCTCAGAAAGCACACCAGGTACTTGATGTAACAACAACATCTGCCCTGGTTTACCCTCTAAATCGCCTCTGCGCAGTAGGGAGCTTAGGTATCCGTCACTGATTTTATCTAGTTGCTCTGCAACTGGTGAAAGACGACGTGGCTCGAACACCCCAACAACAATACAAGCACTGCGTTGCTTCTCTGGGCTACCACTTTTTACGCTGAACTCCATGCCTACTCCTACATCGTGAAGACAAACCACAATAAATGTTAGATAATGCCTGCTTAACTTGTTGAATCTTGGTCAAGAGCTATGTTTACTCAATGAGTATAAGCAAGTTAATTGATTATCGATTAGTCAGTAAATTTGAAAAATAAAAGGTTCATTCAGAAATTATAGCGATTCCTGTAAAAATACAAGTTTTGCATCCAAGCTTATAGGGACTTTAGCGTGATTATTGTTAGATATTTGATCCGCGAGACAATCAAGAGTCAGCTGGCCATCTTTTTCGTACTGTTTTTAATCTTTCTAAGCCAAAGGTTTATCAGTGTGTTGGCCGATGCCTCAAATGGCGACATTCCCGCCAGACTTATTATGACTGTAGTTGGTCTAAACATGCCCGCCATGGGCTTGTTGATGCTACCACTGAGTCTATATATAGGTATTTTACTTACTTTCGGACGTTTATATGCTGAAAGTGAGATTACAGTAATGAATGCAACTGGGATCGGAAATAAATTTCTGATTCAGGCTGCGTTGTACCTTGCACTTATCACTTCTGGTATTGCTGCATTCAACTCATTGTACTTTGCGCCTTGGTCTCAAGATAAAGAAGCGCAGATAATGGATAAGTTGGCCGCAGAGACTAGTGTAGAGTTATTGCAAAAAGGTCAATTCCAAAGCACGCCAGACGGCAGTGCGGTGGTCTTTATTGACGATTTAAAAGACAAAAAATTAACCAATGTATTTGTTGCGCAAACAGTGGGTGAAGGTTCAATTCGTCCAAGTGTGGCGTTTGCAGATTCTGGAGAAGCAAAAGAGTTATCTGATGGTCGTCAGATTTTAACTCTGTATAACGGTACCCGCTATGAAGGGATTCCGACTCAGCTGGATTATATGAAGACCAATTTTGATGAGTATGATGCACTCATCGGTCAGCGAGAAGTGAAACCTAAAGGTCGAGACTTTGAGGCAATTCCAACTATTCAGCTGTTTAATAACCCAGATCCAAAAGCGAAAGCAGAGCTACATTGGCGCATCAGCTTAATTATCTGTATTCCATTATTAACCTTGGTGGTTATCCCATTGTCTGCGGTAAACCCAAGGCAAGGGCGCTTTGCTAAAATGGGACCTGCCATCTTGTTTTATTTGGCATACTTTATGGCAATCAGTGCCGCGAAATCTGCGATAGAAGAGGGTAAAATCTCCGATGTTGTGGGGATGTGGCCAATGAACATAAGTTTGCTCGTGGTTGGCATTGTCTTAAACTCAATAGACAGTCTGCCAGTGCGACGTTGGAAAGATAAGATTCGCCAGAAGAGGGCTTCTTAAGTGTTTAAGATTCTAGATTTATACATAGGCAGAACTATCATTGCGACCTCTAGCATATGTTTAGTTACCCTAGTTGGCCTATCTGGCATTATCAAATATGTTGAGCAGTTACGAAAAGTAGGGCGCGGCACGTACGATCTGTTGCACGCACTGTATTTTGTTCTTCTGAGTGTGCCTCGTGATATCGAAATGTTCTTCCCTATGGCTGCGTTGCTAGGAGCCTTGATTGCTTTAGGCACATTAGCAACCAGTTCAGAGCTGACAGTTATGCAAGCGGCGGGCTATTCCAAAGTTAATATTGGTATGTCAGTGCTTAAAACCGCAGTGCCACTGATGTTGATGGTTATGCTATTGGGCGAATGGGGTGCACCACAAGCGCAAAAAATGGCACGAGACCTTCGTACCGCCTCTATTTCTGGGGGGCATATGGTATCCACTCGCTCAGGCGTTTGGGCAAAAGATGGTGATGACTTTATCTATATTGGCCGAGTGAATGACGACAAGCTTCAGGCGGTCAATATCTGGGAGTATGACCAGAATAAAGAGCTGATCAGAAGTATGTTTGCCAAAGATGCTAACTATATTGGCGATAAAACGTGGAAACTTAACCAAGTGACCACCACGCTTTACACCAACGAAACTCAGGTGAGTAAAGAGAAAGAAGCCAGTTTAAATTGGCAAACCACCTTAGTGCCAGAGCGGCTTGAGATAGTCACGGTTAAGCCCGAGGAGCTCTCTTTAACCGGCTTATACAGTTACGTCACCTATCTGAAAGACTCAGAACAAGATGCCTCACGCTATGATTTAGCCTTCTGGCGTAAGATCACTCAGCCATTGTCTATCGCTGTAATGATGATGTTGGCACTGTCGTTTGTCTTTGGCCCATTGCGTAGTGTTACTATGGGGGCAAGGATACTGTCTGGGGTCATTGCCGGCTTCACGTTTTATATTTCATCGGAGTTTTTTGGCCCGCTGAGCGTGGTGTATCAAGTGCCACCTATGTGGGGGGCCATCGCGCCAAGTATCGCCTTTATGTTAGTGGCGATTATCTTGTTGCGGCGTAAGTTGTAAGCTAGCGCAGAAGTTAAAACAGAAAAGGAAGGCATTGCGCCTTCCTTTTTTAATGAGGGTAACTCTAAGCGGGTATTATACTTTTGGCAGTACCACGACTTCGGTTTTTGCCCACACATCATGGAAACCACGTTTTTGGTTATCCAGTGGAACAGATAGGTTACTTAGACCAAACGCCGAAGTTGCAACGCGAATACAAGCCTGAGTGACACTGATGAGCGAACCATCGTTATTTTGTACTCGCAGTTTCCAAGCTCGCATCCCAATAGTCTGCCCAGCTCTTGTCCAGAAAAACACAAAAAAGCCAATCCAAACCGTCGCTAAGTACAAGGTAAACAACACACTCCACAGCGGATGACGAGTGAGGTAATCACTAGCATCAATATATTGACCATAGTCCATCATACCTGCCGCCACTAGAGCCTCAAAGATGGCGACAACAAGCCCAGCGGCCATCATTTCAATCGCGATAATGATAAATGCATCATAAAGCCAAGCACTTAAACGTCGCATCAAACCCGCTTTAGGTAAGGTATTTTGTGAGTTCATTTTCCTGATATTCTAATAATTGTATTTTGAAATTCAGAATAGCCATTTGCCCGCTCCGTGCAAAGCAGTACAGTGTAAAAAAGTGCGCTTCATGTTTAAAAAATACGCGAACGAATCATAATTACTATTTTTATCCTTGCGTGACGGGTTCGGTTACGTATAATGCGACACATACCTTCAAGGTATGCAGTGCCGGTGTGGTGAAATTGGTATACACGACGGATTCAAAATCCGTTGCCTTCGGGCGTGGCGGTTCAAGTCCGCCCACCGGTACCATTATTTAAATGATAAAGCCTCGACGAAAGTCGGGGCTTTGTTGTATCTAGCGTAATCAAATGTTTAGCTCTACTTCTTCGCATTATCTTCTGTGCTACTCTCTAGCGAAAACACTCTTCAACTATTTTCTTTGCATCGTATTTAGCCATGTTAGTTTTGTCACTAAGGGCAAATGTGGGCAAGTGTCGTTTTGATTTGCTGTAAAGAGTCAATTTGCAGCAAAATTGTTGTTAAATCAGCTTGATTTGATATCGAGCGTCAGGTTTTGTCTGTATACCGTTATATAGTATGTAT
Source organism: Vibrio neonatus (assembly GCF_024346975.1). Lineage (NCBI taxonomy): Bacteria > Pseudomonadati > Pseudomonadota > Gammaproteobacteria > Vibrionales > Vibrionaceae > Vibrio > Vibrio neonatus. The sequence goes on along the minus strand of NZ_AP024885.1, from coordinate 2,361,568 downwards.
TGAAGGTTTCCATTATAAATTTGAAGTATTTGGTCGTAACGCTATGAAAAAATTAATTTTACTAACTCTGTGTTTGTTTTATGCAGGCTCAGCTTTATCTGCTGAGAAACCCCATAAAGATTGGGTGATAGATACTGATGGCTCTGAGTATTTTTATGCGGCGACTCTAAACAAGAGTGGGCATGTGTTTGGTAAGTACTGTTACTTTGAATCCGAAAACTGCATGTATATCACTGGGGTTGATATCAAGTGTACCAATGGGAATAAGTATCCGGCACTTGTTAACTCTGATTCGGGTTCGATGAATACTATGCTGCATTGCGGAGGTCGGGTTGACGGTCAGAATGTGCTGATATTTGAAAACTTTGATGATATTGAAGCGACTGTTAAAAAAAGCAAGCAACTGGGTATCGCTATTCCTATGGAAAACGGCAAGTTTAAAGTGTCTCGCTTTAGTATGTCTGGTTCAACTTACAGCATAGATAAAATGACCAAAGAGGCAGAAAAGCATTTGGCTTTATCCAATGCTGATAGTGAACTTTTGTAGTTTATACCAATCGTACTTAATAACTGGTGCGAATCAATATTTATATGTGGATTTTGTATGCAATCAAAGTTATACATATGAAGTTAAATTGTTAATACGTATTAATGAACATGGATGTGTAGTAATGGAACAATCGGATGAAATCTCTCGGTTTTTAGATTTTTTGGCGGATGCAATTTTGATTGTGGATCAGTATTCCAATATTGTGTTTGCGAATAAGTCATGTGCTCGGTTATTTGGTTATGAAAGGGAGGTTTTACTGACCCTAAAACCGAACGACTTGATGCTACCGGATGCGACCAATCATCACGATGCCAAAGTGAGTCACTTTGTACTTAACCAATCACAAGCTAGAGCCATGATGTCTAGAAGCATTATGCCTTGTAGAAATGCCAATGGTGATGGGTTTAACGCCAGAATTTCTATAGCGAATATTGTGTTTAATGGTAAGAGGTGTGGAATCGCAACCTTGCAGGATTACTCAAGGGTTCAACAGCTGATAGATGAGCTAAAGGATGAAGCCAATACTGATGCGCTAACAGGTTTATTTAATAAGCGACACCTTGATAGTGTATTGTCTAATCAGTCATTAAGAGTGCTAGATTCTGGTTGTCTGGGAGTGGCCTATCTAGACTTAAATGGGTTTAAGTTAATCAATGACACCTATGGGCATGATATTGGTGATCAGCTTCTGGTTGAGATATCCACTCGTTTGACGGGGCGGTTGCGTAGTAGCGATATTTGTTTTCGAGTTGGTGGGGATGAATTCCTAATATTGTTTAATATCAATGACCACAACAACTATGAAAAAGAAGCCAAAGGCATTGCAAGCAAGCTACATCAATTAATCTCAGAGCCTGTGTCGGTAGATAAAGTTGATGCTGAACTCACGGTTGGGGTCAGTATTGGAATTGGTATTTATCCGCACGACGACCATGAATTATCAGCGTTAATAGAGAAAACAGATAGGGCGATGTATTTAGCCAAAAAGCAACAACTGCCGTATGTGTTTACCTCAACGTTAAGTTGATCAGCGTGAGCGAAAAAGTGGCTGTATGTTTTGATTGGGAGTTAAGCCCTACCATCAAAACCTACAGTTCAATAGCTTCTGCCTATCAAAATAATAATTATTACTGAATTCTTTTACTCTCGTTAGCCCTTTATCCTAGCCCTAGTTAAATTTAGGGAATGTATTGTGGATAAGAAAGCATTGGTTGTAGAGGGTGGGGCAATGCGTGGCATTTTTGCTGCGGGTGTACTTGACGCTTATTTAGATTGTGGGCATCAGCCTTTTGACTTTGCGATTGGCGTGTCGGCAGGGGCATCTAACTTACTGGGCTATCTGGCAAAGAAAAGACAGCGCAGTTATCAAGTGATTACCGAGCTTGCCACTTCTAAGCATTTTTATAGCGTGTCTCGTTTTGCAGTTGGCGGAAACTTGACGGACGTGAAATGGCTCAGCGATGCTTCGATGGAGCAATACCCAATTGAGCTCGATACTCTGTTTAATTCCATACCTCTTTACGCCGCTACCACCGACATTGAATCTGGACAGGCAAAATATTTTAGGGTCTCTAAAGAGAATATGTCTGGGGTCATTGAAGCGACCACGGCGCTGCCTATTGCCTATAAACATCCGCCTTGTTTTGCTGGTGGCTGTTTTACTGATGGCGCAGTGGCAGATTCTATCCCAGTAAAAGAAGCTTATCGTCGCGGTGCTCGAGATATCACTGTCATTCTTTCTCATCCACTTTCTTACAACATGCCAGAGTCTAGCTCTTATTGGCTGATGAAACGTTTATTACGCAACACGCCCAAAGTGGCTGAAACGCTCGCCACTAGAGCTAAACGCTACAATCAAGCTTTGCAGTTTATTCGTTTCCCACCCAGTGATGCGACGATTCGGGTGATTGCTCCGCCAGAGAATTTTCCAGTTAAACGCTTAACTCGTAAGAGAAAATTATTGGATATTGGTTATGCAATGGGGGTGGAAGCGGGTAGGCAGCATGTGGCTAATTTGAGGGGGAGAAGAGAGCGATTCTCAAGGGAGGAATGTACCGCTTGTTTTGCTGTGTGAAGCTGGCTTATCAGACTGAACCACCAGCAATCAATATTCTTTAAATCTGTATAGCACTACAAAATATGTAGTTGTTTCTAAAGACTAATCTTTGTTCTTGCTACCTAAATATGTAGCGTAACTGTAAGTAGCTCCAGCGAAACATAAAAGGATTGCCATCCAGATTGTTGTATCAAGATCCATATCGTCATTCTCAGTTTTAACTTTTGAAGCGACAATATTACCTTTTTTGTGACGAAGTTCAAATATTTATTTGTATGAGTAGTGGATTAAGACAAGATGTAAAAAAACCAGTCACACGGGGGTATGACTGGCTAATAAGATGTTCAGCGATTGTAGTTATTATTATTTTCTTTTGTTATTTCTTTTTGTTATCGCTTTCACAGTGATGAGCGTAGCGCATGGCAAACAAGTAGAACACCACACCAAAGAAGATGATTCCGCCCATCCAAACTTGTGTAAATCCATCTAGTCCCATTATTCTTCCCCTTTATCTTCGTTACTGATTAATCGTGCAATTACGGAAAAGACAATCACAATCCCCATAATTGTTCCAAACGCTGTTAGGAATAGTTCAGCTGCTAAGTTCATTAAACACGTTCCTCTTTTAAATTAACTTGGGCTTTTTTCGCCTCTTTATTTAGTTTTTGTTCTTTAAATAGAGCAGGTCGTGAGTGCTTCACTACGCTATTACCCACCACTGTGGTGACCAGAGCTACGATGGCTACGATATGTGCGTTCTCTAGCATAGATAAGCCTAAAGTATGTTTGATATCGGTGAATGACCATACTAGGTTGATAACCCACGAAGACATCACTACGGTTTGAGCAACCATCAAGTTACGCTTCCAGAACAATCCAGTGATGATGATGAAGAAGAAAGGTACTAACCATGCAAACAACCAAGTGATAGCTAGGATAACGTTAGGTTGTAAGAACAGAGTCATTGCCGCAGCAAGAGCACCAATAATCATGATTACTTTGCGGATGAGTTTCTTCTCTTTTTCTGGAGAAAGTCCACCTTCCACATTGGCACCGATAATGTCTTTTGCAAAAATCGTTGCCGGAGCAAGTGCTGACATTGCGAAAGTAGAGAGTAGAGCACCTAGGAAACCCGCTTGCAGAAGAATAACCAACCAAGTAGGTAGCAGTTCAACAATCAGGGTCGCACCCGCAAGTTTTGGACCAAGCTGTGCAAACTCAGGAATCGTTGCCGCTGCTAGGCCAACCAGAACTGGGAATACACCAAATAGACCGTTTACTGGAGCTGCAATCCATAGTGAGCGCTTGATAACTTTCTCATCTTTAGCTGACATTGCTGCCTGCATACCTTGTTGGTTTACTGACTGAGCAAATACAACAGAGAAGATAGCCGCTAGCGAGAAGCCTACCAGAATGTCTGGCGTTGCTAAGATAGACAGTTTGAACTCTTGATCGTGAGCTACGTAGTACTGCGTAACACCTTCCCAACCATTTGGTAGAACAAAGGCTAAGTAGATACCAGCAATGATAATTGAACCATACATGACTACCGCATTGATTAGGTTCACCCACATTGTTTGCTTGATGCCGCCCATAGTTACATAAGCTGTACCAATTATTGCCCCCAATACTGCAGACCAACCCAGAGACCAGCCTGACATTGCAGAGATACCTATACCCAGCGTTTGCGTCTCTAGAGTCACCAGACCAAAGACGACCATTGCGCCAACACAAGCTGTGTAAGTACGAAGTTGTTTGTTGTATAACTGGCCAATCAGCTCAGGAATAGTTGCACAACCAATACGGCGAATCCAACGTCCAGTACCTAAACAGATAACACAGATAAGAATGGTGTGAGCGAAACAGAACCATAGAGCGACCGCACCAAGTACGAAGGACATCTCCATGAGACCATAAACGTGGGCGGACCCAAGATAGGTGATTGCAAGGGTCACAGAGAACATTGCTATGTTCGCGTCACGGCCGCCAAGAGCCATGTCGGTGACTTCGTTAGTTTGAGATTCTTTCCATTTTAAATACCAACCGATACCGCCTATAACAATTGCATTATATATCAGTACCATGAGTAATATATTGCTCATCTTTGCCTCGAATATTATATGTAGGGTTGGTCTAATTAATTAACGGCCGTTATTTTAATTTCGACTTATTATTAAGAACTGAATAAATAATACGTGCTTTTTTAATATAAAAATAAGATGAGGCTCACTCTAACTAATAATTAAATTTGCACTGAAAGAAATAAATTTCCCATTAAAGGGATACGTTTTAAGTATTATTTTTAATAGTGATATTAATCAAATATTTTCACTTTTTCTCTATGATTTGATAATAAGTGTTCTTTAAATGCGTTTACTGTACTGGTCATAAAACGCTGTGGCGGATAGTAAAGATTTAAAAACCAATCATCGGTTTGGTAATCGGTTAATAGCTCAATTAAGTCGCCATTTCGGATGTGTTTTTTCACCAAAAATTCGGGTAGATAAGCCACACCACCACCGTTTACAGCGCCAGTCGCAATCATTTTAGCGTCGGACAACTCAATGGTTTTATTTACTGTGATAATGCGTGCTTCGTTGCCTTGTTTGAACACCCAGTTGTTCTTTCCGCTTAATGATTTTGAGTATAAACAGCGCAATTCAGTAAGGTCTTCAGGCACTAGAGGCTCGGCATTGAGTCGAATAAACTCTGGTGATGCTACCACGACAAAGCGTTCAGAAAGCAAGCTACGGCGTACTAAGTTGAGGTCACCTTCTTTAGAGATAGCCGAGCCTGCAATGGCAGAAATGATGAAGTCATTGTCTTTGTGCTGCTCTAAACCACGCGGTGAAATGGTCATCTGGATATTCACCATAGGGTTGTCCCTAACAAACTCAGATACTAATGGCAGGATGACATTTTCGGCATACACAGGGCTGCTACAAATGCGCACTGTACCGCGTTTTTCCTTAGTGAACTGGGTCAACTCATTCTTTAGGATCTGAATCTTAGAATTGATGTTTTTAAAGTTCTGATAAAGGTGATCACCCGCTTCAGTGATACGGTTAGCTTTGTCGTTGCGGCGATAAAGCGTCACACTCAACTCTGTTTCCAGGTCAGCCAGCCAGCGGGACCCTGTAGAAGTGGATATGTCCATAATCTCCGATGCTTTAGTCATCGAGCCGGCTTCAACTAAAACGGTAAAGAACATCATTTGAGCCACAAGTTGAGGATCTACGGGTTCATGAGAAGCTGGAAGTATGTTAGACGTATTATTCATAATATTGGCACAGAGTAATTTTTGATAAACTTACATCTATATAATAGAAATAACAAAAATATAAAGACATATTGTGATCGATCTATAATTTATATTAACCTGTAAGAATATATATATTTGTATGACAAATTGTTTAAATAAAAAAGGAGCCCATTAAGGGCTCCAAAGGTAGGTAAATCGTAGTTACTTGATTATTATAATAATTATATTTTATTCGTATGACTTCCAAGTAGGGAAGTTAGCTTTATTTAGTTTAAGAATTTGACGAGTTTCATCTGGAGTTGCAATTTCTAGGTCATTAAGTGCAAGCATTTGCTTAGTACGCTCTACAAACTCAACGTTAGATTTTGCCAACTGACCACGACGGAACAATACGTTATCTTCCATACCTACACGTAGGTGACCGCCAAGAGCGATAACTGCGTTGATCATTGGTAGGTGGTTACGACCGATACCCAGTGCACCCCAAGTAAAGTTTTGACCCCAGAAACGACGTACTTCATCTAGCATTTGTAGAAGAATGTGTACTTCAGCTGGAGAACCACCTGCTGCACCTAGTACAAACTGGAAGTGAGGTGCTGTGAATGGGTTTGGAATTTCTTCTGTGCCTTCTTCGCGCTTAGCATTTGCTTTGTTGATTTGGTCGCGGTAGAACTTAACGTTGTGAATCATACCAATATCGAAGATTTCGATTTCTGGTGTTACGTTGTGCTTAGGCATTTCAACCAATAGCTTGCTTAGGAAGCGAGGGCTGTTTTCAAAAATTACAGAGTGCATCCAGTTCATAGTACCCGCATCACAAGTTGCGATTTCTGGGTGTAGCTCTTGGAATGGAAGCATACGGATTTCGTCAGTCGCGCTTAGGTCGCCTGATGTAGTTAAGTTAAGAACGATGTCACACTCAGCTTCGCGAACATAACCTACTACTTCACGGAATTTTGCGATGTCCATTGATGAGTTAGTTTCGTCATCACGAACGTGGATGTGTGCAATTGAAGCACCAGCAGCATGACAAGCAATAATTTCGTCAGCTTGCTCACGAGGAGTCAAAGGAACAAATTCTGATTGTTCTTTTTTAGGGAAAGCGCCAGTACATGCAACAGTTAGGATACGTTTATTTGCTAGAGACATAATAGAACCTCTTATATTTAATAATGTATTGGGGAATTCCCCAGTATTTGTTTTATGTGCCCTGCAAATATTATTTAAGCAGGGCGACCTTAATTACTTTTAAATAACGTTATTAATAAATAAGTTATTTATACGTTTTCATTTTCAACGACTAATGCAACACCTTGACCGCCACCGATACATAAAGTTGCTAGGCCGTAACGTTGGTTACGTTTAGTAAGTTCATGAACCAGTGTGACTAAAATACGTGCGCCACTTGCGCCAATTGGGTGACCGATAGCAATTGCGCCGCCATTGACGTTGGTAATTGCTGGGTCTAGGTCTAACCCTTTCACTACAGAAAGTGCTTGAGATGCAAACGCTTCGTTTGCTTCAACTAGGTCTAAATCGCGAACTGAAATACCCGCTTTTTGCAGCGCTTTTTCAGAAGCAGGTACAGGTGCGTAACCCATAACTTCAGGATCAACACCGGCTGCGCCTTGTGAGCGAATAGTAACCATTGGTGTTAGGCCAAGTTCTTGCGCTTTGTCTTTGCTCATTAATACAATGGCAGCTGCGCCATCGTTTAGGCCAGATGCGTTTGCCGCAGTTACTGTGCCGTCTTTTTTGAAGGCTGGGCGAGGCTTGCTGATGGTCTCTAAAGTTGCGCCAAAGCGTGGGAATTCATCAGTATCGACGATAGTGTCACCGCGACGACTAGAGATAGTGTGTGGTGCAATTTCATCTTTAAATTTGCCTGCAGTAATTGCCGCTTCTGCGCGGTTTTGAGATTGAACTGCGTAAGCATCTTGCTCTTCACGAGAGATCTCGTATTTGCTTGCTAGGTTTTCTGCGGTGATGCCCATATGGAAGCCACCAAATGCATCAACCAAGCCATCGTTTAGCATGATGTCTGTGAGTTGAGAGTGTCCCATTTTCACGCCTGTGCGGTGTGAACCAAGGATGTGGGCTGCGTTTGACATTGATTCAGAGCCGCCTGCGACAACGATTTCAGCTTCACCGGTTTGAATTTGTAGAACCGCATCCATTACCGCTTTTAGACCTGAACCACATACCATAGAAACCACGTTTGCCGTTGCTTCATCAGGAATACCACTAAATTTAGCTACCTGGCGCGCTGGGTTTTGGCCTAGGCCTGCTGACAATACGTTACCAAAAATCAGGTTATCGACTTGCTCTGGTTTTACCTTGGCGTCGGCTAAAGCAGCTTTGACCGCTGTTACACCCAGATCGATAGGAGAGATGTTGGTGAAAGCACCTAAGTAGGCACCGATTGCAGTACGTTTTGCGCTTACAATTACTACGTCTTTCATGGGAATCCTTTTGTTTCTCACAGTGATCATTGCCACCGATGTTTATTATTCTTTATGACCGGGTATCTCACCGACCAAGGATATAAAATAATGTGTTGCTAAAACGCCATTAGTATCGATTCATTTATGTGGGTAATCCGTAGGGATAAAACCGATATCAATGGAAGCTATTGTGCTTAATAATTTGTTTAAATAAGCCGGAGCGTTTGCTCCGGCTTGGAGCTAATCAATTTCTTTGTTCAGTGTATGAACGGGTGATTAGTGGTCACCGTATGGGTATAGACGGTCAGGACAATCAACAACTTTGTCTGCGTCGATAACAGCCATTAGGCGAGTCATAGAACCATCACCACAGTAAAGGTTCAGTGGAGCACCAACGATATCGAAACGACGGCCTTTTACTTTCTCAACTTGGCCACCTACGTTTTCCCAACCTACTTTACCGTTACCCAGTAGCAGCTTGTGACAAGGTTCCCATGTACCGTTGCTTAGGCCTTTTTCTTCAACCATGCCGTACAATTCTTTGTAAGCTTCTTCGCCGTGAATTTCTTTGTACATGTCACGATCAAAGTGTGCGTATTCTGCTTCACCAAATTTCTCGATGAATTCTTTCTTCAGTGGGTAACCAGAGTAACCTTCAAGGTTCATTGATAGACGTCCCGCTGATTTTTCACCGATAGATGTGTGTAGAGGGTGGTCTAGTGCTTGTTGGTCTACGCCTAGTGCTTTGATGTCATGCTTCATACACCAGTGACCAACAGAAGCGCCAACGCCTGTTGCGTAGTGGTAGTACTGCTTGCTGTCATCCCAAAGTTTGCACATGCCAGTGTAGATAATGACGATCATGTCTTTTAGGTCAGCAAACTCTAGGCCTTCAACAGCTTCTACTGCTGCATCCATGTCTTCTGCTTTGATCAGAGACCACTGAGGTAGGTGTGAAAGGTCAAGACAAACTGCTTTACCACAGTAAGAGTCCAGTTCCATTTCGTGAGTGTAACGAGCACGACGGCCGTCAAACTCAGTTTCAATTACGTGGCGAGGAGAATCCGCGTGAGTACCACAGTGCATTGGCATTTTGAAGAATTGGGTTAGTACGCCTGATTTTGCTAGGCCGTGTGCACGAGTGATCTCAGGTTGTGGGAAGTAAGGCCACTGTGGAGATTGAGAACCAATTGGGTGCGACAGGTCGATGATTACTTTGCCTTCAAAAATAGATGTCATAATAGTTACCTTCAAATTTGTTAAATGGGCTTGCGCTTGTGACAAGCCCTTTACGTTATTTTTAATGCCGAGAGTTATGCTTCTTCTAGCTGCTTACGGCGGTACTTGGTTTGATCAATCAGATATTTAAATAGATTGGTTTTCGATTCTGCTGCTTGCTCTTGTGTCCATGTTTGGAAACCTTCGCCTGTTGCAAAACCGCTTTTGCCTGCTTCAACCAACTCTTTAAGCTTGCTGCTTGGCTCAGTACCAGAGTAAAGGTGCTCAAACATGTACTTATGAATGTTTAGGCTAAGCTCTGTTGAAACCATGTCTGCGTTTTCAAACGGTGCAAGTTGAGGAACGCGGAAACCAAATGAATTTTTAATACAGTCATCGATGGTTTTCGGGTCAGCAATGCCTTCGTCTAGCATGTAGAACGCTTCACGCCATAGGGCATGTTGTAGACGGTTTGCTAGGAAACCAGGAACGTCTTTCATGCATTTAGCCGGTGCTTTGCCACAATCTTCTAGCAAGTCGAATGACGCTTGGAAAACTTCTTCATCGGTGTCTTCTGTGCGGATAACTTCTACTAGAGGAATCAGTACCGCTGGGTTCCAGAAGTGCATGCCAATCACGCGCTCTTTCTTCTCAACCACTTCGGCAATTTCAGTGATAGATTTCACTGATGTGCCAGAAGCGAAGATGCAGTCTGGACGTGCGTACTGTTCCATCTCTTTGAACGTAGCGTGTTTGATGTCCATTACTTCAGGTACAGATTCAAAAATTAGATCCGCATTTTCGTACGCTTCAATAGCGTCAGCTGTAATGTTGATACGGTCTAAAATGTCTGATTTTCTGTGCTCTTCAAGTAGGCCTTCTTGGATGAACATATCAAGCTGGCTGCTCATATCTTCAACGGCGGTACACTTAGACACGTTACGCGTTTTAATAGTTACGTTACGACCACCCGAGGCGAAGATTTGCGCGATACCCACGCCCATCATGCCCGAGCCACCTACGATGGTGATGTTCTTAATATCTTGATGCTTCATAGTGCTTCCTTATCCCGCTGTACAGCCGCCATCAACATAAATGATTTGGCCGTTGATGAAGTTAGATGCTGGTGCAGACAGGAATAGAACCAAGCCAATCATGTCGTTTGTTTCTGCTACGCGACCCATTGGAAGACGAGCCAAGAACGGAGCGATACGTGCTGGGTCTTCACAAATCTCTTGAGTTAGTGGAGATTTAACTAGAGTAGGAGCAATCGCGTTCACATTGATGGTAAAGCCTTGTTTAGCGCCTTTTAGAGACCATTCAGTTGAAAGCTGCTTAGTTAGGCTATCTACTGCTGCTTTTGATGCTGCATATGCTGTGTAGCCATCTGGGTGACCACAGAAGCCGCGTACTGAAGAAGTGTTCACGATTTTGCCGTGGCCTTGCTTCATGAAGTACTGTCCAAATACCTGACAAGGAACAAGCGTACCCGTTACGTTTACGTTCATTACTTGGTTGAACTTATCTGTTGGCATTTCTTCAGCAGGAGCACGGAAAGCCATGCCTGCGTTATTGACTAGAATGTCGATGCGACCAAAGCGAGTATCGATTTCATCAACCAATTCTTGAACTTTTTGTGGGTTCGTTACATCAGAAGTAATTGCTACACACTCACCGCCAACTTCACGTACAGAAGCTACTGTTTCTTCTAGAGTTTGCATGTTACGTGCAGTGACTACGACTTTAGCGCCGTGCAATGCAAATGCTTGTGCGTAAGCTGCGCCAAGAGTGCCGTTACCGCCAGTAATTACCGCTACTTTGTCTTTAAGGTCAAAAATGTTTTGAGCAAATTCGTTGCTCCACGTTGAGGTCATTGCCATCTTTCTATGTCCTATTAAATTTGGTTTAGATGATTCTTAATTTTTTATTTAACGACTTAACAAGTAGAGAACGTCACCAGTGCCGAAGCAGTTTCATTGGTGCGGTTTTCTAGGCGTCGACCTTCGTTTGGTAGGAAGGCGATAGAGTCACCTTTTTTAATGACGTATTCTTTTTCATCGCCATCAATAACCACTAGCTCACCGCTAACTACGAAATACGTTTTTTCAAATTCAGCCGCTGGCATGCCTTCGTCGTACTGCCAATCTGCGCCGCCATTTGGTAGGAAATATGACAGTCCTTGCCAAAACTTAGTCACGCCAGTTTCAGCTTCGCCTTGCAGCTTCAAAGATACCGTGCCGTGGTGGCTTGGCGGGTTGTATGCACTCACTTCAGATAATTTAATTGCTTTCATTTTTATGCTCCGAATGTTACGACATTTGTAGGAATGATTAATTCTGTTGCCGTTTTTTGGATAACCTCTTCGATGCTGCTGTGAGGTGCCACTTCTTTTAGTAGTAAGCCTTCTGGCACTACTTCTATAACGGCTAAATCAGTAATAATTAGGTTTACTTGACCTTTTGCGGTAAGGGGTAATGTGCACTCATCTAAGATTTTGCTTTCACCGTGTTTGTTGCAGTGATCCATCATGATGATTACGCGCTTTGCACCACTTACTAGGTCCATTGCGCCGCCCATACCAGCGATAAGCTTTTTAGGGATCATGTAGTTGGCTAAGTTACCGTTGCGGTCAACTTCCATCGCACCGAGTACCGTTGCGTCTACATGTCCGCCACGAATAAGGGAGAACGAAAGGCTAGAATCAAAATAGGCTGCGCCTTCGATAGCGGTTTTAGGTGAACCACCTGCGTCAGTCAGTTCCCAATCTTCTTGGCCTTCTTCTGGCGATCCTGCGATGCCAACCATGCCATTTTCAGATTGAAAAACGATGTGCTTGTCTGGGTCAACAAAGCCAGCAACTAAAGTTGGCATACCAATTCCCAGGTTTACCAAGTCGCCAGTATTGAGCTCTTGAGCAACACGTTGTGCGACTAGGTTTCTCATTTGCTTTTTGTCCATGTCGATTACCCTACGATGTAGTCAATTAGTACAGATGGTGTAGTAAATGCATCCACGGAGTATTTACCCGCATCAACCACTTCTTCAGGCTCTACAAATACTAGGCTTGCAGCTGTTGCCATTACTGGATTGAAGTTTTTGGTCGTTTTGTTGTAGAGCGTGTTACCAAACACATCACAGGTTGATGCTTTAAGAAGAGAAACGTCAGCTTTGCGTGGCAGTTCAAGCAGGAACTCTTCGCCTTCAATTTCAATAACGCGTTTGCCTTCTTGAACTAGAGTACCAACACCAGTTTTAGTCAGAACGCCACCAAGGCCAGCACCAGCTGCACGAATCTGCTCAACCAATGTGCCTTGAGGAACCAACTCAACTTCCATCTCACCAGAGTTCATTTTGTCTCCAGCAATTCGGTTTAAGCCGATGTGAGAAGCGACAAGTTTACTAACTTGGCCAGTTTCAATTAGCTTGCCCACACCTTTACCTGGTAGGCCGGCGTCATTACAAATTACAGTTAGGTTTTTTACGCCACTTTCAACAATCGCATCAATCACCTTTTCTGGTGAACCGATTGTCATAAAACCACCAACCATCAAGGTCATGCCATCTTCAATTTTGGCCGCTGCTTGCAGTGGTGATAGAACGGGTTTTAATAACATTGCCTCATCTCACTTTCGCCTCTTTGGACGATTCTCGTTTCGTTGCAAATAAGATTACGCCTCCACCAAAATCAAATGAATGGCACTAATGAGAAGGGGCGTTTCATGGGTGCAAGGGATTATTAGAGCAAGATCAAACAACGCGAAATTGCGTGAACAGAGTCACTGATCTAGGTGCTAATTTCTTAAATATAAAAACCGCGATTTCATAAATAGGAATTAAATTTAAGCAAACTACTTTTGTGTGAATTAGCGCAGAGTTTTATTTCTCTGATAGGAGGCTAGGTGCGTATGGGAGGGAAATAAATTTTGTGAATAGTGGGGTAGGGAGCTTAGTGGTTGAATTTGTGGTGTTTTATTGGTCAGTTTGGGAGGGAAAAGTAGGCGGTTGGAGTAAATTGACGATCGTTTCTGACTAGATGTGGGGAATTTTATTTTTGATGAGCGCTGAATGGAAAAGCCTGAGCAGGCGTTATACGTTCGTTGTAAAGTAGAGTTAATTACAGTTGAAAATTCATTGGATGTAGAATCTCGTACCTATGACGGTTCCGTAGATGGATGCCAAAGTTACATCAGCTTATTGGATAACTTCTATTACAATAATCATCCAGCAGAAGACCCTAGAAAGGACTTAGCTACATATACCGACGATGACTTTGATCCAGACTTTGATTGGTAATTGCCTCCAGAAAGACTGTGGAAGTGACAATAAAGTCTGAACAATTCTAACAAGGTTTTGGACAAAAGTGAGTTAGTTATATTTCTAAATTAGGATATAACGAGTTAGCTGGTGTATGGGAAAGTAACGCCTGCTAAGCGGCAACAAATAGTTGGCTAAATTTAGCGAGAAACGAGCAAAAGACAACTGTTTTTTGTCCGTTTGAGCAACTTGTTAAGTTGCTCCATCAGTGAGCCAATTACTAAATAATCTAACTCCTAATGATCCCAAAACTGCTAAACCAAATAACGAAGTGATGTGTTCATTAGGATTGATGCCAACACTAAGTAACGAAATAGCATTGCCTAGCGCTATTAATATTAAAATACAGCCGACACCAGCCCAACTCGACTTTGTATTTGAGAACAATTTAGTTAATGCTATCAGTACGAGTGCAGCGCCATTAATCCAAAGTGCCCAATCTAAAACAACTTCTTTCAATACTTCCAATTTTACTACTCCATATATGTGTGCAACATTGCAACTTAACGTCGCATTAAGGTATGAGCAACGCTACCACAAAACTCAGCCTAACCGCCGTAAACACAAACCCTAACGATGGAATGATAAATGCCAAGCGTTGGGAATGATCTTCACCCGATAAAATGGACACCTATTTTCTAAAACCCCATCACAACTTCATATTCATGTGGGCTTCGATATCCTAAACTAGAATGCAGTCTATAACGGTTATAAAAATGCTGGATATAACCCGCTAGTTTATCTCTGAGCTGCTTCTCACTTTTAAACGTATTCTTTCTAATAATATCGCTTTTAAGCGTGTGAAAAAATGATTCGACCTCAGCGTTATCTGTGCAGTGACCAGGGCGATTCATACTCGGCACAATACCATTTCTTTTAAGAAGCGCTTGCACCTCATGGGAACGATACTCAGAGCCTCTATCTGTATGGAACAATAAACCACTAGACGGAGCACGGTTACGTACTGCCATCCTTAATGAACTCATAGTCAATGCTGTACTTTTTTGCTTACCAAGAGACCAACCCACCACTTTTCGTGAGTAAAGATCAATAATGACCGCAAGGTACATCCAACGATTACCTTGTCGAATATAAGTTAAATCGCCAGACCACTGTTGGTTCACCGCTGTTGGCTTAGGCGTATCTTTCTTAATATTCTTTATCGATTGATAAAAACGATGCAACTTGGCCATCTTCAAATAGATTCGATAGCTTCTTGCTCTGAGCCCATGCTCCTTCATTAATCGCGCAACACGTTTACGACTAACAGATATGCCATGCCTTCTCAGCTCAGCATGAACTCTTGGACTACCATATGTCTCACGACTCTTCGCAAATATCTTTTTGATTTCCATGAGTAAGTCCGATTCAGACTGACTATATTTACTAGGCGAACGCACCAGCCAAGCATAATAGCCAGATCTAGAAATCGATAAATGGCGACACATCATCACTATAGGAAACACTGATTTGTATTTCTTTATGAACCTGAATTTTGTCGATTTTCCTGGGCTACGAATCGTTGCCACTTTTTTAGCAGATCATTCTCTAACCTAAGCTGTTCGTTTTGACGCTCTAGTTCAGCAAGTCGATTGGACTCTACCTTTTGCTTGGGTATGTGTGGTTTTTTCTTTCGTTTATCTTCCATGATGATCCCTTCTCGATACTCCTTGCGCCATCTGGATAACATGAAAGGATGTATATCCAACGACTGAGCTACTCCCTTAACTGTAGCCCCATCTCGAAGAGAAAGTCGAACAGCTGTGACCTTAAATTCTGTTGGGTATTGTTGCGTCTTTTTACCTGATTTATAAGCTGGCATAACCACCTCCAATATTAATTGAAGGTGTCCACTAGATCGGGTCAACTACAGAATCACTCTTAAATGCTTTGTATGGATAATAAGCACTCCAATCGGGTAATGTGAGACCCTAGCTTTAGCTGCAACTAAAGCTTTTTATGTAGCAGTTCGTTTAAATGCTGGCTCCTCTATCGAGAGACCGATAACAAACATGAACGCTACATAGGACTCCAAGCATAAACCTCGAATAGTCGACTGGGTCTCGAACCCGTATTACGCAAGCATGAGTTAGCTTATTATGAATATTAAAATCAATCAAAGCATCAACGTTGGAGTTGATACCGGCAAAACACAATTAGATATCCACATCAGGCCATTAGACCTATTTTTCTCAGTAGAGAACAATGATAAAGGCATCAAGAAAGCACTCGAAACGATTAAAAGTCATAATCCTGAACGTATAGTTATTGAAGCAACAGGCCGACTAGAAATGCCTTTTGTTTTAGCATGTGTAGAGGCTCAACTACCTATTGTTAGAGCAAACCCTGTCCATATAAAACGATTCGCTGGTGCTATTGGCCGCAGAGCCAAAAATGATCGTTTAGATGCAGAGTTGATCGCTCACTATGGAGAAGCAATCAAACCAGCTCTTACTGTCATAAAACCCAAAAACATACGCTTAATGAGTGACTTAGTCATTCGCCGAAATCAGTTGCTATCTATGCAAACTATGGAAAAGAACCGAATACAGATACTTCCAGCTTCTCTCCATTCAACTATCAAACCGATGCTAACCACGATAAAAAATCAAATCACCAAGTTAGAAGAAAGACTAGTTAAGATCATTGAAGATAGCCCAGAGTATCAGGCAAAAAATACAATATTACAGAGCGTCCCAGGAATAGGAAACATTGCCGCAGCATCAATAATTAGTAACGTACCAGAGCTTGGCTACATCACAAATAAACAAGCGGCATCACTGATTGGCGTCGCTCCAATAACACGCGAAAGTGGGCGTTACAAGGGTAAGCGCGTGATCCAAGGCGGTCGAGCGCAAGTACGCACAGTGTTATATATGGCAATGATGTCAGCCATGCAATGTAACCCCGTATTCAAAGCAACTTATGCTCGACTTTTAGCTGCCGGAAAGCCTAAGAAAGTCGCAATAATCGCGTGTGTTCGAAAGATGGTTGTAACCCTTAACTCTATGCTGAGAGATGGCGCCATGTGGGATGAAAACACAGCCAAAAACTAATCATTGACGCCATAGTCGTTTGTTATAAGTATGTTACTCGGCCTCAAATTCAAGCAGATACGCAGGAACCGGTTTCTCAAGTGGGCTCAACCCATTTGTTTTATATGTGGGAAAATCTTCACGAATCAGAGTTTTTCCTACAAGCGTCAGCTTAAGGCCTGAAGCAAGTAACAGTTCCTTTTCATTTCCTAACTCACCATCTAAATCAAAAACGTAACTCTTTGTTCTCGGGTTTGTCATTCTGATAACTGCGAGATGAATTTCACCACGGTCAAATGCCTTACCATGCCAATCTCCATTTCGTACAGCAACCTGTGGACACAAACTAGTAGATAGAGGGCGATCAGTTACAAACACCTGTCCTACGCCGATTGGCAAATAACCTCCATGAAAAAGAAATTGGCCATCAGGTAATAGCCCACCAAATGAAGAAATATCTTCAGATACAAGCTCTAAATCACAACTCGGATAAAGGTGTTTATAAGCATAAATATGTTCAGGGTCTTCAGTCGGCATAGCTGCCAAATTGGCTTTAAATTCTGAAGATTCCCTTAGAAAGTCGTCAATATAAAACCCAAGTCGATTATTCGCAACTTCGTTTAACATAAACTCGCCTACATCTCGATGGTTTGACAACTTTGCTTTTAACGATAACTTTATAGAGTCAGGCATGGGTTGTCCCAGACCAATAGCCTCAAGCATCTCTTCATGCGTTGGGTTTCTTTCATTCCACTCTTCGTAAGGAGTTGAAAATGGATTCATCAATAAAAAATTCATCTTTGTGCCTCAAAATTTTACTACTGTAGACTTTTAAATACTCATAACGCCCAATTAAGGTGTGAAGCACGCGACCACGACACTCAATTAGACCACCGTAACCGCTGAACTAAACCCAAACCAAAAATGCCAAGCGTGCTGAATCACTATTAAATTGTTTGTATGGATAATAAGCACTCCAATCGGGTAATGTGAGACCCTAGCTTTAGCTGCAACTAAAGCTTTTTATGTAGCAGTTCGTTTAAATGCTGGCTCCTCTATCGAGAGACCGATAACAAACATGAACGCTACATAGGACTCCAAGCATAAACCTCGAATAGTCGACTGGGTCTCGAACCCGTATTACGCAAGCATGAGTTAGCTTATTATGAATATTAAAATCAATCAAAGCATCAACGTTGGAGTTGATACCGGCAAAACACAATTAGATATCCACATCAGGCCATTAGACCTATTTTTCTCAGTAGAGAACAATGATAAAGGCATCAAGAAAGCACTCGAAACGATTAAAAGTCATAATCCTGAACGTATAGTTATTGAAGCAACAGGCCGACTAGAAATGCCTTTTGTTTTAGCATGTGTAGAGGCTCAACTACCTATTGTTAGAGCAAACCCTGTCCATATAAAACGATTCGCTGGTGCTATTGGCCGCAGAGCCAAAAATGATCGTTTAGATGCAGAGTTGATCGCTCACTATGGAGAAGCAATCAAACCAGCTCTTACTGTCATAAAACCCAAAAACATACGCTTAATGAGTGACTTAGTCATTCGCCGAAATCAGTTGCTATCTATGCAAACTATGGAAAAGAACCGAATACAGATACTTCCAGCTTCTCTCCATTCAACTATCAAACCGATGCTAACCACGATAAAAAATCAAATCACCAAGTTAGAAGAAAGACTAGTTAAGATCATTGAAGATAGCCCAGAGTATCAGGCAAAAAATACAATATTACAGAGCGTCCCAGGAATAGGAAACATTGCCGCAGCATCAATAATTAGTAACGTACCAGAGCTTGGCTACATCACAAATAAACAAGCGGCATCACTGATTGGCGTCGCTCCAATAACACGCGAAAGTGGGCGTTACAAGGGTAAGCGCGTGATCCAAGGCGGTCGAGCGCAAGTACGCACAGTGTTATATATGGCAATGATGTCAGCCATGCAATGTAACCCCGTATTCAAAGCAACTTATGCTCGACTTTTAGCTGCCGGAAAGCCTAAGAAAGTCGCAATAATCGCGTGTGTTCGAAAGATGGTTGTAACCCTTAACTCTATGCTGAGAGATGGCGCCATGTGGGATGAAAACACAGCCAAAAACTAATCATTGACGCCATAGTCGTTTGTTAGGCTTTGGGTACGCTACTCATGTTCAGTCTGTTCAATTCGTTTTAATACTTTAGATAAACCAGGCCAAGGTATATCATTTTCTTTATTACCTGGTTTCTTATAGAATTCATCAAACTGCTTACGCTCTTTTGAAGTCATCTTTTTCAAGACTTCATTCATTTCTGGCTGAAGGCGGAATGTATGAATTTTCATACGCTCTCCTCTCACCGCATCATTGAAGTCTAAAAAATAATCATGGGATATTTCAAGCTTGCCAACTGGAAGCTTCCAATCGAGCACCTCAAAAGAGATTCCCACTTCGGGTACTGTTGATTTATGATGAATTATACAGTGCCTTATTTTCCGCAAGTCTCCCATTAAGGGACAAACAATTTTCTGTGCTTCAATACCAATTACATCAGCTATACGATGGCGGTATACTTCATCCCAAAGCGCATACATTGTGCACAGCAAAGATTTCCTAACTTCGTTCGTAAAGCCTCCTTTTTCTTTACACTTTTCTATACATTTAACTGTTTTAATCCTAGCGTGCATTTTAGGCTGACTATTTACATTAGAGCCTATCCAAGTTTGATGATCGCTAGCAACAGAAGACTTAGCTAATTTCTCACCTTGATCTCGAATACCTTGAGTAGCAAAAAACATACATACTACATATTCATCGAAAGTATCGATTAACTCACCCATAATAGATTGAACGGTTTCTCTATGTTGTGTACTCATTTTTATCAACTATTCCGATTAAAAGCCTAACATTGTTAATAACAGGCCCGCTCGTTTTTCTGCTTGCCTAACTTTCATTCAAACTATCATAACTCACTGAAACTTAACGCATATACTTCACATTTCGCATTCTGTCTTTACATAAAAACGAGCGTGCGTGTTATCACTTTTTAACAATGTGCGTTATCTTAGGAAGAAAAAAGGTAATCCTATAACTAACAATCACTTATTAAATTTGTTTTCGGCAAAACGAGACTGGGCTCTCGACAAAACAAGCCATTTCTCATAATCAAAAGGGATTCAAGCCCAATAAGCTGTATAAATTCACAAAAATTGTGATGCTAGACTGCTAAGCAAATTTGGCCACATAGTTGGATGTCTTGGCATAAGGCAAAGTATGTCAAATGCCAAGCAAAATGTTGTGCAGAAAAACTAACTTAAAACGCAAAGGGGCAAAGACGTGCTTGCTATAGTCGGTTCACATACATCTGCCGAGTGAACTAGCAGAGGAAAATAACAAACTTTATTGTAAATGATCAGACTTTATTGGAATCGAACAAACTATATTGTCTTCCGACACTAGTTACATAGGGCGATTATTGAGGACAACACGCAGGCACAAAAAAGGGGCTAGAAGCCCCTTACAGAATCGTTGGCGAATTATTGAGTCTTACTCAACCGTTACCGCTTTCGCTAGGTTACGTGGTTGGTCAACGTCAGTACCTTTGATTAATGCAATGTGGTACGACAGTAATTGCATTGGTACTGTGTAGAAGATTGGGGCAATGATCTCACTGACGTGAGGCATTTTGATGATCTTCATGTTTTCGTCGCCTTCAAAGCCGGCTTCTTCATCGGCAAAGACATACAGTAGACCGCCACGGGCACGTACTTCTTCAACGTTAGATTTTAGCTTCTCTAGTAGGTCGTTGTTTGGTGCAACTACGACTACAGGCATGTCAGCATCAATTAGCGCTAGAGGGCCGTGTTTTAGTTCGCCAGCGGCGTAGGCTTCTGCGTGAATGTAAGAGATCTCTTTCAGTTTTAGAGAGGCTTCCATTGCAATTGGGTAGTACTCACCGCGACCTAGGAATAGGGTGTGGTGTTTGTCTGCAAAATCAGGGGCTAGTGCTTCGATTTCTTTGTCGAAGGCTAACGCTTTTTCAATAGCAGTTGGTAGCTCGTGCAGTGCTTTAACAATTTCTGTTTCTTGCGCGTGATCTACGCGACCTTGCAAGCGACCAATAGAGACTACCATCATTAGCATTGCTGCAAGTTGGGTTGTGAATGCTTTGGTTGATGCTACACCAATTTCAGTTCCCGCGCGGGTCATGAAGGCGAAGTCTGATTCACGAACCAGTGATGAACCTGCCACGTTACAGATGGTCATTGCGGCCATGTAGCCTTTCTCTTTAGCTAGGCGTAGTGCGGCTAGCGTATCGGCTGTTTCACCTGATTGAGAAAGTGTGACTAGCAAGCTGTTAGGGCGAGTCACGAATTTGCGGTAGCGGAACTCAGAAGCAATTTCTACGTCACAGCTTACGCCAGCGATAGATTCAAACCAGTAGCGAGCGGCCATACCTGAGTTGTATGAAGTACCACAAGCAATGATTTGTACGTGCTCTACTTTGCTTAGGATTTCTTCTGCTTTTACGCCAATCGCGTTAGTGATAACAGAGTCAGCAGATAGACGACCTTCCATAGTGCTGATAAGCGCAGCAGGTTGCTCAAAGATCTCTTTTTGCATGAAGTGACGGTATTTACCTTTGTCACCGGCATCGTGTTCTGCGTTAGATTCGTGCTCTTCACGTTCAACTGCGTTGCCTTCCGCATCAAAGATAGACACTTCACGGCGAGTGATTTCGGCAATGTCACCCTCTTCAAGGTAGATAAAGCGACGAGTTACGTTAAGCAGTGCTAGCTGATCAGAGGCTAGGAAGTTTTCACCCACACCTAGACCAATAACAATTGGGCTACCAGAGCGAGCAACTACGATGCGGCTAGGATCTTTACGATCAACCGCTACTGTGCCGTATGCACCTTCAAGTTGTTTTGCGGTTTTTTGTAGGGCTTCAATCAATGAAGCCGAAGTTCTCAGTTCCCACTCAACTAGGTGAGCGATAACTTCAGTATCTGTTTGAGAAGTGAACACATAACCACGTCCAGTTAATAGTTCACGCAGTTCTTCGTGGTTTTCAATGATGCCGTTGTGTACAACTGCAATATCGCCAGACATGTGTGGGTGAGCATTTGCTTCACTTGGTTCACCGTGAGTTGCCCAACGTGTGTGTGCAATGCCTGTACCGCCCGCAACGTGCTGCTCGTTTACTGCATCAGCAAGTTCTTGAACCTTACCTAAGCGACGCACGCGAGTTAGGTTTGATTCGCTATCCACTACTGCAACACCGGCAGAGTCATAGCCACGGTATTCAAGACGGCGTAAACCTTCAACAAGGATTTCAGCCACATCACGTTGTGCTACTGCACCAACAATTCCACACATTTTGTATTCTCCAATTTGTCTTCTTTATATTGAGAGGAAGACCATAAGTACTAATTTAATTTTCTGCTCGTATGACACGAACAGATTTTGATTCGATAATTTCTTTATATTCGTCAGACAGGTTTTGATCGGTAATGACAATATCTATGTTGTCCCAAGCCAGCTCTAGGTTGGGGATACGTCGACCAATTTTGTCTGACTCGATCATCACGATCACTTGGCGCGACACTTCCGCCATGACTCGGCTTAAACCAATCAGTTCATTAAAGGTAGTAGTGCCTCGATCAAGATCCAGACCGTCAGCGCCAACAAACAGCTGATCAAAGTCGTACGATCTTAAAGCTGCTTCTGCTACTTGACCTTGAAATGAGTCTGAATGGGCATCCCATGTGCCGCCAGTCATCAGTAAGGTTGGCTCACTTTCTAATTCGTTCAGCGCATTCGCTGCCGTTAACGAATTAGTCATAACCACTAAACCTTTTTTGGTATTGAGCATAGAAATCAGAGCGCCAGTGGTGCTGCCGCTATCAATGACAATACGGTTGTGGTCACGGACAAGAGATACTGCCGTGGCAGCTAAAGAACGTTTCTCTTCCGAGACAAGAAGGCTAAGTTCTTCAACTACAGTTTCGCTAGGAATAGAGACAGCGCCACCGTATCGACGTACTAGTTGTCCACTTTGTTCTAAAGAGGCAAGGTCTTTACGAATAGTGACTTCTGACGTATCGAAGCGTTTTGCTAGCTCTTCAACGGTCACTTCTCCTTGTTGCTCAACTAAGGAGGCAATAGCACTGCGTCGAATTTGTGAGTTTCTCTTGGTCATGGGTGTCTGTGTTTCGTTTCGATTGTTTAATTGTTTCACATCGAAAGCTGTATGTCTATAAATCGAAACATAAACGAAACGGTTTATTTGTAAGCTAATGCATGTAGGGCATTACAGCTTGTGAATCGAAGTAGATAATTTTCATCGAGAATTATTAAGGCAATTCATCGCATAAACTTTCATTTTGAAGTCAATTTTGAAGAGGAAAAAAGTGGGTAATCTTGCCCGATTAGCGATTTTTTGTACGATCTAGGTCAAAAAATCTCTATTTTCTATTGGATAATATTCAGACTTATTTTACACTACAAAAAAACATTCAACCCTAATCGTTAGAAAGGTAGATTTATGAGACTGATTCCGTTAAGCAATGCTGAGAAAGTAGGTAAGTGGGCAGCGCGTCATATTGTTGAAAGCATCAATAAATTTCAACCAACTGCTGAACGACCATTTGTACTTGGTCTACCAACAGGTGGTACTCCATTAACTACATATAAAGCTCTTATCGATTTGTATAAAGCGGGTGACGTTAGCTTTAAACACGTAGTGACTTTTAACATGGATGAGTATGTAGGTATTGATCCTAATCACCCAGAATCTTACCGCTCTTTCATGTACAACAACTTCTTTAACCACGTTGATGTACAAGAAGAAAACATTAACCTACTTGACGGTTTAGCTGACGATATCGACGCTCATTGCGCTGCATACGAAGCTAAAATGAAGTCTTACGGCAAGATCAACTTGTTCATGGGCGGCGTAGGCATTGATGGCCACATCGCATTTAATGAGCCAGGTTCATCTCTATCTTCACGTACACGTATTAAGACGCTAACTGAAGATACTCGTATTGCTAACTCTCGCTTCTTTGATGGCGATATCTCGCAAGTACCTAAGTACGCACTTACTATCGGTGTTGCGACTTTGCTAGATGCTGAAGAAGTGATGATTCTTTCTTTAGGTCACAATAAAGCACAAGCACTACAAATGGCAGTAGAAGGTTCTATCAACCACATGTGGACTGTAACTGCACTACAACTGCACAATAAAGCTGTGATTGTTGCTGATGAACCAGCACAACAAGAGCTTAAAGTGAAAACAGTTAAATACTTTAATGAGCTAGAAGCTGAGAACATTAAAGGTCTATAATTAAACCGATTATAGAAAGCTAAAAAAACCACCGTAAGGTGGTTTTTTTGTTTTAGGAGGTGAGGTCATTCTCTTGGCATAGCTGAGCGACAATATCAGTGACCGCTAACACTAAAGTGGAGCGTACCCTTTGAAAGTGGCGGGTTAAAAACATATCTAATGTTGCCCCGTTCATACCTTCGAGGAGTGTGGCATCAAACTCTAATGGAGTAATGCCTTTAATGGCGTTAATTCTATTCAATTCAAATAAAACATCGACTTCAGTAAAGCTAACATCATCCCCTTGAATTTTTGCCCACTCTCTTAGGGTGACGAATATGTCGATATCGTCATACACTTCTTTAGAGATACTGCCTAACCCTAGCAATAGCTTGGTACGAACTTGAATTTCGCCAAGTGGGCCGTCGTTAGTCAGTAGTGGGTCCACCACAAATTTTACCGCATAGTCATCTTTGAAAAAGATGCTTTTTAGCAATGCATCAACAGTATCGTCTAATACATCGTAGGCGGTGAACAAGCACTCATGGGCACTTTCTGCTTCAGAAAGGGCTTCGAGTAACTCAGTTTCATTTTGTGGTGTTATGGGCATACAGTTCTTTATACTATGAGAAATAAACCTAAAAGGTGCTTCGTTTGAAGCACCTAATTTCGAAGGTCATTTAATGGCTAGATAAGCTTGCTCAGCAAGTTTAACAACTTCAGCATCAACAGCTAGCTCAGAGTAGTGAGCGAGTGTTTCAGCAAAACCTTTCTCGGCGAACATAGCTTGAAGCTCCACAGCTTGTGGATCATCATCATTCTTATAGTGGAATGCAGCTGCAATACCTTTCAGTAGATGTTCGTTGGGCAAGTTGTACTCTATAGTACCATTTAATGGCTTAATTAAACGGTCTTGAGGGCTCAATTTTCGAATTGGTTGACGGCCTACACGGTCAACTTCGTCACGAAGATAAGGGTTAGCAAAGCGACCTAGAATTTTTTCAATGTATGCGGCATGCGCTTGTGGGTCAAAGCTGTAACGGCGGATTAAAACTTCTCCACTTTCTTGCATCGCAGCTTTTACTTCAGAGCGAATAGCTTCATCTTCGATAGAATCTTTAATGGTTTCGTGACCCGCTAAAACACCTAAGTATGCGGTGATTAAGTGGCCTGTGTTTAGAGTAAATAGTTTACGCTCAACAAAAGCCATTAAGTTGTCAGTGCACTCCATTCCCGGAATATTTGGTACGTTACCTTTGAATTGGGTACGGTCAACAATCCACTCACTAAAGGTTTCTACAGTTACCGCTAATGGGTCTGTTTCACCTTCTTCTGCTGGTGGCACAATGCGATCGACCGCTGAATCTACAAAGCCAACAAATTGATCGGCTTGTGCTTTTACTTCATCACTAAGGTGGCCGTAAACTGCTGTTTTTAGCTGGCTAGTACCGCGCACCATATTTTCACAGGCGATGATATTAAGTGGCGCTGTGTTTCCTTGCGAGAAACGCAGTTCAATACCTTGCGCTATGGTTTTAGAGATGATGTTTAATACAGTAGGGCCAACGGCTGTGGTGACCATATCTGAGGCTGCAATACAATCCAGTACTTCAGGGCTAGTTGAATTTACAGCAGTGACGTTGGATACAGTTTCAACGACACAGTCTACACCGACTACTTTTACAGGATATTCATTGCGCTCGATTAGAGCATTTACCACGGTTTCATTGACGTCTGTAAACGTAACTGCGATACCTGCATCCGCTAACAGTTTACCGATAAAACCACGACCAATGTTACCTGCACCAAAATGTAGAGCTTTCATAACAATACCTAAACAATAGAGATTAAAAATAAAAAAGAGGCCAGTAGAAAACTAGGGGAACTGGCCTCGTCACTTACTTAGGAGCACGATTTAAGCATTACTTTCCGTTAAGAATATTAAGTACATCTTGAGAGTTAGATGTGGTCTTCAATAACTCAACTGCTTCGTCGTCATCAAGTGAATTCGTAATAGCGGTAATAACTTGGATATGTTCATCACCTTGAGCGGCGATACCAATAACCATCTTAGCAACGTCATCTTCGTCTTCGCCCCACTGAATACCTTCAGGGAATTGGCAGAATACGATACCCGTGTTTTGCACGTATTTTTTCGCTTCGATAGTACCGTGTGGTACCGCAATAGATTCGCCAAGATAGGTTGATACCAACTCTTCTCGCGCTAACATGCCATCAATATATTCAGGGCTTACGTGACCTAGTTTAACTAGTTGTTCACCGGCAAATTTAATGACATCTTCTTTTGTTTTAACTTGTAGCCCTAGGAAGATATGGTCTTCAGATAATTGCAAAGTGCCTTGCGATTTAGGTGCTTGAGTTGTGACTGGCGCTGAACCAGTGCCTTGTGCATCAACAAGTTGTTCTACAAGTTTGTCGTACACACCACCATCAAGGAAGTTAGATAGTGAAATGTGGTGAGCACTTGTTACCACTGAGCGAGCACGGTCAGTTAGATCTCGGTGCGTAACTACAATATCAACGTCTTGTGGAAGGTTGTTAATTGCCAAGTTGATAACCGAAATATCTAAACCTGCAGCTTCAACTTTTTTGCGTAGCAAACCTGCACCCATTGCGCTTGAACCCATACCTGCGTCACACGCTACGATGATGCTTTTTACAGCTGACATGTTTACAGAACCCGCTTCTTGACCTTTAGAAGACGCTTTCATGTCCTTCATTTGGTTAGCCGCTTTTTCTAGCGAGTCTTCACTGTCATCAGAATTTGCTTGAGTTTTCATTAGTAGCGAAGCTACTAGGAAAGACACAACCGCTGCAGCAACTACAGATAGGATTACGCCAACAAAGGAATCTTTAGGTGTCATGATAAGAACAGCAAAGATTGAACCCGGTGATGCTGGAGAAATAAGACCAGAGCTAAAGATTACGTTAGTGAATACACCTGTCATACCACCTGCGATTACAGCAAGCACTAGACGAGGGTTCATCAATACGTATGGGAAGTAGATTTCGTGGATACCACCGAAGAAGTGGATAATAGAAGCACCCGCTGCAGATTGTTTAGCATTACCTTTACCAAACACCATGTAAGCAAGCAGTAGACCAAGACCTGGGCCTGGGTTTGCTTCAATAAGGAAGAAGATTGAACGACCTAGTTCTTCTGATTGCTGAACACCAAGTGGTGTGAAGATACCGTGGTTAATCGCATTATTCAGGAACAAGATTTTTGCAGGTTCTACGAAAATAGAAGCCAGAGGAAGTAGGCCTGCGGTCACCATAATATCTACACCAGCAGCAAGGCCAGTAGAGAGAAGTTTTACAGCAGGGCCAACAACTAAGAAAGCTAGAATCGCACAAATCATACCGATGATGCCGGCAGAGAAGTTGTTCACTAGCATTTCAAAGCCACTTTTCACTTTACCGTGAACAGCTTCATCAAATCGCTTGATAGCTAAGCCACCGAGTGGACCAACAATCATTGCACCCATAAACATTGGGATATCAGTACCAACGATGACACCCATTGTAGTAATAGCACCTACAACTGCTCCGCGTTCACCGCCGACCATTTTACCACCGGTGTAACCAATCAATAGTGGTAGAAGGTATTTGATCATAGGACCAACCATCGCCGCTAACGTTTCGTTAGGAATCCAGCCAGTTGGAATGAATAGTGCAGTAATGAAACCCCAAGCAATGAATGCGCCAATGTTTGGCATAACCATGTTGGAGAGGAAACGACCAAAGTTTTGAACTTTAATCTTCGCTTCGGGAGATAGCATAGGTGACCTCGTTTATTATTTGAGCCAAATGGCACTGTTGTTTTGTTTAACGTTGAGAAAAATCTAACACAAAATTTTGAAAACGCATTACCAGCCCACAAAGCGTGACTTAAATCACATAAAGAATCAGATCAAACTTTTAACTTGGTGATCTGAGTCACAATAAATGCGTGTCAGTAAATTACACAGTAGTTTAGATGATATTGATTCTCAATTAAAGGTGATCTAGATAACGTTTTAGAGTTTAGTTGAATAAAATAATTAGTGATCTAGATCTCGTTTTTTAAAGTTTTACACAAATTAACAGCAACACTTGCTCGGATAATGGCTGTTTTTTGATTGCATAATGAACAACCAAGGCTGATTGAAATAAATTGTAATAAAATTACATAAATGATGTGATGGTATTCATATATGGATTGTTACGTGCTTGCTAGTAATTCGCTCATTCATGCTTTTGGATAGGGACTTCATGTTTCTGGGGAGAAACGGCATGCTTTTGAGTCGCAACGATACCTTTATCTAAACCTTTATCGGAGAGTGGAATACAAACCAGCAAAATTTGCTCTGTAACGCTTATTAACAGCGTGAAAGAATAAATAGATACCATTATATAGGCAGCATCGTGTCTTGAGCGCTTGCAGTGAGCTAGGTAGCGAGGGGAGGGGTTAGGTTAGCGCTTTATACTAATATGTCATTCTAGCGGCTTAAAAGAGCAGATAGCCGTATGACGACTTGAATGTTGAATTGAGATAAAAAGTGCCCGAGCAGGAAAGAGAGTGAGTTTATAAGGGAATGTGCTTATGAGAGAAGAGGATAAGTTTACAAGCGCTATAGCTTGAAAGTTATAGTGATAGAGACAAGATCGTGCAGATACAAAAAAGCCCCAGTCCGAAGACTAGGGCTTATAATGTGGCTCCCCTTGCAAGACTTGAACTTGCGACATACGGATTAACAGTCCGCCGTTCTACCAACTGAACTAAAGGGGAATTACTTTTAAAACTAAATAAATGGTGCCGACTACCGGAATCGAACTGGTGACCTACTGATTACAAGTCAGTTGCTCTACCTACTGAGCTAAGTCGGCGCCTGATCAACAGCTTTTGCTATTGACTATAATGTGGCTCCCCTTGCAAGACTTGAACTTGCGACATACGGATTAACAGTCCGCCGTTCTACCAACTGAACTAAAGGGGAATTACTTTTAAAACTAAATAAATGGTGCCGACTACCGGAGTCGAACTGGTGACCTACTGATTACAAGTCAGTTGCTCTACCTACTGAGCTAAGTCGGCACACTATATTCTTTTACTTCATTGACGTTCTTTGAACACCAACAATAAATTGTGGTGCCCGGAGGCGGAATCGAACCACCGACACGAGGATTTTCAATCCTCTGCTCTACCGACTGAGCTATCCGGGCGACGGGGGGTATTAAACGGTTTTTCGGTTTTAAGGTCAACAAAAAAATGCAAAAAATCTTCCACTTGGCGAAATTCTAGTCCGAAGTGTATGTTTTGTGTATAAAAGAGCGGTTTTTTCATCAATTAATTCGTCATTACGTTTTCTCTATTAGAGTGCTTGCATACCCTGTGTTGAAGATATGCGGCTAAATGTGTGACTTTTCACCCTCAGTATCGAGATCTAATTGAGTAATCACTAATTAACGGCTGGCTTTGCTGATTAGCTGACAATAGAGGGGGGATAAAATTCACGCTGCTGAATTGTTGTGCACTAGGTTTATTAGCCATTCTTGGTTTTAGAAGTGCCTTTAGCGAGCAAGCAAATAGGGGTAAGAGTAGAACGTATTGTTTTGCTGCTGTGATGAGGAATCATGTAGATACAAAAAAGCCCCAGTCCGAAGACTAGGGCTTATAATGTGGCTCCCCTTGCAAGACTTGAACTTGCGACATACGGATTAACAGTCCGCCGTTCTACCAACTGAACTAAAGGGGAATTATTTGAGCAACACTTATCGTGTTACGCACCAAATAATGGTGCCTCGAGGCGGAATCGAACCACCGACACGAGGATTTTCAATCCTCTGCTCTACCGACTGAGCTATCGAGGCAAAAGAATGGTGCCGACTACCGGAGTCGAACTGGTGACCTACTGATTACAAGTCAGTTGCTCTACCTACTGAGCTAAGTCGGCACACTATATTCTTATTGCTTCGTTGACGTTACATGAACACCAACAACAAATTGTGGTGCCCGGAGGCGGAATCGAACCACCGACACGAGGATTTTCAATCCTCTGCTCTACCGACTGAGCTATCCGGGCAACGGAGCGCTATTAAACGTATTTTTAAGGGATCCGTCAACTTGTTTTTCGGTTTTTTTTCAAAAACTGTGTTGTTTGCTTTTTATTTGAGCATATTGGTCAAATTATCTCTTACTTTGATTAAATTCCCGTTTGTACTTGGTCACTTTCTCTAAGTAGCGTCGAGACTCCGCATTCGGATGTTTATGGGTTAATGCCCAAAAAACTTGGCTCGGATTTAGCGAATTTATGTGTCTCATTGCATTGCTACGGCTATTTCGATCAAAAGTATTTAGCACTCCACCCGTACCGCCGTTGTAGGCAGAGATCATGGCATACTCTAAAGAGAGGAAGTTTTTCACGTCTTTAAGGTAGCGCGTTCTTAATATGTGGAAATAGGCCGTACCAACATCAATGTTGTTTTCAGGATTGAACAGATACTCAGGAGAAGGCATGCCTGATTTTTTCTTCACTAGCTTAAATACATCCGCGCCAGCGGTTTTCGGAACCACTTGCATCAAACCATAAGCATTAGCCCAACTTACCGCATATGGGTTAAAGCTACTCTCTGTTTTGATGATGGCATAAATCAGATCTTCAGGAATATCGTAACGCTGAGAGGCTTTTCTCACTATGCTGGCGTACTTATACGAACGAACATTGGAGTGACTGGACACCATAGGGATTTCAACATAATGCGCTATTTTGAAGTCCACTTTCTTGGTCTTCATTTTGTGCGCAATCAGGTAATCGGCAAATCTGTTGGCGCGCCAATTCCATTGAATCGCTTTATTATCTTGGTCGACAACTTGTTGATATAAAAAGGGTTCACCCTTTAATTTAATGTTGGATGAAGAGAATAGATCCACATGCGCAGGATCATCTGGCGTCAGCAACGTGGTAATAATCGCGGTTTTTAAGTGTGCTTTTGGATCGTCAGAGGCAATGGTTTCGATGACGATCTTGCCGGTTGAGAAGTTAACATCGGCGCGGCTGTCGTAGTTATCTATGTATTTAACATAGTTACTTTTACCCGCCACTTTGACTTGGTCTTTACCCCACTTCTTCTCGATATCCCCAGTGAAGCTATTCATTAAAGCATCTAGGGCATCGGTATCTTTTTCAAATTGTCCCGGCATTGGGGCTAGATTGTGCGCCGCAAATCGACTGGTTGGTTCGTAGTTTACGTCATAGATTTTTTCGACAAATTCACGACTACAACCGGCGAGTATGAGAGGAAGGGCGAAATAGAGCAGTTTTCTCATTGGTATCCAAAAGCTAAAAATAAAGGTCAAAAAAAGAGTGGCTAGCGCCACTCTATAGAATTACTCACTTGGTGGTGTGTAACCATCGATCACGACTTCTTTTCCTTCAAACAGGAAATTTACCATTTCTGTTTCAAGTAGTTTGCGATGTTCAGGATCCATCATATTTAATTTCTTTTCGTTAATTAGCATGGTTTGTTTGCTTTGCCACATAGCCCAAGCTTCTTTCGAAATACCATCAAATATACGTTTACCTAGTTCACCTGGGTAAAGTTGAAAATCTAGACCATCGGCATCTTTTTTTAGATGTTCGCAAAATACTGTGCGGCTCATGAGTGTTCCTTATGTTAGATCATACTTAAGGTTTGCTAACAGGTTCTTAACCGGTGCAGCCAGACCTAGTTTCTGTGGTTGAGACAAGTTATACCAAAGACCTTGGCTTTGTTCCATTATAAGGCTAGGTCGTTGCGATAGGTTTATTAGAACAGGTGTTATGTCTAAATGGTAATGGCTAAATGTATGTTTGAACGTAATCAATGTTTTAGCATTATCTATATCGCTTTGTGGGCAATTAAATGTCTGTAAAAAATAATCAATATCGGCACTGTTTTGCTCAGGAAAACAGTGTAATCCTCCCCAAATTCCAGACGATGGCCTCTGTTCAAGCCAAACTTCATCTTTATAGTGCAGAATTACAAACCACACTTGCTTGGTCGGTTTTTCCTTTTTCGGTTTTTTACCAGGGTAGTCCGTTGGCGTGTGTTGCTTATAGGCTACGCAATGCTCCGATACTGGACACAATGAACATTTAGGCTTGCTACGAGTACAAATCATAGCCCCCATATCCATCATAGCTTGGTTATATTCATCTACCCTTTGTTGTGGGGTATTTTCTATCGCCACTGCCCACAATTGGTTTTCGACCGCCTTTTTCCCCGGCCAACCGTCGATAGCATAACTGCGCGCAAGCACTCGCTTTACGTTTCCATCAAGAATAGCGTGTGGCAGTTTAAAGACCGAAGATAAAATGGCGCCTGCGGTCGAACGCCCAATGCCGGGTAGGGCATTAAGCTGTTCAATATCTAGGGGAAACTCTGCTTGGTATTGTGTGATCACTATTTGTGCACACTTATGTAAATTGCGCGCACGTGCGTAATAACCAAGGCCAGTCCATAGATGCAGCACTTCATCAATAGGGGCATTGGCAAGTGAAGTCACATCCGGAAACTGTTCGATGAAGCGCTCAAAATAGGGAATAACCGTGGCTACTTGAGTTTGTTGGAGCATGATTTCAGAGAGCCAAACTCTGTAAGCGGTTTTGTCATGCTGCCACGGCAGATATTTGCGTCCGTATTTTTGATACCAGTTGAGTATTTGATTTGCGAATGGTGTCACTGAGAGCCCATAAATTAGTCATCAAAGATCAGAAATTGCACCATAATAGTGTAAGGAAGTAAAACTGAGTTTGTGTGGAATAAACGCAACTTACGGCGAATATGCGTGGAAATTGGAATAATTTGCTATTGAAGTGGTTTATACACTTGCGTATTGAAGAATTCTTTGGATAATTCCCGCTTTGATTAATCGATGAGCAGGCAACAAACAGAATGAGCGAAGTAACGACTAACGAATACACCGAAGATGGCAAGCTGGTGAGAAAGATCCGCAGCTTTGTACGTCGAGAAGGTCGATTGACTAAAGGTCAGGAAACAGCTTTGAATGAATGCTGGCCAACAATGGGCATCGATTACCAGAACGAATTATTAGACTGGGCGCAAGTATTTGGCAATAACAACCCAGTAGTATTAGAGATTGGCTTTGGTATGGGCACCTCTCTAGTAGAAATGGCAAAAGCCTCTCCAGAGAAAAACTTCATCGGTATTGAAGTTCACCGTCCTGGCGTGGGTGCTTGCCTTGGTTTAGCGCGTGATGCAGGTGTGACTAACCTGCGCGTAATGTGTCACGATGCTGTAGAAGTGTTCGCTCACATGATTCCTGATAGTAGCTTGCATACGCTACAATTATTCTTCCCAGACCCTTGGCATAAAAAGCGTCACCATAAGCGTCGTATCGTTCAGCTTGATTTTGCCGAAATGGTACGTGCTAAACTTCAACTAGATTCTGGTGTTTTCCACATGGCAACTGACTGGGAAAACTACGCTGAGCATATGGTTGAAGTTATGAACCAAGCACCGGGTTTTGCTAACATTGCCACTGATGGCGATTATGTTCCTCGCCCTGACGAGCGTCCTTTAACTAAGTTTGAAGCGCGTGGTCATCGTTTAGGTCACGGCGTTTGGGACATTAAATACAAGCGCACAGTTTAGTCTCATGTAGTCCCGTTATATGTGGGGCGACTGATTCTCTATTCTAGGGGCTACCAATGTAGCTCCTTTTTTATTCTCAATAATTCAAATTAAGGTTTTTGGATGTTTCAATACGCTATCTTGGCCAACCCCGGTCACAATCGAATCTACTTTGATACCGCAGTAAAGATTGCTTGCTCTGAGCTAAAAGCAATCCTTTCTTCTATGGATATTGCAGTTGATGAGGTCACTGAAAAAGATATCGGTTTACCTGCGGCTTTGGTATTTGAAACAGAACAACAACTTGATGACGCACAGCTACAAAGGTTGTCCTCATCGTCTATCTATTACGCCATCTTCCAAGTAATGGATAGCGGTTTGTTGAAACCTTTGCAGCCACAAGCCTTTAATACTTTTCCTGAAAGCATGAGCCAAATACTCAGATATACAGGCAAAACCAATGAGCAGTTTACTCGCTTGATGGTTAACCTTGGTCTTAGTGCGGCTAAAACGGACAGCCAGCGTAAGTGTTTAATGGACCCAATGTGTGGCAAAGGCACGACTTTGTATGAAGGTTTGATTCAAGGTCTAGATGTGATGGGAGTAGAAATTAACGCTAAATGGGTTCAAGAGATCCAAACATTTATCGTTAAGTACATGAAAAATGGTCGTTATAAGCATAAAGTGACCAAAGAGAAACGCACAGGTGCTGGCGGTAAAAAAATTGCTGATGGTTTTGTCGTGAATGCAGCGGTGACCAAAGAAGCGTTTATTAAAGATCAAGGCCAATCACTGAAGCTGTATGCATCGGATACTCGCATTGTAAATCAAATCATCAAAAAGAATTCTTGTGATGTGATGGTGTCAGATCTTCCCTACGGCGTTCAGCACGGCAGTAAAAGTGCAAAAGATACAAAGATGGCTCGTAGCCCGTTAGAGCTTCTAGAAGAGGCGCTACCGGCTTGGAAGAGCGTATTAAAACCTAAGGGTTCAATTGTATTGTCGTTTAATGAATTTACTTTGAAATGGACTGAGCTCGCGGAGTTGTTCGCCAAGCAAGGTTTTGAGGTGCAAGATCAAGAACCTTATATCGGTTATCTGCACCGAGTGGACCAATCCATAAATCGAAATATATTTATTGCTGTTAAGCCTTAATTTTATACCAATCACACTAAGTAAGTGATCAGAGCTAGCGCAGGAAAAATGCTCGAGAACAAGGCAGAATTTTTCGATAAGTAGTTATTCTACAATCAAAAGTTCTAACGCCCTTATCGAGCATTTTAACAAGCTAGAATGACCAGTTATTTAGAACGACTGGTATTACTTCATTAGAAAGCCAACTTAGTGTTGGCTTTGTTGTCTATGAAAGAAGGTAAAAGATGAAACCAACCGTTCAACTATTACAAGACATTCTGACAGAGGTTGCTCCGTTAATAGGGCAAGGAAAAGTGGCGGATTATATTCCTGCGTTAGCTGAGGTCTCAAATAAAAAACTGGGCATTGCGGTGTACACCAACACAGGTGAAGTATTTAAAGCTGGAGATGCTGACGAGCCGTTTTCAATTCAGTCGATTTCTAAAGCACTGAGCTTAACCTTGGCAATGCAACTGTATGATCCGCAAGAGATATGGCAACGAGTAGGTAAAGAGCCTTCTGGGCAAGCTTTTAATTCCATGATTCAGCTTGAAATGGAGCAAGGTATTCCGCGTAATCCATTTATTAATGCTGGGGCGATTGTAGTATCAGACCTATTAAACTGCCGTCTATCTGCGCCGCGTCATTACCTGTTAGAGTTTGTCCGTCAGTTGTCTGGTGATGAACGCATTGTGTATGACAAAGTGGTGGCGGCATCAGAAATGCTGCACGGCGACCGTAACGCCGCTATCGCTTATTTGATGCGCTCGTTTGGTAATTTTCATAGTGAAGTTCACCCTGTATTGCACAATTACTTTTCGGCTTGCGCGTTAAAAATGAGTTGTGTTGATCTGGCTAAAACCTTTAGTTATTTGGCGAACAAAGGGTGTTTGGCTCCATCAGGTAAACGCATCATAACCGCCACCCAAACCAAGCAATTAAATGCCTTGCTGGCGACGTGTGGTTTGTATGATGGCGCAGGAGAGTTTGCTTATCGAGTTGGTATGCCGGGTAAATCTGGTGTTGGCGGTGGGATTATTGCGGTTGTGCCGGGTGAGATGAGTATCGCAGTTTGGTCTCCAGAGTTGGATGCTTCTGGGAACTCGCTAGCGGGAACTCGCGCTTTAGAGTTGTTATCTGAACGTATTGGCCGTTCGATATTTTAATAAAAAAGCCTCCTTATACTGAGCATAGAGAGGCTAAATAAAATAGTGCATTAGGGAGTGGGTTAGTCGGCGTCTTCGTCAGCCATGAAAGCTTCTAGCAAGTCATTTAAGAACAGCTTTCCTTTACGGGTGATCTGCCAATGAGTCTCTGTTTCAGTGACATAATCCATACCAATAGCCCAATCCATCGTCTCTTTCACTGCGCTCAGTGCTAAGCCTGTAGTATCAATAAAGTCTTGTTTTGGGCAAGCCTCTATCAAGCGAAAGCGATTCATAAAGAACTCAAACGGACGATCAATCTCCGCCACTTCGTGCTCATGATCTAAATAGGGTTTCACCATATTTTGATAAGCGGCTAAATAACCACGCGGGTGTTTTATTTTGGTGGTGCGCACGATGCGACCATCGCTAAAACTCACCTTACCATGTGAACCACAGCCAATACCTAAGTAGTCACCAAAGCGCCAATAATTGAGATTGTGCTGGCATTGATATCCGGGTTTGCTGTAGCCCGAGATTTCATATTGCACGTAACCGGCGTCGCTGAGCTTCTGATGTCCTTGTTCAAAGATATCCCACAAATCATCGTCATCCGGTAAGGTCGGAGTTTTGTAGTAGAACATGGTATTGGGCTCAATGGTGAGCTGATACCAAGACAGATGCGGAGGAGCAAGGTCAATCGCCTTTTCTAAATCAACCAGAGCTTGCGCTATGCTTTGATCTGGAAGGCCGTGCATAAGATCTAAATTAAAGCTATTTAGCCCAATTTGATGAGCTAACTTAGCAGCATTAACCGCTTCATCCTGACCATGAATACGCCCTAAACGTTCTAGCTTTTGTTGTTCAAAGCTCTGCACCCCAATCGACATGCGGGTGACGCCTGCTTCGACATATTGAGCAAAACGTGCCGCCTCAATAGTGCCGGGGTTGGCTTCCATGGTGACTTCTATACCGTCTTTAAAGGCGATGCGTTGTTCTACGCCTTGCAACAAGCGCGCAATCTCTTGCGGCGAGATTAAGCTAGGTGTGCCGCCGCCAATAAAGATAGAAGTGAGCTGTCGCTCTTGAATTGAATCTGCATATCTGGCGAGGTCTGCATCCAAATCTTCAAGCAGCGCATTGATATAAATATCTTCGGGGATATCTCCCTTTAAAGCGTGTGAGTTAAAGTCACAGTAAGGGCATTTTTGTACGCACCACGGAATATGGATATACAGTCCCAGTGATGGCGGTATTAACTGGCTCATAGAGCGTGTTTTAGCTTCTGGAATAATTCAGCCAGTGCTTTGCCACGATGTGATAGCTGCTTTTTACGTTCAGGTGTTAGTTGCGCTGAGGCGCAGTCATCTTCTGGTACGTAAAATACTGGGTCGTAGCCAAAACCATTTTCCCCTTGTGCTTGGGTTAGGATTTCGCCCTGCCAAACACCGTGACATACGATAGGAGTTGGATCTAGGTGGTGGCGCATATATACCAGTACGCAATGGAAACGTGCACTGCGCTGTGCTTGTGGTACACCATCAAGCTCTGCCAGTAGCTTAGTGAGGTTTTGTTGGTCTGTCGCGTCTTCACCAGCAAAGCGAGCAGAGTAAATACCCGGTGCACCTTTAAGAAAGTCGACTTCTAAACCTGAGTCATCGGCAATAGCTGGTAGGCCAGTTTCTTGCGCTGCGTGACGGGCTTTGATGATGGCGTTTTCAATAAAGGTAGTGCCAGTTTCTGCAACTTCAGAGACCTTGTATTCACTTTGCGCTTGTACTTCAAACCCAAACTCGGCTAACAAGGTGGCCATTTCGCGTACTTTGCCTTGGTTTCCGGTCGCTAGTACTAATTTATTTGCAGACAAAGGGATTACTCCTGAATATGGAAGGTTTGATTAAAACGAAGAATGCCACTGCCTTTCGTTCCTGCATCGGCTTTGATTTCAAAACGGAAGGTTTCATTTTCGGTGATAGGTAATTCGGCTAAATAATAGATAGCGTCACCTTGAGTGATCTCTTTAAATGTTAGTGTGCGGGTATTACCGATTAGGTTCTTCGCCGTTCCCGTTAGGGTAACTTGAGTCGGCTTTTTTCCTACACTGTAGAGATCCAGTGCGCTGATGTTGATCAGCGCGACATAAGGGTTTCTTTTGAGCTTTAGCTCACGAGCAATTTTAGGGGCAATAAATGTTGAATTGAACGCCGAGTAGTGCAGTTCAATATCCTTCATGCGTACAAATTGTCCTGCCCAACTTGGCACGGCAAAGCTTGCTAACAGTAAGCCACATAAGAATGCGCCGAATATCTTCTTCATTTATCGCCCTTTGAGAGAGTTGACTATTATAGTCCGTACCAAATTGGACCAAATAGGCTAGTCGTTAGATCGCCGATTAAGTAGTTGGCAAATTGTAGACCAAGAAACAGTACCAATACGCTCAGATCAAGCCCGCCCATGGCAGGAATAATACGGCGAATAGGCGCAAGCAAAGGCTCTGTTAGCTGGTGGAATACATATTCTACAGGGCTACGGCCTTGGCTTACCCAGCTTAAAATAGCGCGTAGTAGTAATACCCAAAATAGCAATTTACCCGCCGCTTTTACTAATGCCATCAAGCCAATGATTAATAAATCAGGGCTAAAGGCCATTGCGCCATTTGAAGCGATTAGCATCAGCAATACAAACTTCAATACACACAGTACATAAGCAAAGGTCAATGTTGCGAGATCGACACTGCCAATAGATGGAATGATGCTACGTAGTGGCTTTAATACCGGTTGCGTAGCTTTAACAATAAATTGAGAAAATGGGTTGTAGAAATCAGCTCGCGCCGCCTGCAACCAAATTCGAAGAATGACTATCATGATGTAGAGATCAAAAGCGGTAGTCACTAAAAACTGCATTGAATTCATTACAAATCCTTGATGGGTTAAAAAAGAGTTTCCATCTCTTCTGCACGAGTAACCGCAGCTTGCATCGCTTTAGAAACAGTGTCAGAGAGTTGATGTTGGTTAAATGTCGCAATCGCTTCTGCGGTAGTACCGCCTTTGGAAGTGACTTGCTGGCGCAAAACGGATAAATCTAAATTTGGATTGGCAACAACCATTTGTGCCGCTCCGAGTGCGGATTGTTGCACTAGCTGACGCGCAGTTTGTTCATCAAAACCTTGCGCTATTGCTTCTTTTTGCATTGCTTCCATAAATAGGAAGAAATACGCAGGAGAGCTACCAGCTGCCGCAATAATCGAGTTAATTTGTGCTTCACTATCAACCCAGCAAGTTTCGCCAACCGCTTGCATCAGCTCATTAGCAAAATCTTGGTCTGCTTGATTGATGGTTTCTGGCGCGTATAGGCCGCTCATGCCAAGACCAAGTAGAGAAGGTGTATTTGGCATCACTCGTACAAAATTGGCTTCTTTACCTAGCATGGTTTGTAGGCGAGGAATGGTAATTCCCGCCGCAATTGAGATTAACAGTTTGTTCTCAAGGTCGACATTGGCAAGCTCTGCCAACACTTCAGACATAATCTGCGGTTTGACTGATAGCACAATCACATCTGCCATAGTCGCTGCCAGTTGATTATCAGCGGTAGTCGAAATAGAAAAACGCTGGCTAACCTTGTCACGGCTTTGCTCTGATGGAGCGGTAGCGGTAATGGCTTGAGCTGGATAGCCACTATCAAGCAAACCTGCAATGATAGACTTTGCCATATTTCCAGAGCCAATAAACGCGATATTACGTACTGAATGTGCCAAACCTGTCTTCCTTCTTGTTTGTTCGAATACTATTGTTTGTTCGAATAATCTCGAGCACCAAAAATAGCGGTACCAATGCGAACCATTGTACTGCCAGCTTCGATAGCGGCTTCCATGTCACCACTCATGCCCATAGATAAAGTGTCTACCTGAGGATATTGGGATTTAATTTGATCAAACAAGCCTTTTAGTTGATTAAAGGCTTGCAGTTGTTCTTCATAACTCGCAACCGCTGCCGGTATAGACATCAGTCCGCGTAACGTCAGATTAGGTAGCGCATCGACAGCGGCAGCCAATTCCAGAGCTTCAGCTGCATTGATCCCAGATTTGCTTTCTTCGCCACTGGTGTTGACTTGCAGCAAGACTTGCAACGGATCACGACCGCTAGGTCTCTGATCGTTAAGGCGTTGTGCGATCTTGAGTCGATCAATAGAGTGAACCCAGTCGAAACTCTCACTAATAGGGCGTGTTTTATTTGACTGGATTGGCCCAATAAAGTGCCATTCTATATCGAAATCGTTATGATGTTCTTGAAAGTATTGAATTTTTTCAACACCTTCTTGTACGTAATTCTCACCAAACTGACGCTGACCTGCGTGACAAGCATCCAGCACCGCTTGAATAGGTTTGGTTTTACTTACTGCAAGAAGTTGCACTGAATCAGTTAGACGCCCAAACTTACGTTCAGAATCTTTAATTTGCTGATGAATGTGTTCTAAATTTGATTGGATTGTCTGCATAGTTTTGACTTAACAAGGAATTTTATGGATATCACCGAATTACTTCGCTTTAGTGTAAAGCATAATGCTTCAGATCTACATCTTTCATCGGGCTTACCTCCTATGGTGAGGATAGACGGCGATGTGCGACGTCTGGAGATGCCAGAGTTTAGCGAGACTGAAGTCCACGAACTTATTTTTGATATCATGGATGATGCCCAACGAAGTGAGTTTGAGTCAAATCTAGAGTTGGATTTTTCGATCGAGCTTGCAGGCGTCGGGCGATTTAGGGTTAATGCCTTTAATCAAAGTCGCGGCGCTTCAGCGGTGTTTAGAACCATCCCTACAGATATCCCTACGCTTGAACAGCTAGATTGCCCGCCTATCTTCGAAAACATCGTCAATTATGAAAAAGGCTTAGTCTTGGTCACCGGCCCGACAGGATCGGGTAAATCTACCACGCTCGCGGCGATGGTGGACTATATTAATCGTCATCACAATAAACATATCTTGACCATTGAAGATCCGATTGAATTTGTACACCAAAGTAATAAGTGTTTGATCAATCAGCGTGAAGTACATCGTGATACGCACAGCTTCAAAGCGGCGCTCCGCTCAGCACTGCGTGAAGATCCAGATGTGATTTTGGTGGGAGAGTTGCGCGACCAAGAGACCATTAGTTTAGCGCTAACGGCCGCTGAAACAGGGCACTTGGTATTTGGCACATTGCACACCAGTTCGGCAGCCAAAACCATAGATAGAATTATTGATGTGTTTCCTGCCGGAGATAAAAACATGGTGCGCTCTATGCTTTCTGAATCACTGCGAGCGGTGATTGCGCAGAAGCTATTAAAGAGAGTGGGCGGCGGTCGTATTGCTTGTCATGAAATCATGTTGGCTAACCCAGCAATTAGAAATCTAATTCGGGAAGATAAAGTGGCGCAGATGTATTCCATTATCCAAACGGGCGCGTCACACGGCATGAAAACGATGGAGCAAGCGGCAAATCAATTGATGCAACAAAATCAGGTCACTAGAGAAGAAGTTGAAACTAAAATTGAGATTCAAGTCGGTCTTGGTGGCGGTTTTTAATCGCAAAATAACGGCGAGGGCAGCAACATGGAATTGAAAGAGTTGTTAGGTGCAATGACACAGCACAAAGCGTCTGATCTTTACATTACAGTCGATGCACCTTGTATGTTTCGGGTCGATGGAGAGTTGCAACCGTTTGGTGAAAAGCTGCATCAATCGGGTGTAACGGCATTTTTAGACAGCATTATGGATAACGATAGGCGCAAAGAGTATCGAGCCTGTCGAGAAGCCAATTTTGCCATTGAAAGTGAATCGGGGCGTTTTCGTGTCAGCGCCTTTTTTCAGCGTGATTTACCCGGCGCGGTTATTCGACATATTGAGACAGAAATTCCGTCCTTTGAAGATCTTGGCTTACCCGATACCTTAAAAGATCTGGCTATGGTTAAGCGAGGTTTAGTGCTGGTGGTCGGAGCAACAGGCTCTGGTAAGTCGACAACGCTTGCCGCTATGGTGGGGCATAGAAATCAGCATCAACATGGGCATATTTTAACGGTAGAAGATCCGATTGAATTTGTGCATCA
Source organism: Vibrio neonatus (assembly GCF_024346975.1). Lineage (NCBI taxonomy): Bacteria > Pseudomonadati > Pseudomonadota > Gammaproteobacteria > Vibrionales > Vibrionaceae > Vibrio > Vibrio neonatus. The sequence goes on along the minus strand of NZ_AP024885.1, from coordinate 2,319,366 downwards.
GCATCAGCAAAGCATAGTCACTCAGCGTGAAGTGGGTTTAGATACTGAAAGCTACGAAATCGCGCTGAAAAACTCGCTGCGACAAGCGCCCGATATGATAGTGATTGGCGAGATCCGCACCCCAGAAACCATGCGTTATGCGATGACTTTTGCGGAAACGGGGCACTTGTGTGTGGCAACCTTGCACGCAAATAATGCCAACCAAGCCTTAGAGCGGATTTTACATTTAGTCTCAAAAGATCAAAGAGAGCATTTTTTGTTGGATCTTTCGCTTAATTTAAAAGGGATTGTTGGCCAGCAACTGCTAAAAGCCAAAGATGGAAAAGGGCGTCATGTGGCATTGGAAATACTGCTTTCTACGCCAAGATCGTCCGATCTTATCCGACAAGGTGAGATTGCTGAAATAAAGAATTACATGAGTAAAACAAGGCAAGAGGGGATCTGCACTTTTGATCACTCTTTGTTTAACTTAGTGATGCAAGACAAGATCACTGCAGAAGAAGCGTTGCGCAGTGCAGATTCAGCCAACGATCTGCGTTTAATGCTTAAAAATCAGCAAGGGACTAAAGGTAGTAGTCCCTTAGATGACGTTAAGATTGATATGGGGTGAGCTTAAAGGGGCGGTGAATCACTCAGCCCATTGATTCTCAAACCAACTTTCTAAGATCACAACGGCAGATTGGCAGTCCACATTGCCTTTGCTTAGTGCTTTATAACCACCCATAGCAAACAGATCAGAGCGAGCTTCAGTGGTGGAGAGTCTTTCATCATGCAGCTCGACTTGCACGCCAAATCGACCATGTATTCTTTGGGCGAACTTTTTAGCTCTAGGAGTAATGGTTTTTAAGTCTTTACCATGCAAATCCGTCGGTAAGCCCACCACAACTAAGTCGGGTTTCCACTCTTGTATTTGAGTGCCAATGTCGTCCCAGTTTGGGATGCCATCTTTGGCTTTGAAGGCTTTTAGTGGGGTGGCGGTGCCAGTGATATCTTGTCCGATAGCACTGCCAATACTTTTAGTGCCATAATCAAACGCCATTATGGTTTTGCTCATGCATGTCCTGCTTGTGTTGATAATTGTGAGGCTTCGATGCCCAGAGATTGTACTGCGCTAGCCCAGCGGTCTTGTACTGGAGTACTGAAAATGATGTCAGGATCTGCTTCAATGGTTAACCAAGAATTCTCCGCTAACTCGCTTTCCAGTTGCCCAGCATCCCAACCCGAATACCCCAATGCCACTAGGTATTGAGTCGGCTCTTCTTCAGTACCTAATACCGATAAAATATCTTTTGAGGTGGTCATAGTGATGCCGTTGGTCATGACTAAGCTGGACTGATATTTATCTTTAGCCTGATGCAAAATAAAGCCGCGATCTTCGGAAACAGGGCCACCATTGTGTACAGGTTGTTTTAGGCTATCACCCGCTTGAATATGGGCTGATTTTAGCTCTATCTGCTTTAGCATGCCGCCAACAGTAATATCTATGGGAGCATTAATCATGATCCCCATCGCCCCATGTTCATTATGCTCGCAAATATAAATCACTGAGCGCTTGAAATGTGGGTCTTGCATCGATGGCATAGCCACCAAGAAATGATTGGTGAGATTCATGCATTCCCTCCTATAACAAGCCACCTCATTGAGGTGGCTATCAATGATGCCTGCATGACTGATTATTTGCCGATGCGACGCTCAATAGCATCCATCAATTTACCTGTAATCGAGATACCAAATTCGGTTTCGATTTCTACGATACAAGTAGGGCTAGTCACATTGATTTCGGTAACTTTATCGCCAATAACGTCTAAGCCAACAAAGATTAATCCTTTCTCTTTAAGTGTAGGACCGATTGCGTTCGCTATTGCAAAATCAGTGTCACTTAAAGGACGAGCTTCGCCACGGCCGCCAGCCGCTAGGTTGCCACGAGTCTCACCTTTGGCTGGAATACGAGCTAGGCAGTATGGCATTGGCTCACCGTCAACAATTAAGATGCGCTTGTCACCGTTGCTGATATCTGGCACAAATGCCTGCGCCATAGCGTAGTTTTGACCGTGATTAGTTAAGGTTTCGATAATAACAGAGACGTTAGGATCGCCTTCTTTAACGCGGAAGATTGACGCGCCGCCCATACCATCTAGAGGTTTTAGAATTACATCTCTGTGTTGCTCGTGGAAGGCTTTGATTTTGTCTGCTTTGCGAGTCACGATGGTGGTTGGTGTCATGTCTGCAAACCATGCTGTGTAGAGCTTTTCGTTACAATCACGTAGGCTTTGTGGCTTGTTGACAATCAAGGTGCCTTCAACTTCTGCGCGCTCAAGAATGTAAGTTGCGTAGATGAACTCAGTATCAAACGGAGGATCTTTACGCATTAACACAGCGTCAAGATCAGATAAGCGGATGGTTTGCTCTGAAAGGAACTCAAACCAATTGTCAGGGTTTTTCTCTACCTTTAGAGTTTTAGTATCAGCAACAGCTACACCTTGATCTAAATGCAGATCATTCATTTCCATATAGTGGATTTCATAACCACGTTTTTGCGCTTCTAAAAGCATGGCAAAGCTAGAGTCTTTTTTAATATTGATGGACGAAATAGGGTCCATCACTATGCCGATCTTAATCATTTATTTCTCCTAGCCAAGATCGCCAAAGCGAACTTGGAGTGCGGTTATGGCTGTTAGGGCCGCGGTTTCTGTTCTAAGAACGCGCGGGCCTAATAATGTTTGTTCAAAGTTATATTCTGTGGTCATGTCAATTTCTGACTCAGAAAGTCCACCCTCTGGGCCAATTAATAATTTCACTTCTGTAATTGGCTGAGGAAGGGTGTTGATAGAGTAGGGAGCTCTAGGGTGAAGATTGAGTTTCAACCCTTGATATTCTTCTTGGCACCACTGCTCTAGAGGCATGATAGGGCGGATGACGGGCACGGTATTTCGACCACTTTGCTCACAGGCGGCAATAGCGATTTTTTGCCACTGTTGCAGTTTTTTCTCGAAACGTTTTTGGTCTAGTTTCACGCCACAACGCTCAGAAATAAGTGGAGTGATCGTATTAACACCAAGCTCCACCGATTTTTGAATGGTGAATTCCATTTTGTCACCGCGAGAGACCACTTGCCCTAAGTGGATATCCAGTGGCGATTCTACATTGTGTTGTTTGGAATCTTGTATCTCAACCGCGACATTTTTCTTGGAGACCTCGGTAATGACAGCAGAATACTCAACATTGCTACCATCAAAAAGTGAAACCGCTTGGCCTACCTGCATTCGTAACACACGTCCAATGTGCCCTGCGGCATCATCGCATAGCTGAACGTGTGTGGCTGAAGATAAAGATTCAGGATGATATATCCTAGGAATGCGCATTAAAACTACACCTGTAACTAACTTAACAAAATAAATATGGTTGCTATGTTAGCAAATAACAAGAGGTGTCGCTTCGTCTGCGTGATAGGATTTATCTAATGTTTGCACTCTTGGTCAACAAATGGGTTTGAGTTACCTTGAATTTTATCGATCATTTGGTTGCGCTGACATTCCCAATCAGTCACCGCATAGGTTTTATTCCATGCTTGCATCAGTTTAATTTGCTGATCTGATATCTTGATAGGGTAGTGCTGTGCCATATATAGGTAGGTTCGAGCAATAGCGCCACGAGCACGTTTTGGTGGCATCACTTTGTCGTCTTTAAAGCTGACTTGCATATGGCATTGACCATAGCTTACTCCACGGTTGCCATTCCACTGAGTAAAAGAGTAGTTAGAGCGGTCGCCATTAACTTCGCCAATGGCAGGCACTAAGTTATGTAAATCCGCTTCCATCTCTTTATAAACAGGATCGCTTTTGGTGCAATTAGAGCGGCCGCCGTGTTGCCAACATTGTCGCTGATTACCCAGTTGCGCGGCAGGCACAATGTGCTCCCATTCAATGCGATTGGCACGACGTTCTTGTTTACGTACTTGATAGCCACAATCGGATAATTGCGGTTTGCCCTTTTTGCCTTGCCAATCTATTTTGCATCCACAATAGAAGGTTTGCGGATGTTGCTGATAGATACCAACAGCGAGTCGTTTAGATTGATAAAAAGAGTGTGGTTTCGCATGCACTGATAGCGAGACCAGCAGTAGGCTAATGATAGGGAGAATATAACGTTTCAAGAGTAATTACGGCTGTTGAGAAAAACAGCGCAGAGAATACAGCCACTTTGACGCTTTGACCAGATATTGTTCAGCCTAATCTCGCCTTGCAGGTATAGATTACTATTATGTTATTAACTGAGTTGCTTACCAGTAAATTTGAGTTCATTGCCACAGTTGCGACAAGAGTAGTGAGTCTCCCCTCGCAGCACTTTATTGTGACGACGTATCGATAAAGGATACTGGCGGCAAGGGCACTGATACTCAAACGTTTTGCCCTGCACCGAGCTCACATCCATAGAATGCGTACGATCTGGCTTGATACCAAATACTTTAGACATGACATATTGCCACTCTTTACCGTGCGGCCTAACTCGCCCAAACACTTGATGAGTGATTAAGTGAGCAACTTCATGAGGCAGAACGTGCTCAATAAACTCTTGTTGGTTTTCCGCCAGCAATACGCGATTCAGCTTTATGGTATTCAACTGCAAAAAGGCTTTTCCAGCCGCCTTACCACGCATATCAGTTTCAATCGTAGGAATTAAAAACTGTCGTTCAAAGTGAGCATTAGCCACTTTGATGAGTGCGCTGGTTTTTCTTAGCAGTTGGTATTGAATTGGCGTCATGCAGTGGCTTTGGCTATCGATTTAAAACGGCTACAACTTTAGCTTAATCTTTCTTTGGATACAAAGTCTGTGAGAGATGCTCTGGAGTTAATAACTTGGGGTAGAAGTGTAGGTAAAAATATGGGCGAGCATTAATGTTGGAAGGTGTAAAAATTGAGCATTTTTTTTGGTTGACTTGGTTCAGGTGGAGTAGGAGCGTTAAAATGTTGCTCTCCAGAACTTTCACTATTAGTTCTTTGTAATTTAGAAATGCCCCCTATCCGTGTTTGTGCACTATTTCCTATAACAAAATAATTGTTATTGTTATAGGAAATCCTTCAATATGCAACGAACTAAGTTATTAGGTGTTATTTACCGTAAGTTCACGTTGTGAGCTACTACTCATCTATAAAAACTATTTAATTGACAGTGATCTCAATTTAGGAATACGGATTAATCTAATTTTGATTAATCCGTATAATGGTACAGAAGAATCTAAGAAATTCCTATATTATTCTGTTTGTGACTTCCTATTGAACTGATTATAAATAATATTTGATTTTTTGAAACGTATATTGTCTACATATAATACCCAGTAAACTAGAGTGAAAGATGAAACTGAAACTGAAACTTAAAATGACGAAGATGAAATATTTATTATATATAATAAGTATAATTCCAATAACTATTCAAGCAGATGAAACTCTTATGCTAGATAAATTAAAGGATGTTTATAGTAACACTAATTTAGAATTTGGTAGTTATCGTACTAAAGAGCGATTAGATTATTATAGAAGCATATACTTTTCAGATTTTTGTAAGAGTAATTATGATCTTAATGCTATAGCACAAACTAAAATATCAACGACTATAGCACTGAAAAAGTATTTTACTTCAGGGTTTAATGATGTGTTGGGAAGCTATAATATTAACATTGAGGATTTTTTATCTTTAAACTCAATAGACAGCGAAAATATAAATATCACAGCTAATATATTACTTTATACTCTAAAAGAAATTAAAGGGTTAGATAACTGGAAGCAAAGCCTAAAATTATTTAATGTAGAGAAGTGGAAGTATGATGGTACAGGAAAATACTACAACATAACCAACGATATCCCTATAAAATACGATAACTCATGTATATCTGAAATGAGATATTGGCTAATAAGTTTTTGGAAAAGAAGATTGATTGCAGGGAATTTAACACTAACTGAGAGGTTGCTAAATATATATGTATTAAGTAGTAAATTTAATAATAAAATTTCAAATAATACAAATAATACAAATAATACAAATAATACAAATAATACAAATAATACAAATAATACAAATAATACAAATAATACAAATAATAAAATTATCACACTATATGATAGTGGAGTTCCTAAGTCATTAAATCATTACTCTAATGGAAAATTAGATGGCATGGCAATTAGTTGGTATAGTAATGGTTCAATTAAATATATAGTACCATACTCTAAAGGTGAAGAGCATGGATTAGCTAGATCGTGGTTTATAAATGGTGGCAGACAATCAGTTACAAAATATATCAATGGGAAAATTGTTAGCGATTGGAAATGGCGTGAAGGTAAAGATTCATTTAAGAAGGTAGATAAATCTGTCGAAAAATCATTTGACATAATCAAAGATTCTAATGGTTATCTTAAAAGACGGCAAAGTGACCAGTTTGGACCAGATTCAGTATTTTCATATTTTCTTAATATGTCACCTAATGGCGTATTTAATAGATACGATTACACCAGAGAATATATATTTATGGAAGATGTTGATTTTTTAGATAATAAATTAGTTGCGATAAGTGATGAAGCACGTGGTGACTGGATAGGATGTTGTGCTTCTCCAGATATAATACTCTATTTTGATACTACTATTTCAAGTAAAGCAGCAATAGATCGTATTCTAGAATTTTCTAATGATAAGCAATGTGTTTTATATGATAATTTAAATGAAGGTAAATTTAGACTGGCTAAAGATATAGGTGCAACAAAAGCTGTTTGGTGTAATTGGGAACCTATTTGATATTTATGCAAGAAATGCAACTATAAATACTATATATATTACGGTTTATTAGATAAAAACGGATGAACCATTAAAAATCAAATAGAATGTAAGTAGTTTCTATTTTAGTATGTAGTATTTTAATTTCTCATATATATGGTTAATAATGAAAAATGTTATTTTCTTTATAATTAAATGTTAATTTTTAATTGTATGGTTTTTATATAAGTATTTACTTAATTACTGGAAGTTTATGTTTAAAAAAATCGCTACATTATTTATATTGTCTCTGGTTTGTTTGCCGTATACAAATGCTGATATTAGAAAGGTTAATGCTGAATTAGCACTAAATGTAATAGATAGTTCAACCACTTCAATTATTACAATGCTAGAAACAAGAGATTGTAAAGTACTAAAACAAATGCAGTTTATTATTGCGAAAAAGACGTTTGATATTTATTTTCATTATTTTTATTTGGAGTCAGTATCAAATTATAAAGAATTAGAAGGATTATCTGAATTTTATATTAAAAATCTGGCTGAAGCTTATATGGCAACGATGTCACTCGCTGGTGGTCGTAGTCTTGAGCTTTGTTATGACCAAACTTTCTTCCATAAACCATTCATCGAAACAGATAAAAATGAAAATTTATGTGCTAAATATTTAAGTGATTTTCATGTTGAAAGTTCAATAACTAATTATATTACAACTGATCTTAAAAAACAAAGAGAGTTATTTGGTATTACTAAGCAGCAAATTGATAGTAAAGAGCACATGATTAAACACTATAAAAGTGAATCAAACAAAGGTATTAAAAAGACTATAAGTGCTTATAAATTACTAACTAAAAACTGCGATATAAATTCACCCACTATTAAGAGCACCTATTAATAGGTATTATTAATTTATCTATTAAAATCGGAGTAATTACCTTGATTAAATAACAGGTCTAGGACTTTCGTTTTGCTATCTAAAGGTGGCTTACTTTTAGTAATCCCCGTTTGCTGAGTCAGATGAATTCTCCCAACACATTTTTTACCAAAACCTACTGAGAGATCATTCAATCTTCATTGTTTACCAACAATTATTGATAAAAAATTGCCCACTAATAAATCGGTGGGCAATTGTCGTTTTGTACTCTTTTATCCCGCAAAAACGCTAACTCTTTTTCTGAATCGTCGCATGATAAGCGTGCCATGTGCCATAACCTAGAATGGGCATAGTGACTATCATTCCTATCCCGTAAGTAGCAAAGCCTATTAAAACACCCCCACAAATAATGGCCGCCCAAACGAGCATAGGGCCGGGGTTGTTTTTAACTGCATTAAAACTGGAAAAGATTGCGGTCATAATATCAACGCGTCTTTCTAGCATTAAAGGCATCGAGAAAACCGCAATGCTAAATACTACTGATGCCAAAATAAACCCTGTGATGGAACCGGTAATAAGGAAGGGTGCAAATTCGACGATACTGGCGCCTTCCACGGAAGGGTATAAAGCATGCAATAGTGAGGCTATTCTCATCCAAAATATCATGGCGACAACCAGCAGCACCGCAAAGCTCCATTGTGATGTGGAATTACGACCGATGGCTTTCATTGAATGCAGTAGGTTGGGTTGTTTGCCTCTTTCTCTTGCCCAACTGACATCGTATAACCCTAGCGCTAAAAACGGCCCAATAAGCATATAGATAATGAGTGCGGGCAGTATCACTAGGTGTGGATGGTTGCCTTGCAGGTAGATCAAGCCAACGATGCCTGCGGCGGCAACAGCAAAACAGGTGCCATAAAAGAGACTAATAACGGGGGAGCGGACGAAGTCATTTAAGCCTAAAGCTAACCATTGGAAAGGGTCGCTAATGCTGATCTTATTGCAGGGCAGTGTTTTTGCATATTCACTGTTTTTGATTTCAGATGCTTTATGAAAATCACTGTCATCGTATGTACGAGGCATGATAATCCTCCTGATTGAGTCCCGTAATATTGACTCTGAACATGGGATAACTGGTTGTTCGCACTAGAAATCCTACTAGAGTCGGCCTGCTGCTATTTTGATTCCTTTATGTAAAAGGTGATCTATTTAACATTTCGTTAACTTTCATAACTATCGTTGTGGATGTTAGGAATTACAAATTTTGCATGAAAAATAATCAGAAGGGGGTAGATGACAGGGGCAAATGGAGAGTAAAAAAAACCTCAGCACAAAGGCTGAGGTTGATATAAATAGATGTTTCTAGTCGATTATAGACCAGCAAAATCCTTAAGGATTGCTGCTTTGTCTGTCGCTTCCCAAGGGAATTCTTCACGACCAAAGTGACCGTAAGCCGCTGTTTTCTTGTAGATAGGTTGTAGCAAGTTCAGCATTTCTTGTAAGCCGTATGGGCGTAGGTCGAAGTTTTGACGAACAGCTTCAATGATGATTTCTTGGGCTACTTTTTCAGTGCCGAAGGTTTCAATCATGATTGATGTTGGATCAGCAACACCGATAGCGTAAGAAAGTTGGATTTCACAACGGTCAGCCATGCCAGCAGCAACGATGTTTTTCGCTACATAACGAGCTGCGTATGCCGCACTACGGTCAACTTTTGATGGATCTTTACCAGAGAACGCACCACCACCGTGACGAGCTGCACCGCCGTAGGTATCAACGATAATTTTACGACCAGTTAGACCACAGTCACCCATTGGGCCACCGATAACGAAACGACCGGTTGGGTTAATAAAGAATTTAGTTTCTTTGTTTAACCATTGCTCAGGAAGTACTGGTTTGATGATAGTTTCCATCACTGCTTCACGAAGCTCTTCTGTTGAAACGCTTTCGCTGTGCTGAGTTGATAAAACAACAGCATCGATGCCGACAATTTTACCTTGGTCATATTGGAAGGTAACTTGAGATTTTGCATCAGGACGCAACCAAGGTAGCGTGCCGTTTTTACGTACTTCAGCTTGTTTTTCAACTAAGCGGTGAGAGTAAGTGATTGGTGCAGGCATCAATACTTCAGTTTCGTTAGTCGCGTAACCAAACATAATACCTTGGTCGCCAGCGCCTTGGTCTTTAGGGTCAGCTTTATCAACACCTTGGTTGATATCTGGAGATTGCTTACCAATAGTATTTAGTACAGCACAAGAGTCAGCATCGAAGCCCATCTCAGAGTTTACATAACCGATTTCACGAACGGTTTGACGCGTTAGTTCTTCGATATCAACCCAAGCAGAGGTAGTCACTTCACCACCTACCATTACCATGCCAGTCTTTACGTAAGTTTCACATGCAACGCGAGCTTTCGGGTCTTGCTCGATGATTGCATCTAGAACCGCATCAGAGATTTGGTCTGCGATTTTATCTGGATGGCCTTCTGATACTGATTCAGAAGTAAACAGGTGCTTAGCCATGATGGGCTCCCTTATTCTGGTTTAAGAAAAGACGCATCATAGGCGTCTTTTGAATTGTACTTTAAGTAGGTGTTTCTACTTCTAGACGTCTATTCTAATTTTGAATAGACGAAATACAAGCTTTTTTACGATTTAAGTGAGTAAAATATTTGCGCTAGGTCACATTAGTTTTTACTAAATATCGTTAGATGTTAAATAAATCAATCTCTCATAGTTTGAATTTTGCACGGGAAACTGTTTGCAGTAACAGAGGCGCTTTGCGACAATAACACCGCCCAACATCCTCTGTTGGGAACAGGACTTATTTTTTATAAATTGCTTATGCATTCAGGAGCAGACATGTCTTCTCGTAAAGATCTAGCCAATGCAATTCGTGCTCTTAGCATGGATGGTGTTCAACAAGCTAACTCTGGTCACCCAGGCGCACCAATGGGGATGGCTGACATCGCTGAAGTACTTTGGCGTGATCATCTAAACCATAACCCACAAAACCCAGAGTGGGCTGATCGTGACCGTTTTATCCTTTCTAATGGTCATGGTTCAATGCTGATCTACTCTCTGCTTCATTTGAGTGGTTATGAGTTGTCTATTGATGATCTTAAAAACTTCCGTCAGTTGCACTCTAAAACTCCAGGTCACCCAGAATATGGATATGCACCCGGCGTTGAAACAACGACAGGCCCACTAGGCCAAGGTATTACTAACGCTGTTGGTATGGCAATGGCTGAAAAAGCACTTGCTGCTCAGTTTAATAAGCCAGGTCACGACATCGTTGACCACTTCACTTATGCGTTCATGGGTGATGGCTGTCTGATGGAAGGTATCTCACACGAGGCATGTTCTCTTGCGGGTACTTTAGGCCTTGGTAAGCTAGTTGCTTTCTGGGATGACAACGGTATCTCAATTGATGGTGAAGTTGAAGGTTGGTTCTCTGACGATACACCTAAGCGTTTTGAAGCTTACGGCTGGCACGTAATCCCTGCAGTAGACGGCCATGATAGCGAAGCAATTAATGCGGCTATTATCGCAGCTAAAGCGGATCCTCGCCCAACACTTATCTGTACTAAAACAGTGATTGGCTTTGGTTCTCCAAACAAAGCGGGTACGCACGACTGTCACGGTGCACCACTTGGTCAAGACGAAATCGTTGCGACTAAAGCGGCACTAGGTTGGGAATTCGGACCATTTGAAGTTCCTGCTGACATCTACGCACAATGGGATGCAAAAGCATCTGGCGCTGAGAAAGAAGCGGCTTGGAATGCTAAGTTTGACGCTTACGCGGCAGCATACCCTGCTGAAGCAGCTGAACTAAAACGTCGTGTAAATGGCGAACTTCCAGCTCAGTGGGAAGAGCAAGCAAACCAAATCATTGCTGATTTGCAAGCCAACCCTGCTAACATCGCATCTCGTAAAGCATCACAAAATGCACTAGAAGCGTTTGGTAAAATGCTTCCTGAATTCATGGGCGGTTCTGCTGACCTTGCGCCTTCTAACCTGACTATGTGGTCTGGTTCTAAGTCTCTTGAAGCATCAGACTTCTCTGGCAACTACATTCACTACGGTGTACGTGAATTTGGTATGACAGCTATCATGAACGGTATTGCTCTGCACGGTGGTTTCGTACCATACGGCGCAACTTTCCTAATGTTCATGGAATACGCACGTAACGCAATGCGTATGGCTGCTCTAATGAAAGTTCAGAACATCCAAGTTTATACTCATGACTCTATCGGTCTGGGTGAAGATGGCCCAACTCACCAACCGGTTGAGCAAGTAGCTTCTCTACGTCTAACTCCAAACATGAGCACATGGCGTCCATGTGACCAAGTTGAGTCAGCAGTAGCATGGAAACTGGCTATCGAACGTAAAGATGGCCCATCTGCGCTTATCTTCTCTCGTCAAAACCTTGCACAGCAAGAGCGTGATACGACTCAAGTAGCTGATATCGCAAAAGGCGGTTACGTACTGAAAGATTGCGCGGGTACTCCTGAGCTAATCATCATTGCAACAGGTTCTGAAGTTGAACTAGCAGTAGCAGCGCAAGCTGAACTCACTGCGGCAGGCAAAGCAGTACGCGTTGTTTCTATGCCTTCAACTGATGCATTTGATAAGCAAGACGAAGCTTACCGTGAGTCAGTACTTCCTTCATCAGTAACTAAACGTATTGCTGTAGAAGCCGGTATTGCTGACTTCTGGTACAAATATGTTGGCTTCGGTGGCAAGATCATCGGCATGACAACATTCGGCGAGTCTGCACCAGCAGGTGAGTTGTTCAAGATGTTCGGTTTCACTACTGAAAACGTAGTAAACACAGCTAAAGAGTTGTTAGCTTAATTAAAGTCTAGCAACCTCATAAAAAATGAAAGCCAGCAGTTTACTGCTGGCTTTTTTGTTTCAGTCGATGAAGTTTATAAATATGTTTTCTTTATGCTGATAATACCGCTTACAAATGCAGTACAAAAACTTTGAATACCACATGCTATTAGTGTTAATGACAGTACCATTGTTCTATTTATATAATGAGAATCAAGTTCACCAAAATCTACGGCAGCCCACTTATAGAAGCACCAAAAGCTGAGAGTTAAGCCAATAATAATGACCGAAAATGCAAAGAATGCGGCATTCTCTAAGGTGATTTTATTTAAAAGATTGTTGTATTTTGGGGATGGTAAGAAGTTTTGCTCAGTGGCATATTTTCTAACTATAGAACCTAAAGAAAGACACTGAACACTAATTAATAAACTTAATGCACCAGCATAAAAAGTCTTGTCTGCAAACTCAATATCACTAATGGTCATTGGGCCACCAAATAGACAGATTGTTGTAATCAATCCAAATAAAAATAACATTATTGCAGGGTATAGGAATAGCCATTTTGGTGTATACATCAATAGGAAACATAAATGGCGCCAACCGTCTCGCCATGTGTTTAAGTGAGGTGCTCGTGTTCTTCCATCTGGTGATAAAGTTGTAGGGACTTCATCTATGGATAATTGTGCAATAGAAGATCGAACAACCATTTCACTAGCAAATTCCATTCCAGTAGTATGTAAATTAAGAGCAAGTATAGATTCTCTATTGAATCCTCTTAAACCACAGTGAAAATCTCCACATGGGATCTTGAAAAATAACTTACCTAGAAAACTAAGTATTGGGTTTCCAATATATTTATGTAGTGGTGGCATAGCATTTGGAGATATTCCTCCTTTGAACCGATTACCCATAACTAATTCGTTGCCTGTACGTAGGCTGTCTATAAATCGATCTAATTGACTAAAGTCATAACTATCATCAGCATCCCCCATGATGATAAATTTCCCTGAAGCAGATTGAATACCGGCCATTAGGGCGGATCCATATCCTTTATTTTTGACATGTACCACTCGAACACTATTGTTTTCTGCAACCGCTATAGAACGATCAGTACTACCATTATCCGCAATTAATATCTCACCATTAATATTACTATCAACTAGATATTTTTTAGCTTTTACTATACAGGTCTCTAATGTCTCTTCTTCATTTAGACAAGGCATTAATATTGTTAGTTCTAGTTCTTCATTATTTATCATTATCTAGCGTCCTTTCTAAATATTTTTAAAACTCCAATTTAAATATAACGTAATCACTATTACTTTTATTATGTATTTCACTTATCCAAGAAGGAAGAGGTTTATTTTTTATTATGTTAATAAAGGAGTTTTTGTTTGAATTTTTTTCAATAACTTTTAGCTGAGCATCTCTATTTATTAAGATATAATCAATTCCTTTCAATAATAGATTTTTTCGCACTATCTCCAAATCAGATTCAATGAATGTGTCTATCATTATAGTGTTCCCTTTGATATTTCTATGGTAGGGAGCTGCAATGATTGAGTTTTCTGTTTTAGCTAGAATTTGTGCACCAGATTCAATACCTGAAAGGATCTTCGCATTAATTATGTTTTTTTCTTTTAGTAGGGTAGCTAAGTCCGTTTTATTCTTACCGTCGTCTATACTATTAATTGAATTTGATATTGGCTCTATTGACGTAAGAATTATCATAATCGTAAATGGTATACCAGCAATAAGAAATGGAACTTTAAACCATTCTTGACTTAGTGTACGGGTGAAATTTAGTAATACGTAAACCTGAAGAGGTGTACTTAATATAAAGCACAAATTGATTATTCTAATTTGCCAGAACATAGCAAGTATTAAATGAATAATTAAAATAGAGTAAAGAATATTGAGTTGTAGAACTTTTCTTTTAGAAAGAGGATAAAGAAGAGCAGGAATTAAATAAAGAAAGTAATTCTCTGTTGAAAAAAATCCATTGGATTTTATTAAACTCAACATTGATTGAACTTCGGATATTTGAGATAGCCAAAGGTTAAGCAAAAGAGAGGGGTAATTAGAATATGCGCCCTTAATTAATTCAGGATACAGGATAAGTATAGGGGTAAAACAAATTAAAAAAGTGCTCAAACCTATAGCTGTAATTAACACGAGGCTTCTTCGTTGTAGTTCAAATTTTGTTGATAAGAAAAGTGCAACTCCTCCACCCAAAAAGCAAAGGATAAAGGGTAAAGATATCGCATCATACTGAGCAATAAAAAACTCACTAGTAGGTCTGTTGATTAAACTAACGATTAAAGTAAATGCAAAGGTGTAGAAACAGAGCCTAGAAAAATAGTTGAGCCATTTATCTTCGCAGTAATAGCAGTAAAAGGTATACAGTGCTAAATATGCAACGAACAGGGTGATATTTTCTAATCCAGTCCATAATGAAAGTGCTATGACAAACGCTTGTAGCATTGCACGCCAACGATGTTTTATTTGCTCTATGTTGAGTGGCGTTAACAGTAAAAATAATGTCGCAAAGATAAGTTGCAGATTATGATGATCGATTGAGCCGGGTAGAAACTTAGTAATGGCGGGAGAGCCAAGTAAGAAAATCATCCCTATAAAACGGTACTCGCTCCCTAGATAACGATCGCACAACGCAAACATGCTTAAAGAGAAAATAAGCATATAAGCTAGAGGGGTAATGGTTATCGCTACCAAGGATGCGATGGATGTGCCAACTATTGGAGACAGTAGCAGCGTAACGCCAACTAAAGGTATATCAGGTACTCTCGACCAATGCATGATCACCCCATCTTCGGGGTTAAAGCGTGCCATAGGCTCTAAATACCAATTGCCGTACTTAATCCAATCGGTAAATTGGACATATCGCATATAGTCGTCGTTGTCTTTTAGATTTAGGTTGGAAATGCTGTCCCAATTTCGGGTAAACATAACGATAGAAATGACAAACCAGCATAGAACAATAAAAATCAGGTCTTTTTTGTTGTCATTAACCCAAGTTTTTAGCATTTAAAACGTCCTTTATTATTCCATTAATAAAGAGTGCATCAATACGCATATAAATTCAACGCATAACCAAATCCTATTCTATTAACTTCATCTCTGTATATAACTATGCGTTCTGATAGACTTAAAAATTATTACAATAATAATCAACCTAAGTTGGAGTTTCGGGATGTTAAAAGTCGCAATAAATGGTTTTGGCCGTATTGGTAGAAACGTATTAAGAGCGGTGTATGAAAATGGGTTGCAAGATCGGATCAAGATCGTTGCAGTCAATGAACTGGCTGAGCCGCATGCGATAGCGCATTTGCTTCAATATGATACGAGTCATGGACGCTTCCTCAACAAAGTCACGCATACTGAAGAGTATTTAAATATCCATCATACGAATGGGGATAAGGATAAAATCCGAATTTTACACCTTGATGAATTGGAGTTACTTCCTTGGGGTGAATTAGAGGTTGATATTGTTTTAGATTGTACGGGAGTGTACGGCTGTCGAGATGACGGGTTAAAACATATTGCCGCTGGTGCTGGTAAGGTATTATTTTCTCACCCTGGCTCTCATGATCTTGATAATACGATTATCTACGGTGTTAATCACGATAGCATACTGCCGGAACATCGAATTGTTTCTAACGGCTCTTGTACTACCAACTGTATCGTGCCGATTATTCAAGTGTTAGATGATGCTTATGGCATTCAACGTGGGACGATTACTACTATTCACTCATCAATGAATGATCAGCAAGTTATTGATGCGTACCATTCAGATTTACGTCGAACTCGTAGTGCAAGCCAATCCATCATTCCTGTTAACACTCAGTTACACAAAGGAATTGAACGTATTTTCCCTAAGTTTGAAAATAAATTTGAGGCGATATCAGTGAGAGTGCCGACTGTCAATGTTACTGCTATGGATCTGAGCGTTACGATAGATGCTAATGTGACAATTGATGATGTAAATCAAACTATTTTGCATGCATCTCAATGTAGATTACAATCAATAGTCGACTACACGGAAGCGCCTCTCGTCTCGATAGATTTTAATCACGACCCGCATAGTGCGATTGTCGATGGCTCGCAAACCCGTGTTAGTGATGGCCATTTAGTGAAGATGCTAGTGTGGTGTGATAACGAGTGGGGGTTTGCAAATCGGATGCTAGATACGGCTCTAGCGATGCACACGTCACATTTATTACATCGCGTGAAATAAATCCGTAGCTTTTTAGTTCAACCTCTTGAACTATAGAGTAAGAGACCCCATGTAGCATCACATTAGATAGATTTCGAACGCCTATGCCGACAACTTTGTGGGGATAGGCGGAAAGTTTTTAAATTAAAACCTAGAGGACTAACAATGTCTGTAATCAAGATGACTGACCTAGAACTAGCAGGTAAACGTGTATTTATCCGCGCTGACCTAAACGTTCCAGTAAAAGACGGTAAAGTAACTTCTGATGCTCGTATCCTTGCATCTCTTCCAACTATCAAGCGTTGCCTAGAAGCGGGCGCTAAAGTAATGGTTACTTCTCACCTAGGTCGTCCAACTGAAGGCGAGTACGCTGAAGAGTTCTCACTACAGCCTGTAGTAAACTACTTAAACGACGCACTAGATTGCGAAGTTAAACTAGCAAAAGACTACCTAGAAGGTCTTGAACTAAACGCTGGTGAACTTGTTGTTCTTGAGAACGTTCGCTTTAACAAAGGCGAAAAGAAAAACGAAGAAGAGCTTTCTAAGAAATACGCTGCACTATGTGACATTTTCGTAATGGATGCATTCGGTACAGCTCACCGTGCTCAAGCGTCTACTCACGGTGTAGGTACTTACGCTCCTGTTGCTTGTGCTGGCCCTCTTTTGGCTGCTGAGCTAGAAGCACTAGGTAAAGCAATGGATAACCCAGAGCGTCCTCTAGTAGCTATCGTTGGTGGTTCTAAAGTTTCTACTAAACTGACTGTTCTTGAGTCTCTATCTAAAGTTGCTGATCAACTTGTTGTGGGTGGCGGTATTGCAAATACATTTATCGCTGCGGAAGGCCACAACGTAGGTAAGTCTCTATACGAAGCTGACCTAGTTGAAACTGCTAAGAAACTAATGAAAGAGTGTGCAATTCCAGTTGCAACTGACGTTGCTTGTGCAAAAGCATTTGACGAAAACGCTGAAGCTGAAATCAAAAACGTTGCTGACGTTGCTGATGACGACATGATCTTCGACCTTGGTCCAGATTCAACAGCCGTTCTAGCTGACATCATTGCTAACGCAAAAACAATTCTTTGGAATGGCCCTGTTGGCGTATTCGAATTTAAAAACTTCGAAGCGGGTACAGCGGGTATTTCTAAAGCAATCGCTGAATCTGCAGGTTTCTCTGTAGCAGGTGGCGGTGACACATTAGCAGCTATCGACAAGTTCGGTATCAAAGCTGATGTTTCTTACATCTCAACAGGCGGCGGCGCTTTCCTTGAGTTTGTAGAAGGTAAAGTACTTCCAGCAGTTGCTATGCTAGAAGAACGAGCAAAAGCGTAATATTTTTTTGGCGAGGACCTTGTCCTCGCCTTTTTATTGTTTTGCTGCAATGCTTTGCGTTGTATGCAATCTTTTTTATACTTGCAAAAGTGCAATTTAATACTAAACGACAGAAAATAGGACTTATTCCATGTCTAAGATCTTCGATTTTGTAAAACCTGGTGTTATCTCTGGTGATGACGTTCAAAAAGTATTTGAAGTAGCAAAAGAAAATGGTTTTGCTCTTCCTGCTGTAAACGTTGTAAACACTGATTCTGTAAATGGTGTACTAGAAGCGGCTGCAAAAGTTAAAGCTCCTGTAGTTGTTCAATTCTCTAACGGTGGCGCTGGCTTCTTTGCTGGTAAAGGCGTTAAATTAGAAGGTCAAGGTGCACAAATCCTTGGCGGTATCGCTGGCGCTAAATATGTTCATGCTGTTGCAGAAACATACGGTGTTCCAGTTATTCTTCACACTGACCACGCAGCTAAGAAACTACTTCCTTGGATTGACGGTCTACTAGACGCTGGTGAAGAGTTCTTCGCTCAAACTGGTAAGCCTCTATTTTCTTCTCACATGATTGACCTTTCTGAAGAGTCTCTAGAAGAAAACATCGAAATCTGTTCTAAGTACCTAGCGCGCATGGCTAAAATGGGTATGACTCTAGAAATCGAACTAGGTTGTACTGGCGGTGAAGAAGATGGCGTTGATAACTCTGATATGGATGCATCTGAACTGTACACTTCTCCTGAAGATGTTGCTTACGCATACGAAAAACTGAGTGCTATCAGCCCTCGTTTCACTATCGCAGCATCTTTCGGTAACGTACACGGTGTTTACCAAGCGGGTAACGTAGTGCTTACTCCAACTATCCTACGTGACTCTCAAGCATACTGTTCAGAGAAATTTGGTATCGCACCAAATGCTCTTAACTTTGTATTCCACGGTGGTTCTGGTTCTTCTGAAGCAGAAATCAAAGAGTCTATCGGCTACGGTGTTATCAAAATGAACATCGATACTGATACTCAGTGGGCAACTTGGGACGGCATCCGTACTTACGAAGCTAAAAACCACGATTACCTACAAGGTCAAATCGGTAACCCAACGGGTGAAGCAGCGCCGAACAAGAAGTTCTACGATCCTCGCGTATGGCTACGTGCTGGTCAATCTTCAATGGTGACTCGTCTTGAGAAAGCCTTTGCTGATCTTAACGCGATTGACGTATTGTAATACGCCTGCAAGCTACTAATTAAATTAAAAAAACCCGCTATTTAGCGGGTTTTTTTTGTCTTGTGTACTATAGTTTTTAGGTGCAGTTTTTAAGGACAGTCTTTAATACCAATCACACTAAGTAAGTGTTCAGAGCTAGCGCAGGAAAAATGCTCGAGAACAAGGCAGGATTTTTCGATAAGTAGTTATTCTACAATCAAAAATTCTAACGCCGTTATCGAGCATTTTAACAAGCTAGAATGACCAGTTATTTAGTACGATTGGTATAAAGCCTTCAGAAGGTTATGTTTTGACAGAAGTCTGACTTATAACGGACATATGGAAGTATGATGCTGGTCACAGTTTATTTGTAACACTTTATTACGGAAGAGAAATTTACAATGTCACAAGAAACTCCCCAAATCCCAAACGTAGATGCCCTTCATGAAGGTATGCAAGATGCCCATCATTGGTTCGTAAATAATACAGACCTTCTGATCGGCTATGCGATGAATATCATTACCGCAGTTCTCATTCTATTTATTGGTAATATTATTACTAAGATGATTGCGAACAGTGTCTCTAAAATGCTTAAAAAGCGTGATTTAGACAAAGCCGTTATTGATTTTGTTCATGCAATGGTGCGTTACCTACTGTTTGTTATCGTATTGATTGCTGCTCTAGGTCGTCTAGGTGTTCAAACTGCTTCCGTAGTCGCTATTATTGGTGCTGCTGGTTTAGCGGTTGGTCTTGCTCTGCAAGGTTCATTGTCTAACTTTGCCGCTGGCGTACTTATCGTTGCATTCCGTCCGTTTAAATCTGGCGATTATGTTGAGATTGGTGGTGTTGCCGGTTCTGTTGACTCTATCCAAATTTTCCAAACGGTATTAACGACACCAGATAATAAAATGGTGGTAGTGCCGAATGGCAGTGTTATTGGCAGTCCAATCACTAACTACTCTCGCCATGAAACCCGTCGTATTGATTACGTGATAGGGGTTTCTTACAGTGCCGACTTGAAGAAAACTGAACAAGTTATTCGTCAGACACTGGAAGCTGAAGAGCGTCTACTAAAAGACAAAGGTATTCAGATTGGTGTGGTTGAGCTTGCTGATTCTTCAGTAAACTTTGTCGTTCGCCCTTGGTGTCGCACTGCTGACTATTGGGATGTGTATTTCGATATGCTTAAAGCGATTAAAATTGCTCTGGATGAAAACGGTATTGAAATCCCGTATCCACAAATGGATGTGCATCTAAATAAAATTGCTGAGTAAAGCAAACTCATTCAATACAAACGCGCCTTATGGCGCGTTTTTTGTATCTATTCTATATAACTAGTATCTGTTCTATATAAATAGATACTGACTATCAGAATGTCTGAATTATCAAAAGGGAAGGGTGTCAGATGAAGATGAATAATGGAATAAAGTGTGTTTTTTTAGGAACGCTATTGGCGATATGCTCGTTAGCTGTGCAGGCGCAAGCGGTAAATTTTCCGCACATAAACACCACTGGATATGGCGAAGTGCTTGCTGAGCCGGATATGGCAGAATTTAGTGTGCAAGTGGTAATGGTGCAAGAGAGCGCAGAGCAAGCAAAACAAAAAGCCGATCAAGTAGTGGATGATTTTTTACAACAACTGCAAGCATTAGGAGTGCCAAGAGAAGATATTAAAAGCGGTAATATTCAGTTATTGCCACAAATGCACTATCCGAAAAATGCTAAGCCAGAACAAAAAGGCTACCGCGCGGTACGAAAAGTCAAAGTCACCACCGATAACTTAGATATGCTGCCTAAGTTAATGGATACAGCGCTTAAATCGGGCGTGAATCGTATTGATAGAGTTCAGTTAGGGGTTAAAGATCCATCCAAGTATCAAGCCATTGCACGCAGTGAGGCAATTAAAGATGCTCAGTTAAAGGCTAAATCTGTTGCTGAAGGTTTTGCTAAAACTTTGGGTGATGTATGGCAAGTAAACTATCAAGCTGCGCAAGCGCGACCTATGTTATCTCGCACTATGGCGATGGATTCATCGGAGCGAGCGAATAGCTATCAAGACACTACGATAGTGATTAAAGACAGAGTTGAAGTGATTTATAAGCTTAAATAAACCAAGCTATAGGCAACACAAGCCAAGACTAAAAAGCCCTTACTGTCCTTTATTACATAGGCTCAGTAAGGGCTTTATTATTCTCTAATGTCTATTTTTTGATAAGACGATTAGTGAAGTAGACGAGCGCGGATAGTGCCGTCGATTTCTTTTAGTTTATCCAGTGCTTCTTGAGAGCGAGCCGCTTCTACATCAATCACAACATAACCAATGTGGCTATTCGTTTGTAGGTACTGACCTGCAATGTTGATGCCCGCACTAGCAAAGATGGTGTTAATTTGAGTTAGGATACCTGGGCGGTTTTCATGGATGTGTAGCAAGCGAGAAGTGCCTTTATGTTGTGGCAGAGATACCGCAGGGAAGTTCACACTTGATAGTGTTGAACCGTTGTCTGAGTATTTAGCCAGCTTACCAGCAACTTCAACGCCGATGTTCTCTTGTGCTTCTTGAGTAGAACCACCTACGTGCGGCGTTAGGATAACATTGTCGAACTTCATTAGTGGAGACTCAAATGCATCAGCATTTGTTTTTGGCTCTACAGGGAATACATCGACAGCGGCGCCTGATAGGTGTTTCGATTCTAGAGCATCACACAGCGCTGGGATATCAACTACAGTACCGCGAGCGGCGTTGATGAAGATAGCGCCTGGCTTCATTAGTGCAAACTGCTCTGCGCCCATCATATCTTTAGTATCTGCTGTTTCAGGGACATGCAAACTAATCACATCACACTTATTGAGCAGTTCAGCCATAGTTGAAACTTGGGTGGCATTACCTAAAGAAAGTTTATTTTCAATGTCGTAGAAGTAAACACGCATACCTAGGTTTTCAGCAATGATACTTAGCTGAGTACCAATGTGACCATAACCTATAATACCCAAACGCTTGCCACGTGCTTCGTTAGAGTGATCGGCACTTTTCTTCCAGATACCGCGGTGAGCTAATGCATTCTTCTCTGGAATGCCGCGCATTAATAGCAGAATTTGACCAAGAACCAACTCTGCCACACTACGAGTGTTTGAGAATGGTGCGTTAAATACAGGTACGCCTTTCACAGCCGCAGCTTTTAGGTCAACCTGATTGGTACCAATACAGAAACAACCGATAGCAACTAGCTTGTCTGCTGCCGCTAAAACGCGTTCATTCAGGTTTGTACGAGAGCGAATACCAATAAAGTGTACGTCTTTGATTGCTTCAATGAGCTCTTCTTCAGAAATAGAGCCTTTGTGGTATTGAATGTTGGAGTAACCCGCGGCCTCTAGCACTTCAACTGATGAAGGGTGAAGCCCCTCTAGAAGTAGTATTTTTATTTTATCTTTGTGCAAAGAGACTCTAGTCATTGTGGTTATTCCTTAACATTTAGTAAATTAATTTCGAAAAGCAAACGTTTTCCAAAGTAGGCTGTCTTTAAATTATCAAAAAAAGAACAGTTTGGGTAAGAAAATTACAATAAAAAAAAAGCAGAGGCTATTTTTAGCCTCTGCTTTCATTAATGTTCAATAAAATCAGTGTATTAACTTTATTGTTAAAGCCGAAATATATATATTATTACTCTTCGATCTTAGCGCCAGCAGGTGTGCCGGTAATCACTACGTCCGCACCACGATGCGCAAATAGACCAACAGTTACTACGCCCGGTAGTGCATTCACTTGATCTTCAAGTTGCTTGGCGTTGCTGATTTTTAAACTGTGCACATCTAGAATGATATTGCCGTTATCAGTAATAACGCCTTCACGGTAAACAGGGTCACCACCAAGTTTTACCAGTTCACGAGCAACATATGAGCGAGCCATAGGAATCACTTCCACAGGAAGAGGGAAGTTACCTAGAACATCAACCGCTTTAGTGCCGTCAACAATACAGATGAATTTTTCAGAAATAGCCGCAACAATTTTTTCTCTAGTTAGCGCTGCGCCGCCGCCTTTGATCATTTCTTTATTAGCGTTAATTTCATCAGCGCCATCAACATAGACATCCAGTGAAGCTACGTCGTTACAATCAAATACTTTAATACCTAATTTTTCTAGCTTCTCAGTTGATGCGATAGAGCTAGACACAGCCCCTTTGATTTTATCGCTCATTGTACCCAAGGCATCAATAAAATGGTTTACGGTCGAGCCTGTTCCTACACCGACAATTGCGCCAGCTTCAACGTATTTAAGTGCTGCCCAACCAGCTTCTTTTTTCATTTCATCTTGGGTCATTCTAGTTCTCCAGATCGAGAGTAAAGGGATCAGCAAGAGTATATACTCATCTGTGAAATATTTGAATCAAGTGCTTACGATGAAAGTGACCAATTCCAAGTCTTGCTGGGAGTGACAATTTTATTGAGCGGCACATCCCACTCTTCGATAGGGAGCTCGGCAAGCTGCTGGCAGTCATGGGCAATACCAATCGCTTTTGGACCATTGCCGTCAATAAAAGGTGCTAACGTTCGGTCGTAGTATCCGCCGCCCATACCTAGACGATGCCCATGTACATCAAAGGCAACCAGTGGCGTGAATATCACATCAAGTTCAGCGACAGGAATAATATTGCTCACAGATAGCTTAGGTTCGAAAATACCGTATTTATTGGCTATGAGTTCAGTGGTGGGGGTGAGTCTAAGGAAAAGCAAATGGCCTTTTGCAAAAGGGTGCAACACAGGAACATAAGTATTGATGTTGTTTTCCCAGCACCATTGAATGGCTAATTCGGGATTGATTTCGCCATCATTCGCCAAATACAGCGCAATATGTTTAGCCTGAGTAAGCTCGGGAAGTTGTTTAAATTGCTCAATTAATTGCAAGGAAGCAAAAGTTTGTTGAGACGTTGTGAGTGCACTGCGAAGCGTGCGAATGTGCTTACGTATCTCGTTACGAGTTGCGGGTAATTGCATGAGGGACCCCAGAGTGCCGTTGCGGATTTTGGCCCTTGAACCAGCTGGTTCAAGGCGGATCAGCAATGAGGACCGTAGGCTTCTCGATACGAGTCGAGCTTGCTCAATAGCCATCAAGTACTAACCCTTAAGGGTTGCTTATCGGCTCAGGGACATAAATCCAGCTGACGCACACCCCAGGGTAATTTTAATTCTGCCGTCCAGTTGGCTACTTTTTTACTCTTTCGTTAGAGCTTTGTCTAGCTTGTCATCCAGAAACTCAAGGCGCTGCGCGATATC
The DNA here is from genome assembly GCF_024346975.1 of Vibrio neonatus. Lineage (NCBI taxonomy): Bacteria > Pseudomonadati > Pseudomonadota > Gammaproteobacteria > Vibrionales > Vibrionaceae > Vibrio > Vibrio neonatus. Next base: position 2,294,881 of record NZ_AP024885.1, on the reverse strand, counting down.
TTGTTGAATTTCGCTACTTGCCTCTTGTTCTAACAATTCATAGCAAATATTTAGAGCTGCTATGGTAATGAGTTTCTCGGTATTAGCGACTTTTGTTTTGTCCGCCATATCCTTAATACGTTGATCAAGGTTAAGTGCAGCCTGTCGTAATGCATCTTCTTTGCCGACAGGGCAATTTACTCGAGTGATCTTACCTAAAATTTCAACTTCAACTGCTTGACTGCTCATGCTAGATAACTCATTGCTGCTCCAAAAGTCTGTGCATCCCATGCACATACAGGCAAGAAACTATAGAAAAACCCCCACCAAGATTCAAGCTTTTCCGAACATGAGCATCAGGTTATGGTGCTAACTAGTCAGAAACAAAGCAATTTGCTCATTTGATCTACATTCTTGATATAGAAGCATAGTAGTATTTGAACAGAACTGACTAGTTTGCATGCTGATTTGCATCTGTAATGAGTTCCAGTCAAATGATAAGATAATGCGATTAATCCCTAATAGGAATTGTACCTCATGAGTCAGATCTCTTTACCTAATTACCTCACCGTTGCTGATGAACTAAAGACAGCAGAAATTGCAATTACTCCTGCTGAAATGCATGGTCTTCTAATTGGCATGTTAAGCGGTGGATTAAGCAACGATAGCGAAGCATGGCAATCCCTATTATTTGACTACACCAATGATGGAATGGGTTGGCCGATGGCGTGTCTAGCGATTGCTGAACAAAGCCTTAAACTGGCTCGTGCTGAATTGGCGGATGATAATTTTGAGCTAAGCACATTGCTACCTGAAGACCAAGATATTCAGGTGTACGCACAAGCAATGGCGGAGTGGGTAAGTCACTTTGTCTCGGGGCTTGGCTTAATTGATGCACAGATGAATAAGGCTAGTGCTCAAACCAAAGAAGCCCTGCAAGACCTGCTAGAAATTGCAAAACTTGAAGTGGATGCAGAAGATGATCAAGAAGAACAAGCCGCGCTTTTAGAGCAAGTTCTTGAACATGTTAAAGTGTGCGTACTGACTATTCACACTGAATTAGGTCGCAAACCGGCAAAACCAGAGTCTAAGACTGTTCATTAATTGAGTTTAGTGAGTTAAGTAAGAAGGAAGCTTTCTATTGCAGTACGATGTGATTGTTATTGGTGGCGCAATGAGCGGGGCGACACTCGCGCTAGCGTTAAGCCGTACCGCCAATAAAAAAGTGGCTGTAGTAGAAGCGTTCTCTGAGTCACTACAGCACCCCGGATTCGATTCTAGAGCGATAGCCCTATCTTTGGGAAGTATCGAGCTGTTACGTCGTTATGGGCTGTGGCAAGCACTCTCTAGTGATGCCACGCCGATTAATCGTATCGATGTGTCAGATCGTGGACACTTCGCACAAACCGGTTTTAATGCCAAGCAGTTGGATAAGCCCTTGTTAGGCGCAGTGGTTGAGCTTGCTAATGTTGGCGCGGTATACCGAGAGCAATTACAGCTTGATGCGAACATAGACGTTTTTTGTCCAGATGCCATTGTCGATATCGTGCAACAACAGCAGCATATTGAGGCGGTATTGGAATCTGGTACTCGTTTATGCGGGCAATTAGTGGTGGCGGCGGATGGCGCAAATTCTAAAGTTGCAGAGCTGATTAAAAACCCTAAATCACTCGATGATTTCGAGCAGCATGCGCTGATTACCAATATAGAGCTAGATAAAGCGCACAACAATCAAGCTTATGAGCGATTTACTTCCCATGGTCCAGTCGCATTATTGCCTATGACAGGTAAGCGTATGTCACTGGTGTGGTGTATGAAAGAGCCGATGCTGCAACAGGCTCTGTCTTGGAGTAAAGCGCAATTCTTAGATGAATTACAGCAAGAATTTGGTTGGCGTTTAGGGCGGTTTGATAAAGTGGGCGCATTAGCCAGTTATCCCTTACAACTGCATAAGCGTGAACGTTTAATTCATCATCGCATAGCCTTTGTCGGCAATGCGGCGCAAACCTTGCACCCTATTGCAGGGCAAGGGTTTAATCTGGGCATTCGTGATGTGGCAGGCTTGGTTGATGTATTGGCTCAGCATACCGATTGTGGCGATTATTCCTGTTTAGCCCAATTTAGAGATAACCGAGAAGCGGATCGCGAGGCAACTTGTGACATGACCTCAGCATTGGTCAGAATATTTTCAAATGATTGGTTACCTATGGTGGTAGCTAGAAACCTAGGGCTTGCTATCTTCGACATAGCCCCCTGTATACAAGGCCCGGTCAAGAACCGTAGTCTAGGACTGGTGTAGAACATACAATGATTAAAAATGTAGACTTAGTGATTGTCGGTGGTGGCATGGTCGGGCTAACCCTAGCCTTGGCACTCAAAGAGACGGACATTCGAATTGCGATTATTGAAAGCAATGCACCGACTGAAGTGAGTGAACAGCCTGCATCAAGAGTCTCAGCGCTGAGCCGAGCCAGTGAAAAAATACTGCACAAATTAGGTGCTTGGCCAGAGATCTTAAATAACCGCTATACCCCTTACACTGCTATGCAAGTCTGGGAAAAAGACGCTTTCTCTAGCATTGATTTTTCAGCCGCTGATCTTTTTGAAGATAACCTTGGGCATATTGTTGAGAATCAAATTATTCAACACGCCTTACTTGAGCAAGTCAAAACGCTAGATAATGTCACCTTATTCCATGCCAATCTTTGCACTAATTTAGCGGTTGGCGAAAGAGAAGCTTGGCTCACCTTAGATAATGGACAAAACCTGACCGCCAAACTTGTGGTGGCTGCCGATGGCGCAAACTCTTGGGTTCGTCAGCAACAAGACTTCCCATTAACTGAGTGGGATTATGAGCATACCGCCATAGTCAGCAATGTCGAGATGGAAGAGCCGCATCAACATGTGGCAAGACAGGTGTTTACTCCCTCTGGGCCATTAGCCTTCTTACCGCTACATGAGCCTAATTTATGCTCTATAGTGTGGTCGCAAAACACCGATAGAGCACAGCAACTGATGCAAGCGACCGAAGAAGAGTTTTGCAAACAGTTGGCGGTCGATTTTGATATGCGTTTAGGTAAGGTAAAGCAGCTTAGTGGTCGCACGGCGATACCTTTAAAAATGCGCTACGCTCGTGATTTTGCGAAACAGCGAGTGGCGTTAATCGGTGATGCTGCGCATACCATTCACCCATTAGCAGGGCAGGGCGTGAACTTAGGTTTACTGGATGCCGCAACGTTAGCTGAAGAAATAGAAAAATATTGGAACAAGGGCAAAGATATTGGTGAATACGCCAATTTGCGTCATTTTGAGCGTTGGAGAAAAGCCGAAGCGGTCAAAATGATCTCTAGTATGCAAGGCTTCAAAGAGTTGTTTGCTGGAGATGATCCTTTAAAGAAACTGTTTCGTGGTGTAGGCATGAGCCTAGTCGGGACCTTGCCCGGAATGAAAAATGAAGTGATACGTCACGCCCTTGGCCTAAAAGGCGACCTGCCAAAACTGGCTAAATAAAAGTGTGTGACTAACTAATAAAAAAGGAGGCAATTGCCTCCTTATTTTAGCCAACTAAATATAGCAAGCTCTAAGCCTTTTCACCTCAGTGTTCACTTCAGTTACTGCTTTGAAGTGACGCTCTTCGGCGTGATGTGGGAGGATTAACTTCCCATTATCAAACTCAAACTTACCAATACCGTAAATGAAAATTCTTCCCTTGAATAACCTACTTACGTGTTTTGCAATCATGCTTGGAACATAACGCTTGAACAGTCTCATTTCTGATACCTTTATAATTTTAATTTATTCTTTGCCTCCATGGCGGGGCACATTATAAATAGTTTGTTCTACAAAATTGTGATGCAACTAGATTAATAAACAGAACACCTAGGTTTCTTGACGTTTTTATCTGGTTTTGTGGTCTTGGTTGAATTTTAATAGTGACCACTTCCCCATCGCTAGTTATACGTGCTGATAAAATATACTATCAGTGCGCTTACATTCATATAGACAGCGTGTTGTTAGAAAAAGTTCTATCACTATGGGTAAATATAGTCGATAAGGATGTAAGAGGAGGTAACAGAGTCAGGTATGAAGGGTGTTTGTTTATAAAAAGTAGAAAACCTAGCTCTTGAGAACTAGGTTTCAGTGTAAGGTTTTTGTGAGCTTTTATGGGGTAAATTACGTTTTTATTCGTCTAAATCGTATGGCAACTCAACTAAGTGCCAGAATGCGTCACTATCGCCTGCCAGTTTAAAGCGAGTATCAAACTCAATATCTTTGTTCAGTACGATCAGAGCCAGAGCATCCCCATTTTCATTACAATATTGAGCAATAGCTTCACCCGCTCCGCGCCAATTGTCGCCGACGGCACGTTCAAACGTGAATGGAGTGGTTGCATTTCCCTTGCCTTGGATTAAGCGCATTACCTTTTTATTAGTACCGCGATATTTGGCGCGGGCTACCGTCTCTTGTCCGGTATAGCAGCCTTTTTCAAAGCTAATACCACCTAATGCTTGTAGGTTTAGCATTTGAGGAATATGGGTGTTCTGTTGAGCCGCGGTAAGGCGAGGAAGTCCTGCTCTTACATCAAAGTAGTCCCAATAATTCGGTTGTACTTTTTCTGCATCGGTTAATTTTTCAGTTAGCGCAGCAACGGCACTTTCATCTACTAGTAATAGCCAGCGCATAGCGTCAATTTTTACTGCGCTACCAAAACCAAGCTCTCGTACATCCCCAGTGTTTTCACTTATTGAGTCTATGAAGGCTTCGGCTTGCTCACCAAGTATGCCAAGGCTAACTTGTTGCGAGTTGATTTCAATATCAACCTTAGAGAATACCGAGTACTTTTTGATTTCTTGAAGTGCGGTCTCTATACCTGACTTGTGTTGCCATAAAGCGTAACCACCCTTGTGGTGAAATAAGCGAAATAGACTCCACATTTTACCTTTTGCATCACAATGGGCGCCTAAAGTAGCTTCTGTCGCCTCTAATTGCACAACATCGCACGTCACTTGGCCTTGCAGGTAAGACTTACTTTCTTCCCCTATTGCAGTGATCGATTGCCAGTCAGCCAATTCAGTCCATGCTAAAGGTGGGGTGTTTAAAGATACAGAAGGTTGCGCGCTCATAGTGGTTCCTTGAACTCAGTCGTTTTGTCTATGGTAATCAGAATTTGGCTTGATGTCTAAGGGCGGAATTTTAGTTAAGAGACTATTTTCAATAATATTCAGTAATAAAACCAATCGAGTCATTCACTTATTACCCTAGCTTGTTTTCAGCATTTTTCCTTGGTTATTTCTGAATACTAAATTACTGTGATTGATCTAATAGTTACCTTGGTTGAGTGCTGTTACACTCAAATCAAGGGAATGAGTTTAATTTGAGGTAAAGCATGTATACACCTGAACAAAAGGCGCGTATTAAATGGGCGTGTCGTCGAGGCATGTTAGAACTGGATGTCGTGATTATGCCGTTCTTTGAAGAGTGTTTTGACGAGCTAACCGAGCAAGAAAAGAAAGACTTTGTAGCGCTGCTTGAGTGTGATGATCCAGATTTGTTTACTTGGGTTATGGGGCATGGACGCAGTGAAAACTTAGCGCTAGCCGCTATGGTCGACAAAGTTGTGGCACACAATTTAAGTAAAGTACGCTCGTAATTTATCTTATTGAAAAATAAACAGAACAAAAAGAAAGGCGCTCAATATCATTTAGCATTGAGCGCCTTTTTAGTTTTCGGTTACATATAGCCTAGTTAGGGTATGTTCTATTGGAATGGTGAGGCACCAAAATAGTCGGTTTAGCTTCTTCAAGCATCTCTGGGTAATCAAGCGTGTAGTGTAAGCCACGGCTCTCTTTACGCTCCATTGCACAGCGCACCATAAGATCCGCCACTTGCAGCAAGTTACGTAACTCAAGCAGGTTATTTGATACGCGGAAGTTGCTGTAGTAATCGTGCACTTCTTGTTGTAGCAGTTGAATGCGGTGTAGGGCACGCTCTAATCGTTTATCAGTACGTACAATGCCCATGTAATCCCACATAAACAGTCTTAGTTCATGCCAGTTGTGCTGTAGAACAACTTCTTCGTCAGAGTTATTTACCTGACTTTCATCCCAACAAGGTAGGTTGCCGGGCATTTGTGCATCATCCAGTTGCTCAAGAATGCTTTCAGCGGCAGACCAAGCGTATACCACACACTCTAGCAATGAGTTAGATGCCATGCGGTTTGCACCGTGTAGTCCGGTGTAGCTCACTTCTCCAATTGCATATAGTTGTTCCACATCGGTTTGCCCTTGAGGGTTTACCATTACGCCGCCACAGGTGTAGTGCGCTGCAGGAACAATTGGGATTTGCTCTTTAGTCATATCTAAACCTAGGTCTTGCAGACGTAGGTGGATAGTCGGGAAGTGTTTAGTAATAAATTCAGCTGATTTATGACTGATGTCCAAGTACATACAGTCTGCACCTAAACGTTTCATTTCATAGTCAATGGCGCGAGCAACGATATCGCGTGGCGCAAGTTCTTCGCGCGGGTCGAAATCGGGCATAAAGCGAGTGCCGTCAGGACGACGCAGATATGCACCTTCACCACGAAGTGCTTCAGTCAGCAAAAAGTTACGTGCTTCTGGGTGGAATAGACACGTTGGGTGGAATTGGTTGAACTCAAGGTTAGCCACACGACAACCTGCGCGCCATGCCATAGCGATACCGTCACCCGATGATACGTCTGGGTTACTGGTGTATTGGTACACTTTTGATGCGCCACCTGTGGCAAGTACGACAAATTTTGCGGCAATTGTTTCTACATGCTCTGAGTCGCGGTTCCATACATAAGCACCGACCACTTTGCTTGAGTCACCACCGGTTTTATCTTCGGTGATAAGGTCAACAGCATTATGGCGTTCTAGCACAGTAATGTTAGGGTGGTTTAGCACGTTCTCTTGCAAAGAAGTTTGCATTGCCATGCCTGTTGCATCTGCGGCATGCAGAATGCGGCGGTGACTATGACCACCTTCACGAGTTAAGTGATAACGAGGCTGCTCGCCACTTTTTTGTGACTCTTCTTGGTCAAAAGGCACGCCGCCATCAATAAGCCATTGCACACATTTTTTGGCGTTTTCAGCAATAAACTGAACTTTGTCTTTTTCACATAAGCCAGCGCCTGCAATCAGCGTGTCTTCTACATGTGACTCTACAGTATCTGATTCATCAAATACCGCGGCGATACCGCCTTGTGCGTAAAAGGTAGCCCCTTCTCGGCTTAGACTTTTACTTAACACAATAACTTTAGATTTTTTTGCGACACGAAGGGCTAGCGAAAGTCCTGCGGCACCACTACCGATAACCAATACATCACATTGATGCTGAGCGATTGAATTCATTGATATATTTTATCCTATTTCGATTAGGCTCTATCGCCTTCCATTAACCACTCGTCGAACACTTTATATCTTATAGTTTTGACGTGTTCTTAACCCAGACGAGGACTAGGGTGCTACTATTCGACTACTAGTTGTCGCGCAAAGCAATGCGTTGTATCAAGTTTTTAATCTTAGACTTAAGTTCGTTTCTAGTGGCCATCAAGCGTCTAGTACATCACATTTTGGACCAAGTTATAAAAAAAACATAACCAAAATGAACTTTTGTGTCTCGATTGAGTCACAATAGTGCTCTAGTAATCGATGGTGTCAATAATACATTATGCATTGATAAAACTCATATCTGAGAAGATGAGAGCTGAACATAGGAGTAAAAGCTCGAATGAACGAGCAGTTGACCGATCAGGTATTGATTGAGCGGATTCAAAATGGAGACAAGCAAGCCTTTAATCTTTTGGTGGTTAAATACCAAAATAAGGTGTGTAACTTGATCTCTAGGTATGTGAACAACCAAAGTGATGTCGCTGATGTAGCCCAAGAAGCCTTTATTAAGGCGTATCGTGCTATCCCTAACTTTAGGGGAGAAAGTGCCTTTTATACTTGGTTGTATCGTATTGCGGTCAATACCGCAAAAAATCACCTTGTTGCGTTAGGGCGCAGACCGCCTGCAACGGATGTGGATGCTGAAGACGCTGAATATATAGAAACTGGTAATGCGCTAAAAGAAATTTCGAACCCTGAAAACTTAGCGTTGTCCAATGAATTGAAAGAGGTAGTTTTCAATGCAATTGAAGCACTGCCCGAAGATCTAAAAACAGCAATGACGTTGCGAGAACTTGATGGTTTGAGCTATGAAGACATAGCCGCCGTTATGGAGTGTCCAGTGGGCACAGTTCGTTCGCGAATATTTAGAGCTCGAGAAGCGGTAGAGAAAAAAATGCAACCGCTTCTTCAGCGTTAGAAAATAATCACAATGGTGAATGTAATGTCTAACAAAGAGAAAATCTCAGCATTGATGGATGGAGAGTCGGTAGACTTGAGTTTGATCTCTGAGGTAGAACACGAGAAGGATGCTCAACAAACGTGGCAAAATTACCATCTCATTGGTGATGTTATGCGTGGTGATGCAAAACAAGGCGCAGACTGGGATATTGCTAGCAAAGTCGCACTTGCCCTTGAAGATGAGCCAGCTCACTCAAGCAATGTGCATCCAATGCTAGAAGAACAACCAACGCCAGCGACAGTTAAAAAAGGCCTTCCTCAATGGCTCACCCAATTTGGTCAGGTAGCCGTGGCTGCTTGCGTTTCTTTTGCGGTTATTGTGGGAGTTCAGCAGTACGGCGGTAGCGTAGACGGTAATGCGTCACAAGCGCCTGAAACACTGCCTGTGCTACAAACTATTCCTATTGCAGGTAGTGCAGAGCCTGTGAGCTTAACTCGTGACTCAGTGCGAGCTAAGTCAGAGTCTAGCAACATTTCAGCGAAAGATGAGCAACTTGCCGAGCAACGTCGCCGTATCAATACAGTATTGCAAGACTATGAGCTACAGCTTCGCCTAAACCATAGCGAAACGAGCTCTGACGTAGAAACGGAAATCAAATGAAGAAATTTCTGGCCAGTGTGTGCGCGCTGCTCAGCTTAACAGCCTCTCCTTTAGCCTTAGCTGATGAGAACTCAGCTGAGGCCCTAATCTACAAAATGAGTACTGCAACTGAGACTCTCAACTACGAGATGTCCTATGTGCTGATTCGAAAGAGTAGTATTGAGCCTTTGGTGTATCGCCAAGCAAATGACAATGACACTCGATTTGCTCAGCTGTTGTATTTAAGTGGACCCGTGCGCGAAGTGATTCGTCGTGGTGGAGAGATCAGTTACATCGAGCCCGGCATTGACCCTTTTACCATCGCATCCGATAAAATGGTTGCGCCGTTAATGCCTATGCTTAGCATTAACCCAGACAAGCTAAAACTCTATTACGATTTTGTCAAAGTTGGACGTGCACGCGAAGCGGGCGCTCCAAGTGAAGTAGTTCGCGTGGTGCCAAAAGATGGACAGCGTTACTCTTACATTATGTGGATTGATGAAAGAACAGCGCTGCCTTTGCGTGCTGATCTTATTGATCGTGACGGCGAAATCATCGAGCAATACAGAACCGTGTCTTATTCTATTTCTGATCACTTGATTCCAATTATGAAGGGGCTTGAAAAAGCAACTTTACCGGATGTGGTTACTTTGCCAGATGGCAGTGTGGATGAGATCTCATGGAATGCCGAGTGGATGCCAAAAGGCTTTGTAAGTAAAAAAATGCAAAGTCATCCATTATTTGGTTCAGATCGCATTGTTGAAAGCCAAATATATTCCGATGGATTATTTCAATTTTCTATTTATGTCGCCCCAGAAGATGACCAATCATTGAAGCGTCAATTGGTGCGACAAGGCAGACGTACGCTACAAAGTGCTATTATGAACAAACATGAAGTCATAGTAGTCGGAGATATTCCTCCACGTACGGCGCAGCGTATATTACAATCGGTGACTTTCCACTAGCTAGGTGTAAAGACCATGATGAATGCATTAGCTCAGGTGACCAAAGTGACACAAGTGTCATCACCTGAAACCGATGAAGCGGTATTTAAAGTCGATCTGACCTGTGAGCAACAGACCAGTTGTAGTGGCTGTGCCTCTAAATCAAGCTGTGCCACAGGGCAGGTGACCAAAGCCATAGGCAATAAAGAGCATGCTTGGTCAGTGACTACCTCAACCGTCGTCGCCAAAGGCGATATTGTTGAAATAGGCTTGCCAGAAAAAGCCCTACTGTCAGCGGCAGCCTTAGTGTATCTAGTGCCTTTGCTGTTCCTGTTCCTTGGCGCTCTAGTCGGCACCGAAATCTCTAATGTGATGTTAGATGGTCATGAATGGCTGAGCATAGTGCTTGGCGTAGGCTTTGCGTGTATAGGTGGGGCAGTAGTAAAAGCTAAATTAAAGCGTACTAATCACCAATCTGAGCAGCAAGTCACCTTAATTCGCACCTTAGGTCAGCCACTAGAAGTAAAATGAAGATAGCGACAAGCGCCGAAATTCGGTAGAATCTGCCAATCTGAGCCAAATGATGAGTGTAAACATCATTTCCCCTTTCAATTTTGTATGAGTCTAACCACACCTTACTATGAAGAACATTCGTAACTTTTCGATTATTGCCCACATTGACCACGGTAAATCCACCCTATCAGATCGTTTAATACAAGTCTGTGGGGGTCTTAGCTCTCGTGAAATGGAGGCGCAAGTTCTTGATTCTATGGATCTTGAAAGAGAACGCGGTATCACCATTAAATCTCAAAGTGTGACCTTAGACTACGTAGCAAATGATGGGGAAACCTATCAATTGAACTTCATCGATACTCCAGGACACGTAGACTTCTCATACGAAGTATCTCGTTCACTTGCTGCTTGTGAAGGCGCATTGCTGGTGGTTGATGCAGGTCAGGGTGTTGAAGCGCAAACTTTGGCTAACTGTTATACCGCTATTGAAATGGATCTAGAGGTTGTGCCAATCCTTAACAAGATTGACCTTCCGGCTGCTGATCCTGAGCGTGTTTCAGAAGAAATTGAAGAGATCGTTGGTATCGATGCTTTAGAAGCTGTGCGCTGTTCGGCGAAAACAGGTCTTGGCGTTGATGAAGTGTTGGAAGAAATCGTGAAAGCGATCCCAGCACCAGAAGGTGATCCTGACGGCCCATTACAGGCGTTGATCATCGATTCATGGTTTGATAACTACCTTGGCGTTGTTTCACTTGTGCGTATCAAAAACGGCAAGCTAAAGAAAAACGACAAAATTAAAGTGATGAGCACAGGCCAAGTATGGGGTGTGGATCGTCTAGGTATCTTTACTCCTAAACGTATTGATACAGATGGGTTAAATACTGGCGAAGTAGGCTGGGTTGTCTGTGGTATCAAGGATATTCTTGGTGCACCAGTAGGCGATACTTTAACTCACGCTAAAGGCGGCTGTGAAACTGCACTGCCAGGTTTCCAAAAAGTGAAGCCTCAGGTATACGCAGGTCTATTCCCTGTATCATCAGATGATTACGAAAACTTCCGTGATGCGCTAGGCAAATTGAGCCTAAACGATGCGTCACTGTTTTATGAGCCAGAAAGCTCAGCTGCACTAGGTTTTGGTTTCCGCTGTGGTTTCTTGGGTATGCTTCACATGGAAGTTATTCAAGAGCGTCTAGAGCGTGAATATGACCTTGACCTAATCACTACAGCACCAACTGTAGTGTATGAAGTTGAGAAAACTAACGGCGAAGTTTTATATGTAGATAGCCCAGCTAAACTACCTGCAGTTAACGATTTAGAAGCTATCCGTGAACCAATCGCACGTTGTAATATCTTAGTGCCATCGGATTACCTAGGTAACGTTATTACGCTTTGTGTTGAAAAACGCGGTATTCAGGTGGATATGGTTTATCACGGTAACCAAGTCGCATTGACTTACGACCTGCCTATGGCAGAAGTTGTTTTGGACTTCTTTGATCGTCTAAAATCCACTTCTCGTGGTTATGCATCATTGGATTACAACTTTCATCGCTACGAAGAATCAAGCATGGTTCGCGTAGATGTATTGCTCAATGGTGATACAGTAGATGCATTGGCAATTATCACGCACAAAGATAACTCTCAAACTCGTGGTCGCCAGTTGGTTGAGAAAATGAAAGAGTTCATTCCTCGCCAAATGTTTGATATTGCAATTCAAGCCGCGATTGGTAACCACATTATTGCTCGCTCTACCGTTAAGCAGTTACGTAAAAACGTAATAGCAAAATGTTATGGTGGTGATGTGAGTCGTAAGAAGAAACTATTGAAGAAGCAGAAAGAAGGTAAAAAGCGTATGAAGCAAATCGGTAACGTTGAGCTTCCGCAAGAGGCTTTCCTTGCTATTCTTCATGTCGGCAAAGATTAACCATTCAAAAATGGTTAGATAATAATTGCAAAGTGAAAGAGTTATTGGCTCTTTCACTTTCGTTGTTTTAGAAACATATAAATTTTAAGGGATTTCAATGGCTAATACGTTTTCACTAATCCTAGTCATAGTGACTTTGGTTACTGGTATTGTCTACGCTTTAGAGAAGCTAGTTTGGGCGAAGAAACGAGCAGCCAAGGTGGCGGACGTTGAAGCGCAAACCAATGGTTTGGATGAAGAAACGAAAGCAAAAGTAGAAAATCAACCGTGGTGGGTAGAAAACAGTGTTTCTATCTTCCCAGTGATTGCCTTTGTATTGATTTTGCGTTCGTTTATTTATGAACCGTTTCAAATCCCTTCAGGTTCTATGATGCCAACGTTGCTAGTGGGTGATTTCATCGTAGTAGAGAAGTTCTCTTACGGTTTGAAAGATCCGGTATGGCGCACACAGTTGGTCGAAACAGGTAAGCCTGAGCGCGGTGATATTGCGGTATTTAAATTCCCACCGCAACCGAGCATTGACTACATTAAACGAGTAATTGGCTTGCCGGGCGATACTATTCGCTATACTCAAGAGAAGAAACTTTGTATTAAACCAAGTGGTGAGAAGCAGTGTAAACCAGTGCCTCTAACTAACTATACGGAAAGCGAGTTTGTACAAAATAATGTCCCATTGATTCGTCTAGACGAAACAATGGGTGAACATCAGCACCAAGTATTGGTGAACCCTCTACGCCAAGATAACGTATCTGCGTATCAGCCTAGACCTGGTGTTCGTGAGTGGATTGTGCCAGAAGGGCATTATTTCATGATGGGTGACAACCGTGATAACAGCGCTGATAGCCGTTATTGGGGCTTTGTGCCAGAAGCCAATTTAGTTGGCAAAGCAGTTGGTATTTGGATGAGTTTTGAGTTTGATCGTGACAACGACAGCTTCTTACCTTCATGGATTCCAACCGGTATTCGTTTGAACCGCATTGGCGGTATAGAGTAATCAGAGAGTATGAATTCTCAATTAAACAGATTAGAAAAATGCATTGGTTATAAGTTTAACGACATTAATAACCTACACTTGGCGCTGACACACCGCAGCGCCAATGGCAAACATAATGAGCGACTAGAATTTCTGGGCGATTCAATTTTAAGTTTTGTCATCACTGATGATTTGTACCATCGTTTTCCTAAGGTAAACGAAGGTGATATGAGTCGAATGCGCGCAACCTTAGTAAGAGGAAAAACTCTGGCTGAATTAGCACGTGAATTCGAACTCGGAGACTACTTAAAATTAGGTCCAGGTGAATTGAAAAGTGGCGGTTTCCGTCGTGATTCAATTCTAGCGGATGCGGTAGAAGCGATTATCGGTTCTGTATACCTAGACAGTGGTACAGAAACGGTACGTGCAATGGTCTTAGGATGGTATATGAGCCGTCTTGAAGCGATTGAACCTGGCGTATCACAAAAAGATCCTAAGACACGTCTACAGGAATTCTTGCAGGGGCGTCGTAAGCCTCTACCGACTTATGAAGTGATCAAGATAAAAGGTGAGGCTCATAACCAAGAGTTCACTGTTGATTGTATTGTTTCGGGTATTGAAAAGCCTTTCACTGGCAAGGGAACAAGTCGCCGTAAAGCTGAGCAAGCGGCTGCCGAACTTGCGTTGGAGAAACTAACAAATGTCTAATCACGATCAACCAGAAGACCAAGCAGACGATCAAGGCATTGATCTAGATGCATATTTTGCCTCGAACAATCAGAGCGAAGCTACCTCAACGGAAAATCAACACTGTGGTTTTATTGCCATTGTGGGTCGACCAAACGTAGGTAAATCAACGCTGCTGAACCATATTCTTGGGCAAAAGATTTCAATCACGTCACGTAAACCACAAACCACGCGTCACCGCATTATGGGTGTGGATACCGACGGTGATTATCAAGCGATTTTCGTTGATACCCCAGGGTTACACATCGAAGAAAAGCGTGCGATCAACCGTTTGATGAACCGTGCAGCAAACAGTTCTTTAAGTGATGTTAACTTGGTTTTCTTCTTGGTTGATGGCACTCACTGGACTGCTGATGATGAAATGGTGCTGAATAAATTAAAAGCTGCTAATTTCCCAGTTGTGTTGTGTGTGAACAAAGTTGATAAGGTTCAAGACCGCAACCTTGTGATGCAACACATGCAAGAAATGACGGAAAAAATGGACTTTGTTGATATCGTTCCTATTTCTGCCAAGCTAGGTAAGAACACAGATGTACTGCGTAAGCACGTGCGTGATTTCTTACCTAAAGCAACGCATCACTTCCCTGAAGAGTATGTCACAGACCGTTCACAGCGCTTTATGGCATCTGAAATCGTGCGTGAGAAACTCATGCGTTTCACCGGTGATGAACTGCCTTATTCAGTAACAGTTGAAGTGGAACGTTTTGACTACAACCCTGATAACGACGGTTTCCATATCAATGCCCTTATCTTAGTTGAGAGAAGTGGTCAGAAGAAAATGGTGATCGGCAAGGGTGGCGAGAAAATCAAAACCATCGGCCGTGAAGCTCGACTGGATATGGAAGAGTTGTTTGGTCGCAAGGTCTACCTTGAAACTTGGGTTAAAGTTAAGTCGGGTTGGGCTGATGATGAGCGAGCACTTCGTTCATTAGGCTATATGGACGACCTATAAAAACACATCCTAAAACTCCACCGCCTTGGTGGAGTTTTTTATAGTATCTATTTTATGTCGGTAATTGACGGATTTCAGCGCTGTTTTGTATTACATCGCCGTCCCTATACAGAATCGAGTTTGATCTTAGATGTTTTCTCTGAAGAGTTTGGTCGAGTCACGATCCTCAGTAAGGGAGGCAGAAGCAAGCGCTCACCTTTAAAAGGCGCATTGCAGTCATTTACGCCACTTTTGCTTAAGTGGTCTGGCGGTGGATCAATGAAAACACTGCGACAGGCTGAGCCTATTAGCCTCGGATTACCTTTGAGCGGAGTCAGCCTTTACTCTGCTATGTATATCAACGAAATTCTCGCCCGTGTTATCGCCCAAGAAGTGCCGTATCCAGAACTGTTTATTGATTACCTGCACGCCTTAACTGAACTGGCGCAAGCGGATAATCCTGAGCCAGCGCTGCGCCGTTTTGAATTAGCCCTGCTCAATGCACTCGGCTATGGGGTGGATTTTCTACATTGCACAGGTACTGGGATGCCTATCGATCCGCAGATGACTTACCGCTATCGAGAACAGCAAGGATTCATTGCTTCGGTGCGAAAAGATAACCTCACTTTTAAGGGTGAAGATCTGATTGCGTTAAGTGAAAGACGTTTTATCTCAAAATCACAACTGAGTTCGGCAAAGCGCTTTACACGTATAGCCTTAAAGCCTTATCTTGGCGGAAAACCAATAAAAAGTCGGGAGTTGTTTATGCCCCGAACACGGAGTATCAAAAAATGAATCCAATCTTACTTGGGGTCAACATTGACCATATCGCGACCCTACGAAATGCTCGTGGAACTAAATACCCAGATCCTGTGCATGCAGCTGATATTGCTGAGCGCGCTGGAGCGGATGGCATTACCGTTCACTTAAGAGAAGACCGCCGTCACATCAAAGACAGAGACGTACGCATACTGGCAGAAACTCTGCAAACGCGCATGAATTTAGAAATGGCAGTGACCGATGAAATGGTTGAAATTGCCTTAAAAACAAAGCCTGAGTTTGTTTGTCTTGTGCCTGAAAAACGTGAAGAACTGACCACAGAAGGCGGACTAGATGTTGTCGGTCAGCTAGAGAAAATTACAGCGGCAACCAAAACATTGAGCGACGCTGGAATTAAAGTCTCTTTGTTTATCGATCCAAACCAAGCGCAAATTGATGCCTCTAAAGCGGCAGGTGCTCCTTTCATTGAGCTGCACACTGGTCATTACGCTGATGCAGAAACAGAAGAAGAGCAACACAAAGAGCTGGCTGTGATCGCTAAAGCTGCTACTTACGCATCTGCGCAAGGCATCATTGTGAATGCGGGCCACGGCCTGACTTACCACAACGTCGCCGCAGTCGCTGCTTTACCAGAAATCTATGAGCTTAATATTGGTCACTCAATTATCGGCCGCGCTGCATTTGAAGGCTTAGAAAAAGCCGTTTCAGATATGAAAGCGATTATGGATCAGGCTCGTAAATAATGGCGATTGTTGGCTTAGGTACGGATATTGCTGAGATTGAGCGCGTTGAAAAAGCACTTAATCGAACAGGGCTACCTTTTGCGCAACGCATTTTAACTGAGTCAGAAATGGCTCAGTTTGAAAAGCTTAATTTAAAGGCTAAGTTTCTGGCTAAACGTTTTGCCGCTAAAGAAGCCGCTTCAAAAGCGTTAGGTACAGGTATTGCGCAAGGCGTTTCGTTTCAAGACTTTACGGTCAGTAACGATGAGCTAGGTAAGCCACAATTGCTCCTGTCAGGTAAAGCATTGCAAATATCTAAGCAATTAGGGGCAACCCATGTACACCTTTCTATATCCGATGAAAGGCACTATGCAGTCGCCACCGTCATTCTTGAAAGTGATACCAATTGCACTAAATAACAGATCATTCTAGCGCACTTACTTAGTGTGATTAATGGTATTCATTCTAAAGGTACAAATTCGCGGTAGTTTGTACCTTTTCCATTTCATCTTGCAACTCTAAAAGCTCTGGCTCCACATCATCAATAGAGTCTCCTGAACGCAGCATTTGCTCTAATTGAGCACAGGCTTTTTTCAGTTTAGGCACGCCACAATAACTGCAACTGCCATGCAACTTATGAATGTGATGAATAAGCTCATCTTTTGATGACAACTGCTCATCAATGGCTTGCTCGACAACCTGATTGACCTCTGGAATATAGTCGACCAGCATTTGTAGCATCTCTTTGGCTAACTCTTCTTTCCCTGCTGGCTGAGCTAATGCGGCGCGCCAATCGATAATGACATCACTACTGGAAGGTTTAGATGCAATTAGAGGCGGAATCATAGGCTCTGGCACTTCGATGGAGTGTCCACCCCAGTGATTAAGCAGTTTTAAAAGTACCGGCTCTTCAATCGGTTTGGTGAGGTAATCATCCATGCCAGCTTTTAGTAATCGGTCTCTCTCGCCACTCATTGCGTGCGCGGTGACAGCAATAATTGGCGTATCTTTATTGCTGGCGGTTTTCTTAATCGCTTGGCAAGCGGCTACACCGTCAATGCCCGGCATTTGAATATCCATCAGAATCAAATCAAATTGATGATGGGTGGCTTCATCAACCGCAGACTGTCCATCGGAGCAGGTGACAACAGACTCAACATGCTCATTGAGCAGGGCACAAATGAGTTTTAGGTTGGCTGGGTTATCATCAACGGCCATGACTTTTAATGGCAATTTATCTAACAAGATAGGCTCAGGTTTGTCATACACAGATAAATCATCATCTTGATTTCTCAGCATAGCTTGTATGATCTTAGTGCGGGTCAGAGGCTTGATAATACACGACACCGCATGTTGTTCGATCAAGGTTTCAGACAGCGCAAGTTGGTTACTTGGCAGACCAATAATGACGTTAGGGCAGACCGCTTTAGCTTGGCTGATAAAGTCGATAAGCTCAGTTTCACTGATGATCTCGTTGACTGGAACGTTATAGAACATGTAATCGTGAGGGGTGATGGTTTCTGGTAAAGCTGAGCGATATTGCGTAGCGATGTTTTCTTGAGTCAGCATTTGCTGCAACACATTTGCCGCTTGTAAATTCTGCTCTATTAGCAGTACTTCTTTACCTCGGATAGAAGAAAGATCGGTCTGCTCCATAGGTAAATCGGTAGCATTGAGTCGAATGGTAAACCAGAAGGTTGAGCCTTGGTGTAGACGACTGGTTAAACTGATTTCTCCGCCCATTTGGCGCACCAGTTTTTGGGTGATTACTAGCCCCAAACCGGTACCGCCATAGCGTCTAGAGATGCTAGCATCGGCTTGGCTAAAGGCTTGGAATAACTGAGCTTGCTGGCGCTCAGAGATACCAATACCGGTATCTTTCACCATAAATTGAATTTCAACTTGCTCTTCTTTTTGGGTGCGTAATTCAATGCTGACATCAATGTTGCCGCGCTCAGTAAACTTGATCGCATTGCCCACTAAGTTAGTCAGTACTTGCTGAATACGCAGTGAGTCACCAACAACGCCTGCTGGGATCTTAGGATCAACTTTAAGAGTTAACTCTAAGCCTTTTTCATGAGCACTTGGCGCTTGCAGGTTAACCACTTCTTCCAGTGATTCTTGGAAATCAAACGGAATGTTTTCCAATAGTAACTTACTGGCTTCGAGTTTAGAGAAGTCCAAAATATCATTGATGATACTCAGAAGATTATTTGCCGAACGTTCAATGGTTTGTAAATAATCCGTCTGGCTATGAGAAAGATTGGTTTTGAGCATTTGGCGGGTAAAGCCAATCACACCATTTAGTGGCGTTCTAAGCTCGTGCGACATATTGGCAAGGAATTCAGATTTAACTCTTGCGGCTTCTTGAGCCCGTTTTTTCGCAATATCTAATTCAACGTTCTGAATTTCTAACTGTTCTAAGGTCTCTCTAAGATCAGAGGTTGCCTGATCAATGCTGTGCTGCATCTCTATATGGTATTCCGACAACGACATTGCCATTGAGTTGATACCATTTTTCAGCGAGTTGAGCTCACCGTGCATCTTGCCTTCAATCCGCACATCCAATTGTCCGCGCCGGATGCGGTCAACACTGTTTTTCAGGTGGGTGATTGGCGCGGTAATATCTTGCATTAACCGATAAGCAAAGAAGGCGGAAAGCCCGACCCCTAAAAACATCACCACTAATGCCACCACAATTTCTTGATACTGCTGTAAGCGTAAACTGGAGAGATCGAGCTCAATAGCAATATAACCGAGAATTTGGTCACTTTGTTTGGCATCTGCTTGCGGGGCGACAAACTGCGCTTCTGCAATAATCGGGGTTCGGATAATTAAGCGGGTGTCGATAAGCTCGACCGTACTGTGCAGCGGAATAGGTTCGGACTTCTTAAACATCAAACTTTGAAAGTTAGGATGAAAATTTGAAGTCACAAATAGTTCGTGATGCGCATCGAATACTGCGATACTTCGCACTACATCGGAACGTTTTCTATGGCTGTAGCTTATTAATTGTCGCACCGCTTCGCGATTTTGCTGCAACATGGCAAATTCACTGGCAATGGCCAATGGTTCTACAATATTTGTACCCGCAGTAATGAGCTGTGCCTCTAGGTCGTTATATCGATTAGAGGTGAAAAATAGGCTCAGTAACATACCGACAATCAGCGTCGGTGCAAGAGTGAGTGTTATTACGCGGGCACGAAGTCCATATCTGGTCATGTTTTATTAATGCGTCGGATGTGAAAAAATAAGCCGTGACAGGCTTTCAAATTTTGTAAACTTGAACCTAAGTCTAAATCATTGAAATTAAAATTGCTTCCTAAGAACAGAGTCAGGCTAAAAATGTAGCGAAAAGCTTGATGTATGACCGTTAAAATTACTAGGCACCTTTATGGCTAACTTTTATAAACCGCAAAAAAACACCAATCGCACTCAAAAACACCTAAGTCTAATGATTGAAAAATATGACAATCAAGGTGCTGGTATGGCGTATAGCCAAGGAAAGCCTGTATTCATTCCCGGAACTATGGTCGGCGAACAAGTGGTGTGCCAACCCATAGAAACCAAATCAAAATTCATCCGCGCTAAGATGATTAAGCTGTTAAAAAGCAGCGATGAACGAATCGAAGCTTTTTGCCCTAAGTTTTCTCAATGTGGCGGTTGCTCTCTACAGCATATGCCCTATGCCCAACAACTGACGGTAAAACAGCAAGCCTTTAGTAAAATGATGTCGAAAGTCGCGCCAGAGCAAACGTTAGAAGCCCCTATTATTGCGCAGGACACCCATTATCGTCGCCGAGCTCGCATCAGTCTGTTATGGGATATCAAAAAGAATAGATTGCAGTTTGGATTTAGGGAAGGTCAAAGCAATAACATTGTGTCAGTCGAGACTTGCCCTGTGATTGCAAAGCCTCTGGCTGAAATTATGCCTTTGATTAAGCCAGTGCTAGAAAAAATTTCACAGCCTAAAATACTGGGGCATTTAGAGTTGGTGCAAGCTGATAACGGCAGTGTGCTTTTACTGCGTACTAGTGCTGAGTTGCGAGCGAAAGACCGTCAGTTGCTCGTGCAATTTGCTGAACAAAAACAGCTGACCTTATATCTACATCAAGGAAACAGTCAGCCTGAAAAATTGTGTGGCGAGTCGCCAGTATGTGAAGAGTCTGGTGTTACGTTAGATTTCTTGCCAACTGACTTTATTCAAGTTAATCGCTCAGTCAACCAACAAATGGTCGCACAAGCCATTGAATGGTTAGATGTGCAAGACAGTGACCGAGTGTTAGATCTTTTCAGTGGTATTGGTAATTTCACTTTTGCGTTAAGCAAAAAGGCATCATCTGTGGTCGGCATCGAAGGGGTCGATGAGATGGTCTCTCGCGCCAACAATAATGCTCAATCACTGGGTATTCACAATGCACACTTTTATCAAGCTGACCTTGCTGAACTAACGGGCGCAGAAGTTTGGGCGAAAGAAAGCTTTGATAAAATCTTGCTTGATCCAGCAAGAGCGGGCGCGGCGGGTGTGGTTGAACAACTGTCGCAGTTTGGCGCCACGCAAATAGTGTATGTCTCTTGTAACCCAGCCACCTTAGCTCGTGACAGTGAATCTTTGCTAAAACAAGGCTACAAAATAGTGAAAATGAAGGTGTTAGATATGTTTCCACATACCGGGCACCTTGAATCTATGGTGTTATTTGAGAAATAGCGCAAATTTCTGGGTTTTGCTAAACAGCTCAATCCTGCAAAGGGTATACTGTGGTATCAATGATAGTAAGAGTAAACGCAGAGTAATTTAGGGAAGAGGTATGGTTGCGGTTCGCAGTGCGCACATAAAAAAGGATGAAGAATTTAAACTCGATTCTTGGATCGAGAGCCTACAGCAGGGGCAAAAAACAGAGAATAAACTGCGCAAGCTCTATATTGATTGTGAAGAGATGTTGGCTACCCATGAGCAAAAGGAATTATTGCTGTGGCGTGGACGAGAGATGATAGAAATCCTTATCACCTTATCAATGGATAGAGCTACGTTGTTGGCGGCTCAGTTGTTCCCTGTGGTATCTAGTGGTTTGTTTGATACCGAAGAGCTTAAAGAGCGCTACGGACAAGAAATTATCAAGCTTATCGAAGGTGTGGAAGAGATGGCCGCTATCGGTCAACTTAACGCATCTTTAGAAAACAGCAGCGCTTCTTCTCAAGTTGATAACGTCAGACGTATGCTCTTAGCTATGGTTGATGACTTCCGCTGTGTGGTCATCAAGTTGGCTGAGCGTATCTGTAATCTACGTGAAGTCAAAAATGCACCCGATGAGGTGCGCCAAGCGGTCGCCAAAGAGTGCGCCAATATCTATGCGCCTCTAGCTAACCGTCTCGGTATTGGTCAGCTAAAGTGGGAAATCGAAGATTATGCTTTCCGCTATCAAAACCCAACCACATACAAGAAAATCGCCAAACAACTGGCTGAGCGTCGCATAGACCGCGAACACTATATTGAAGAGTTTGTCGCTTCATTAAAAGATGAGATGAAACGGACTAACATCAAGGCAGAAGTCAGCGGTCGTCCTAAGCATATCTTTAGTATTTGGCGCAAAATGCAGAAGAAAAAGCTCGCCTTTGATGAGCTTTTTGATGTTCGAGCTGTGCGCATCATTGCCGATGAATTACAAGATTGCTACGGCTCATTAGGGATTGTTCATACCAAATATAAACACCTGCCAAGTGAGTTTGATGATTACGTAGCAAACCCTAAGCCTAATGGTTATCAATCCATTCATACCGTGGTTCTTGGCCCTGGAGGCAAGACCATTGAGGTGCAAATTCGTACCAAGCAGATGCATGAAGAGTCTGAGCTTGGCGTGGCGGCGCACTGGAAGTACAAAGAAGGCGCATCTGGCGGGCGCAGTGGCTACGATGAGAAAATTACTTGGCTACGTAAGCTACTGGATTGGCAAGAAGAGATGTCCGATTCTGGCGAAATGCTGGATGAACTGCGCTCGCAAGTCTTTGACGATCGCGTGTATGCCTTTACCCCGCGCGGTGATGTGGTCGATTTGCCTATGGGAGCAACGCCACTAGATTTTGCTTACCACATTCACTCTGAAGTTGGGCACCGTTGTATTGGTACCAAAGTTGGTGGTCGCATTGTGCCGTTTACCCATAAGCTAGAAATGGGCGATCAGGTCGAGATCATCACGCAAAAAGAACCCAACCCTTCTCGTGATTGGTTAAACCCTTCACTGGGCTTTGTACATTCAGGTCGTGCGCGCGCCAAAATCAACGCATGGTTTAGAAAACTAGGCCGTGAGAAAAACGTTGTTGCAGGCAAAGAGATCCTTGAGCATGAGCTGTCTAAAATTGGCGCAAATTTAAAAGATGCGGATGCATCTACGCTGAAGCGCTTTAACGTCAATTCAGTCGATGAGCTTTATGCGGGTATTGGTAGTGGTGATTTGCGTATCAACCAAGTCATCAATCACATCAATGCAGTGGTCAATAAACCGACCGCGGAAGAAGAAGACAAACAAGCACTGGCTAAGTTAAAAAGCCCAGACTCCACTATGCCCGTTGCGAGCAAGCCTCACAAAGACGCAGTAGTGGTGGAAGGGGTAGACAACTTAATGACTCACTTGGCGCGCTGTTGTCAGCCGATTCCAGGCGATCGCATCAGTGGTTATATTACCCAAGGTCGCGGCATTTCAGTGCATCGCAGTGATTGTGAACAATTAAACGAGCTTAGATTGCATGCCGCAGAGCGTATTATCGATACGGTGTGGGGGAGTGGTTTTGTGGGGTCGTTTATACTGACCTTGCGAGTGGAAGCCCTTGAGCGTACGGGTCTGTTAAAGGACATTACTACGCTTATTACCAATGAGAAGCTCAAGGTCGCCAGCATGCGCTCTCGCACGGATTACAAACGTCAATTAGCCATCATGGATTTGGATATTCAAGTCAGTAATATTGAAATCAGCTCCCGCGTGCAATCACGTATCGAGCAAATCAAAGACGTGATATCTGTTAAGCGTCTTGGCTAACTTATTTGTATCAAATCGTAAATTTACTAAGCCCCTTATTAGGGGCTTTTTTATCAATAAATTGGAACTCCCATGTCATCTGAAACCGCAAACACTTCGGCAAACTCCATTCAACAACTGCTTACAATCATGGCTACGCTACGAGACCCAAAGCAGGGCTGTCCGTGGGATATTAAGCAAGATTTCGATAGCATAGTGCCGCACACCATCGAAGAAACTTACGAAGTCGTGGATGCTATTCACAACAAAGACTGGAATAATCTAAAAGAAGAGTTAGGCGATCTACTGTTTCAAGTGATCTTCTATTCGCAAATGGCTAAAGAGCAACAGCTATTTGATTTTGGCGATGTGGTTGATGTACTCAATGAAAAACTAGTGCGCCGTCATCCGCATGTCTTTTCTGGTGCCAAATTTGCTAACGAACAAGAAATTAATGACAACTGGGAAGCGGAAAAAGCGAAAGAAAAAGCCCAGCTAGGCAATGTTGAAAAAAGTATTCTAGACTCTGTACCAAAGTCTTTGCCGGCATTAAGTCGCGCCAATAAAATCCAAAAACGATGTGCTAAACACGGTTTTGATTGGGATAGTATTGGGCCGGTGGTGGATAAAGTGCATGAAGAAGTACAAGAAGTTTTAGATGAAGCACTGCAAGTCACGGTTGAACAAAACAAAGTGGAAGATGAGCTAGGCGATCTGTTATTTGCTACCGTCAACCTTGTTAGACACTTGAATTGCAACCCAGAAGTTGCGCTGGCTAAAGCCAATAATAAGTTTGAACGTCGCTTTAAAGCCGTAGAGCAAAAAGTGCGCGAACAAGGTAAATTATTGGACGAGTGTGATCTAGAATATTTAGATTCGCTGTGGGACTTAGTGAAGCTAGATGAACGGAAGTAAAATCGCCGAAACAGGCTGATTTGATTTGAAGCAAAAAATTAAAAAAAGGCTTGTGATAAGTTTCACGTTGTGGCGATAAAGGGCTTCTGGTATATTTACATCCCGTCTAGAAGATATCCATTTCCCTCATTCAACCAATTTCAGGTTAAACATGACGACAAATTACATTTTTGTTACTGGCGGGGTTGTTTCCTCACTCGGTAAAGGTATTGCAGCAGCATCATTGGCTGCTATTTTAGAAGCTCGTGGTCTTAAAGTGACCATGATGAAGCTTGACCCTTACATCAACGTTGATCCGGGTACTATGAGCCCGACTCAGCATGGTGAAGTGTTTGTCACGGAAGATGGCGCTGAAACTGACCTTGACCTTGGTCACTACGAAAGATTCATTCGTACCAAGATGACCAAGCGCAACAACTTTACTGCAGGTCGTGTTTACTCAGACGTACTAGCAGCTGAACGTCGCGGTGATTACTTAGGTGCGACTATTCAGGTTATCCCTCACATTACTAATGCGATAAAAGACCGCGTAATCGTAGGCTCTAAAGGCCACGACGTGGCTATCGTTGAAGTGGGTGGCACAGTCGGTGATATTGAGTCTCTACCATTTATGGAAGCGATTCGTCAGCTAGCGGTTGAATTAGGCCGTGAGCGTGCGATGTTCATGCACTTGACTCTAGTTCCTTACCTAGCCGCTGCGGGTGAAGTGAAAACCAAACCAACTCAGCACTCAGTTAAAGAGTTGCTATCAATTGGTATTCAACCAGATATTCTTGTTTGCCGTAGTGACCGTATGGTTCCTGCAAACGAGCGTAAGAAAATTGCTTTGTTCTGTAACGTACAAGAAAAAGCAGTTATCTCAATGAAAGATGTAGATTCAATCTACAAGATCCCACAACTTATCAAATCTCAAGGTCTAGATGATCTTGTTTGTACTCGTTTTGGTATTGAAGCTCCAGAAGCTGATTTGTCTGAATGGGAACAAGTTATCTATGAAGAAGCTAACCCAACGGGTGAAGTGACCATTGGTATGGTGGGTAAATACATCGAATTACCAGACGCTTATAAGTCAGTTAACGAAGCATTAAAACATGCAGGGTTGAAAAACCGTCTTAACGTCCATATTAAGTATGTAGATTCACAAGATGTTGAAAGCAAAGGTACTGAAGTACTGGCTGGTCTTGACGCAATTCTTGTTCCTGGTGGTTTCGGCGATCGTGGTGTTGAAGGTAAGATTCGCGCGGCACAATATGCACGTGAAAATGAAATCCCATACCTTGGTATTTGTTTAGGTATGCAAGTGGCACTGATTGAGTTTGCACGAAACGTTGCTAACCTTGCAGATGCACATTCAACAGAATTTAATAAAGACACTAAAAATCCTGTGGTAGGCTTGATTACTGAATGGGTTGATAGCGAAGGTAAAGTGGAAGAGCGTACTGAAACTTCTGACCTTGGTGGTACAATGCGTCTTGGTTCACAGCTATGTCACCTAGAGAAAGGGACTAAAGCATACGAGCTATACGGTAGCGCTGAAATTCATGAGCGTCATCGTCACCGTTACGAAGTGAACAACAATTTACGTCCGTTGATTGAGAAAGCTGGTCTTAAAGTATCAGGTTTATCAGCAGACAAAAAACTGGTGGAAGTAGTAGAAAACCCTGCGCACCCTTGGTTCGTAGCGGCACAATTCCACCCAGAATTCACATCGACTCCTCGCGATGGTCACCCATTGTTTGCAGGTTTCGTTAAAGCAGCTGGTCAATACCATCGCGGTGAATTCGAAAAGTAAGAAAGGATGCAAGGGGTGTTGAGCGGATTTTTATAGCACCCCTTAAAAATTGACATTTTTTTGATTATAAGAGGAAACATTTAATGTCTAAGATCGTTAAAGTTCTAGGTCGTGAAATTATCGACTCACGTGGTAACCCAACAGTAGAAGCTGAAGTACACCTTGAAGGCGGTTTCGTAGGTATGGCTGCTGCTCCATCTGGCGCATCTACTGGTTCTCGTGAAGCTCTTGAGTTACGTGACGGCGACAAGTCTCGTTTCCTAGGTAAAGGCGTACTTAAAGCTCTTTCTGCTGTAAATGGCGACATTGCTAATGCTCTAATCGGCAAAGACGCAAAAGACCAAGCTGCTATTGACCAAGTAATGATCGACCTAGATGGAACTGAAAACAAATCTAAGTTCGGTGCTAACGCTATCCTTGCTGTATCTCTAGCGAACGCTAAAGCAGCTGCAGCTGCAAAAGGCATGCCTTTGTTCGAGCACATCGCTGAACTAAACGGCACTCCTGGCGTATTCTCTATGCCTCTACCAATGATGAACATCATCAACGGTGGCGAGCACGCTGATAACAACGTTGATATCCAAGAGTTCATGATTCAACCTGTTGGCGCTAAAACTCTTAAAGAAGCACTACGCATCGGTGCTGAAGTATTCCACAACCTAGCTAAAGTACTTAAAGCTAAAGGCCTTAACACTGCAGTTGGTGATGAAGGTGGTTTCGCTCCAAACCTTGAGTCTAACGCTGCTGCTCTAGCTGCAATCAAAGAAGCTGTAGAAGCTGCTGGTTACGAGCTAGGTAAAGACGTTACTCTTGCTATGGACTGTGCTGCTTCTGAGTTCTTCGACAAAGAAACTGGCAAGTACGACATGAAAGGCGAAGGCAAAATCTTCACTTCTGAAGAATTTAACTTCTACCTACAAGACCTTGCTAACCAATACCCAATCGTTTCTATCGAAGATGGTCTTGACGAGTCTGATTGGGCTGGCTTCAAGCACCAAACAGAACTTCTTGGTGACAAGCTACAACTAGTTGGTGACGATCTATTCGTTACAAACACTAAGATCCTTGAGCGCGGTATCAAAGAAGGTATCACTAACTCAATCCTAATCAAGTTCAACCAAATCGGTTCACTTACAGAGACTCTAGCTGCAATCAAGATGGCTAAAGATGCTGGTTTCACAGCAGTTATCTCTCACCGTTCTGGCGAAACTGAAGATGCAACTATCGCTGATCTAGCGGTAGGTACTGCTGCAGGCCAAATCAAAACTGGTTCTATGAGCCGTTCTGACCGTGTTGCTAAGTACAACCAACTTATCCGTATCGAAGAAGCACTAGGTGAACGTGCTCCTTTCAACGGTCTTAAAGAAGTTAAAGGCCAATAATTTACTGACTTATTGCGGTAACTGAGTCATCAGATTATTGCAATAACAATGTTGAATTATTTGCATATACTTTTAAACACCTCGCGTTAGCGGGGTGTTTTTTTTTGTATTTTTCGCATCATTGGCGTATTTTTCTCGTCATTAACCCAGATGCGTGTCGTCTATTAGCTGAATATGTTATAAATATTAATTGGCTGAGGATAATGCCAATCCAAATACGCTGTTGAGTATGTTTGCCCGTTTAAGGCGAATAATAACGTATCTGGATAAGCATAATTGGTTTCAACCCTTGGCGATTAAGTAAGGATTTTGTCGTGCGTTTATTTTCTATATTGTTATTTTGCTTATTATTGCTGATGCAGGTTACGCTGTGGACTGGCAAAAATGGTGTGAATGATTATCGCCAAGTAAAAGATGAAGTAGCGATACAAAGCTCTGTGAACGCAGAATTACGTAAGCGTAATGATGAAATGTTTGTTGAAATTGACGACCTTAAACAAGGGCTTGATGCTATTGAAGAACGAGCGCGTCATGAACTTGGCATGGTTAAAAAAGGTGAAACCTTTTATCGAATCATCGATACCGATTAACTCCACAAGCGGTTTTCAACTTGAATAAATATATAGCTATTGTCCCCGCTGCCGGAGTCGGTAGTCGGATGCAGGCGAATAAGCCAAAACAGTATCTCATGCTGCATGGGAAAGCTATCCTAGAACACACGGTAGAAAAGTTATTATCACATCCTCAAATCTCCGAGGTGGTAGTGGCGATTAGTGAAAACGATGGATACTTTTCTGACACCTCTCTAGCACGTCATCCTTTAGTCACTCGCGTTGCCGGTGGTAAAGAGCGCAGTGACTCGGTATTAAGTGCGCTCAATTATCTTACTGAGCAAGGTTATCAAGATTGGGTATTGGTGCATGATGCGGCCAGACCGAACGTGTGCTTGGACAATATCACCTCATTAATCGAACAAGGCACGCAGCATAGCGTTGGCGCTATTTTAGCTGCCCGAGTGCGCGATACCATGAAGCGCTCATCGAGCAGCAATGAAATTGATTCTACGGTTGAGCGTGCGCATCTGTGGCATGCGTTAACACCGCAAATGTTCCGTACGCCAGAGCTACAAAGCGCATTACAATCGGCTTTGCACAATCACCATCCGGTCACGGATGAAGCGTCTTGTATGGAGCTGATAGGACGCTCTCCGTTGTTGGTAGAGGGACGTTCGGACAACCTTAAAGTGACTCAACCTGAAGATTTAGCATTGGCTGAATTTTATTTAACAGTGGCGACAACCCAGGAGTAATTATGATCCGAATTGGACATGGTTTTGATGTACATAAATTTGGCGGTGAAGGCCCAATCATTATTGGTGGGATCTCAGTTCCGTATGAGCAAGGGCTTCTGGCTCACTCTGATGGTGATGTCGTTTTACATGCGGTCAGTGATGCACTACTAGGGGCTATTGCCGCAGGCGATATTGGCTACCACTTCCCTGATACTGATGATAAATGGAAGGGCGCGAACAGCCGTGAACTGTTAAAAGAAGTGTATCGCCTAGTGAAAGAGCAAGGCTATGTGCTGGGCAACCTAGACGTAACCATTATGGCGCAAGCGCCTAAAATGGCGCCTCATATTCAAGCTATGCGCAATGCCATTGCCGAAGATCTACAAACAGAAATCGGCAATGTGAATGTGAAAGCCACCACAACAGAGCGTCTGGGCTTTACCGGTCGCAAAGAAGGAATTGCAGTAGAAGCTGTTGTTCTGATCCAACACCCTAATAATTAGAGGCGCACTCCATCTTATGAGTGACATATTATCAAACTTGGCTTACCTACACGGCAAGCCACAAGCAAAAGCAAAATTAAAAGCAAAAGCTGAGCACTTTGTGGTTAAAGAAGATCTCGGTTTTGAGTTAGCAGGCAGTGGTGAGCACTTAATGCTACGAGTACGCAAAACCGGTGAGAACACCAGCTTTGTGGCGAACGAACTGGCCAAATTCTGTGGCGTAAAATCAAAAGATGTAAGCTGGGCTGGATTGAAAGATCGTCACGCTGTTACTGAGCAGTGGCTAAGTGTGCATCTGCCTAAAAGCGATGATCTTAACTTTGCTTTGTTTACCCAAATGCACCCAAGCATCGAAATTTTACAGACCACCAGACACAATAAAAAACTGCGTCCAGGCGATCTAAAAGGCAACTCATTTGAACTTACCCTGAGTGAAGTGACCGATGTAGACGCGGTAGAAGCACGTCTACAAGCCATTTCTGAGCAAGGTGTGCCTAATTATTTTGGCGCACAACGTTTTGGCAATAACGGCAATAACCTCGATGAAGCTCGTCGCTGGGGCCGTGATAACGTGCGTACTCGCAATCAAAACAAACGCAGTTTGTACCTTTCTACAGCTCGTTCATGGATTTTTAACCAAATCGTATCGGCACGTATAGAACAGCAGTGCTTTGATAGCGCAGTTCTCGGTGATGTATTGCTCTCTTCTACAGGCACTGTGTTGCTGGATGAAGCGACACTTGCCAATGCACCAAGCCTTGGCGCAATAACGGCCGCTTTAGCAGGTGATAATGCCTTGCCAACGGCAAACAAAGCGCTAGAGATAGAACAAGTTGCAGTAGATGCCGAACCTGATTTGATGGCTTTGATTCGAGGCAACCGCATGCGTCATGATCGCCGAATCATCAAGCTGATCCCAGAGCAATTAACTTGGTCTAGTGAAGACGATCAAGTTGTGATTAAGTTCTGGTTAGACTCTGGCTGCTTTGCTACTTCTATTATGCGAGAGGTCGTTGAAGAGATCCCGTTTGAACGTTCGTTTGACTAAGGGATTGCATGAAAATTTTATTAAGTAATGATGATGGCGTGCATGCCCAAGGCCTTCGAGTGCTTGCCGAAGAGCTAAAGCAGATTGCCGATATCGTCATTGTTGCACCCGATAGAAACCGTAGCGGTGCATCCAACTCATTGACGCTAGAAAATCCGCTACGAGTGGATGAGATAGAGCCGAATGTTTTTTCGGTGCAGGGCACGCCGACAGATTGTGTGCATTTTGCGTTAAATGAATTAATGAAAGATGATTACCCAGATCTTGTATTAAGTGGCATCAACCACGGTGCGAATCTGGGGGATGATGTATTGTATTCAGGTACTGTGGCAGCCGCTATGGAAGGACACTTTTTAGGTGTCCAATCAATTGCAATATCGCTGGTGGGTAACACACATTTTAAAACTGCAGCTAAGATTGCACGTCAGTTAGTGGAGCAACATCTTAGCAAGCCGATCCCGACCAATCGTTTACTGAATGTGAATGTACCTGATGTGGCATGGGACGCTATTACTGAGACTGAAGTGACTCGACTGGGCGCAAGACATCATGCTGAAACTATGATCAAACAGCTCGATCCTAGAGGCAAGCAAGTGTATTGGTTAGGGCCTCCGGGAAAAGAGCAAGATGCCGGTATGGGAACCGACTTTTATGCTATTGAGCATAAACACGTTTCTATAACCCCTTTGCAAGTTGATCTGACAGCGCATGAATCGCTACTTAGCATGGACAAATGGCTAAAAGAATAGAA
Organism: Vibrio neonatus; assembly: GCF_024346975.1. NCBI lineage: Bacteria > Pseudomonadati > Pseudomonadota > Gammaproteobacteria > Vibrionales > Vibrionaceae > Vibrio > Vibrio neonatus. The sequence goes on along the minus strand of NZ_AP024885.1, from coordinate 2,263,727 downwards.
TGGGACATTATCAAGCACAGCGCTTATCTGAACAGCTACAACAGTTAGGTATTCAGGACGTGACAATTTTAAAGGCTATCGCGAATTTACCGCGAGAGTCTTTTTTGTCTGAGGCAATGCGTCATCAGGCTTATGATAATAATGCTTTACCAATTGGTAATGGGCAGACCATCTCTCAGCCGTATATTGTCGCAAAAATGACAGAGTTACTTGAACTTGAGTACCACTCTAAGGTCTTAGAAGTGGGAACCGGTTCTGGTTATCAAACGGCCGTACTGGCACAGTTAGTTGAGCGAGTGCATACCATTGAAAGAATTAAGACTTTACAGTGGGATGCCAAGCGCAGATTAGCTAAGCTTGATATCTATAACGTGTCATCAAAATATGGTGATGGTTGGAAAGGTTGGAGTGCCCATGCTCCCTTTGACGCTATTATCGTGACTGCCGCCGCCGCTGAACTGCCACAAGCATTAGTGGATCAGTTAGCCATAGGGGGGCGCTTGATCATACCCATTGGCGAAACGGATCAGAAACTGCTTAAAATTGTCAAACAAGAGTCGGGTATTCGCTCTGAAATTATTGAAAACGTTAGGTTTGTACCTTTAGTTCAGGGAGAACTGGCTTAGGTTTATGGAAAGGTTATTACGCTCAGTCATTGCTGCTTTAATGATTATTTCGCTGGTGGGCTGTGCGCCTAGCGGGCAAACAAATAATCATCGTGGTTATAAACAAGCTGATCGAGGTAGTTATCGTGGTAGTTATTACACGGTAAAAAAAGGCGATACGCTGTATTACATTGCCTACGTAACGGATAGGAATGTTAACGGTCTGATTCGGTTTAATAATCTAGAAGCCCCCTATACTCTGCGAATCGGGCAGAGGATCCGCCTGTGGTATCCAGAAACTCCAGCTTATACTTCAAGTAAATCCATTGCCGTGGCGAGCACTCCTAGCAGCCACACTCATAAGACTTCCAGTGCAAAGCAAAAAAGTGCGCCTGCAAAGGTTGATAAGCACTCAACAAAAGAGTATGTTAGCTCTAAACAAGGTGTTAACAGTGCTGTAACATCGGCTGCATCAGCAAACCAAAAAATTGCGTCTTGGAAATGGCCAACAAAAGGACGAGTAATTAACAAGTTCTCTGCTGGCGAAACAGGAAACAAAGGGATTGATATTGCGGGGCAGCGTGGACAAGCTGTTATATCAACTGCCAAAGGTAGTGTTGTGTATTCTGGTAATGCGTTACGTGGTTATGGAAACCTGATTATCGTGAAACACAATGACAACTATCTTAGTGCCTATGCTCACAACGATAAGTTGCTAGTCCATGAGGGACAGCAAGTTACCGCAGGGCAAAAAATTGCCACTATGGGCAGTTCAGGTACCAATGGCGTTAAGTTGCACTTTGAGATTAGGTATCAAGGAAAATCCGTTAACCCGGAGAGATATTTACCCTGACAGATAGCATTTGAAAATGCACGTTTGTTGAGCCATTGGAGGCATTATGAGTATGGATAACACAGCAGCAAAAGTGGATGACTTAGTTGAAGATAAAGCCAATGACGAGCTAGGAGCTGGCATCGTCGAAGCGGTTGAACAAACCCTTGCCAAGGAAGAGTTTGACGTTTCAGCAAAGAATTTAGATGCAACCCAACTGTATCTTGGTGAGATTGGTTTCTCGCCTCTTCTCACAGCCGAAGAAGAAGTGCTCTATGCACGACGCTCTTTGCGCGGTGATGAAGCCGCTCGTAAACGTATGATTGAAAGTAACCTGCGTTTGGTTGTGAAAATTTCCCGTCGTTACAGTAACCGTGGATTGGCTCTACTTGATCTTATCGAAGAGGGTAACCTTGGTCTGATTCGTGCGGTAGAGAAGTTTGATCCTGAGCGTGGCTTCCGTTTCTCTACTTACGCTACATGGTGGATTCGTCAAACTATCGAACGCGCTTTGATGAACCAAACTCGTACTATTCGTCTGCCTATTCACGTAGTTAAAGAGCTTAATATTTATCTGCGTACCGCTCGTGAGCTTTCGCAAAAGCTAGACCACGAACCGACTGCAGAAGAAATCGCCCAGAAACTGGATAAGCCGGTAGACGATGTCAGCAAAATGCTGCGTTTGAACGAACGTGTGAGTTCAGTAGATACGCCAATTGGCGGTGATGGCGATAAAGCATTGCTCGATATCATTCCAGATATCAACAACTCAGATCCTGAAGTCTCTACCCAAGATGATGACATCAAACACTCTTTAATTGATTGGTTAGATGAACTGAACCCGAAACAAAAAGAAGTGCTGGCACGTCGTTTTGGCTTATTGGGTTACGAACCATCGACTCTAGAGGAAGTAGGGCGTGAAATTAGCCTGACTCGTGAGCGAGTTCGTCAGATCCAAGTAGAAGGTCTACGCCGATTAAGAGAGATTCTATTGAAGCAAGGTCTGAACATGGAATCGCTATTTAACTTTGATAGCGAATAATTGATAGCGAATAAGCAATAGCATAACGATTGAAAAAGAAGAGCCTGATTTCGTAAGAAGTCAGGCTCTTTTGTGTTTCTAGTCTAGAGATAGCTTGTCGAATAATACCAATCACTTACTTAGTGTGATTGGTACAAAGCGCTATAACATTTTTTTCAAACGATACAGCTCTTCAAGCGCTTGTCGTGGCGTAAGATCATCAGGATCAATATTGCCTAATGCCAACTCTACATCACTAGGTTCTGGGATCAAACTGAGTTGATTTGCCACTTCGACCGTCGATGCGACATTGCTTTGCGGCTGAGTGCTGAGCTGTTCCAGTATGCTTAACTTTTGGCGTGCATTTTTGATCACCGCTTTAGGTACGCCGGCAAGTCCTGCAACAGCCAAACCATAAGACTTACTGGCGGCGCCTTCTTGGACGGCATGCATAAAGGCAATATCATCGCCATGTTCAACCGCATCAAGGTGTACGTTTGCTAGTCCCTGTAGCTGAGCCGGTAATTCAGTAAGCTCAAAGTAGTGGGTGGCAAATAAGGTCAGCGCGCTAATTTGAATAGCTAGCCACTCCGCACTTGCCCAAGCTAAAGATAAGCCGTCATAGGTGCTGGTGCCGCGCCCAATTTCATCCATCAGAACTAAACTGCGATTGGTGGCATTGTGTAAAATATTGGCGGTTTCTGTCATCTCAACCATAAAGGTAGAACGACCAGAGGCCAGATCGTCAGAAGCACCAATACGGGTAAAGATGCGATCAAGAAGCCCAATTTCTGCCGATTGTGCCGGAACGTAAGCGCCAATATGTGCCAGTAGTGCAATTAACGCGGTTTGACGCATATAGGTCGATTTACCTCCCATGTTAGGACCAGTAATAATCAACATTTTACGTTGCGGGTTCAGCTCGACTGGGTTGGCAATAAATGGGTCTTCTAACACTTGTTCCACAACAGGGTGTCTGCCATTGGTAATAGCAATCCCAATATTGTCATGAATACTTGGGCGGCAATACTCTAAGGTATCGGCTCGCTCTGCTAAGTTTTGCAATACATCCATTTCTGATAGTGCAGCCGACAGTAATTGCAGTTGGCTTAAATGTGGCAATATCAGATCAAATAGCTCTTCCCATAAACCTTTCTCGATGGCCAATGCTTTGGATTTTGAGTTAAGGACTTTATCTTCGTGCTCCTTTAGCTCAGGGATAATATAGCGCTCAGCATTTTTTAAGGTTTGGCGACGAATGTAATGCGGCGGAACTAAATGGCTTTGCCCTTTACTCACTTGAATATAGAAGCCGTGTACTGCGTTGTAGCCAACTTTTAAAGTATCAATGCCGTGTCTTTCACGCTCATCCGCTTCTAGCTTTTCTAGGTATTCGGTTGCGCCATTGGCAAGATCGCGCCATTGATCTAACTCTTCGTTGTAACCTTCCGCTAATACGCCACCATCCCGAATGACCACTGGCGGATTTTCTTTAATGGCGCGCTCTAACAGTTCGCACAAGCTTTCAATAGACTTTGAGTCTGTGGCGAGAGTTTGCAAGTGTGAGTTTTGCAGGGTTTGCAAGGTCACTTCTAATTCAGGAAGTGTTTGCAAGGCTGAGCGAAGGCGAGCCAGATCTCTTGGTCTAGCTGAGCGCAATGCAAGCCTTGCGACAATACGTTCAATATCGCCGATTTGTTTTAGGATCTGATTTAGATCCGGATACAAAGCCTGTTCTTTTAGCTCAGTAATGGAATCTAAGCGGTTGTTTAATACGGTCAACTCACGAGTTGGTTGATGTAACCAACGCTTAAACATGCGGCTACCCATCGCTGTTGCCGTATGATCAAGAACCTCTGCCAGAGTGTTATCCACGCCACCGGCTAAATTGGTGGTGATTTCCAAGTTACGGCGAGTTGCGGCATCTAAAATAACCGAGTTGTCTTGTCTTTCGATAGTAATAGAGCGTATATGTGGCAAAGCGGTGCGCTGAGTATCTTTAACGTACTGGATTAAACATCCTGCCGCACACAGCGCTACTTCGGATTTTTCAACGCCAAAACCAATAAGATCTTTGGTGCCAAATTGAATGTTTAACTGCTGTTTGGCAGTTTGCAGTTCAAATTCCCACTCTGGTCTACGGCGATTGCCATGACGACCTTCCATGATGTGCACTGGAACAAACTCTTCGGGGAATAACAGCTCTTTTGGGCTAGTGCGTTGCAACTCGGCAAGCATAGCTTCTTCTGTTTCAGGTTCGCTCAATAAGAAGCGTCCAGAGGTAATATCTAAAGTGGCGTAGCCAAATTTACCGTTGTGCTGATAAATGGCCGCAATGAGGTTATCTACGCGCTCGCTCAACAAGGCCTCATCGGTGACCGTGCCGGGGGTGATAATGCGCACTACCTTTCGCTCAACTGGCCCTTTGGAAGTCGCAGGGTCGCCAATTTGCTCGCATATGGCGACAGACTCACCCAATTGCACCAGTTTTGCGAGATAGCCTTCAACCGCGTGAAAAGGGACGCCTGCCATCGGAATGGGTTCGCCAGCAGACGCGCCGCGTTTGGTCAAAGAGATATCTAACAGTTGTGAGGCGCGTTTGGCATCATCATAAAATAATTCATAGAAATCACCCATGCGGTAAAAAAGCAAGATCTCAGGATTCTCTGCTTTAAGCTTATGATACTGCTGCATCATTGGAGTGTGTTTTGGCTTAGATTTTACCGACATAATAGCTTCTGTTGCTTTCCATTAATTCTCTAGGGGCTTAGGATAAATGAATCTTAAATGAGTGGTAAAGTGAATTAAGCAAATGTCTGACACAACATTGGATAAATTGAGCCTTAGAGTAGGGGAATTACTCAAAAAACAAGGTTATATGATGGCAACAGCAGAATCTTGCACTGGCGGCGGCGTAGCGCAAGCCGTTACTGAGATAGCTGGCAGTTCGCAATGGTTCGACCGAGCTTTTGTGACTTACAGTAATGAAGCCAAAGTTGAGATGTTAGCTGTGAAAGAATGCTCCCTTGAGCAATTTGGAGCAGTAAGTACTGAGGTCGCCGCAGAAATGGCACTTGGCGCTGTGCAACATTCAAGAGCGCAAATTGCGGTTTCTATCACAGGCATTGCTGGTCCCGGTGGCGGTACACAAGATAAGCCCGTTGGCACCGTGTGTTTTGGCTTGGCAGTAGGAAGCAAGCTTATACAGGCACAACGCTGTTTATTTACGGGTGATCGCACGCAAGTAAGAAATCAGTCTGTTTGTCATGCTCTTCAACTTATTGAAAAACATATAGAAACCAACTAATTTCACTTAAATGCTAAAAAAAACGCTTTTTCATCTAGACACTGTATGAATTAACAGTAATAATTGATTCATCAGACAGAAAGACCCTATTCCATGGAGCATAAAATGGACGATAATAAACAAAAAGCGCTCGCAGCGGCACTTGGTCAAATTGAAAAGCAATTCGGTAAAGGCTCTATCATGCGCCTTGGTGATAACCGCACCATGGACGTGGAAACTATCTCTACAGGTTCACTAGCATTAGATATCGCACTGGGTGCGGGTGGCCTACCTATGGGACGTATCGTAGAAGTTTACGGCCCAGAATCTTCAGGTAAAACAACTCTAACTCTTGAGCTTATTGCCGCGGCGCAACGTGAAGGCAAAACTTGTGCATTCATCGATGCCGAGCACGCTCTTGACCCTATCTACGCACAAAAATTGGGCGTAAATATCGATTCTCTATTAGTTTCGCAACCAGATACTGGTGAACAAGCTCTTGAGATTTGTGATGCTCTAGCACGCTCTGGTGCTATTGACGTCTTGGTTGTCGATTCTGTTGCTGCACTAACACCAAAAGCTGAAATTGAAGGCGAAATGGGTGATAGCCACATGGGTCTGCAAGCACGTATGCTTTCTCAAGCAATGCGTAAGCTAACCGGTAACCTAAAACAGTCTAACTGTATGTGTATCTTCATTAACCAAATTCGTATGAAAATTGGTGTAATGTTTGGTAATCCAGAAACTACTACTGGTGGTAACGCACTTAAGTTTTACGCTTCTGTTCGTCTAGATATTCGTCGTACTGGCGCAATCAAAGATGGCGATGAGATTGTGGGTAACGAAACTCGCATTAAAGTAGTTAAAAACAAAATTGCAGCACCATTTAAGCAAGCTGAAACCCAGATCATGTACGGTCAAGGCTTTAACCGTGAAGGTGAGCTGATCGACTTAGGCGTTAAGCATAAGCTAATCGAAAAAGCGGGTGCTTGGTATAGCTACAATGGCGATAAGATTGGTCAAGGTAAAGCGAACGCGGGTAAATTCCTACGTGAAAACCCAGAAGCAGCAACGGCTATCGATGCTAAACTTCGTGAAATGCTTCTAACAGTGGCTACTGCTGAAGAAGAAACTGAAGCGACCGAAGCCGAATAATCTCTTTCCCAATTATGCTCCTAATTACTGAGCCTTACTGTTAAGGCTCAGTAATTACCGCCTTATTTCCAATTTATCCATTTTCTCTTTCGCACTGAATTTTCCGAGGTGTGTATGTATTCTCGATCCCTAAATAATTCTGCTAAAAAAGAAGCATTACGCTTTTTGAGTCTTCGTGATCATGGACGTTATGAGTTGCAACAAAAGTTGCTCAACAAAGGCTTTGGTTTAAATGATATTGATGAAGCCATTGTTTTTTGTCATGAACATCATTATTTGGATGATTTGCGCTACGCAAAAGATCAAGTAAAGCTACAAGCAAGTAAAGGCCATGGCGAGCATCGTATTCGCCAAGAATTACAAGCGAAGCGAGTTGGTAGTGATGTTATTAACCAAGCGCTGCGAGAGGAGCCTCAAGATTGGTTTGAACTGGCTAAGTTGTCGGTAGAGAAGCATTTGAATGATGCTTTAACGGCGGATAGTCAAGAATATGCTCGGCAGGTACGCTCGCTACAATTTCTAGGGTTTAGCCTTGAACAGATCCAATACGCACTCTCTTCTGCATCACTTTCTAGCAATTAATTGAAAATAACTCTTATTTTGCCCGCTAAATTTAAGGCAATAAGCGTGATTTTTTACAAAATAATCGGCATTTGTGGTCAATTAAGACAGAAAACTAGTCGTTCTCTCTTGCTTGTTTTACAATGTGGCAAAAATCTAACTTGAACACTTCAGGAATAGCCACATGTACATGAGTACCGCCGAGATTCGTAGTGCCTTTTTAAAGTTCTTTGAGAGTAAAGGGCACCAGATAGTAGAGAGTTCTTCTCTTGTACCTCACAACGATCCTACTTTGCTGTTTACTAACGCAGGTATGAACCAGTTTAAAGATTGTTTCTTAGGAGCCGAGAAACGTAATTATACTCGTGCCACTACGGCGCAACGTTGTGTACGTGCTGGTGGTAAGCATAATGATTTAGAAAACGTTGGTTTTACTGCTCGTCACCATACCTTTTTTGAAATGCTAGGTAACTTCTCTTTTGGTGATTACTTCAAGCATGATGCTATCGGTTTTGCTTGGGAGTTTTTGACTGAAGTTCTACAACTTCCACAAGAAAAACTGCTAGTAACGGTTTATGAAACCGATGACGAAGCCTTTGATATCTGGAACAAAGAGATGGGCATCCCAGCGGATCGTATTGTTCGCATTGGTGATAAAAAAGGCGGTAAAGCCTATGAGTCTGATAACTTCTGGACTATGGGTGATACTGGTCCTTGTGGTCCTTGTACAGAAATTTTCTACGATCACGGTGAACACATCTGGGGCGGCCGTCCGGGCACTCCTGAAGAAGATGGCGACCGTTTCATTGAGATCTGGAACAACGTGTTCATGCAGTTCAACCGTCACGCTGACGGCACTATGGAACCACTGCCAAAACCATCTGTAGATACAGGTATGGGCATTGAACGTATCTCTGCCATCATGCAGGGCGTGCATTCAAACTATGAAATCGACGTTTTCCAAACGCTGATCAAAGCCTCTGCTGAAGTTGTGGGTTGTGACGATCTGTCTAACCAATCTTTGCGCGTAATTGCCGACCACATCCGTTCATGTTCTTACCTTATCGTTGACGGTGTTATGCCTTCAAATGAAGGTCGTGGTTATGTGCTACGCCGTATTATCCGTCGCGCAGTGCGTCACGGTAACAAAGTTGGTGCGAAAGATGTATTCTTCCATAAATTAGTCGGCGTACTGGCTGAGGTAATGGGCGAAGCAGGTACTGAGCTTAAAGCACAACAAGCACTTGTTGAAAAAATTCTACGCATTGAAGAAGAAAACTTCGGTCGTACTCTAGAGCGCGGTATGAACATTCTTAATGATGCTCTAGACGCTCTTAAGTCTGAAAACAAATCTACGCTAGATGGTGAGACAGTATTTAAACTGTACGACACTTACGGCTTCCCAGCTGATTTAACCAATGATGTTGCACGTGAACGTGATTTCGATATCGATGAAGCAGGTTTTGAAAAAGCGATGGAAGAGCAGCGTCAGCGCGCTCGTGAAGCAGGCCATTTTGGTACTGACTACAACGCAACGATTAAAACAGAAGCGACTTCTGACTTTAGTGGTTACACCGCCACACAAGGTCACAGCACAGTGACAGAAATTTTTGTTGAAGGTGAAGCGTCAGAGTCACTTTCAGCAGGCGACAAAGCAATCATCATCTTGAGCGAAACGCCGTTCTACGCAGAGTCAGGCGGTCAATGTGGTGATACTGGTTTATTGAAAACTGAACTAGGTAGCTTCCAAGTTGAAGATACTCAAAAGCTAGGCAATGCCATTGCACACCAAGGCGTGTTAGCCGAAGGCGTATTGAGCACAGGTGACAGTGTTGAAACTGTTGTGGATGCTGAGCGTCGTTTAGCGACCTCTTTAAACCACTCTGCAACGCACTTATTGCATGCTGCACTTCGTCAAGTATTAGGCACGCACGTTGCGCAAAAAGGCTCATTAGTTAAGCCTGAAGGTCTACGTTTTGACTTCTCTCATCTTGAAGCTGTGACGGCGGATGAGTTGCGCACTGTTGAGCGTCTAGTTAACCAGCAAATCAGAAAAAACAACGATGTAGTGACAGAAGTAACAGACATTGAATCGGCTAAACAAAAAGGCGCGATGGCGTTGTTTGGCGAGAAGTACGATGATGAAGTTCGCGTACTTTCAATGGGTGACTTCTCTGTTGAATTGTGTGGTGGTATTCACGCAGCGCATACGGGTGACATTGGTTTGTTCCGCATCACTTCTGAAGGTGGTATTGCTGCCGGTATTCGTCGTATTGAAGCGGTAACGGGTGAAGCTGCACTGGATTCTATTGAAGCCGAGCAATTAAGCCACGCTCAAAAAGTGTCAGACATGCAAGCTAAAGCCAAACAGCTTGATAAAGAAATTCAGCAGCTGAAAGAGAAAATAGCCGTTGCTGAAAGCGCTAACATTATGGGTAAGGTTCAAGAGATTAAGGGTACTAAGGTATTAATTGCCGCACTCGAAGGTGCAGACAATAAGAACCTACGTAACATGGTTGATGACGCTAAGAATCGTGTTGGCACAGGTATTATCCTTATCGCGAACATCGATAATAACAAAGTTAGCTTGATTGCTGGTGTAACCAAAGATCTGATTGGCAAAGTGAAAGCGGGCGAGTTGGTGAATATGGTCGCGCAACAAGTTGGCGGTAAAGGCGGCGGTCGTCCTGATATGGCACAAGCTGGTGGTACCGATGTTGCTGCACTTCCAGAGGCGTTAAAATCAGTGCATAGCTGGCTTGAAGAGCGTCTTTAATTACAGCAGGTAAATATTGAGCCGTTAAGGCTCAATAACGCAAATCGAAACCAGGCATTTTAAATCTAAAGTGCTTGGTTTTATTGTTTTTAATTGTCCAATGTACGCGTATGTACAACGAACAACATATTGTTTAGGAAGGTGGAAAGTTAGTGAAAAACCGATTAATCGTACAGAAGTTCGGTGGAACATCTGTTGGTTCAGTTGAGCGCATCCAAGTCGTTGCCGAGCAAGTCATTAAAACTAAACAACAAGGTAAACAAGTTGTGGTGGTGGTATCGGCTATGTCTGGTGAAACGAATCGCTTGCAAAGTTTAGCCAGTGAAGTGGATAGCGTGCCTAATGCTAGAGAGCTTGATGTACTGTTGTCCGCAGGCGAGCAGGTAACAGTTGCCTTGTTAGCGATGACTTTGCATAAGTTAGGCTACAAAGCGACATCATTGACAGGTTGGCAAGCGGGGATTATTACCGACGATAGACACAATCAAGCAACGATTAAGTCTATTGATAATGATAAGTTCAACGCCTTACTTGCTGATGATCAGATTGTCATAGTGGCAGGCTTTCAAGGCATGAATCAAAACGGTGATGTGACGACTCTCGGACGAGGTGGCTCAGATACCAGTGCGGTTACTTTGGCAGGTCTTCTTGGCGCGGATGAATGCCAAATTTTCACTGACGTAGACGGTGTTTATAGTTGTGACCCTAGAGTGGTCGATACCGCTATTAAACTCGAAAGTATTGATTTTAGCGACATGCAAGCTATGGCTAAACATGGCGCTAAGGTATTACACCTTCCTTGTGTAGAGTTCGCGGATAGATATAACTTAGATATTCGCGTGCTATCGTCGTTCTCACCTTTACAGGGGACGTTGGTGACGCGTTTGCCAAGCAGTGCTGCTGTGTGCGGATTGGCGTTGCAACGAGACGTTTATCGGGTGGATTTAGCACCTTTGAAAGCAGATGCTATTGCTGCGCAGTGCCAACTATTGGGAATTACATTACATTGGCATGTGGGCTCTATAGTCGCTGTAGACAGCAATGATGTGTCTAAATTACTGCAGATGCTACAAGAAGATATAATTGACGTTGCCCCAGTTAGCACGCTGACCGTGGTAGGTTCAGAGCTTGATAAGCTGTATCAGAATGTACAAACGCAACTATTAGAGAATGATATCAAAGTTCTTGATAGTTTTAGGTGTGATAGGGTAGTGAAATTGCTACTATTACCAGAACATCTGGATCGAGCCGCTAATTTTATACATGCTCATTATATTGAGCTGTCTCATTATGTTGCTAAAGACAAAAAAGAGCTTATATTGTAATAAGTTCTTTACCAAGTTGTTATTTTTGTTGAATAATGGATCTCAAATGAATTTGAGTGACAGCAAGGAGCTATCAAATGCTAATTTTGACTCGCCGCGTTGGCGAAACCCTAATGATAGGGGATGAGGTTACTGTGACCGTATTAGGTGTTAAAGGTAACCAAGTACGTATCGGTGTAAATGCACCAAAAGAAGTTTCTGTGCATCGTGAAGAAATCTATATGCGTATCCAGGCAGAAAAAGGAAATGGAAACGTTGCGACAGGCAACTACTAAGTTTTTCTATAAAGGCTAACCTAAGGGTTAGTCTTTCTGTTTTGAGGGGATAATAAACACATATAACTGACAATTTTGAACGGTTTGGTTGAAAGTTGTTCTGTTGACTGATTTTTCTGTCATTTTACTAATAAAATGTTTGACATATTTTTGGTAAATCGTAATATGTGCCTCCGCAAGACGGTGAGGTGGCCGAGTGGCCGAAGGCGCTCCCCTGCTAAGGGAGTATACGGTTTGTAGCCGTATCGAGGGTTCGAATCCCTCCCTCACCGCCATTCTTGCGAACTCTCTTAATCGAGAACAATGCGCGTCCTTAGCTCAGCTGGATAGAGTACCTGGCTACGAACCAGGCGGTCGGAGGTTCGAATCCTCCAGGACGCGCCATATCGTTTATTCGATATAAAATATAATGCGGTGAGGTGGCCGAGTGGCCGAAGGCGCTCCCCTGCTAAGGGAGTATACGGTTTGTAGCCGTATCGAGGGTTCGAATCCCTCCCTCACCGCCATTTATTGACCGTTTGGTCAATTTTTTTGTTTCTCATTTTGGAAAGTGTGATAGACTTCGCACCCTTCTTGAAAGAGAACATTCTTGAAAAAGAAAATTGTACAACAAGCATTGTACAAAATATTGTGCGTCCTTAGCTCAGCTGGATAGAGTACCTGGCTACGAACCAGGCGGTCGGAGGTTCGAATCCTCCAGGACGCGCCACTATTACAACGAATGGTTGATAGAAATATTAACGGTTCTATAAAGTCTTCTGCAAAGAAGCATTGCGCGTCCTTAGCTCAGCTGGATAGAGTACCTGGCTACGAACCAGGCGGTCGGAGGTTCGAATCCTCCAGGACGCGCCACTACAACGAAGTGTTGATAGCGATATCAGCAATTCTATAAAGTCTTCTACAAAGAAGCATTGCGCGTCCTTAGCTCAGCTGGATAGAGTACCTGGCTACGAACCAGGCGGTCGGAGGTTCGAATCCTCCAGGACGCGCCACTACAACGAAATGTTGATATCTATATCAGCAATTCTATAAAGTCTTCTGCAAAGAAGCATTGCGCGTCCTTAGCTCAGCTGGATAGAGTACCTGGCTACGAACCAGGCGGTCGGAGGTTCGAATCCTCCAGGACGCGCCACTACAACGAAATGTTGATATCTATATCAGCAATTCTATAAAGTCTTCTGTAAAGAAGCATTGCGCGTCCTTAGCTCAGCTGGATAGAGTACCTGGCTACGAACCAGGCGGTCGGAGGTTCGAATCCTCCAGGACGCGCCACTTTTTAAAACCTCGCTTCGGCGGGGTTTTTTTATATCTTAATATTCACATTTCCCACAAAAAATTAACATTTAATGTTGCCTTTTTGCCGTTTTTGATAAGTTTTTGGCAGATCTGCGCATTTCTTGTTCCTTTCAGATATTTTATGTGCAATTGTTCCTGTGCAATTATATGCGTAAAGAAAATTGACAAACTCTTATCAATCTAGATAATCAGATGCTTGGTGTGAATGCATCACTTTGTCAGGATGACAACTAAGGGAATAAATATTATGGATAACATCACAGGTTTGCTGTCTGAAGCAGCCTCAATTATGGCTATTGGTATGGCCATGGTTTTTCTTTTTCTTACATTACTGGTATTTGTTGTTCGCTTAATGTCGAAACTCCTTCCGACTGAACAACCGACTGCGCCTGTACGCCCCAAGAATACAAAACAAGTTAAGACTGCTGATTCGACAGCTCAGAACGATCCAAAAATTGTGGCCGCTATTTCGGCCGCTGTGCATCGTCATCGCTCGACTGTAGCTCAATAGAATATAAAAATTAAAAGGAGTTAATTAAAATGACTAAACCGCTAGCTATAACTGATGTGGTCTTGCGAGACGCACATCAATCTTTGTTTGCCACTCGTATGCGTATAGAAGACATGCTACCTATCGCTGCTGAGTTAGATAAAGTGGGTTACTGGTCTTTGGAAACTTGGGGTGGAGCGACATTTGATTCGTGCATTCGTTTTTTAGGTGAAGATCCGTGGGAGCGTCTGCGTGAACTTAAAAAAGCCATGCCTAATACCCCAATGCAAATGCTACTTCGTGGTCAAAACCTTTTAGGATACCGCCACTATGGCGATGACGTGGTAGAAAAATTTGTAGAGCGTGCTCATTTGAACGGTATGGATGTATTTCGTATCTTTGATGCGATGAACGACGTACGTAACTTTGAAACCGCAGTCAAATCAGTGGTCGATGTTGGCGCGCATGCGCAAGGGACACTTTCGTATACCACTAGCCCTGTACATAATTTAGAGACGTGGGTTGATTTAGCTAAGAAACTGGAAGATTTAGGCTGTCACTCTTTATGTATCAAAGACATGTCTGGGTTGCTTAAACCGTATGAAGCCGAAGAGCTTATCACGCGCATTAAAGCGTCTTGTGATGTGCCTCTTGCTTTGCATTGTCATGCCACTACTGGATTAAGCACTGCCACAGCAGTGAAAGCGGTAGAAGCAGGCGTAGATATTCTAGATACCGCCATTTCATCTATGAGTTGCACTTACGGGCATACGCCAACAGAAACTGTTGTTGCTATGCTAGAAGGCACTGAGCGCGACACTAACCTGAAACTTGATCAAATCGAACCTATCGCCGCTTACTTCCGCGAAGTACGTAAAAAGTACGCCAAGTTTGAAGGCCAGCTTAAAGGTGTGGATTCACGCATCTTAATTGCTCAAGTACCAGGCGGAATGCTGACTAATATGGAAGGCCAGCTTAAAGAGCAGGGCGCAGCCGATCGTTTAGATGAAGTATTGCAAGAGATCCCTCGTGTACGTAAAGATCTTGGCTATATCCCTTTAGTTACACCAACTTCGCAAATTGTGGGTACGCAAGCGGTGATTAATGTCCTCACTGGTGAGCGCTACAAGAGCATCACTAAAGAAACCGCTGGTGTCCTAAAAGGTGAATACGGTAAAGCACCTGCTGAGCTTAACAGCGAGCTACAGTTAAAAGTCCTTGATGGTGCCGAGCCTGTAACGTGTCGCCCAGCGGATCTGATTGATGATGAATTTGCGGGCCTTACTCTAGAGCTACAAAAGAAAGCGAAAGAGGAAAGCATCTCACTTGCAGAAGATATTGAAGATGACGTACTGACTTATGCGCTATTCCCGCAAGTAGGTCTTAAGTTCCTGAAAAATCGTCATAATCCTGCGATGTTTGAACCAGCGCCTGGCACAGAAGCCGCAGAAGAAAAAGCGCCTGCAGTCGTAGCAACAAGCACCAATACGGCAATTGAAGCGTATAGCGTTAAAGTTGACGGACAAGTGTATAACGTAGAAGTTGGCCCTCAAGGAGAGCTTACCTCTATAGCTCCAGCTGCTGCACAACAAGCCCCAGCGGCTGCTCCTGCACCTCAAACCGATGCCGAAGATATTCCAGCGCCTTTAGCGGGTAATATCTTTAAAGTGAATGTAAGCAGTGGTGAAGTTGTGGAAGAGGGCGATGTACTGCTTATCCTAGAAGCGATGAAAATGGAAACTGAAGTGCGCGCAGCAAGAGGCGGCGTAGTACAAGGTTTACATGTTAAAGAAGGAGATGCTGTCTCTGTTGGTTCACCGTTACTTAGCCTAGCGTAAGGAAACAACATGGATGGTTTAATTATTCTCTGGCAAGAGACGGGCATCGCTAACTTTGAATTTGGCCAAATCTGTATGATCTTGGTCGGTTGTGGTCTGCTATTTCTTGCCATTCGTAAGGGATTTGAGCCCCTATTATTACTGCCAATTGGTTTTGGTGCAGTATTGGCAAACATTCCAAATACCGGCTTTACCGAGCCGGGTGGTCTGCTGTATTACGTCTATGAAGTGGGGATCTCGACGGGGATCTTCCCATTACTTATCTTCATGGGCGTAGGCGCAATGACCGATTTTGGTGCCTTGATCGCTAACCCTAAAACACTTTGGTTAGGCGCGGCGGCTCAGTTTGGTATTTTTGCGACTTTGTTTGGCGCAATCTTACTTAACTATGTACCGGGCATGGAATTTAGTTTGGCAGACGCATCATCTATCGCCATCATCGGTGGTGCGGATGGGCCAACCGCCATCTTCTTAGCCAGTCGGTTATCACCCGAACTGCTAGGCGCAATTGCGGTTTCAGCGTATAGCTATATGGCGTTGGTACCGATTATCCAGCCACCAATCATGAAAGCCTTGACCACCCCAGAAGAGCGTAAGATCAAGATGGGTCAATTACGTCATGTTGGTAAAGCAGAGAAAGTCTGTTTTCCTCTGGGCGTATTGCTAATGGCCATACTCTTTTTACCATCAGCCTCTCCGTTAGTGGGAATGTTCTGTTTAGGTAACTTAATGCGTGAAGCCGGTGTGGTGGATCGTCTTAGCAAAACCGCTCAGAACGAGTTGATCAACATTGTAACTATCTTCTTAGGTTTAGGCGTAGGCTCTAAACTGCAAGCGGATAAATTCTTAAATGTTGAAACACTAGGTATTCTTGGCTTAGGCGCAGTAGCCTTTAGTATTGGTACAGCAGGTGGCGTTCTAATGGCGAAACTGCTGAATAAGGTATCTAAAGAAGACATTAACCCATTAATTGGCGCAGCAGGCGTTTCCGCCGTCCCAATGGCCGCACGAGTGGTGAATAAGGTAGGTCTAGATGCCAACCCACAAAACTTCTTGTTAATGCACGCAATGGGGCCAAACGTAGCGGGTGTACTTGGCTCTGCCGTTGCTGCGGGTATTTTGCTGGCGCTAGTGGGTTAATAAAAGTACAAGTCTAAAAAGTTAATGCCAAGCTATTGTACTTTGCTATAAACATAGGTTGGTACAGAAATCAAAACGCCTTAATAGAGTGTCTATTAAGGCGTTTTTCTGGAGTTAACATTTGTTCTGAGAGTTATTTTAATATGACTTTTAAACTCATAATTGGACACCGTAAACACAGAACTCAACACGACAAATAAAAATGGCAAGCGTTGAGAGTCACTCTTAAATGGTTATGCACATTTTCATTTACGCTTCATATACTTTTCCAATGAATTGATTGAAAAAACCTTTATTTGTGCTAGTCATTGTAATATGGATTGATTCGTCATCTTTTATGAATGGAATGACATTACCATTTTCATCTGCAAATCCCGGTTTGTTTAAGGGATAAAATAAAGCAATTCGATATTCCACTTCATGACTAAAACTTGACGGTTTATAGAAGACAAGATCTACAGCATCAGAGGTGGATGGTAGTAAATACTTGTCGTAATACATTATGTCTCGACCAATAACAGACATACCTTGAAATTTTTGAGTAAACAAGTCCCTAAGAAATTCTTCAAATTCGGTGACATTAACTTCAATACAAACATCGGCTTTGAATTTCTCGTAGAGTTCAGAACTGTCTTTTCTATTACTAAAGCATAAACAAAAACAATGTTGTGTATTAATGCGTACTTGAGGGTCACCAACCAAATCTTCAGGGTTAATGACGTGGTCATTAATTTTTAAAGTGCCCTCATTCTTATTAATAAGAAACCGTTTAGACATTTCTTCGTCTTTCATCATCTCATTTTCCATTCGAGAATAATGAGACAAATCACTAAATCTGAACCCAACATTTCCTTGCAGAAGAGGTCCCAAGTAACATTTTTTACCGTACAAATATTTTATCACTGACTATTCCGAACTTTGGGTTTGCATATCAATGCCTTACTAATGGGGGCATAAATGCTTGGCTAAAATTAGCGACGAATGAGTACAAGCCAGCGTTTTGCGTCCTTTTGAGTAACTTGTTATAACTCAATTAAGCTCATATTGAACAAATCTATTCCACTCATTAATTGCATTGTTTGCTGCTTGTTGATGAGTTTTAACGGCTCTATTTTGTTCGCTTATAAAGTTTTGAATGCACCGCTTGTACCTCTGCACGTCATTATTAAAACTATCTAGTTGCCATTGTGATGTGAACTCATAGGGCTTTATCGGTTTAGAACAAGAAGGGCTAGGTGTAAATATGTCCGCTAAAACAGGAATAGAAACCACCAAAACGATAAGACCTGCAAAAAATACTTTTTTGTTTGATTTCACTAGAATCTCCACTTTGAGTTATAACACTCTTAATAACAGGCTAGCTCATTTTTACGCTAGCCCAACTTGCAAACAACCCACCATAAATTACTGAAAAACAAAGAATATATATCAAATATTTCACTTCATCGTCACATAAAAACGAGCCGGCATGTTATCACTTAAAGATAACAAACAAGGCATCGGTCCTTCACTTCCACAACCCTTGGTAAAAGTACCTGAACGCATTTAAACAAATTGAACATAAGAAAAATTAGAGCTTATATTGAGTAGATACTCGAACTGAATAAATATTCAAAATTATTTCGGGGCACAAACGAGTTAGCCAGCCAGCCGTTCTAGGAGACCAACGCCACCTGTTTTGCTCTGAGTACAACCAAATAACACCGCAAAACAATGATCTTCAATATGATAATCGGTACTATGTCACACGACTTCTTTTAAATTAGACAACAATATTATGCCGCTTAGGCTCATGACGTATCAGGTGTTACCGATGTCTGTATTTCCCGTTGAGGACATCATTTAGTGGATGCCATATTTGCTCAATTAGATACCTTGCTTGCAGGCTCTACTCTCACTTTATTATTTATTACCGGATTTTTAAGTGCCACGCTTTTACCTGGAGGCTCTGAAGCTGCGTTGCTTGGCGCACTCAGTCAGCATCAACACCCAGTCTCAGACATTATAATTGTGGCGACTTTAGGCAATACCTTGGGAGGATTAACCAACTATTGGATTGGTTTGTGGATCCCGAATCGAACTCAAGGAGCAAAGCATGGTCATAAGGCTATAGCTTGGTTACATAAATATGGATATTGGACGTTATTATTTAGCTGGGCACCAATTATTGGTGATACATTATGTTTAACAGCTGGATGGCTTCGGATGCGCTTTTTACCCTGTCTGCTGCTGATCACTTTTGGAAAACTGGTTCGTTATGTAACGCTAGTTTGGTTATTTACTAGTTTAAGTAATCTATAAGGAATATTAATGATTTTACCTCATTTCAATTTGTCATTGTCGAAGTATAAGTTAGTAGGAGCGCTCACTGCTGTAGCGCTACTTTCTGCCTGTAGCTCTCAAGATAAACCTGCAGAATTGAAATCGAGCGATTTAGGCATTCAATTGGTGGAGCAAGTTGATGCGACTCCGGGCACAGCCTCAATTGCCTACGCAAAATATAAGCTAGAAAACGGTTTAACCTTAATTTTAGCCCCTGATCATTCCGACCCTTTAGTGCACGTTGATGTGACTTATCATGTGGGCTCTGCAAGAGAAGAAATCGGTAAATCGGGTTTTGCGCATTTCTTTGAACATATGATGTTCCAAGGCTCTAAGCATGTTGCTGATCAAGAGCATTTTAAACTGATTACTCAAGCTGGTGGCTCGCTAAATGGGACAACCAATAGCGATCGCACCAACTACTTTGAAACCGTACCGTCCAATCAATTAGAAAAAATTCTGTGGTTAGAATCTGATCGTATGGGATTCTTGCTAGAGGCCGTCTCTCAACATAAATTTGAAATACAACGCTCCACAGTGAAAAACGAGCGTGCACAAAATTATGAAAACCGCCCTTATGGTTTAATGTGGGAGAAAATGGGTGAGGCCATGTATCCAGAAGGCCACCCATATTCATGGCAAACAATTGGTTATGTTGAAGATCTCGACAAAGTTGATGTGAACGATCTCAAAGCCTTTTTCTTGCGTTGGTATGGCCCGAATAACGCGGTACTGACCATAGGCGGGGATTTCGATACTCAGCAAGTGCTGCAATGGGTAGAAAAATACTTTGCTTCTATTCCAAAAGGGCCAGAAGTGAAAGCTGCGCCAAAACAGCCGGCGGTACTTAACGAAGATCGTTATATCACCCTAGAAGATCGCATACAGCAACCTATGCTCGTGATTGGCTGGCCTACCACTTATCTTGGCGAGCAACATAATGCGGATCTTGATGTATTAGCCACGGTATTAGGCAGTGGTAGAAACAGTATTCTGTATCAAAAATTAGTCAAGACAGGCAAAGCTTTAGATGCTGGTGCTTTCCATCGCTGTGAAGAACTGTCGTGTAATTTTTATGTGTACGTTATGGCTGATTCACGCAAGCGCGCCGACCTGACCCCTTTGTATGATGAAGTGTATGACATCATTGAAGGTATGCAGACTTCGGATATCGACCCTGATGTATTACAACAAGTGTTAGGCATCGCCGAGTCGAGCTCCATTTTTGCTTTGCAAAGTGTGCACGGCAAAGTGGCGCAACTGGCTGCAAACGAAACCTTCTATCAGCAGCCAGATCGTTTGCAAATCGAGTTAGATCGTTTGCACCAAGTCACGCCGGATTCTATCTATAAAGCTTATCAAAGGTTTATTCATAATAAGCACAAAGTGACCTTATCTGTTGTGCCGAAAGGTAAACTGCAATTGGCGGCGAAAGAGGCAACGTTTGTTACGCCACCAAGAACATTACCTGAGCATCAAAAAATTACCGACAGTGATTTAGAGTATCGTTTTGTGCATGACGATTTTGATCGCTCGGTGATGCCGCAAGTTCAATCAGCGGTTACAGGCACCATGCCAGAGCTTTATTCATTCCATCTGCAAAATGATATCGAAGTGCTGGGCAGTAAAACCTCAGAAACGCCAACGGTGATGATGCAGATCAGAATGCCAGCGGGTAATCGTTATGCGCCGCGAGGTAAAGAAGGGTTAGCCAGTTTGACCGCTTCTATGGTGGCAGAGGGAAGCACTTTATTAAGCAGTGAGGCGCTTCAAGCTGAGCTGGATAAATTGGGCAGTTCGGCATCATTGAGTGCTGGTCAATATGCGACAACCTTGACCGTTTCAAGTTTAAGTAAGAACTTTACCGCGACTATGGCACTGGTAGAAAAAGCCTTTTTCCAACCTTTATTTAGTAAAGAAGACTTTGCTCGCGTAAAACGTCAGATGCTAGAAGGTGTGGTGTATGAACATCAAACCCCAAGCTGGTTGGCTTCTCAGGCGACCAGAGAAGTGCTGTATGGCAATAGCATTTATGCTCGTTCTTCATCCGGTACTATGCCGTCGGTGAAAAGCCTGACTTTGCAAGATGTGAAGAATTTCCATAATAAGTTCTATACGCCTAAAGGGACGCAAATCTTAGTGGTTGGCGATATCTCTGAGTCACAAGTGAAGAAAGAGCTTCGCAGCTTACAACAGTGGCAGGGGGAAGTGATTCCTATGCTACGTCATCACAAGTTGACCAAACCAGCGCCACAAAAACTGTATGTGGTTGATAAGCCGGGCGCACCGCAATCTGTTGTGCGCTTAGTACGACGTGGACTGCCTTTTGATGCCACCGGCGAGAGCTATTTGGCGCAATTAGCCAACTTTAATTTAGGTGGCAACTTTAACAGTCGCATCAATCAAAACTTGCGTGAAGATAAAGGCTACACCTATGGTGCAAGCAGTTATGTCACTGGTAATAGAGAGTTAGGTGCCTTTGTGGTCAGCGCTCAAGTGAGAGCGGACGTTACCGCTCCTGCTATTGAGGAGATCATTAAAGAGATGGACAAGGCCTCAAAAGAGGGCTTTACTGATAAAGAAATTGAGTTCATGCGTTTAGCCGTGGGGCAACAAGATGCTCTTAAGTATGAAACCCCTGAGCAAAAAGCCTATTTATTAAGCTCAATACTGACTTACAATTTGGATCATGACTATTTAGCCACTCGCAATAGCATAGTTGCAGATGTTTCTAAACAAACACTTAACGAGGTTGCGAGTAAGTGGTTTAAGCCTGCTGACTATCAAATTATTGTGGTTGGCGATGCTAAACAGTTAATGCCTCAGCTTAAGACGCTAAATTTCCCGATTCAAACACTTGAAATTGAGCCTTAATTGACCCATCTATAAAGCAGTTGTATGTCCAGCATTTATTCATTAGATGCTGGACTGTCTATTGAGAGAGTACTCTCTAAATATATAAGTGATCTTGTTTTGACTATTTTTTCTCAGCGCCTGAAGCAGGTAACTGCTAACAAGCAGGTATTTAAACAGTATGGACGTGGAGTGGAGCGAGAGACGCTACGCTATAACCCCGATGGGCAAATCGCAATTACTCCGCATCCAGAGAGTTTAGGGTCTCCCTTAACTCATCAATGGATCACGACAGATTTCTCAGAATCTTTGATGGAGTTTATCACTCCTGTCTCGCACGATATTCCAGAGCTGCTAGCTCAATTGCAGGATATTCATCACTACGCACACAGTAAACTAGACGGTCAGCAACTTTGGCCATTGTCTATGCCTTGTGCGGTACAAAATGAAGATGATATTGAGCTTGCCCAATACGGCACCTCTAATCCAGGACGAATGAAAACCTTGTACCGTCAAGGTCTAAAGCATCGTTATGGTAGCTTGATGCAAATCATCTCTGGCGTGCACTTTAATTTCTCTTTCCCAGAAAGCTTCTGGGATAGCTTATATGGCGAGCAAGACCAAGCCGCTCGCCAAGCATCGAAATCAGAGGCTTACTTTGGCCTGATTCGAAACTACTATCGTTTTGGTTGGTTAATCCCATACTTCTTCGGTGCGTCACCAGCCATTTGCAATACCTTTGTCAAAGGGCGTGAAACCAATCTTCCTTTTGAAGAGTTGGATGACACTTTATATCTTCCACATGCCACCTCTTTACGTTTAAGCGATTTGGGCTACACCAATAGCGAGCAAAGCGATCTAAAAATCAGCTTTAATAGCGTTGAAGAGTATCTGCAAGGTTTAAATAGAGCCATTCGCACACCATCAGAAGCGTTTTCTAAGATTGGTCTTGAAGAAGACGGGCACCTTAAACAGCTGAACAGCAATGTTCTGCAAATTGAAAACGAGCTGTACGCACCAATTCGACCTAAGCGTGTGGCGAAAAGCGGTGAAAAACCGTCTGAAGCGCTAGAGCGTGGCGGTGTTGAATATATCGAAGTTCGTGCACTGGATGTGAATCCATTTAGCTCTGTTGGTATCAGTGAGCGTCAAATACGTTTCTTAGATATCTTCATTACTTGGTGTGCACTGAGTGAGTCTGCGCCTATGGATGACTGTGAGTTGACCTGTTGGCAGCGTAACTGGAATTCTGTAATTACCGAAGGTCGTCGTAAGGGCGTGTATTTAACCATAGGTTGTGATGGTGAGAAGTTAACCTTGCAACAGTGGGTACACAGCATCTTTGATCAATTTGAAATGATCGCCAAAGAGATGGATGCAGCACATGGTACTAACGATTACCAAGATGTATTAACTGAACTGCGTGAATGGATTGATGAGCCAGAGCTGACACTATCGGGCAAAATGCTGGAAAAAGTGAAACAATATGGCGGTAACAATCAATTTGGTATGCAGTTAGGCGACAGCTATCAAGAGCAATATCGTCAACATAACTACGGTGCTTATTCGAAAGAGATCATGGATCAAGAAGTGACTGATTCACTCAATAAGCAACATCAAATCGAAGCTGCCGATGCGGTAGATTTTGAACAATACTTAAAAGATTACTTTGCGTATCTGAAATAACCTTGGAGAGCCGATATGCCTTTACTAGATAGTTTTACCGTTGACCACACTAAAATGAATGCACCAGCTGTACGTGTGGCTAAAACAATGCAGACTCCAAGCGGTGATACGATTACTGTCTTCGATCTTCGTTTTACTCAGCCAAACAAAGACATTTTGTCTGAGACGGGTATCCATACTCTTGAACACCTTTACGCAGGCTTTATGCGTAACCACTTAAACGGTGCGGCTGTGGAGATCATTGATATTTCTCCAATGGGTTGCCGTACTGGTTTCTACATGAGCCTAATTGGTACACCATCAGAGTCAGAAGTGGCAACTGCTTGGATTGCATCTATGCACGATGTACTTAAAGTAGAAGGTCAAAACAAAATTCCTGAGCTGAACGAATACCAATGTGGTACAGCGGCAATGCACTCTCTAGAAGAAGCAAAAGCCATTGCTAGCGCTATCTTAGAAGCGGGTGTATCTGTGAATAAGAATGACGAATTAGCACTGCCAGAAGAGATGCTACAAACACTAAAAGTGTGATTGGGTAATACTCGTGAAAAAGGCTCCGATTAAGGAGCCTTTTTTATGTCTGTTAGCTGATAGGTATTACTGTATCGGATGCACTTTAACCATTTTGATTTTGTTTTCCGAAAAGTCGATCACTTCCATATTGTGCTCTGCAATCATGATACTGATGTTGGTTTCAGGAAGGTCTTGCAGGTGCTCTAAAATCAAACCATTAAGCGTTCGCGGACCATCGGTAGGTAAGCTCCACTGCAAACCTTTGTTGATGTCCCTGATGTTGGCACTGCCCTCTATGAGATAGCAACCATCCGCTTGCGGGGTGATCTCTTCGGCTAAGCTCGGCGCCATAGAAGTGGTAAACTCGCCCACAATCTCTTCTAGAATATCTTCGAGCGTGACTAGGCCAATAATGTCGCCATATTCATCCACCACTAAACCGATGCGTTCATTGTTACGTTGAAATTTTATCAACTGCACATTCAGTGGTGTACCTTCTGGAATAAAGTAAATTTCGTCGGCAGACTTTAGCAGTGTCTGTTTATTAAATTCATTCTTCTCTAGCATTAAGCGATAGGCTTCACGTAAGCGAACCATACCTACCACTTCATCAATTTGGTCACGATACAGCACCACACGCGCATGCGGAGAGTGGGTTAACTGGCGAACGATGGATTTCCAGTCGTCATTGACATCGATACCTGTGATTTCGTTACGTGGCACCATGATGCCGTCTACGGTCACATGCTCTAAATCTAAAATAGACACCAACATATCTTGGTGACGACTTGGGATAAGGCTTCCTGCTTCGTTGACCACGGTTCTTAATTCTTCTGAGCTAAGATGATCAGCTTTATTGTTTAAGCTTTTGATGCCGAGTAAACGCAGAAAGCCATTGGTAATAAAGTTAACCAGAA
Source organism: Vibrio neonatus (assembly GCF_024346975.1). Taxonomy (NCBI): domain Bacteria; kingdom Pseudomonadati; phylum Pseudomonadota; class Gammaproteobacteria; order Vibrionales; family Vibrionaceae; genus Vibrio; species Vibrio neonatus. The sequence goes on along the minus strand of NZ_AP024885.1, from coordinate 2,238,836 downwards.
TAACCAGTGGCGCAAGTACCTTCATCAGCACTCTTAACAGCAGGCTACTGGCATAAGAGACGCGCTCAGGATAGATAGCGGCAAGAGTTTTAGGAGTCACTTCGGCAAAGACCAGTACCACTAAGGTCAATACACCGGTTGCAATAGCCACACCTAGATCGCCGTATAAGCGCATACCTATGATGGTAGCGATGGCTGACGCCAAAATGTTGACGAGGTTGTTTCCGATAAGGATAAGACCAATAAGGCGATCTGGACGGTCAAGTAGCTTCTCAACGCGCTTTGCCCCTTTATGCCCTTGATTAGAGAGATGCTTTAATCGATAACGGTTAAGAGACATCATTCCTGTTTCTGAGCCTGAGAAATAGCCGGAGATAACGATAAGACATGCAAGGAGAGTGAATAATAACTCCGTTGATATGTTGTCCAAGTGCAAAGAATCCTTTTGTTATGGTCTTTTCAATTAATGAATGAGTTATGAGCCAGTGTCAATAAAACTAAGATTGCAGGTTAGGTCAATATGATTTCGCGCACGAAACGACTGCCAAAGTAGGCCAGTGTTAGAATAAAAGCACCAATAATTGAGAACCAAGAAACCTTTTTACCGCGCCAACCTAGTTTATAATGCCCCCAAAGCAGAGTATTAAAAACTAGCCAAGCAATAAAAGAGAGCAGGGCTTTGTGCGTTTTGCCGCTACTGAAGAAGTCGTCGACAAACATAGGGCCACTGATCAAAGTGAGGGTAAGTAGGCTATTACCAATCAGAATGATATTGAAAAGCTGACGCTCCACCTTCATTAATGGAGGTAGGTTAGGATTTAATGCCTGACAGGTTTTTTGCTTTAATTTGTAATCTAGCCAAGCCAACTGCATAGCATACAGCGCGGCAATCATGAGTGTAGCGTAGGCAAATAGCGCCAGAATAATATGAATAACTAAACCCGGAGAGTGTTCAAAATGAGTAATGAACGTACCTGGGATAAACTCAGCAGCGATAAGACTTAAACATGAAAAGCCAAACGCAATAGGCAGTAAGAACCACAAGCGGATCTTAAACATTGCCAAGGTTAAAGCACACGAAATAATAAAGCTAACTAGTGAAGCAACATTGAGAATACTCATATTTTGCCCTGATGAGGCAAAGATAGTCTCGATGAGAGTTGAAAAGTGTAGGATCAAAGCAATCGAGGTTATGCTTAAAACAACTTTTTTATTTATCTCAGACTGACGTAACAGCCCGGGAAGGATAAGAAAGGTTGCCGCTAAGTATAAAAGCACGGCTAAAATAACAACTACAAAGTTCATATATTGTCGATACTAGTATTTAGAGTTAAAAGAAAATTATACACCTAATACCACATTACTGGCTATGTACTTCTTTTGCATGGTTTTGTAAATAGTGCCTCTGGGTTATACTTTACCTAATGAATCGCAATTTCACGCGAAGAGAGCAAGATGTTTGATAACTTAAGTGAACGTTTATCCAAGACGCTGAAGAACATCAGCGGTAAAGGTCGTCTGACCGAAGACAATATAAAAGAGACGCTACGTGAAGTGCGCATGGCACTTCTTGAGGCGGATGTAGCCCTTCCTGTTGTACGTGAATTTATTAAACGCGTGAAAGAGGGAGCTGTGGGTGTTGAGGTTTCTAAATCTCTCACTCCGGGTCAAGAATTCATTAAGATTGTTCAGTCTGAATTAGAAGCTGTGATGGGGGAGTCCAACGAAGGGCTTAACCTAGCAGCGCAACCGCCAGCGGTAGTATTGATGGCAGGTCTACAAGGTGCGGGTAAAACCACCAGTGTAGGTAAACTGTCTAAGCTTCTATCTGAACGTGATAAGAAAAAAGTATTGGTTGTTTCTGTCGATGTTTACCGCCCTGCGGCGATCAAACAGTTAGAAACATTGGCCGCTGATGTGGGTGTGGATTTCTTCCCATCTAGTGCTGACCAAAAGCCTATCGATATTGCTAATGCGGCGATTGACCACGCGAAGAAGAAATTCTACGACGTACTCTTGGTCGATACCGCCGGTCGTTTAGCGGTCGATGAAGAAATGATGGCTGAGATTCAGCAGCTGCATACTGCAATCAACCCTGTTGAAACCTTATTCGTGGTTGATGCCATGACAGGTCAAGATGCGGCGAACACAGCCAAAGCCTTTGGCGATGCTCTACCACTAACCGGTGTGATTCTAACTAAGGTTGATGGTGATGCACGTGGTGGTGCGGCGCTTTCTGTTAAACAGATTACCGGTAAGCCAATCAAGTTCTTGGGTGTGGGTGAAAAAACCGACGCACTAGAAGCTTTCCACCCAGATCGTATTGCTTCACGTATCTTAGGTATGGGCGACGTACTGTCTCTTATCGAAGATCTACAGCGCAACGTTGATACTGAAAAAGCTCAAAAAATGGCGAAGAAGTTCAAGGAGAAGAAAGGTTTCGACCTTGAAGATTTCCGTGAACAGCTTGGTCAAATGCAAAACATGGGCGGTATGGCGAGCATGATGGGCAAATTGCCTGGCATGAGTAACCTACCTGACAATGTAAAAGACAAAGTCGACGACAAAATGTTCAAGCAGATGGAAGCGATCATCAGCTCAATGACCATGAAAGAGCGTCTACGCCCAGAGCTTATTAAAGGCTCACGTAAAAAACGTATCGCGGCAGGTTCTGGTACTCAAGTACAAGACGTTAACCGCTTGCTTAAGCAATTCACCCAGATGCAGAAAATGATGAAAAAAATGCAGAAAGGTGGCATGCGCGGCATGATGCGCAACATGCAAGGCATGATGGGCGGCATGGGTGGCGGCGGTATGGGCGGAATGGGTGGACCATTTGGCCGATAAGCCATGAACTATTTGCTTATAGTCTCGCAAGGCTCCAATTTATTGGGGCCTTTGCTTTTTTTAGCCTCTATTTTTTAAACTGTTAACTGGGTCACATTCAATTAGTTGGCTAAAAAATAGCTAAACCCCTTGCAAAGACTGGGAATAAGAGTAAAATTCCCGAGCTTCATTTTGGCACGAGACCCCACACAACTCTGTTAAGAGTCGTTTGGGGTTAATTTTATTATTGAGAAAGCAAAGAGGACGACATGGTTACCATTCGTTTGGCACGTCACGGCGCTAAAAAGCGTCCATTTTATCAAATCGTAGTAGCGGACAGCCGTCGCGCAGCTACTGGTCGTTTCATCGAGAAAGTAGGTTTCTTCAACCCTACTGCTCAAGGTCAAGAAGAAGGTCTACGTTTAGACCTAGACCGTGTGAACCATTGGGTTTCACAAGGCGCTACAGTTTCTGACCGCGTAGCTAAGCTAGTTAAAGACGCTCAAAAAGCGGCTTAATCAGCAAATATCTTGATGTAAGGAAAAGAATGAATGAGTGAACAAAACGAGAAAATTGTTGTAGGAAAGCTCGGCGCTACTTATGGCATTCGTGGTTGGCTTAAAGTTCATTCCTTTACAGACGATGCTGAAAACATCTTCAATTATAGCCCTTGGTTTTTGAACCAAAAGGGGACATGGGTAGAGCACAAAGTAGAAAGCTGGAAGCGTCATAACAAAGGTTATGTGTGTAAGCTGGAAGGTCTTGATGTACGTGAAGACGCGCATCTATTGACTAACTTTGAAATCTCGGTAGCCCCATCTTCATTACCGGAACTGTCAGAAGAAGAATTCTACTGGCGTGAATTGTTTGGAATGAAGGTTGTAACCACAAAAGGTTACGACCTAGGCGAAGTCTCAGACATGCTTGAGACGGGTTCAAACGATGTTTTAGTAGTGAAAGCTAATTTGAAAGATGCTTTTGGCCAAAAGGAACGATTAATTCCGTTCCTTGAAGAGCAAGTGATCATCAAAGTTGATCGCGAAGCTCAACGGATCGAAGTTGACTGGGATCCTGCCTTTTAAATCAAAATTAGAGAGTGAACTATGTGGGTTGGCATAATAAGCCTGTTTCCAGAGATGTTCCGCTCTGTCACTGATTTTGGTGTAACAGGTCAAGCGGTAAAAAAAGGTCTTTTGTCGGTAGAAACGTGGAATCCCCGCGATTTTACTCATGACAAACATCGCACTGTTGATGATAGACCTTACGGGGGCGGCCCTGGCATGTTGATGATGGTACAGCCTTTGCGCGATGCTATTAACACAGCCAAACAAGCAGCACCCGGCAAGACGAAGGTTATCTATCTTAGCCCTCAAGGTCGCAAGCTCGACCAGCAAGGCGTAGAAGAGTTGGCAACAAGCGAGAACTTGCTTCTTATTTGTGGTCGCTATGAAGGGGTAGATGAGCGCATCATTCAATCCGAAGTTGACGAAGAATGGTCAATTGGTGATTTTGTGATGACAGGTGGTGAACTACCAGCCATGACCTTAATCGACTCTGTATCTCGGTTTATTCCGGGTGTATTAGGAGATTTTGCGTCAGCAGAGGAAGATTCCTTTGCTAATGGGTTACTGGATTGTCCCCACTATACGCGTCCTGAAGTGTTAGACGGAGAAGAAGTACCTGCGGTACTGAAATCTGGAAATCATAAGGACATTCGTCGCTGGCGATTAAAACAATCGTTAGGCCGTACTTGGCTAAGAAGGCCAGAGATGCTGGAAAACCTAGCTCTGACTGACGAACAGGAAAATTTACTAGCCGAGTTCGTGATTGAGCGAAAGCGCACGAGCAAAGACAGCAAGTAACCTATTAAATATAGATTCAGTTTATTCTAGGGTATAGAAACATGAGTAATATCATCAACGCTCTTGAGCAAGAGCAAATGAAACAAGACCTACCTACATTCGCACCTGGTGACACTGTAGTAGTTCAAGTTAAAGTTAAAGAAGGCGACCGTGAGCGTCTACAGGCATTCGAAGGCGTTGTAATCGCTATTCGTAACCGTGGTCTACACTCTGCATTCACAGTTCGTAAAATCTCGAACGGTGAAGGTGTTGAGCGTACATTCCAAACTCACTCTCCAATGGTTGATAGCATTGAAGTTAAACGCCGTGGTGCAGTACGTCGTGCCAAGTTGTACTACCTACGTGAGCGTTCTGGTAAGTCAGCTCGTATTAAAGAGAAACTTGCTAAGAAGTAATGCACAACCTGCATTTCTCATAAAGTTAAACGGGAGCCAGTTGGCTCCCGTTTTTTTATCTGTCGTTTTTTATCTGTTTACTTGTATCAGCTATCAGCTTAGTACTGATCTTCTGACCAACCGTCACTGTCTGACATATCAGGTGCGCCGGCAATGGCGTTCTCTTCATCTGCCCAAGTTCCAAAGTCGATCATTTGACACTTCTTGCTACAGAAAGGGCGATGTGGGCTCTGTTCTCCCCACTCAACATCTACACCACAGGTTGGGCAAGGTACGATGGTAATTTTGCTCATGTTTCATTCTCTCGGTTTATGTGTACCCATTGGGTTATTTTAGCGTATTGGCTTTGCAGTATCCAAAACTGGCTACGCCAGTAAGGGGAATTACTAACTGCAAATGGCCAATTCAAACTCAATATCTTGGGTACTGGCTTGTCCAGTATCAAAGTGAATGAACTTTATCGCAAAACGGTTCTTATGTCCCGAAACCATAGGGTATACCCCATGATCATGATTAAAATGAATCCTTAATATATTGGCTTCATGGGCATCACTTTGATAAAAGCCACTGCGCGCAATTTGTGAGGTAAATTGTGCTGAGCTTCTAGTTAGGTTTAACCATTGTTGCAGAGCATGATTTAGTGGCGCCAAAGAGGTCAACCATTGATGAGCATCTGCCATACGTTTTTCTAACGGCTGGTGGAGCCAATAGTGCAATGCGGGTAAGTCAAAGCAACAGGCGCCGCCGGGTAAGTTAAAGCGCTGTCGAATAGAGGACAAGAAACTGTCTTCTTTTAGCTCTGTACCAAATCGTTGCGCCTGCATCACCTCAGTGTGCACCAAAGCGATTTCATTGAGTAAACCTTGCAGACGTTGCTGATCGACACCGGGTACATTTAGCCAGTTGCTATAGGTTAATTTGAGTTTATCGAGATCTTTTAGAATTTCTGGTTTGAGCTGAATCTGTTCAAATATATCTAAAAGATCAAACAGTGAACGAAACAGAACTTGATAATGTTGTGTATCTGAAAAAGTGGCACAGTGTTGCATCTGACGTAGAAGGCTTTCAATACGCAGGTAAGTTCTGGTTTTCTCATTCAGAGGATGTTCATATTTTTGAATGGTCATATATTGCATCCTGCTTTAGACATAATAGGTATTGTCACGAAATCATTTGCATAACGCCAGATATTTACGATGTAACTGAGCAATTTTTTCAGTTAGCAATTCGCTACAGCCATCATTGCTAATAATATCGTCAGCAATGGCTAATCTTTGCTCTCTGCTCGCTTGTGCTTTTAATATCGCTTGCACCTGCTCTTTAGACACACCATCCCTGGCTAAGGTGCGCTGTATTTGTGTTTCTGGTGATACATCAACGACTAATACTTTATCAGCCATGCTCTGCAAATTGTTTTCTGCCATCAGTGGAATCACTAATAAACAGTAAGCAGATGTTGATTGTTGCAGTTGCTGCTGCATTCTTTGTCGTATCATTGGGTGAAGGAGTTGGTCGATCCAGGCTTTATTTTTAGGATCGGCAAAAACCAATTCACGCAGTTTTACTCGATTGAGCGTGCCATCACTATGGATGATGTCACCACCAAATTGAGTAATTATAGCCTGTAGACCGTCACTGCCGGGTTCAACCACTTCTCTTGCCACAAGGTCAGCATCTACGATATCGATGTGGTAATTGTCATGAAAATGATTGGCGACGGTTGTTTTTCCGCTACCTATACCACCTGTGATACCTATGACTAATCCCATGACTCAATCCTTCTAGTAAATCGTTATTAATAAGCTGGGATGTAATGGCTTAGATACCAAGCCACAATATCATTACCCACAATCAAATAGACCCAACCGGCAATTGCCAGATACGGACCAAAAGGAAAGGCTTTCTCGATGCCTTGTTTTTTAAGGCGCAGCTGAATAATGCCAAAAATCAGCCCAACTAGAGACGACAACAAAATGATCAAAGGCAGTGATTGCCAACCTAACCACGCTCCTAGCGCGGCTAACAGTTTAAAGTCGCCATAACCCATACCTTCCTTGCCAGTGAGCAGTTTAAACAGCCAGTAGACACTCCATAGAGACAGGTAGCCTGCCATAGCACCAATAATGGCATCAGGTAGTGGGATAGGGCTGATACCGAGTACAGACAGCGCAATACCTGCCCACATTAAAGGTAAGGTCAGGCTGTCAGGCAGCAGCATAGTATCAAGGTCAATAAAGGTGGCGCAGATCAATACCCAAGTAAACCCAAGTAATGCGACCGCGTATAAACTCGGAGAAAAATACAGAGAAATGGTTAAGCATAATGCGCCAGATAACAGCTCAATCAGAGGGTAACGCGCACTGATTTTAGTGCTACAAGCACGGCAACGACCTTTAAGGCACAGCCAGCCCAATACTGGAATATTGTCTTTAGCTTTTATTGGAGTGTTGCATTTAGGGCAATGTGAGCCGGGTAGGCTGATATTAAACACCCCTTCAGGGACTTTTAATTTAAGCTCAGGATAGGCTTCAGCAAACTCTTTCTGCCATTCTCTTTCCATCATGATAGGAAGTCGATGGATCACTACATTGAGAAAGCTACCAATAATCAAACCAAGAATGGTCACCAATATCGGGAACAGCATTGGGAAGTACGTAAAATAATAATCGAGCATGGTCGGCTCACAATAAAAAATTCTATAGGTATGTTATCGCAACTTTGGACACTTGTTTATCCTTATCATAGAGATAAAGCTAACCAACCGCGTTCATAAGGCTAAAAATAGGCAAATACATAGATAACACCAACCCGCCGACTAAGCTGCCAAGAAAAACAATCATTAACGGCTCAATCAGCTGACCTATCTTGTTGGTGGACTCATTAAGTTGCTCTTCAAACAGTCTAGCCAGTTTTTCGGTCATAAACGCCAGTCTGCCTGTTAGCTCGCCAATATTAAGCATTTTTAACATTAAGGGAGGAACAATAGATACCGAGGACAGAGCCAAGCTAAAACTGCTTCCTGCGCGGATTTGATGATGAATACCACTGAGTTTGTGTTTAAGAAAAGGGTTGTGTATGGCGCCTATGGCATTGTCTAAACAGGATAAAAGAGGCAGTCCGGCTTGAATGCCATTGCACAATAACAGATTAAAACGAGCCAATTCTCCGACTAAAATGCACGGCCCAAGTATGGGGAGCTTTAAAAGCAATTGAGCGCATTGACGGCGCACTGCTGGGCTTTTGCGTATTAGGATGTGCACACTCATACCAACCACCGCAGTGGCAATAAGGATTGTGCCAATATGCGCTTGAAACCACTGCGAAGCATCTAAGGTAAATTGCGTTAAAGCTGGAAGCTCCGCACCAAAGCTTCGAAATAGACTGGAGAATTGTGGAACCACGAAGATCATCATAATGATCATGACAATGCAGGCGACTATCAGCACCGATAGAGGGTAAATCAGTGCCGATTTGATCTGTTTTATCAGCTGGTGGTTTTTCTCTCTATGTTCGGCGCAGTAGTTCAGTGCTTGCGCGAGATCGCCATTACTCTCTCCAATATGAACAAACTGCAAATACAGAGCATCAAAGTGAGTAAAGCCTTGCATGGCGGTGGATAGCGAATGTCCTTGCTGAACCTGAAAAGTCAGCTCTTCGAGCAATGCGCTTAGCCCTTGTCGAGAATTAGATTGGCTGAGCTCTTGCATTGCCAAGCTGATAGGAAGCCCTGCATCTAGCATGATTGCCAGTTGCTGTGTGAAGGTGGTGATCTGGCGATCATTGACGCTGTGTTTGATACTGCTAAAGAAGGGCATAGGTTTGGCGATACTTTTTTGTAAATGAATTCCTTTACGCTTAATTTCTCTTTGTAATTGCTCGGCAGAGTATGCCAATTGACTGCCTGTGGTTTTTTGCCCGCATGAGTTCACCCCTAGCCAGTAATAAAGACGAAGTTTACCCATGCCCTAATACTCTTTGCAGCTCTTGTGTTGTAGTGAGGCCTTGCTTGAGCAGTTGCGTTGCGCAGGCTTTGAGATCTTGCTGTGAAACCAAGTTCGCTGTTATTTGCTGCGCATTGAAGCTTGGCTGGGTGACTTGTTGCAATAGCTCACGATTGATTGGCAGCAGTTCAAAAATACCGACTCGGCCCTTGTATCCCTGATTACATTGAAAACAGCCGCTGTTTTCAGCAAACTTGGCACAATACGGACAGCTTTTACGCAATAACCTTTGTGCAATCACTAGCCGTAAACTGCTTTGCAAATCGGGGGGATGAATGCCTAATTGATAAAGGCGGTCTAACGCGCTAAAGGCTGAGTTGGTATGCAGTGTCGAGAGCACTAGATGCCCGGTTTGCGCTGCTTGTATCGCCATTTCAGCTGTTTCTTGATCGCGAATTTCACCAAGCATAATCACGTCAGGATCTTGCCGAAGCAGCGAGCGTAAACATTTGGCAAAGGTGAGGGCGATATTGGCGTTCACTTGTATCTGATTAAAGCCCGCTAAGTGGATCTCGACCGGATCTTCAACCGTACAAATATTGATGTTGTCATTGGCAATATTATTGAGACAAGAATAAAGAGTGATCGTTTTACCACTGCCAGTAGGGCCGGTGACTAATATCAGCCCTTGCGGTTGATGCAATTCTTGTTCAAGTAAAGCGTGCTGTGCTTGGTTCATTCCTAACTGATTTAATGTTGGCAGTGCTTGAGTATTGTTGGCTAACCTCATCACCAGTTTCTCGCCCCATAATGTCGGCAGTGTGGCGACGCGCAGTTCGATAGATTGTTCCTCAGAAAGGGAATAATGCATTCGCCCGTCTTGCGGTAAACGTTGCTCTGCAATATCTAGCTCAGCATTGATCTTTATCTGGCTTATGAGCGCTTTTATTTCACGATTGGATAGCGTCATGACGCTAATCAGTAGCCCATCACAACGCATCCGTATCCGAGCTTGCTCTTTATCCGGTTCAATATGAATATCGGAAGCATTGCGCTGTAAGCTGATTTGCATGACCTCAAATAGCAAGCTCGCGTGTTCGTTTGAGTTATGATGATCTTTTAGCTCACTATGTACTTTTTGCTGTAGAAATTGGAATTGCTCAAGGTCGGTCAGTATCAGTTGTGTTGGAAGGTTATGATGAAATTGCAATTCTAATGCGAGCGTTTTTAGGCAAGGATCGTAGCTGAGTAATTGTAAGCCGTGTTTGCTTAATGCAATGGGAATGAGCGGCTGAGTTAGGGTGATAGGCTCTAGTTTAAGCTCAATGATAATCGCCATCACTTTTGTGAGTTCAAATTGCTGTGTAGGTTGAGGCTCGTAATGTAACTGATGCTGATTAGCTAAAAATTTGCTGATATCGGCCTGAGAGTGACCGCTAACCTGAGAAACTCTATACAGTAATTGTTCAGTGGAAAGAGCTTCTCGCTCCAACAATACCTCAGCTTGTTTTGCTGTTAGTAAAGTTGGAGAGAGTATGTGGATTAAAGGATGACTCACTGGCAACCTTTTGGCGCATCAACGCCACTAGCGCCACTAACAGTACAGCTCCAACCGTTGCTTTCATCTCGACTAAACGAAACTGACGCACCATCTAATGAACTTTTAGTGCTATCAAAAGTAAATTGTAAGGCATTCGTTGCAATACTGATTTCTCCTAAACTTCCTGCGGCACTGGAAACGGCGTTGATGTCACCAAGGGAAGAGGGGAACGCTCCGTTGTCTAGATAGTACAGCTCGGTTTTGGTGAGCAAACCTCTTAAGGTTGCAGTGGCAGAGGCGAGCTCTGACTTCTTCACATAATCCTGATACATAGGAACGCCAATAGCGGAGAGTACGCCAATGATGGCGACCACTATCATCAGTTCAATTAAGGTAAATCCTTTTTGTTTGTTGTTCATATTCACTTCTGTGCCTCGACAAATAATTGCTGGTGGCTGTAAAACTAGAAGCTATTAGTAGGAATAAAAGAGCGCACAGCAGGGCTTGGCAACCGTCTCGCAATTCTATGTTGAGGGCATGCAAAGCAGCGTATGAAAAAATGAGAGCTGGGTAGGAGTAGGGCAGTCGTGAGTTAATACCAATCACACTAAGTAAGTGATCAGAACTAGCGCAGGAAAAATGCTCGAGAACAAGGCAGAATTTTTCGATAAGTAGTTATTCTACAATCAAAAAATCTAACGCCGTTATCGAGCATTTTAACAAGCTAGAATGACCAGTTATTTAGTACGATTGGTATAATACTGCGCAATAAAAAAGGCCAGCAACGCTGACCTTATACAGAATGATTTCTTTTGAAATTATTTGAAACGCATCGATAGGTCCATGCACTTCAGGTGCTTAGTCAGCGCACCGACCGAGATGTAATCAACGCCTGTTTCCGCAATTGAGCGAATAGTCTCTAGGGTCACGTTACCTGAGTTTTCCAGTACCGCTTGACCTTGGTTGATTGCTACCGCTTCTCTCATCATATCTAACGTAAAGTTATCTAACATAATAATGTCAGCGCCGGCTTCAATAGCCGCTTGCATTTCTGCAATGCTTTCGGTTTCCACTTCCACCGGTTTACCCGGCGATAGCTCTTTCGCCGTTGAGATAGCTTGCTTAATGCCACCACAGGCAATGATGTGGTTTTCCTTAATCAAGTAAGCGTCAAACACACCGATGCGATGGTTAAAACCGCCACCACAAGCGACAGCATATTTAAGAGCACTGCGCAGGCATGGGATGGTTTTACGAGTATCGAGCAGTTTACACCCAGTACCTTCAATCTTGCTGACGTATTCCGCAACTACGGTGGCACAGCCAGATAGGGTTTGGATGAAGTTCATCGCATTACGCTCGCCAGTAAGCAGGGTGCGAGCTGGGCCACTTAAGGTACATAGCGTTTGGTTTGGCTGAACGGCGTCGCCATCTTCTACGTGCCAGTCAATCGAGACTTGTCCGCCAAGTTGCTTAAAGACTTCATCAGCCCACATTTTTCCACAAAAGACGCCATGTTCACGAGTAATGATGGTGGCGACACCTTGTGTATCAGCCGCAATAAGATTAGCGGTAATATCCACCGCTGCATCTAAAGTACCGCCAAGATCTTCTCTTAGGGTTTCTTCTACTGCGCGAGCGACTTCATGAGGTAATTGTTGCTTTAGGTACGCTAAACGAGCACCGCTGTCGTGGGTATTTTTCATATCCAAAACTTTCACTATGTTGTTTAAAACCAATTTGTGCTGAATGATACTCTTGCTTGAATTATAATTCAGCAACAATTGATCTAGGATAATAAAAATGTCCACTTCATCATGGTATTCGAACGCGAAAGTTGTGCCTTCTCCCTATTGCGACGATAGGCCAGACCTTCGAGACATTTCACTGCTTGTCATACATAATATTTCCCTGCCTCCTGGGGAGTTCTCGCAAAACAATATCGAAGCTTTTTTTCAAGGAAGGTTAAGTGCTGATGCGCATCCCTTTTTTGAAAGGATCAGTCAGATGCGAGTTTCTGCACATTGCCTTATAAAAAGAGACGGAGAAATTGTCCAGTTTGTCCCGTTTGAAAAAAGGGCATGGCATGCGGGCGTGTCCTCTTTTGCGGGCAGAGAGCGTTGTAATGATTTTTCTATTGGTATTGAACTTGAAGGGACAGATTTTATTGCATATACCGATGCGCAATACCAAGCGTTAGCGGAAGTAACAAGGTATTTACTCGAGCAATATCCGAAGTTAACACCGTTGCGTATTACCGGGCATCAATATATCGCGCCATTACGCAAAACTGACCCCGGATTGTCATTTCATTGGTCAAAATTTAATAAGTTGATTGCAAAATAATATATGTTTGATAAATTTGTCATACAAATAGAGTTTGTAGCGTTAAACTCGAAGATGACATCTTAAGTAACAATATATTCACATATCAGGGTTGAATTAGCGGTTTTATGTTATCGCTATTGTCATTCCATGATTTAAATCAAGTTTTCCTAGACAGGAAAGAAATTGATATGTTAAGTTTCGCTTCAAGTTAAAATTGGTAATACCAATTTACAACGTGCAGGACGCAGAGAATTAAATGCCAAAAGTTTCCTTTCGAAGTATTCGCCAACCTAAACTATCTGATGTGATAGAAAAAGAGTTGGAAACATTAATTTTGGACGGAATTTTATCTCCTGGGAAAAAACTACCTTCGGAGAGAGAACTGGCGAAGCAGTTTGATGTTTCAAGACCTTCAGTAAGAGAAGCAATTCAGCGGCTAGAAGCTAAAGGATTACTGACTCGACGCCAAGGTGGCGGAACTTTTGTCTGTGAAAGCTTGTCTTCTAATTTGGCTGATCCGTTATTTAATCTGTTGGCGAGTCATTCTGATACGCAAAGAGATTTATTAGAAACGCGTCATGCTTTAGAAGGTATCTCAGCGTATTTTGCGGCATTACGAGGAACGGTTGAAGACTTTCAACGTATCACTGAATGTCAAAAATTGCTGAATATTCCAGTAAATGGCGACGATATAGAAAGTGAAGCTAAAGCAATCATGGAGTTTTTGATTGCCATTTCAGAGGCTTCACACAATGTAGTGCTATTGCATATTGTTCGTAGTCTTGCACCATTATTACAAGAGAACGTGTCACAAAACTTGATGCTTTTGCACGGTCGTGACGACGCTATACAAAAGCTAAATGAGTACCGAGAAGAGATAGTAGACGCTATCACTTCCAGACAACCACAACGAGCTCGCGAGTTGTGTGAAGTTCATTTGGCCTTTATCGATGAAACATTGTCGGATTTGACCGAAGAGCAAGATAGACGAGCTCTGTCATTACGTCGAATTCAACAGAACAAATAGTAAGCTTTTGCTTAGGGTATGTGACCCTAGTAGTTGACCTAACTTAATAAAAGGATAGTTCGCAATGTCTGATAAGAAGCATGACGTTGATGCTCTGGAAACTCAAGATTGGCTAGAGGCTCTTGAGTCAGTAGTACGTGAAGAAGGTGTAGAGCGTGCACAATTCTTACTAGAACAAGTTCTAGATAAGGCGCGTTTAGACGGTGTTGATATGCCAACTGGCATTAACACTAACTACATTAATACCATTCCAGCAGCGCAAGAACCAGCTTACCCTGGTGACATTACGCTAGAGCGTCGTATTCGCTCAATCATTCGCTGGAACGCAATTATGATTGTATTGCGTGCTTCTAAGAAAGACTTAGACCTTGGTGGCCACATGGCTTCTTACCAGTCTGCAGCTGCTTTCTACGAAGTTTGTTTCAACCATTTCTTCCGTGCTCCAAATGAGACGGACGGTGGCGACTTAGTTTATTATCAAGGTCATATTTCTCCAGGAATCTACTCTCGCGCATTCGTTGAGGGTCGTCTAACTGAAGAGCAACTAGATAACTTCCGTCAAGAAGTTGATGGTAAAGGTATCCCTTCATACCCACACCCTAAGTTGATGCCTGAATTCTGGCAGTTCCCAACAGTATCTATGGGCCTAGGTCCAATCTCTGCAATCTATCAAGCACGTTTCCTTAAGTACCTAGAAGGCCGTGGCCTGAAAGAAACTTCAGCGCAACGCGTATACGCGTTCCTAGGTGATGGCGAGATGGATGAGCCAGAATCACGCGGTGCAATCTCATTTGCTGCTCGTGAAAAACTGGACAACCTATGTTTCCTAATCAACTGTAACCTACAGCGTCTAGACGGCCCTGTAATGGGTAACGGTAGCATCATCCAAGAACTTGAAGGTCTATTTAAAGGCGCAGGTTGGAACGTTGTTAAAGTTATCTGGGGTAGCAACTGGGATTCTCTACTTGCAAAAGACACCACAGGCAAGCTTCTTCAACTTATGAACGAAACTGTTGACGGTGACTACCAAACATTCAAATCTAAAGATGGCGCATACGTACGTGAGCACTTCTTTGGTAAATACCCTGAAACAGCAGCACTTGTTGCTGATATGACTGATGACGAAATCTTCGCTCTTAAGCGTGGTGGTCATGATTCATCTAAACTGTTTGCTGCATTTAACAATGCAAAAGAAACAGGCGGCAAGCCAACGGTAATCCTAGCTAAAACTGTTAAAGGTTACGGCATGGGTGATGCAGCTGAAGGTAAAAACATTGCACACGGCGTGAAGAAAATGGACATGACTCATGTTCAACACCTACGTGATCGTCTAGGCCTACAAGACATTCTTTCTGATGAAAAAGTAAGTGAACTACCTTACTTGAAACTAGAAGAAGGTACGCCTGAGTACGAATACATGCACGCTCGTCGTAACGCTCTACACGGTTACACTCCTCAGCGTCTAACTAAATTCACTCAAGAATTCAAAGTTCCTGAGCTAGAAGAGTTTGCTCCGCTACTTGGCGCGCAGAAACGTGAAATCTCGACTACAATGGCTTATGTTCGTACTTTGAATATTTTGTTGAAAAACAAAAATATCGGTAAGAACATCGTACCTATCATCTGTGACGAAGCTCGTACATTTGGTATGGAAGGTCTATTCCGTCAGATCGGTATCTACAACCCGCATGGTCAGGAATACACTCCTGAAGATAAGGGCATTGTTTCTTACTACAAAGAAGCAACTTCTGGTCAAGTTCTACAAGAAGGTATCAACGAATTAGGTTCAATGGCGTCTTGGGTTGCTGCTGCAACTTCATACAGCACTAACAACCTGCCAATGATTCCGTTCTACATCTACTACTCAATGTTTGGTTTCCAACGTATTGGTGACATGGCATGGCTAGCAGGTGACCAACAAGCTCGTGGCTTCCTACTAGGTGCTACAGCTGGCCGTACAACATTGAACGGTGAAGGTCTACAGCACGAAGATGGTCATTCGCACATCCAAGCGAACACTATCCCTAACTGTGTGACTTACGACCCAACGTTTGCTTACGAGCTAGCAGTAATCATGCAAGACGGTATCCGTCGCATGTACGGTCCTGAGCAAGAAAGTATTTACTACTACCTAACAGTAATGAACGAAAACTACGCAATGCCAGCAATGCCAGAAGGCGCTGAAGAAGGCATTCGTAAAGGTATTTACAAGCTTCAATCTCACGAAGGTAGCAAAGGTAAAGTTCAGCTATTGAGCTCTGGTACTATCATGAATGAAGTACGTAAAGCAGCTGAAATCCTAAGCGAAGAGTACGGCGTAGCATCTGACGTATTCTCTGTAACTTCTTTCAACGAACTGACTCGTGATGGTCAAAATGTTGAGCGTTACAACATGCTTCACCCTGAAGCTGAAGATCAAGTACCTTACATCACTACTGTTCTGGGTAATGAGCCAGCAATCGCGGCAACAGATTACATGAAGAACTACGCTGAGCAAGTACGTGCTTACGTTCCTGCTGAGTCATATAAAGTACTGGGTACTGACGGCTTTGGTCGTTCAGATAGCCGTGAAAATCTACGTCGTCACTTTGAAGTTAACGCAGGCTACGTTGTCGTTGCGGCGCTAACTGAACTGGCTAAACGTGGTGATGTTGAGAAATCTGTAGTTGCAGAAGCAATTGCTAAATTCAACATCGATACAGAAAAAACTAACCCGCAATTTGCATAAGACTTCCATTGAGTAAGGGAAATAAACAATGACAATCGAAATTAATGTACCTGACATTGGTGCTGATGAGGTTGAAGTAACTGAGATTCTAGTTAACGTTGGTGACAAGGTTGAGGAAGAACAGTCACTAATCACTGTTGAGGGCGACAAGGCTTCAATGGAAGTTCCTGCGTCTCAAGCGGGTATTGTTAAAGAAATCAAAGTAGCTGAAGGTGATTCAGTTTCTACAGGTTCTTTAATTATGATTTTTGAAGAAGAGTCTGGTGCTGCTGCAGCACCAGTTGCTCCAGCAGTTGAAGCGGCTCCAGTAGCTGCTCCTGCGGGCGCTTCTGAACTAAAAGAAGTTCACGTTCCAGATATCGGTGGCGACGAAGTAGAAGTTACTGAAATTATGGTGGCAGTTGGCGATACAGTAGAAGAAGAGCAATCACTTCTTACTGTTGAAGGCGACAAAGCTTCTATGGAAGTACCAGCTCCATTTGCAGGTACAGTTAAAGAAATCAAAGTAGCATCTGGCGACGCTGTTTCTACTGGTTCTCTTATCATGGTATTTGAAACTGGCGCTAGCGCTCCAGCAGCTCCTGTTGCTGCTGCACCTGCGGCCGCGCCAGTTGCGACTGCTTCTGCAGTACAAGACGTTAATGTACCTGATATCGGCGGTGACGAAGTTGAAGTGACTGAAATCATGGTTGCGGTTGGCGATACAGTAGAAGAAGAGCAATCTCTAATTACTGTTGAAGGTGACAAGGCTTCTATGGAAGTACCTGCACCATTTGCCGGCACAGTTAAAGAAATCAAAGTTGCTGAAGGCGATTCAGTTTCTACTGGTTCTTTAATCATGGTATTTGAAACAGCAGGCGGCGCAGTTGTTGCAGCTCCTGTTGCTCAAGCAACGGCACCAGCAGCAGCTCCTGCTCCAGCGCCAGCTGCGGCACCTAAAGCGGCAGCCGCTCCACAAGCTAACGATTTCCAAGAAAATCATGAGTACACTCATGCTTCTCCAGTGGTTCGTCGTCTTGCTCGTGAGTTTGGTGTTAACCTTTCTAAAGTTAAAGGTACTGGCCGTAAGAACCGCATCCTAAAAGAAGACGTACAGTCTTTCGTTAAAGATGCGCTTAAACGTCTTGAGTCTGGTGCAGCAGCATCTGGCAAAGGCGACGGCAGTGCACTTGGCCTACTACCTTGGCCGAAAGTGGACTTTAGCAAATTTGGTGACACTGAAGTTAAGAAGCTTTCTAAGATTAAGAAAATTTCTGGCGCTAACCTGCACCGTAACTGGGTAATGATCCCGCACGTTACACAGTGGGATAATGCTGATATCACTGAGCTTGAGAAGTTCCGTAAAGAGCAGAACGCATTTGAAGCTAAGAAAGATTCTGGCATCAAGATCACGCCTCTAGTGTTTATCTTGAAAGCAGTAGCGAAAGCACTTGAAGAGTTCCCATCGTTTAACTCATCTCTTTCTGAAGACGGCGAAAGCATTATTCTGAAGAAATACGTAAACGTAGGTATCGCGGTAGATACGCCAAATGGCCTAGTGGTTCCTGTCTTTAAAGACGTGAACAAGAAAGGTATTTACGAGCTATCAGCAGAACTTGCAGCGATTTCTAAGAAAGCTCGTGCAGGTAAACTGACAGCAGGTGATATGCAAGGTGGCTGTTTCACTATCTCTAGCCTAGGTGGCATTGGTGGTACAGCATTTACTCCTATCGTAAATGCTCCTGAAGTCGGTATCCTTGGTGTGTCTAAGTCTGAGATTAAGCCAGTATGGAATGGCAGCGAGTTTACTCCTCGTCTAATGCTTCCACTGTCTCTATCTTATGATCACCGTGTGATTGATGGTGCAGAAGGTGCGCGTTTCATTACCTTCTTGAACCAGTGCATGAGCGATATTCGTCGCCTTGTAATGTAATCATAGAGAGCAGCTCATAAGAGCTGCTCTTTCTCACTCACAGTAAAGGGAATCCCCTTGTTTTATGTGAGTGATTTTTATCGAAATTTTTTAACAAAATTCGACGAAATCTAAGATAATAGACGTCGAATTGTTGTATAGCTCACAGCCTAAATGGAATTAGTTTTCTCTTAGTTTACAAATTTGTAAACTGGAGTGACGCAAAACCCAATTAGCCTGTTAGGGATAATGACTACAAGAGGTCAAAATGAGCAAAGAAATTAAAGCCCAAGTTGTAGTACTTGGTTCAGGTCCTGCTGGATACTCTGCTGCTTTCCGTTGTGCAGATTTAGGTCTTGAAACGGTACTGGTTGAACGCTATAGCACCCTAGGTGGTGTTTGTCTAAACGTGGGTTGTATCCCATCGAAAGCACTTCTTCACGTATCTAAAGTAATTGAAGAAGCAAAAGCAATGGCTGAGCACGGTGTTGTATTTGGCGAACCAACTACAGACATCAGCAAAATCCGTATCTGGAAAGAAAAAGTTGTTGATCAGCTAACTGGCGGCCTTAACGGCATGGCTAAAATGCGTAAAGTAACAGTAGTGAATGGTTACGGTAAATTTACTGGCCCTAACACTATTCAAGTTGAAGGCGAAGAGTCGACAACGGTGACTTTTGATAACGCAATCATTGCGGCGGGTTCTCGCCCAATCAAACTGCCGTTCATTCCACATGAAGACCCACGTATTTGGGATTCTACGGATGCACTTGAGCTTAAAGAAGTACCTGAGAAACTGCTTATCATGGGTGGTGGTATCATCGGTCTAGAAATGGGTACGGTTTACCACTCTCTAGGTTCTAAAGTTGAAGTTGTAGAGATGTTTGACCAAGTTATCCCTGCTGCGGATAAAGACATCGTTAAAGTCTTCACTAAGCGCATTAAAGACAAGTTCAAGCTAATGCTTGAAACTAAAGTAACTGCAGTTGAAGCGAAAGAAGACGGTATCTACGTTTCAATGGAAGGCAAAAAAGCACCAGCAGAAGCTGAGCGTTACGATGCTGTTCTTGTGGCTATCGGTCGTGTACCAAACGGCGCACTTATCGACGCTGAAAAAGCGGGTATTGAAGTAGATGAGCGTGGTTTCATCAACGTTGATAAGCAAATGCGTACTAACGTACCGCACATTCACGCTATTGGTGATGTGGTTGGTCAACCTATGCTTGCGCACAAAGGTGTGCATGAAGGTCACGTAGCGGCAGAGGTTATCTCTGGTAAGAAACACTACTTTGACCCTAAAGTGATTCCTTCAATTGCTTACACAGAGCCAGAAGTGGCATGGGTAGGTAAGACTGAGAAAGAAGCAAAAGCTGAAGGTATTAACTACGAAGTTTCTACTTTCCCTTGGGCTGCTTCTGGTCGTGCAATCGCATCAGATTGTGCTGATGGTATGACTAAGATGATCTTTGATAAAGATACTCATCGCGTAATCGGTGGTGCTATTGTTGGTACTAACGGTGGTGAACTTCTTGGTGAAATCGGTCTTGCTATCGAGATGGGTTGTGATGCGGAAGATATCGCATTGACTATCCATGCTCACCCAACACTACACGAATCTGTAGGCTTGGCTGCTGAAGTATTTGAAGGCTCTATTACTGACCTTCCAAACAAGAAAGCAGTGAAGAAGAAGTAATTTCTTATTTGCTGAACAATTAGTTTGAAAATAAAACCCAGCTTTTTAGCTGGGTTTTTTTTGTATAGAGAAAACCCCCAGCTAGGCTGGGGGTTCAGTAAAGCTTACAGCTATGAGTCAGTTATAAAACCCCTTTCAATTTGATAAAAATACCTTGTGGTCTGGCAACTACAAGAGTTGAATTAAAATTGAAAGGGGGTCCCAATGGGGGACGAAAAGAGCTTAGCGCACACGCGCTGGAATTGTAAATATCATATAGTTTTTGCACCAAAATATAGAAGACAGGTGTTCTATGGTGAAAAAAGGAGAGCCGTAGGTGAAATATTACGAAAGCTGTGTGAATGGAAAAATGTAAATATCATTGAAGCAGAATGTTGTGTGGATCATATCCATATGCTTTTAGAAATACCGCCTAAGATGAGTGTTTCAGTGTTTCAGTGTTTATGGGGTATTTGAAAGGTAAAAGTAGTTTGATGTTGTATGAGCGGTTTGGCAATTTGAAATTTAAATATAGAAACCGAGAGTTTTGGTGCCGTGGATATTATGTAGATACGGTTGGAAAAAATACTAGCAAGATCAAAAGTTACATAAAGCACCAATTAGAACAGGATAAGATGGGGGATCAGTTATCGCTCCCGTATCCAGGTAGCCCGTTTACGGGCCGTAAGTAAGAATCTTTATGCACATGTCAGATCATTATGCGCCTGCTAGGGCGCTGCCAGCATGAAAGCCTTATAGGCGCATATGAAAAACCTCCGGCTATGCCGGAGGATTATTTTTTTCGGTTTCAAACATTGTTTGTTACAATGCTCGCCCATTTTAAGCTCAACGACTTTTTTGAGCCCACCTTGCCATTCAAACGCAAAATTTTGCGACAGTATGGTAGTGGGTGGCTATAGTTGATGCGAGTCCAGTAAACGAGAGAACAGTATGAAACATACCGTAGAAGTGATGATCTCTGAACAAGAGGTTCAAGAACGAGTACAACAACTTGGCGCTCAAATTAATGAGCACTATAAAGACAGTAAAGAATTGGTTCTAGTGGGACTTCTACGTGGTTCATTTGTCTTTATGGCAGACTTATCTCGCGCTGTCACAGTAAATCACAGCGTCGACTTTATGACAGCTTCTAGCTATGGCAATAGCATGGAAAGTTCTCGTGACGTACGTATCCTTAAAGATCTCGATGATGACATTAAGGGCAAAGATGTTTTGCTCGTAGAAGACATCATTGATACGGGCAATACGCTAAGTAAAGTGTGTGAAATCTTGTCGATTCGTGAGCCAAACTCTATTCAAATCGCAACGTTATTAGATAAGCCTTCTCGACGTGAAGTGCACGTTGATGTGAAGTGGATTGGTTTTGAAATTCCAGATGAATTTGTAGTGGGTGTTGGCATCGATTACGCACAAAAATACCGTAATCTTCCGTACATTGGTAAAGTTATCCCGTTATAAAAACAGAGATTAAAAGCTCGGTTATTGACCTAGTTGTTGACTTAGTTATTGACTTAGTTATTGAATAGGATCGAAACAAATACTCGACATGAATCATGCGAGTATTTGTTTCTTTAAAGCGTTAGAACTTAATTTTAGTCTAGATCTTGGCCTAGTATTTTTGCCATCGCTTTCGGGAAGTTTTCCTCTAAGCTTTCATGGCTAGAACAGCGCACACCAAGATCTTCCAGTTTGCCGTCACTGATACCGTAAACAACGCCATGAATTTCAACTTCCTGTCCTCGCTCCCATGCCGATTGCATGATGGTTGAGTTGGCTAAGTTGTACACTTGCCCAGCTACGTTGATTTCACATAACTTATCAGTTCGGACTTCTGGAGGCAGTTGGTCGAGCATATCGCGATGCTTTAGGTATAGGTCGCGAATGTGCAGTAACCAGTTGTTAATTAAACCCAGTTTAGGGTTTTCAATTGAAGCGTTTACACCGCCACAGCCATAGTGACCACAGATAATAATGTGTTTTACTTTGAGAACGTCTACCGCATATTGCACTACAGATAAGCAATTTAAATCCGTGTGTATTACTTGGTTAGCTACGTTGCGGTGAACAAACAGTTCTCCTGAGAATAGGCCGGTAAGACGTTCTGCCGGAACTCGGCTGTCAGAGCAGCCAATCCATAGAAAATCGGGGCTTTGTCCTTGTGCTAAGGTTGAAAAATACTCGGGTTGGTCGTCTTTAAGTGTTTGTGACCACTTGGAATTGTTTTCAAACAAAAGTTTAATTTCTGGCATGTTAAGTCCTTTTTTGTATATTCAGTTACTATACCTAAAATATTGGCAAATCAAATCGGATTTGTGACAAATAAACATTGAGAAATTCACATCATATGTATGCATTAGAAATAGATAATCTACGTAAAACTTACAAAGGTGGCTTTGAAGCACTCAAGGGAGTCTCTCTTCGTGTGCAACAAGGTGATTTTTATGCTCTGCTTGGGCCAAATGGCGCAGGTAAGTCTACGACGATCGGTATTATTTCATCACTGGTGAATAAAACATCAGGGGATGTCTCTGTATTTGGTCATAATTTAAGTCAAGATTTAGAGTTAGCCAAGCAGTATTTAGGCTTAGTTCCGCAAGAATTTAATTTCAACATGTTTGAGACCGTAGAGCAGATAGTTATGCAGCAAGCAGGCTACTACGGCGTCTCTAGAAGCGAAGCAAAAGAAAGGGCACAGAAGTACCTAACTCAGCTTGATCTATGGGAGAAACGCCATGAGAGAGCCCGTAGTCTATCTGGCGGCATGAAGCGCAGATTGATGATTGTGCGTGCGTTAATGCATGAACCAAAGCTACTGATCCTTGATGAACCCACTGCTGGAGTTGATATTGAACTGCGACGTTCCATGTGGGAGTTCTTGCAAAAGATCAATAAAGAAGGCATCACCATTATCCTGACGACTCACTATCTTGAAGAAGCTGAAATGCTGTGTCGCAATATCGGTATTATTAATCGCGGTGAGTTGATTGAAGATACCAGTATGAAAAGCCTATTGAACAAACTGCAGGTAGAAACCTTTATTCTCGATCTAGAGGAAGGGGCGCAACCTGGAATACTAGAAGGTGTCGAGAATCAAAATCTAGTCAATGGTTCGCTTGAAATAGAATTAAAGAAAGAAGAAGGGCTTAACCATGTATTTTCTCAGTTGAGTGATGCAGGTATCAAAGTGCTTTCAATGCGCAATAAGGCTAATCGTTTAGAAGAACTGTTTGTCACTATCGTTCGAGATCAAACTAAGGAACAACAATAATGTACGCGGTATATTGGACAGCATTTAAAAGCTTGCTAAGAAAAGAGATCAACCGATTCACCCGTATTTGGGTGCAAACATTAGTCCCGCCAGCAATTACTATGACTCTCTATTTTATCATTTTCGGCAATCTAATCGGTTCTCGAATTGGTCAAATGAACGGCTTTAGCTACATGGAATATATCGTACCAGGCCTTATTATGATGAGTGTAATTACCAACTCTTATTCTAATGTGGCTTCTTCATTCTTTAGTGCTAAATTCCAAAAAAACATTGAAGAACTATTGGTAGCCCCTGTACCTACCTATGTCATCATCGCAGGTTTTGTTATGGGCGGCGTAGTGCGAGGCTTGTTGGTGGGCAGTATAGTGACGTTAGTGTCCCTATTTTTTGTTGATCTGAATGTGCATCATTGGGGTCTTATCATTGCCACCGTATTTTTGACCTCAGTAGTGTTCTCTCTGGGCGGTTTAATCAATGCTGTTTTTGCCGGTACATTTGATGATATTTCAATTATCCCGACCTTTATATTGACGCCTCTTACCTACCTTGGCGGTGTCTTTTATTCAATTAATCTACTCCCCGATTTTTGGCAAGCAGTCTCAAAGATCAACCCAATTGTGTATATGGTAAATGCTTTCCGTTATGGCTTCTTAGGGGTGTCAGATGTGGGGATTGTAAGCTCATTTACAGTGCTGATTATTTTCGTGGCTGTGCTTTTTGCCATTGCTTATCGATTGGTAGATAAAGGCATTGGCTTAAGAAGCTAACTAAGTAGTAAGTAACCGTAATATAAACAAAAAATGGCAGTATTGACTGCCATTTTTAATGCGGTATTTTTATGAAATATCGATGATTTAAGCTCAATCTTACCTTCCTTATGTAATAACAAAACTTTCAAATGTTGCAATGATCTGCATGGTATCTTTTAGCTCAATCATTCGCAGCTCTTCAGGAATATTCCTTTCGATATAACGCAAAAATTTCTTGTCATATGTGGCGTAAAATTCCATGTATTCTGCGGCTGATTCAGGCGTGGTTTTTGCAATAACTAGTTGACCAGAAGTGGGGAGCTTTTTATGGTCAAAATAAAGGTATCCAGCATGGTTGATCCTACCTATTGGTTGGCTTTGCCAAATGGCAAAAATGCTTGGTTTATTACCTGTTGGGCACATAAAGCGCGGAATAGTATCACTTTGTGAAACCTTCAATAGCAGATCTTCAATATTTTGCTCAGTGATATCGTTGAGCAAAAGTAGCGGCGCACCTGAGCGTCTTTGGTGGTTTATTTCATCGTCATGATTTATTGGACCCTCTCCAGTCAAAAGCCACTCAACACGACATTTTAGATGCTTACTGAGAAGCAATGCACTATCAGCCATGATTGATTTTTCTGGATGTCGCAAAATATTAGTGATTACGACACGACTTACCCCCGACGCTTTTGACAGCGCTAAGTTAGATGGAATGTTTAAATCATGCATTCGTTTTTCAATGTTCTTAGCAAGAACGGATTGTTTAGATTGCATATGTTTTCCTACAAATTTCGAGTGTAGTGTTCAGTACATATCCTCGCGTATTCTATGCCGTTTTCAAATAAAAAATGTGACGTCTAGCATGTTTTTAATAGTGGGGTGTGTGGTGAAATTACCACCCATTTTTGGTAATTAACACTTAACTTATTGATTTAAGAAGGTAATCCTATAAACACCAAAAATGGTAAGTATGTGTGCAGTTATTGACAGTGAATAATAAATTTAAAGGCATATATTAATCCTCATGGTGAATCGTTCGATAACAAGTGTGTACCGTTCGTTTTCTTTATTGTTTTTGTCTGTGCTCATGTAGAGCGTAGAAAGGTGTAAGAAGATGAGAAAATTAACTTTAGTGGCTGCAGCCGTATCTGCAATTATTTCAACTGGTGTATTGGCAAATGACTCTGTTCAAGGCAATCAAGTTGGGGATCAATCAAGTTCAATCACTGTTTTATCACACAGTAAAAAAATCAACGCTGTACAAACTACTCCACAAGTTAGTACTTATTTGACTGCTACACGAAAATCAAAAATGCAGCAACCGACTCCAGTACCACAAGTTACACCGCAAACTATTGCCCAGACTGCTAATTTACGTTCAGAAAAAAATGAGGATAATATTCAAGCGCATGCAGATATGATTGATCAGAACAATGCGGGTATAAATACAGTTGCAAGTGCGGTTCAAGCGCATGCAGATATGATTGATCAGAACAATGCGGGTATAAATACAGTTGCAAGTGCGGTTCAAGCGCATGCAGATATGATTGATCAGAACAACGCGGGTATAAATACAGTTGCAAGTGCGGTTCAAGCGCATGCAGGTATGATTGATCAGAACAATGCAGACATTAATACAGTTGCAAGTGCGGTTCAAGCACATGCAGATATGATTGACCAGAACAATGCAGATATAAATACAGTCGCAAGTGCGGTTCAAGCGCATGCAGATATGATTGATCAGAATAATGCAGATATTTATACAGTCGCAGGTGCGGTTCAAGCACATGCAGATATGATTGATCAGAACAATGCAGATATAAATACAGTCGCAAGTGCGGTTCAAGCGCATGCAGATATGATTGATCAGAATAATGCAGATATAAATACAGTCGCAAGTGCGGTTCAAGCACATGCAGATATGATTGATCAGAACAATGCAGATATAAATACAGTCGCAAGTGCGGTTCAAGCGCATGCAGATATGATTGATCAGAATAATGCAGATATAAATACGGTAGCAAGTGCGGTTCAAGCACATGCAGATATGATTGATCAGAATAATGCAGATATAAATACGGTAGCAACCACGGTTCAAGCACATGCAGATATGATTGACCAGAACAGCGCAGATATAAATACGGTCGCAACTGCGGTTCAAGCACATGCAGATATGATTGATCAGAACAATGCAGATATAAATACAGTAGCAACTGTAGTCCAATCACATAGTGATATGATTGATCAAAACAGTAATGATATTCAAAAAGTAGCTTCTACAGTTAATGATGATCACCAAACAATGCTACAAAATACAGGTTTAGCACATAATGCAGAAGTTAAAGCTGAAGCAAATGCCCAAACCATCGATGAAACTCAACAAGTTGTTCATCAGAATACTCAAGTAGCTCAAACAGCAAGCGTACGTTCAGTACATAATGCACAAGGTATTGTTGGTAACTCGCAAGCAATTGCTTCAAATGGCCATAGTATTGCTACAAATGCCCAAGTAATAGATGAAAACACACAATTAGCTCATTCAGTAGATGTACGTTCGACTCATAATGCGCAAGGTATTATTGGTAACTCACAAGCTATTGTTTCAAATGGACATAGTATAGTAGCCAATACACAAGCTATTGATACTAATACTCAAGGTATAGAAACCAATACCAAAGCAATTGATTCAAATACTCAATTAGTTAAAACAGTAGATGCTCGTTCAACAACGAATACACAACATATTACTGCCAATACACAAACTATTGCTGCGACACAAAAAGTGGTTCATTCAAACACTCAATTAGCTCAAGCAGTGGACGCTCGTTCAACAACGAACGCACAGCACATTACAGCTAATACACAAACTATTACTAGTAACACGCACCACATTACTAGCAACACATCACGTATAGATAGCAATGCATACGCCATTGACCAAAATACACAAAGTATTGAACAAAACAGCCAAGACATTAAAGGCTTACGTGCTGATTTAGAACAACAAGCTAAAATTATGGACGGTGCAATGGCGCAAGGTATTGCAGCAAGTTCATTAGTTATGCCTTACAACGTTGGTAAAATTAGTACAACTGTTGCGCTAGGTCACTCTGGTGATGCAAATGCGATTGCTGGTGGTGTTGGTATCCGCTTTACTGAAAACTTCACTGCTCGTTCTAATCTTGCATACGATACTGGTTCTGAACAAGTTTCAATCGGTGCTGGTGTTGGCTACGAATGGTAATCAATATTTACCGTCACTTTAGATAAAACAGAAGGATAGCTCAGAAGAGCTATCCTTCTGTTTTATCTGTATAAAGTATAGTGATAAATAGCGCCAGGAATCCCTTTTAATTATCGTGTTGTCAATCTTATTTGGAAAAACACCGTCTTAAATGTGATGCTTTTCACGGACTGCCGGTGATTATTATTATCTTTGCTTCAAAAAAGTATTTACTCAGCAGTGGCATTATTGATTTAATAGAAATCTATCTATACAAAAAGACAACAACATGACACACGAGACTGTCCTAAATTCTGTGTAATTGCCTAAACTAAGCCTTAAAGGCTAAGGATAGGCAATATGAATAAGAAAGAACTTGAAGCTTTCGCTAAGGAAGCTGCTAAAGGAATTAAAACTCCTGAAGACTTAACTGAGTTCAGCCAAATGCTGAAGAAAATAACGGTTGAGGCTGCTCTCAATGCAGAGATGGATGCGCACCTTGGCTACGAAAAACATAAGCCCTCTAAGTCTAATAATTACCGCAATGGCAAGAGCAGTAAACGCGTAAAAACCGAAGATGGAGAGTTTGAACTTGATACTCCTCGGGATCGCCTTGGCTCGTTTGAACCTAAACTGGTCAAAAAACACCAATCACGATTTACCTCTATGGATGACAAAATCTTGTGGCTCTATGCCCAAGGAATGAGTACTCGCGATATCGTCAATGCTTTCGATGAATGGTATGGCGCAGATATATCACCTAGCCTCGTATCACGAGTGACAAATGCGGTAATAGAAGAAATAGTTGAGTGGCAATCTAGGCCACTTGACGCCATTTATCCCATCGTTTATCTCGATTGTATTGTGGTCAAGATCCGCCAAGACAAACGTATTATCAATAAGTCGGTCTTCCTCGCTCTAGGTATTAACACTGATGGTCAGAAAGAACTCATGGGCATGTGGATAGCAGAAAACGAGGGCGCTAAATTTTGGTTGAGTGTTTTAACTGAGCTCAATCAACGTGGTGTTGAAGACATTCTTATTGCTTGTGTGGATGGATTAAAGGGGTTTCCCGATGCCATCAACACGGTTTTCCCCCAAACGCATATTCAGCTGTGTATCGTCCATATGGTACGAAACTCATTAAAGTATGTGTCATGGAAAGATTATAAGGCCGTCACAGCTGACCTAAAGCGTGTGTATCGCTCAGCTACAGAAGATGAGGCTTTACTTGAGCTAGAGCGCTTTGGCGAAGCCTGGGATAGTCAATATCCACAAATCTCCAAGTCCTGGCGCAATCATTGGCAGAACCTCAACACGCTGTTCAACTACCCTGAAGATATTCGTAGAGCTATCTACACAACTAATGCTATTGAATCTCTCAACAGCGTGATACGTAAAGCACTAAAAAAACGAAAGATCTTCCCAAACGATGAGGCTGCAACAAAAATGGTATACCTAGCGATCAAAGACGCCAGCAAGAAATGGACGATGCCCATTCAAAACTGGCGTCAGGCTATGAGTCGGTTTATTATCGAGTTCGAGGAACGTCTCGAAAAGCACATTAACTAAATGGCAATTACACAGAATCTGTTACAGCCTCTGACACACACAACTTCTAGCGATGAGTCGGTAGTATCAACTCAAAGCACTCCTTTACAGAAGCTTTCAATTGCAGCCGTTGCGATTATTAGCTTTGTTGCCATTGTTTTCCCTAGTTATCTTCCGGTGAATTCAGTCCTACTTTCTATTAGTTTAATGATTGCAATGTGTTTGCTGCGTTTGCCTGTGCCTATAGCGTTAATCGCAGGGGCGATTGTTGGCGGTTTACACAGTGGATTAGATGTTCATGAATCGATTGGTGCGATTAATGATAATTTATCTGAAGGCGCGCAAGTCGGGATGACCTACGTAATGATCGGTGCCTTTGCGGTTGCATTAGCACGCAGTGGTCTTTTGGATATGTTGGCGGATAAGATGAGCGGCGCAGTTTCTCGTGGCGTGAAATCAAGCTCGTTAAAGTGGGGACTATTTTCAATATTCATAGTGGCATCAATCATGTCGCAAAACGCAGTTCCTGTTCATATTGCGTTTATTCCCGTCATGATCCCGCCACTTCTTACTGTTTTTAACCATCTTAAAATTGACCGTCGAGCTGTAGCTTGTATCATCGCTTGTTCTATTAGTGTCAGTTACTTATTACTGCCAACAGGTTTTGGTGCGATTTATCTGTTTGAAATTCTGTTACCGAATATCAATTCATCAGGTGCAGACTATGGGTTGGTTGTGCAAGCAGGACAAGTACCAAAGGCGATGTTCTTGCCTGTAATGGGTATTGTCGCCGGTATGCTAGTCGCAGTATTCATCACTTACCGAAAACCTCGTGAGTATGATGATGAACTGACTAATAAGATGGTGTTTCGCTCTGAAGCGACAAAACTAAAATTTAAAGAATTGATGTTTGTGATTGCCGCTGTTGCGGTCGCTTTGATTTGTCAGATCGAATTTGATTCTTTGCTATTAGGCGCAATGATAGGTTTTGTCTTATTAAGCTTCTCAGGGATCTTCACTTGGCAACAACAAGATGACGTGTTCACTGAAGGTATGCGTATGATGGTGCAAATCGCCGTTATTATTACCATTGCTTCAGGGTTTGCTGGGGTGTTGAATGCGACGGGTGAGATACCATCACTCGTAGAAGCCACTAAAGCTCTGATTGGTGACAACAAAGCCGTTGGCGCATTATTGATGCTACTGGTAGGCTTGTTTATTACTATTGGTTTTGGTGACTCTTTTGCCAGTGTGCCTATTCTTGCTCCTATTTACGTACCATTGGCACTATCGTTAGGCTTTTCGCCAGCCGCGACTATTGCCTTACTGGGTGCATCAGCAGCACTCGGTGATGCAGGCTCGCCAGCGTCAACTATCTCTCTTGGGGTGACATCGGGTTTAAATGCCGATGGACAGCATGACCATATTCGAGATTCGGTGATACCAACCTTCTGTCATGCCAACTTTGGTATGGTGTTATTTGCTTGGATCGCCGCTTTGGTTCTATAGAGAACCCGTAAGTCGTTAAATAAAACAAGGGCCGCTTCATATGAAGCGGCCCTTGTTTTATATAGCTTTATCGCTTACTTATTTTAGCGTTACAACCACATTATCAATCAGTCGCACTTGACCTAAGAAAGCGGCGATTAAAATGACCGCTTCTTTAGTGTCGGCATTGACCTCGCCAAGGGTTCGAGCGTCGCAAATAAACAGCTCATCTGGCTTCATTTCCGCATCCACAATCGCAGCTTCACCAAATTGGATCGCTGATTTAACGTCTAGTGGGTTAGCCAGTAAATGATCGGCCATTTTGTGCATGGCTTGGGCAAGGCGCGGAGCAATAGCTCGCTCTTGTTCAGTTAAGCGATTATTACGAGAGCTCATCGCCAGACCATTTTCTTCGCGTACGATAGGCACTGGAATAATGTCGATATCCATTGCCAAATCTTCAACCATTTGGCGAATAACTGCTACTTGTTGGAAATCTTTTTCACCAAAGCAGGCAATGTCAGGTTGAACCAAATTAAATAGCTTGGACACAATCGTGGTTACGCCACGGAAATGCCCCGGACGCGATGCGCCTTCTAGCATGTCGGAAAGTACCGGCACTTCCACAAAGGTGTGCTTGTCTAGCCCTTGAGGGTAGATGATCTCGGGTGTTGGAGTGAACACTAAAGCGGTGCCTTGTTCTTCCAGTAATGCCAGATCTTGCTGTAGCGTTCTTGGATAGTTTTGCAAATCTTCTGGATTGCCAAACTGCAATGGATTAACAAAGATGCTGACCACAACCACGTCTGCGACTTGCTGCGCTTTGCGCACCAATGTGAGATGACCTTGGTGCAGGTTACCCATGGTTGGAACAAAGCCGATAGTTTTTCCTGCTTGTTTAAACGCACGAATTTGCTGACGAAGTTCAGCGGTGTTATTAACAGTTAACATGTTCAGCTCCTAAGCAATGGTATGATCAGGCCCAGGGAAGGCACCCGATTCTACATCGGTAATATACTTAGTGACCGCCGAACGCATATCGCCGGTTTCTGCTAGGAAGTTTTTAGAGAATTTAGGCATGTAGTTGGCAGCAATACCGAACATATCGTGCATAACCAAAATTTGACCATCGGTTACGTTGCCTGCGCCAATACCGATAACCGGTACATTCAGCGCTTGGGTGATGCGTTCAGCCAATGCCGAAGGAACACACTCAAGTAAAATGATTTGTGCGCCAGCCGCTTGTAGCTCTAGTGCATCTTTAACCATTTGATCCGCTTGTTCTTGATCGCGACCTTGCACTTTAAATCCGCCAAAAATATTGACCGATTGTGGCGTTAAACCTAAGTGAGCACAGACTGGCACGGCGCGCTCAGTCAGCATGCGCACGGTAGGAGCAAGCCAAGAACCACCTTCTAGTTTCACCATGTTTGCGCCAGCTTGCATCAGCTTACCTGCTTCTAAACACGCTTGCTCAGGGGTGGCATAGCTCATGAATGGCATATCAGACATAAGCAAACTATTTGGGCTACCTGCACGTACACAGCGCGTATGGTAAGCAATATCTTCAACAGTAACAGGAAGTGTGTCAGCTTTACCTTGCAGTACCATTCCTAAAGAGTCACCAACGAGGAGTACGGGCATCTCTTGTTGTTCAAATAGTTGAGCAAAACTTGCATCATAAGCCGTTGAAGAAGCAAATTTATGCCCTTCTTCTTTTAGCTTCATTAGCGTATTAATGGTTACTTTTTTCATTTCTATGCCTTTTTCTGGAAGTTGGGGCTTAACCCCACACTTGCAAACCGTTTCTATCGACTGATTCTACGAGTTTGTTGAGTGCACTTCCGTCTGGAAGTATTAAGTTTGATTCTATTTCTTGCAGAGGATAAAGAACGAATTCTCTAACCTTCATACCATAGTGAGGTACGACTAAGCGAGGGAGGTTAATGACTTCATCACCGTAGAGGATAATATCGAGGTCGAGTGTTCTCGGCCCCCAACGTTCTTCTTTGCGCACGCGCCCTTGTTCGTTTTCGATCTTTTGTGTGTTATCCAAAAGTTCGATAGGGGATAAGTCAGTTTCAATCTTAACTACAGCATTAATGTAGTCAGGTTGATTCTGGGGCCCCATAGGCGTGCTGCTGTACAGTGATGATGCTTTTATCACGCGGCTGTTGGGCAGTGACTCCAAGCTTTTAATCGCTTGTTGAGCTTGTGCTATTGGGTCACCTAGGTTGCTGCCTACGGCAATATACGCAGTAATCATTAACTGGATTTCTTTGGTTTTTTCTTAGCAGGACGACGACGGCGACCACTACCAGAGCGGTTACCTGAAGCGCCAAGATCCGTCACCATAGCTTGACGCATGTTGCGACCTGAATGTTGGAACGTATGCCACCATTGCGCCAGTTTTTGAGTGTCGCCTTGTTCTACTTGACCGCGCATCTCTAAGAAGTCAAAGCCGGCTCTAAACTTGTTTAATTCGAGTAGGCGGAAAGCGCGCTTACCTGAGCGTCTTTCAAGGCGTGACTGTAATTGCCACACTTCTCTAATGGTGGCGGTATGACGACGTGGGATAGCGGTACTACGCACTTGTTCATCAAGAATGTAGTTGCCTGCGGTCATCATGGCATCGTAATGGCTCATGCCTTGCTGATTCATCAATCGTTCAGCGTAGGCTTCGACTGGATACCACAACATAGCGGCAAACATGAAGGCAGGGTTAACTCGCTTGCCTTCAGCAATGCGCTGATCGGTCGACTCTAAAACCAAATCAATCATTTGTTCTGTTTTAGAGTTTTCTTCTTCGGTAAACAGTTCAGCCACTTGCGGGAATAAATGCTCAAATAGACCAAATTCACGCAATAAATCGTAAGTGTCCAGTCCGTGACCTGATTGCAGAAGTTTTAGCGATTCTTCGTACAAACGCGCCGCTGGAATGCCTTGCAGTAAAGGCGATAAGTAGTTGATTGGGTCAGCGGTTTCAAAGCTGATGTCCATGTCCAGTTTTGAGGCAAATCTTACCGCGCGAAGCATGCGCACTGGGTCTTCGCGATAGCGAACCTCTGCATCACCAATTAAACGCACCATGCCTTCATTGAGGTCACGCATGCCGTTGGCATAGTCATGGATAGAAAAGTCTGCGATGTTGTAATACATGGCATTGATAGTGAAATCACGGCGTTCTGCATCTTCATCAATAGAGCCATACACATTGTCACGCAATAACATCCCTTCTTCTGATTGAACAGAAGTTTGCTTTTCTGGCTGTTGGTGATGGCCTCTAAAGGTGGCAACTTCAATAATGTCGCGACCAAAGATGATGTGAGCAAGTCGAAAACGTCGTCCGATTAAACGGCAGTTGCGAAACAGTAGCTTAATCTGCTCTGGGGTAGCATTAGTGGCAATATCGAAATCTTTTGGTATTTTTCCAAGAAGAAGATCACGAACACCGCCCCCTACTAAAAATGCATCGTATCCAGCTTTTTGTAATCGATACAATACCTTGAGTGCATTCTCGCTGATATGCTCTCTAGAAATATTGTGCTGGTCTCTTGGGTAAACGTTAAGGTCTATTTTCCCAACTGAGTTAGTGGTATCGAAATCAGATGTCATCGAGTTTGTCAGTTTCTTTTTTAGTAGGAACAAGAAGGCAATACATCATATTGCACTCCATAAGAATTTGGTTTGAATGAGCTTCAAATCCGCGCATATAATAGCCTAGCTGATGCGATTTGAGAACAAGGTTGTGACTTGAGTCTCTTTTGGCAGTTGCTCAAGATGCCAATGTTTGACTCCCCAAGCAAGAATTTCATCAATATCTGCTGTTTCTATCTGTTTTGGCAACGTAAAACCAAGAAAGCGCATCGCGCAAATTAAGGTAGGGATTGGGTTAGATAAGCTAATGCCTTGGGCGTGGTTTTGTTTAGATAATTTAGCGCCGTTTTCAGTCACTGCCAGTGGCAGATGTAAATACTGCACAGGCTTAGCATCCAGTAATTGATAAAGACTGATTTGTCGCCCTGTAGGCTCAATCAAGTCAGCGCCGCGCACCACTTCTGTCACTCCCTGTTCGATATCATCAATTACCACCGCCAAATTGTAGGCAAATAACCCGTCACGACGTTTGATTATGAAATCTTCCGCAGCAATTGCGGCTGGAATATCGATTTTACCTTGTTTTAGGTCGACAAATTCAGTGACTGGAGCGTCTATTTTGATGCGGATAGAACAGTTGTCTGCGGTGAGGTTTTTATCTCGGCACTGCCCTTGGTAGTAGTTACCGGCGGCTTTTATTTGTTTGCGGGTGCATTGGCAGTAGTAGGCTTGCTGTTTACTCAGCCATTGCTCAATTTGCTGTTGATACAATGAGTGTCGGTGACTTTGATAGACAACCTCACCATCCCAATATAAATGATAGGCTTCTAATGTTTCTAGGATGAGTTTAGCCGCGCCCGGCATTTCTCTAGGAGGGTCTAGGTCTTCCATGCGCACCAGCCAGTCACCGCCTTGAGATTTGGCTTGAAAGTAACTGCCTAATGCCGCTACCAAAGAACCAAAATGCAGTGGGCCAGAAGGGGAGGGTGCAAATCGTCCAACGTATTTCATACAAACTTTTTACCGCAAAAAGGGAGCCAAGGCTCCCTTTGTACCAATCGTAGCAACTAACTTATCATCCTAGCGGGTTAAAAGGCTATGTCTGATGCTGTCATTACCGTGATTGGCATTAGTTTAAAACTGTAATGCTCAATTAGCCTTGCATTTGCTTTTCTTTTAGCTCAGCAAGGGTCTTACAATCGATACATAGATCCGCTGTTGGGCGAGCTTCAAGGCGACGAATGCCAATCTCAACACCACATGAATCACAGAAGCCGAATTCGTCTTCTTTAATCTTGTTCAGCGTTTTCTCAATTTTTTTGATCAAACGACGCTCACGGTCACGGTTACGGTTACGTAACTCTAAGCTGAATTCTTCTTCCTGTGATGCACGGTCAACAGGATCAGGGAAGTTAGCTGCTTCGTCTTGCATGTGTACAACGGTACGTTCTACATCAGTACGCAATTGGTCGCGCCAAGCTCCTAAAATTTTTGTAAAGTGAGCCATTTGTTCTGGTGACATGTACTCTTCACCAGCAATTTCTTTGTACGGCTCGACGCCTGCTATGGCTAGAATGCCTAGCGCTTTTTTCTTAGATTCTGGCATACCGCATCTCCTAGTAACCTTATCGAACCACAAGTGGTCTAATTTTAAGGCGGGTATCTATAGCAAAAAGTCTCTGACTAAGCAATAAAGTCTGTAAGTTACATGTTTAAATATACGTATAAATGTGAACAGTTCGTCACTTTAACTCCCAAGATACGGTAAGTTACGTGAGATTTGCACACATTCAACGGACAGGTCTGCTTTGTAACAAATTACTTCTACACCGGCCTGTTGAGCTTGTTTTAGTAAAACTGAATATTGGCCATCTATATGGAGTGCCGGTGACACTTTTTCAATGCCTGAATGCAAAACAATGAATAAAAGTACCGCTCTTTTTCCCGATTGTTGAACTTCTATCAATTCTCGGAGGTGTTTTTGGCCGCGAGTAGTGACTGCGTCAGGGAACTGCCCAAGTTGTTGTTGCTCATCAGAAAGTAAAGTCACGCTTTTGACTTCCACGTAGCAATCTGCTTTGTTTTCGTCACGCAATAGAATATCAATACGGCTATTCTCAGAACCGTATTTTTGTTCAGTTTTGAGATCTTTATAGCCTGACAGCTCACAAATAACCCCATTGTTAATCGCTTCAACCGCCAAAGTGTTGGCGCGAATAGTATTTACGCAAATACGGTGGCCTGCTTTAGTCTCGCTAAGCTCCCAGCTATTCGGGTATTTACGTTTAGGATTATCCGAGGTGGAGAACCACACTTTACTGCCAGGCTCAGCGCACCCGGTCATCGCGCCGGTATTGGCGCAGTGGATGGTGATTTCAGAACCATCATCTAAGGTGAGGTCTGCAAGAAAACGCTTATAGCGTTTGATCAAAGTTCCGCTTTGTAAGGGAGGAGAAAATTCCATTTCTAAATCATTTGGGTAGAATTAAAGAAAGGACACATCATGGCATAGGCCCATCTCTTGACTCAAGTACTATCCAATCTGCCGATTAACGCTATCTTAGATGACATCATTGCCTCTTTGCAGCAGCATTCTCAGCTGATTATTCAAGCGCCGCCGGGGGCGGGTAAATCGACCTTTTTACCATTGCAGTTGCTGTTAAACTCCAGTTGCAGTGGCAAAATCATCATGCTTGAACCAAGGCGATTAGCGGCAAAAAGTATCGCAAGTTTTATTGCCAAGCAATTGGCAGAACCGGTGGGTCAAAGGGTTGGATATCGGGTTCGTGGTGAGAGCAAGTGCAGCAATGCCACTCGGCTAGAGATCGTCACGGAAGGCGTATTAACTCGCATGATCCAGTCAGATCCCGAATTAACTGGGGTTGATATACTCCTTTTTGATGAGTTTCACGAAAGAAGCATTCATGCCGATTTGGGATTAGCGTTAGCGCTAGAAGTTCAGCAAGTGTTCAACGAACAACTCAAAATAGTGGTGATGTCAGCGACGCTGGATCAATCTAGCTTACACTCGATTATCCCTGATGCCACGCTGCATACCTCTGAAGGACGAGGCTTTCCGATAGAGCAGCGCTACGCCCCAGCCAAAGCCAATCAAAATCTGATTGCGTTAATTTGTCAGCAAACCCAAAAAGCATTGCATGAAGAGCAAGGCTCTATTTTGGTGTTTTTACCCAGCATAGGTTTGATCAATGCGTGTTTAGAGGCGTTAACTGATGAGTGTTCTGGTGATGAACAGGTCAAAGTTATGGCATTGCATGGCGGTTTAGATTTTTCAGCTCAGCAGCAAGCGATTCAAGCAAGCCCGCAAGGGCAAAGAAAAGTGGTCTTAACCACTAACATAGCAGAAACCTCGCTAACCATTGAAGGCGTGAGAATTGTTATCGACAGTGGCTTAGAAAATCGCGCCAGTTTCGATTTAAATAGCGGTGTTACTCGCCTTGAACAAAAGTGGGTATCGCAGTCATCGGCG
This sequence comes from Vibrio neonatus, assembly GCF_024346975.1. Classification (NCBI taxonomy): domain Bacteria; kingdom Pseudomonadati; phylum Pseudomonadota; class Gammaproteobacteria; order Vibrionales; family Vibrionaceae; genus Vibrio; species Vibrio neonatus. The sequence continues at coordinate 2,201,233 of NZ_AP024885.1, read as the reverse complement.
GTGCAAAGAGCAGGGCGTGCAGGGCGTACAGAGCCAGGTATTTGCATTCGTCTTTACTCTGAATCTCAGTTTAAACAAAACCCGTCACATACGGTTCCTGAAATTATGCGCAGCGATCTTTCCTCTTTAATGTTAGAGGCGGCGCAGTGGGGGAGCTGTGATGTAAGCAGTATGCAGTTTGTCCAGCAACCGCCCACAGCGGCGGTGAGTGTGGCGTGCGCGCTATTGCAGAGTTTAACCTTGCTTACTCCTGACTTAACCCTGACTCAGCAAGGCAAGCGCGCACTACAATTGGGCTTAGAACCTCGCCTTAGTGCTATGTTACTGCGAGTACCCAGTGAACTGTTGGATACGGCATTAGCCAGTGCGGTAGTGCTCGAAGAGCCAATGCGTAATAGTGATGATATTGGCTTTCAAGTAGCGCTGTTAGTGGAGCGTAAACACCCCAAGCAGGGCCTATTAAAAAGGCGAGCGGATACTTTAGCTAAACGCATGCACAGCTCCTTTACTTTGTCAGCGGTGAAAAGTGCGCAAATAGGTGTCTGTTTAAGTTTGGCGTATCCAGACCGAATCGCCAAGCAACGCAGTGCCAATGGCTCTCAATATCAGTTAACCTCTGGGCATGGCGCATTTGTCGATGACAGCAGTCGTTTATCAGGTGATGAGTATCTAGTGGCGGCTTTGCTACAAAAAGGGCGACAATCGTCCAGTAGAATATTGGCTGGCGCACATGTGAGTCGCGCTGAGCTTGAAGCATTGCATACCTTTGAGCAGAAAAAGGTGTTGCAGTGGAGTGATGAAAAGCAATCTCTAATTGCTGAGCAGCAACTTACCTTGGGGCAATTAGTGGTGCAAAGAAAGCCGATGGCGACAGCGGATCTTTCCCCTGAACTGTTGGCAAGTGGCATGCTCGATTACGTGGCAAAAAAAGGTTTATCCGTTTTGCCGTGGAGCAAAGAGTCGATACTGCTGCGCAGTCGAGTCAACTGTGCCAAGCAATGGTTACCTGAGATGTCATGGCCTGATTGGAGTGACTCAGGGCTACTTAATTCGCTGACGCAATGGTTGTTGCCTTACCTTAGCGGTATTCGCTCGGTTAAGGGCTTACAGGCGCTGAATATGCTGGATATTCTCAATGCCACATTGGGTTGGCCATTGAATCAAAAGATAGATACATTGTTGCCCAGAAGTATCAAAGTGCCTTCTGGATCATCAAAAACACTGCAATACAGTGCAGATCAACCGCCAAAATTATCGGTTAAACTGCAAGAAATGTTTGGTGAGCCACAATCACCGACCGTAGCGGAAGGGAGAGTGAAGGTAACTCTTGAGTTATTGTCACCGGCGCAAAGACCACTGCAAGTGACTCAAGATCTTGCGGGCTTTTGGCAAGGAGCATACAAAGAGGTGCAAAAGGAAATGAAGGGTCGCTACCCTAAACATCCTTGGCCTGATGATCCTGCGTCACACCAAGCCACCAGTAAAACCAAACGTCATTTAAAATAAAAATGGAATCATAGCGTGCCAGAAAAACGGACTCCGCCAAAAACTCGTCAAACTAAAAAAACAGTGGCTAAGAAAAAGCCGCTGAAAAAATCCATCTCCTCAAAACGTGCGGCAAAACCGAAACATTCTCGATCGTGGAAGAAAACGTTATGGGGCATAACATGGAAATCCAGCCTAGCGGGATTTGCGGTATTGGCGTTTGTGATGGTGTATTTAAACACGATTGTCGAGCGACGCTTTGAAGGGCAGTTATTTGATTTGCCTACCGTAGTGTATGCGCGCATCTTAAACCTTGCTCCCGACGCTAAAATCACCCATTCACAGATGCTAAAAGAGCTCGATGTTCTGCATTATCGTAAGGTTCGCTCACCTAAGTTTCCTGGGGAATACTCGGCTTCTAGCACTAAAATCGAGCTGATCCGTCGTCCGTTTGAATTCCAAGATGGACCAGAGCCAGAGCGCCATGTCATGTTGTACTTCAACAACACTGGTGTGACAAAAATTGAATCTTTGGAGAAAAAGGGTCAATTAGGCTTTTTGCGCTTAGAGCCGAAAATGCTTGGCATGTTAGAGAAAAACGTCACCGAACAAAGATTGTTTGTCAAAAGACAAGATTATCCAGAGTTTTTGGTGGATGCGTTGGTGACCACCGAAGATCGTGACTTTTATCATCATGATGGCGTTTCTCCCACCGCAATTGCTCGTGCATTTATCGTGAACTTAAAAGCGGGTCGAGCAGTGCAAGGGGGCAGCACCTTAACTCAACAATTGAGTAAAAACCTCTTTTTAACCAGAGAGAAAACCCTGTGGCGTAAAGTTCGAGAAGCCTTGATTGCGATCATCATTGATCATCGCTACGACAAAGATCGAATTTTAGAAGCCTACCTTAATGAAGTTTATCTAGGACAAAGCGCAGGTCAGGCCATCCATGGCTTTGGCTTAGCAGCACGTTTTTACTTTGGGCAACCGATTCAAGAGTTGCGTATTGATCAAATGGCGATGCTGGTGGGCTTAGTGAAAGGGCCGTCGTATTACAACCCAATACGTCATCCGCAACGAGCAAAACAGCGTCGCGATCTGATTTTGAAGCTTTTGTTTGAGCAAAGCTATCTTAACGCTGAGCAGTATCAACAAGCGATCAGCCGTGATTTGGATCTGCAAAAAACGCCGCGTATTGCTAGCCGTCAGCCGGCCTATTTCCAGCAGTTAAAAAATGAATTGCAAAAAAATGTAGGCAGTGATTTTGAGCAACATATGGGATTGCGTCTATTTACTACTTTAGATCCTGTATCTCAGTCGATGCTGGAAAAAGCAGTGCGAGAAACCTTACCTAGACTAGAAAAAGGCAAACCTTCGCAACTGGAAGCGGCTGCAATAGCGGTAGATAGAAAAACCGGTGAAATCCGCGCTATGGTCGGAGGCCGACGAACTGGCTATGACGGTTTTAATCGGGTATTAAATGCTTCACGTCAAATTGGCTCTTTGGTTAAGCCTGCCATCTATTTAGATGCTTTAATGCAACCGGATAAATATCAACTAGCCACCACCTTAATTGATGAGCCTATTTCATTAAAAGGCAACAAAGGCAGTACTTGGACACCGAGAAACTTCGATAGAAAATTCAGAGGTAAAGTGCCGTTTTATCGCTCTTTAGCACATTCACTAAATGTACCTACGGTGCGATTGGGGATGAGCTTAGGCATTAAAAATGTGCAACACACTATTGAAAAACTGGGTGTTGATGAAGGTGAGATTCGACCATTGCCGTCCATGTTTTTAGGTGCATTTACTTTAACGCCATATCAAGTGGCGCAAATGTATCAATCACTGACTAACTCAGGTAAAAAAGTGCCCTTAACAGCGCTGCGAGTAGTGAAAAACCAAGACGATGAAGTCCTGTATCAATCATTGCCTCGCGCTCGACAAGTGGTGCCAGAGCAAGCCGCTTGGCTAGCAACCTATGCAATGAAAAAAGTAGTCAGCGAAGGTTCTGGTCGTTATCTAACCAATCATTTCTCTCGCTTTGCTTTAGCCGGCAAAACGGGTACCAGTAATGACGGTCGTGACAGTTGGTTTGTTGGCGTAGACGGACGAGAAGTGGTGACCTTATGGGTGGGCAGAGACGATAACAAAGAAGCGCATTTAACGGGTTCATCTGGCGCATTGCGAGTTTATGATGACTACTTGAAGCAACGTGAACCAGAAGTGCTTAGCTTGCCTTGGCCGGAAGGTATTCGTACTTTAGGTTATCGTAAACTTGAGGACGGCAGCCTTACTGTAGACTGTAATAGCCAATTTAAATTACCGGTCTGGGATGCCAGCGGTGAAGCTTTAAGTGAGTGCGAATCTAATGCAAAGCCTTGGTTTAAAAAAATATTACCTTGGTAGTGGCAATGAAAAGTCGAAAAGTATGTTAGATTTGTAGATATTCTCGTAAATGGATTTATAGGATTTTCAATTGCAGCGTAATGCATTATTGGTTGGCATAATTGTATTCTTCACATTTGCAGTTAGTGCTAGCCCCGCTTCGGCGACAGAGATCAATCAAGCTACGTCTAAATCGCGACCAACGATTGGACTGGTCTTAGCTGGGGGCGGGGCAAAAGGCGCCGCTCATATTGGTGTCTTAAAAGCCTTAGAAGAAATGCGAGTTCCGGTAGATATTATTACTGGTACTAGCATGGGGTCGTACGTTGGCGGGTTATACGCTACGGGACAAAGTGCTGATCAAATTCAATCTTACTTAACCTCAATAGATTGGAATTTAGGTTATCGCGATCAAGTGGATCGCGCTGACCGACGCATTCGCGATAAGGCCTATGACGATCAATACCAAATCAATGCCGATTTAGGCATAGGTTGGGGAAAGATAAAAACCCCAAAAGGCGTAGTGCAAGGGCAAGGAATGCTGCGCATTTTACGTGAAACCTCTCGTTCTCCTCTCAAAGTAGACAGTTTTGATGAGTTTGCTATTCGTTATCGTGCGGTAGCGACAGATATCGTTAATCTTAAACAAGTGGTGTTAGATAAAGGCTACTTAGTCGATGCCATGATGGCATCCATGTCGGTGCCGGGTGCATTGCCACCTTATGAGCTTGATGGTCAATTTTTAGTTGATGGTGGCGTGGTGAATAACATGCCCGTTGATTTAGCCCAGAAAATGGGGGCGGATTACATCATCGCGGTCGATATCTCTTCTGATTATAAAACTAAAGAACAATTGGCGAGTTTCCTAGATGTTGGCGGGCAGCTTTCGAATTATTTGGTCAAACGCGGCACTATCGATCAAGGCAAACTGCTTTCAGACAAAGATGTACTGTTAACGCCAGAGATAGGAGAAATAGGCACCACGGATTTTAGTGCCATGCCTGAAGCCTATCAACGTGGCTACGAAGATGCGATGAAGCATAAAGCCGAGCTGCAAAAATTTGCGTTATCAGAAGAAGATTACGCCGCTTACAAGCAACAAAAAGAGCGCAAGGCACAGCAAATCATATTTGGTGATGATGTGCCGATTGATAAGATTGAAATGGTGAACCAAACCCATTTCAATTCAGAAGTACTGTATAACCGCCTTGCTATCGACCCTGAACATCCCCCTACATCCGAAGATATTGAAGATGCGGTTTCACGCCTGTACGCGTTAGATCGCTTTGAAAAAATCACCTATAAATACGAACAGCAAGATCTAGAAAATACCTTAGTGATCGATGTCGATGAAAAAGATTGGGGTCCTAACTACTTAAACTTTCGTTTCTTCCTAGAAGATGATTTTACAACCACCAGTCAATATGCCATTGGCGCTTCCGCCAACTTTACCGACCTTGGTTGGGAAGGGGGCGAGATGAGAACCAGCGCTGAGTTGGGTACCGACAAGTTAATTGCCGCCGATCTATATACGCCTTTCTTTTCCAATCAGGTGCTATACAACACCGTATTGGTGCAATATTCTGACGAAAACCGCAACGTGGCTATTGCCAATGTACAAGGTGGTGAGATCACCGACTTATCAGAAGTCACTAACTATATCCCTGTGACTTACTCTGAATTTAAAGCCGATGCTAGCATTGGCTTGCAGCCAGCATTATGGAACCAGTTATCAGTCGGACTACGTTATACAACTGGTAGAGCGAAACTGTCGACCTTCTCATCCGCCGGAGATATTTCATACGATCGTAAAGGTGTTTATGTACAGTATGTCGCAGACACCTTAGATAACTCCAGTTTGCCGACCAAAGGCTCTTACTTATTTATGGAGTACTTAACCTCATTTGATAAGGTCGATAATGAGGATTCAAGTTACGATGAAGAGCGGGTGGATGAATATAAGGTTCGCTGGCTATCGGCGGTCACTTTCCATCAAAAACATACCTTTGTTGGTAATGCTGAATTAGGTTTGTTTGATTCGGTTAATAATGTCGCTCCTATTGATCCCTATGATCTTGGTGGCTTCCAACACCTATCTGGTATTCCGCGCAATAGCTTGATAGGTCAAAACAAAGCGTTTGCCATGCTCGTATATCGTTATCGCTGGTTTGAAAATGACTTTGGTATGTTCCAGTCACCTATTTATGTGGGTTTATCTGCGGAATATGGCGGAGTCTGGTCAGGTTCAAAACACAGTATTAAGAATGCGCCGTTATTTGTCGCAGGCTCGGCTTATATTGGTATTGATTCTCCGATCGGCCCAGTGTTGTTGGGGTACGGTCAGACAGAAGATGGCATGGGCGCCGCTTATCTCTCGATAGGTAATGCTTATAAGTAATACCAGTGACTTAGTGTGATTGGTATAAAACCTGTGAATGTAGAGTCATTCATTGAGTGAACTGAATAATCAGTTTAAATGTAAGGTTGTAAATCTAGCCTAACGATTTGCTTAGGTTTACAGTTTTTTCTAGGATTTCCCCGTACTTTCATCCTAAGTTGCTATGTTGGTCAAAATGGTGAGATTTTAATTTGTTGTTAAATTTGATATTCTCGCTACACCATTTTGGCGCTTGTTTACTGTAATGCTTACCGCTTACAGCAATGTTACAACCATAGGACGAAGTGTCTAATCAAAGGATGTCTGTAGTTTCTGCTACAGACCACAACCAGAGGAATGAAGTTGTGCTTGAAGCTTATCGCAATCATATAGCTGAGCGTGCTGAACAGGGAGTGGTTCCAAAGCCCCTCGATGCAGAACAAGTCGCTGCACTTGTTGAATTACTAAAGAACCCACCTCAAGGTGAAGATACCTTCATCTTAGATCTCTTAGAAAATCGTATTCCACCAGGTGTTGATGAAGCTGCCTACGTTAAAGCGAGCTTCTTAACTGCAGTCACTAAAGGTGACGTTGAATCACCGCTAGTTTCAAAACAAAAAGCGGCCGAACTGCTTGGCACTATGCTAGGTGGTTACAACATTGAACCTCTTATTAGCCTGTTAGATGACGCAGAACTTGCGCCTATCGCAACCAAAGCTCTTTCGCACACTTTGCTGATGTTTGATGCTTTCTATGATGTAGAAGAGAAAGCCAAAGCGGGCAATGAATATGCCAAGCAAGTAGTGCAGTCTTGGGCTGACGCTGAATGGTTCTTGTCAAAACCTGAACTGCAAGAAAAAGTCACTTTGACTGTGTTTAAAGTCACAGGTGAAACCAATACCGATGATCTTTCTCCGGCGCCAGATGCTTGGTCTCGTCCTGATATCCCAGTGCACGCTTTAGCGATGCTAAAAAATGAGCGTGAAGGCATTAATCCTGATAACGCAGGCACAGTTGGTCCGATTGGACAAATTGAAGCGTTGAAAGAGAAAGGTCACCAGCTAGTTTATGTGGGTGATGTTGTCGGTACTGGTTCTTCTCGTAAATCCGCGACTAACTCAGTGTTGTGGTTTATGGGAGATGACATCCCTTACGTGCCAAACAAGCGCGCAGGTGGCTATGTACTTGGTGGTAAAATCGCACCTATCTTCTTTAATACCATGGAAGATGCCGGCGCATTACCAATCGAAGTGGATGTCACTAAATTGAATATGGGTGACGTTATCGATGTTTATCCATACCAAGGTAAAGTGTGTGACCATGCAAGCGGCGAAGTGATTGCTGAGTTTGGTCTAAAAACAGACGTGCTTATTGATGAAGTTCGTGCTGGTGGTCGTATTCCTTTGATTGTAGGTCGTGGCCTAACCGACAAAGCGCGTACTTCACTAGGGCTTGAGCCATCAGAGGTGTTCCGTAAGCCAGGCGAAATCGCAGATACTGGCAAAGGGTATACTTTAGCGCAGAAGATGGTTGGTAAAGCATGTGGCGTTGCGGGCATTCGTCCGGGAACGTACTGTGAGCCGAAGATGACGACAGTAGGCTCGCAAGATACTACCGGTCCTATGACTCGTGATGAGCTAAAAGATCTAGCGTGTTTAGGCTTCTCTGCTGACTTAGTAATGCAGTCTTTCTGTCATACATCAGCGTATCCAAAACCTGTTGATGTGACTACGCACCATACACTGCCTGATTTTATTATGAATCGTGGCGGCGTTTCACTGCGTCCGGGTGATGGTGTTATCCACTCATGGTTAAACCGCATGCTTTTGCCTGATACAGTAGGTACAGGTGGCGACTCCCATACTCGTTTCCCTCTGGGTATTTCTTTCCCAGCAGGTTCTGGTTTGGTGGCGTTTGCGGCGGCAACAGGCGTAATGCCACTGGATATGCCAGAGTCTATTTTGGTGCGCTTTAAAGGGGAGATGAAATCGGGTATCACATTACGTGATTTGGTCCATGCCATCCCTTACTACGGCATTAAGCAAGGCTTATTGACGGTAGAAAAAGCGGGTAAAGTGAATGAATTCTCAGGTCGCGTACTTGAAATTGAAGGTGTTGAGCACCTTTCTGTAGAGCAAGCCTTTGAGCTTTCAGATGCGTCAGCTGAGCGAAGCGCGGCAGGTTGTACTGTTAAGTTGTCTCGCGAGTCTATCGAAGAGTACCTAAACTCTAACATCACCATGCTCAAGTGGATGATCGCTGAAGGTTATGGGGATCTACGCACCATTGAACGTCGTATTAAGTCGATGCAAGAGTGGCTAGATAATCCAGAGCTAATGGAAGCGGATAAAGACGCTGAATACACGCACGTTATCGAGATTGATCTTGCTGAAATTGATGAACCAATTTTGTGCGCACCGAACGATCCTGATGATGCTCGTCCGCTATCTGAAGTACAAGGTACTGATATCGATGAAGTCTTTATCGGATCGTGCATGACCAATATCGGGCATTTCCGCGCCGCAGGTAAATTGCTAGATAAGTTTAACGGGCAGCTAGAAACTCGCCTATGGGTGGCTCCGCCAACGAAGATGGATCGCGATCAACTGACAGAAGAAGGCTACTACGGCATCTTCGGACGTGCAGGGGTACGTATCGAAACTCCGGGCTGTTCGCTATGTATGGGTAACCAAGCACGTGTTGCCGACAAAGCGACCGTCATGTCTACCTCAACACGTAACTTCCCGAACCGTCTTGGTACGGGTGCCAATGTGTATCTAGCATCAGCTGAATTAGCCGCAGTAGGGGCCATTTTAGGACGCATTCCAACTAAAGCTGAGTACTTAGAGTATTCTTCTCAAATTGATGCGACAGCTGCCGATACCTACCGCTACTTGAACTTCCACCGTATGGCGCAATACACAGAAAAAGCCGATACCGTGATCTTTCAAGAACCGGCTTAATCGTTAACACGATTACTCACAATAACCGCTGCTAGTCAGCGGTTTTTTTATGCCTGTTAAACTCCATTATATTCGACAAGCCATTGTTTATAATACCAATCACACTAAGTAAGTGATCAGAACTAGCGCAGGAAAAAAGCTCGAGAACAAGGCAGAATTTTTCGATAAGTAGTTATTCTACAATCAAAAATTCTAACGCCGTTATCGAGCATTTTAACAAGCTAGAATGACCAGTTATTTAGTACGATTGGTATAAGTAGACATAGATTTCAAAGGGGGAATGACGGTAGAATTGCCCGCATTATACCAATCACACTAAGTAAGTGATCAGAACTAGCGCAGGAAAAATGCTCGAGAACAAGGCAGAATTTTTCGATAAGTAGTTATTCTACAATCAAAAATTTTAACGCCGTTATCGAGCATTTTAACAAGCTAGAATGACCAGTTATTTAGTACGATTGGTATCACTGCTAGAGAGCACTTATGGTTCAAGTACTTTAAGCATCTTATTTAGAACAATATTATTGAGGTCGATGATGGAATTTGAATTTAAACGTGCATTTGGTGAGTACTCAATAAAAACCAGTATGGGACATGAGATCGTCGGTCGTTGGTTACAAGAAGAAATCGGACGTGATGCAGACAAACTGCAACAGGTATTTGCCTTAATTGAACAAGCCACTCACAACCAAAGTGAAGTGCTGCTTTTGTCTGGTACTGAGATCAGTATGAGCATTGAAGCAGGTGAAGTTACAGTGCAAGAAAATGTGTTGCAGCAGCAAACCGAGCAAGAATTTGAACCGGATATGGATTTTTATAATTGCGAAAGCTCTGCGGCGTGTGGATTAGAAGATTTTTCTACGCTTATTCATCAATGGCAACGTTTTCTGACCACTGGAAGATAGGCATCTGCCTCTTGTTGCACTTTTTTGTGGCATTTGTTAATAACTTGAGCTTTTTTGGTGAGCCTTATGCACCAAAGTAGTGCGCTAAAATTACCCCTAAACTCTCCATATTAGTTATTTCCTTTTAATTCAATAGTTTAAAAAGTTGGCACGCCCTTTGTATAAGTAAAGTATCAGCACAAATGTTAATGCAGATATGACTTACGCAGAGGGAAAGCGATGAAACTTATTAATGCAATTATTAAACCGTTCAAATTGGATGATGTCCGTGAAGCCCTATCTGATGTGGGCATTGAAGGTATGACTGTTTCTGAGGTGAAAGGATTTGGTCGTCAGAAAGGACACACTGAGCTATATCGTGGCGCAGAGTATCAAGTCGATTTTTTACCAAAAGTGAAACTGGAAATTGCCACACAAGCTGAGAACGTTGATCGTGTTATTGAAGCGGTGACAAAAGCAGCACACACAGGCAAAATTGGTGATGGTAAGATTTTTGTTTACGACTTATCACACGCAGTACGTATTCGTACAGGCGAAATGGATTCAGAAGCCCTTTAAGACTAACGGACGAGAGAACTTATTATGGAACTTACAGCGACAGTAACGGAGTTACGTTACGCACTAGATACATTTTTCTTTTTAATTTCAGGTGCTTTGGTCATGTGGATGGCCGCAGGTTTTGCCATGCTTGAAGCGGGTTTAGTTCGCTCAAAAAACACCACCGAAATTTTGACTAAAAACTTCGTGCTTTATGCGATAGCTTGTACGATGTTTTTGCTAGTTGGCTACAACATCATGTACGTAGATAATGGTGCTGGTGGCTGGTTACCTTCATTTGGTAGCTTGATCGGTAGTCAGGCTGAGGGTGCAGATCACTCTCTAGAATCTGATTTCTTCTTCCAAGTTGTGTTTGTTGCTACGTCAATGTCAGTAGTGTCAGGTGCGGTAGCGGAACGAATGAAACTGTGGTCTTTCTTAATCTTTAGTGTGGTTCTTACAGGCTTCATCTACCCAATCGAAGGTTACTGGACTTGGGGTGGTGGTTTCCTTTCTGAAGCAGGCTTTAGTGACTTTGCTGGCTCAGGTATTGTACACATGGCAGGTGCTGCTGCAGCACTATCCGCTGTTATCTTGCTAGGTGCTCGTAAAGGTAAGTTTGGTAAAAACGGCTCTGTTCACCCAATTCCGGGTTCAAACATGCCACTAGCAACATTAGGTACCTTTATCCTATGGTTCGGTTGGTTTGGTTTCAACGGCGGTTCTCAGTTGATGCTGTCTGACTTTGAAAATGCGACAGCAGTAGGTCAAATCTTCCTTAACACCAATGCCGCTGCCGCTGCCGGTGCAATTGCTGCGCTACTTGTGTGTAAGACCACTTGGGGTAAAGCTGATTTAACTATGATTCTAAACGGCGCGTTAGCAGGTCTAGTTGCTATCACAGCAGACCCACTATCACCTTCACCACTAGCATCAGTGGCTATCGGTGCAGTTGCAGGCGTAGTGGTTGTATTTAGTATCGTTGGCTTTGATAAAATCAAGATTGATGATCCAGTAGGTGCTATCTCTGTACACGGTGTGTGTGGTTTCTTTGGCTTGATGGTTGTTCCTCTAAGCAATGCAGATGCAACGTTTGGCGCTCAGCTACTAGGTGCTGCTGTAATCTTCGGCTGGGTATTCTTAGCAAGTATGCTTGTATGGGCTATCTTGAAAGCAACTATGGGTATCCGAGTAACTGAAGAAGAAGAGCTTGAAGGTATGGACGTACATGATTGTGGTATCGGCGCATACCCTGAGTTCATGACAGTTAAATAATCTTTACTCTCCATTTAGTAATAGAAGGCCTGCTTGTTAGCGGGCCTTTTTCGTTTCAAGATCTTATGGGATGGTTGCGGTATTGAGGAAATAGAACGCAGATAACTGGCTGTATTTGCTAGCAGGTTTTCCAGAGAAATGACTTTCGTTTTGAGTTTTGATTGATGTTTGTCATGTTTCGTTACAGGAAAGTTGAAAAAATGAGATGTAGATCAGAATGTGCGATTGATTGCGGAAAGTTATTGCATATAATGGTCGTATTGATAACCATTCTCAATTTCACTTAAAGGACTTGTAATGAAAAAACTACTTATGTTGACTGCTGCTGTTAGTAGTGTATTTGCACCAATCGCATCAGCGACAGAAGAGGTTAACGTATATTCATATCGTCAGCCGTTTTTAGTTGAACCTATGTTTGACGAATTTACTAAGCAAACAGGAATTGCGGTTAACGTTAAGTTCTCTAAAACCGGTATTGCAGAGAAGTTAGCACAAGAGGGTGAATACAGCCCGGCAGACGTCGTATTGACGACTGATATCAGCCGTTTGGTTGAACTAAGCAATAAAAAAGTAGTTCAAGCTGTTGATAGTAAAGTGATTGACGCGAATGTTCCTGCGCAATACCGCGACAGTGAAAATGAGTGGTTTTCTCTCACATTGCGTACTCGTAACGTCTATTCGTCTCGAGATCGCGTAGGTAAACTAGGCTCTGACTTTGATTATAAAGATTTGGTCAACCCTGAGTATAAAGGCAAGATTTGTACTCGTAGCGGTAAGCACCCTTACAACGTTTCTTTAGTGGCTTCTATGGTCGCTCACTATGGCGAAGCGGAAGCAAAAACATGGCTTGAAGGTGTAAAGGCTAACCTTGCTCGTAAGCCACAAGGTAATGACCGCGCTCAAGTTAAAGCAATCAAAGAAGGTCTATGTGACGTTGCTCTAGGCAACAGCTACTACCTAGGCAAAATGGTAAACAACCCTAAGCAAGTGAGCTGGGCTGAATCTGTTTACATTAACTTCCCTGGTCAAGAAGCCAATGGCACTCATGTAAACGTCAGTGGCATGGCAATGGCTAAGCATGCGCCAAACCAGGCTAACGCTCTGAAGTTAATGGAATTTTTAACAGGTGATAAAGCGCAACAAATGTATGCAGAAATCAACTATGAATACCCAGTGAAAGAGGGCGTGAAGCGTTCTGAGCTTGTGGCTTCATGGGGTGATTTTAAAGCAGATAAACTGCCTTTAGAAAAGATTGCTGAAAATCATGCTATTGCTGTGAAGTTGCTTGATGAAACTAAGTTCGACCTGTAATACACTGCAAGAAAACACATATAAACTTTAAGGTTTAATGTAAAGGCGTCTTTAAGACGCCTTTTCAAGTTATTTGATGAAAGAAAACTACTCCCTATTTAGAACCAGTAGTGCGCTGTTAGCCGCGCTACTGGTTTTGCCAATTTTAGCTATTTTTTATACCAGCCTCGGTGGTGACAACGATCTGTTTGCACACCTGTTTGATACGGTATTGCCTACCTATATCTCTAATACTTTCTGGCTTGTATTTGGTGTGATGTTGCTGTCTTTGTTGATAGGGATCCCGAGTGCATGGTTAATGGCAATGTGTCGCTTACCATCAGAAGGCATTTTGCAATGGGCGATGGTACTGCCATTGGCAATGCCCGGTTATATTGTGGGATATGTGTTTACCGATTGGTTTGATTTTGCTGGGCCACTGCAAGTCTTTTTACGCGATGTAACGGGTTGGGGCCCTGGTGATTACTGGTTCCCCGATATGCGCACTTTAGGGGGCGCGATATGGGTGCTTTCCTTAGTGCTTTACCCTTATGTGTATTTGCTATGTCGTGCAGCTTTTATGGAGCAAAGCGTTAGCATTTTGCAGTCAGCAAGGCTTTTAAAGTGCTCACCAATGCAGAGCTTTTGGCGAATCTCGTTACCGATTATTCGCCCGTCAATTGCGGTCGGTTTATCGCTGGTGGCAATGGAGGCGATTGGTGATTTTGGTACCGTGAGCTATTTTGCCGTCAATACTTTGACTACCGCGGTCTACGATACATGGCTCGGGTATTCCAACTTGGGGGCAGCGGCGAAAATTTCAGCCATTATGTTGCTGGTGATTATTTTATTGATCAGTGGCGAGCGCTTTAGTCGTCGCAAGCAAAAGCTCTTTCAGAGTCAGTTTAATAGTCATGAAAACTTTCGTTACCAACTGACGGGTTGGAAGAAGTGGGCGGCGGTGACTTGGTGTTGGTCGATAGTGGCAGTGGCGTTTATTTTCCCGTTGTTACAGCTTTGTCTGTACGCCTATCACTACTTCTTGGAAAGTTGGACAAGTCAATTTTATCAGTACGCCATTAACAGTTTAAAAGTGTCGATACTTGCGGCCTTGATTGCTTTGATTATTGCGGTAGTTCTTAATTTTTATAGCCGTTTATCGGCCACAACCAGCAGTAATCTATTTGTGCGTTTGGCCTCTATGGGGTACGCCGTGCCGGGGACAGTACTTGCTATAGGCGTAATGCTACCCGTGTTAAGTGCCGATCATTTGGTGAATGACATTGCCAAAGCGATGGATTGGGGTAGGCCGGGGCTTGTTTTCTCCGGTTCAATATTTGCGATTGTATTTGCTTTTGTGGTGCGTTTTTCAGCGGTGGCGATTGGCACAATTGAAAGCAGCATGAGTAAGGTATCGCCTTCTTTAGATATGGCGGCGCGCACTATGGGGTGCACTAGCTCGCAAATGCTCAAAAGAGTACACATTCCATTAATGAAACGTGGCGCATTAATTGCCTTTTTATTAGTGTTTATTGAATCGATGAAAGAGTTGAATGCCGCCATATTACTGCGCCCATTCAACTTTGAAACACTCGCTACCTATGTGTACAACTTTGCCTCGGACGAACAACTGGAAATCGCAGCTATGCCTGCGGTGTTGTTAGTTTTGGTTGGCCTTATTCCGTTAATTATTATCAATCGTTCTTTGGAGCAACCCCACTGATGAGCCGTACTCTAGCCATTAAAGATCTTACCTGTAAATACGACAATCAAGTGGTGCTTGAATCACTGTCCTTGACGGTAAAGCAAGGTGAGATTGTTTGTCTGTTGGGAGCCAGTGGTTGTGGCAAAACCACGTTGCTTAAAGCTATTTCAGGGTTACTTCCGCTAACGAGAGGCTTTATTGAACTCAATGGCACTGTGATTGATGACGGTGAGCACTGGGTGCCACCCGAGCAGCGTAATATCGGAATGATCTTTCAAGATTACGCTCTATTTCCGCACCTAACGGTGGCGCAAAATATCAGCTTTGGAATTAAAGAACTGTCGCAAGAGGTGCAAAAAGAGCGCATTGAAGAAATGCTGACTATGGTACATCTGCAGAACTTGGGTGATCGTTATCCGCACCAGTTATCGGGTGGTCAGCAACAGCGTGTTGCAATTGCTCGCTCTCTTGCTTACAAGCCAGATCTATTGTTGCTTGATGAACCTTTTTCTAACATAGATACCCAAGTTCGCCACAAGTTGATCGCGCAGATCCGCAGTATCTTTAAACAAGCGGGGGTGACGGCTATTTTTGTGACTCACAGCCGAGAAGAGGCGTTTGCTTTTGCCGATAAAATGGCGGTGATGAACAAAGGCGTGATTGAGCAATTTGGCAGTGCTAGCGACCTTTACCACACCCCATCAAGTCGTTTTGTGGCTGATTTCTTAGGTGGTGGCAGTTACTTACAGGGCACAAAGATAGAGCAAGGGATGTATCAAACGGCTTTGGGAGTGGTGAAGGCAACTTGCAAACAGCAAAACAGTGATGAAGCCGCCATGATTTTATTTCGTCCGCAACATCTGCAATTAACCGCGAATACGGCGGGAGAAACCGTGGTATTGGAACAGCAGTTTATGGGTGACCATTTCCGTTATGTTGTGGATGTAAAAGGGCACCGATTGCTGTCTAGCTCGATTGAGCAGTTAGATGTCGGTAGCCGAGTTGATGTGCAGCTCACATCAACTCAACTACTGGCTTTTTAAAGCTTTAGTACCAAGGGTTACGGTAGTGGATTCCTCGTTGGTCAAGCTGTTCTAAATCAGACTTGAGGCGAGATAAAAAGTCAGTCCAATCTTTATTGCTAGCATCAGTCCAGCACACTTCTGCAATGGCTTGCAGGCGAGGATGCACCATATATTGTAGCTTTTGCGGGTTATTAACCAACTCACACCATAGCGCCGCTTGAATGCCCCATACCTTTTTCTGGATCGGATCATCGGCGGCAATTTGTTGCAGGGGTTGATAGTGGTAGGCGTGTTTGAGCGGGGTTATATTCGCCCAGTAAAAGCCCGATTCGCTCGCATCAAATTCTTGAGCCATATCCAGATAGGTGTACTGTCCCGGCTGTAATACCACATCAAATCCTTTACGTGCGCACTCGATAGCCGCTTGCTCACTTTGCCAAGAATAGATCACGGTTTGCTGGCTGACTTTATCGCCATGTTGCGCTTCTTCCCAACCCAACATACGTTTGCCGTAACTGTTGAGTTTATTCTCTACATAGCGCAGTAAATGCCCTTGCAGATCTTTGGCTTCGGTATAACCGTGTTCTTTCATCAGTGCCTGACATTTGTCACTTTGCGTCCATACACCTTCTGGCACTTCATCCGCTCCAATGTGTACATAAGGAGCAGGAAATAACTCTACAACTTCGGCAATAACCTTATCTAAGAACTCATAAGTGCCTTCTAGGGCAGGTGATAGCACGTTATCAGTGTAGTGTTGTACGCTGCGATAGATGGATGCGTCATCCTTGTCTAATAACAAGTGCGGCAAAGACTTTATCGCCGCTCGGCAGTGACCGGGAATATCAATTTCGGGCACCACAATGATTCCGCGACGCTGAGCAAACGCCACCACTTCTTTGATCTGTTGTTGCGTATAAAAGCCGCCGTATTTGGACTCAATATGTCTAAATTGCGGAGCAAGAGGTAAGTCTTTACCACGCCATGCGCCAATATCGGTTAACTCAGGGAAGGCTTTGATTTCGATTCGCCAACCTTCATCATCGGTCAGGTGCCAATGGAAATGATTGTATTTGTAGCGAGCTAATTGGTCGATGATGAGTTTAATTTGCTCTATCTGATGAAAGTGACGAGAGCAGTCAAGCATCATGCCGCGATAAGGATATGCTGGGCTATCAGAGATTTTTACGCAACAGAGTGATGTTTCATCTTTAAATAGCTGCAATAGAGACGCAACCGCATGCGTAAAGCCTTGTGCATCACTGGCACTGACGATCAGGCTTGTGGCTGAGATATCCAGTTGATAGGCGGATGCGGATAAGCAACTCATAGATTTAAACTGGATTCGAGCGCCTTGCTGGGTCATTTTTAGCTTTAGTTGCGGTGCGCTTTCACAAAACCATAGGGCTGCCTCTTTGGCGATTGGGCTTTCTACATGCAATTCTTCGCCTATTACAAACTCAAATGTCCCTTGCATAGGGTCAAGATTGTTCGGTTTAGGAATGATAGCAATATCGGCCTTTTCTACGGGCTCTAAGCCGTGGGAAACCGATTTGGCCGCAGGTAACTGTAATGGGGTTACGGCGACCGAATAGCGCTCAGAGGATTGAATAAATGCTTCAAGAATACCGTCACATTGCAGTTGCAATGGTGGCGTTGGCATTTCAAATTCGGTGTTAAAGGTTTGATTACTTTCTAAAGCAGGCAGTGCGCTCAAGGTGCAAAAACTGCCGGTTTGTGAAAGTTGCCCTACCGTACAGCTGCTACTGTCTAAGAAACGAGTCATTGAAAAATGCAGCGTCCAGTCAGTCAGTTGTGCCTTAGAGTTATTGACTACAGATAACGCAAAACGGGTACGCTCCTCGCTTTCATTGACTACTTTTAGGTCAAGGCGAAATAGGCTCATGGTGAGTCTCCTGATAATTCATCGTTTGTTTGATAGGCTACCGCTAATAAAAACCATGCGCTGTGAGGTAGCCATTGTTCTGCCCAACGCCAGTTTTGTTGTAAGTCATCAGCGTGTGCGGTTGGGTTAAAAGCAATGCCTTGCGGGTGATTAAAGCCAGCGGTTACGCCGTTGCAAATCCCCCCCTTAGCGTTGTAAAAACCTAAGTGTGGTAAATAGTTAGGGTTGTTATCGCCATGCCCGTCGAGCATGCACATATTGTAAGGGTTTAATCCTATAATCCAGTTTAAGCAAGATTGAGCATAGCTTTGCAGTGGCTTTAAAAATGACGCTGATACATAGGGTATTGCTCTATATGCCATGGCTGACAAAGAGGCGAGGCGGGCATTTTCCCCTTGCCACCAATAGCCCGATTCGTTGTCTTGTGCCATAAAAAAGGCGTCGCGCTTTTCTCCGCCGAGGTCTTTTACATATTGCCTTGGGTAGGCATAAGGATTGCGAGTTGCATGGGTGATCTTTAATTCAAAGGACAGCGCCACCTCAATGCTGGAGGTGATCTTTTCTATAAAAACAGAATCGGTTTCGATATCTAAAAAACAGCACAGGGCTATGACAGGCAATCCGGCATCAGAGGGATGAAAATAGGGGCGTTCACCCTGCGCGGTAGCAGACCAAAAATGTGACCAGTTTTGGTCGCTCTGCTGACGCAAAGTTAAGCGCAGTGCCCAGTCGCGACTTTCATCTAAGTAGCGTTGATCTTGGGTAGTTTTGTACAGCTCAACGCTGGCTAATAAAGCGCAATATTCATCAATGATATTTTCCTTACCATCATTTAAATAAGCTTTGTTGAGCTCTTTTAAATGCCAATAGCCTTTTTGCGCAGCCTGTTGATAGTGATGAGCACTGTACTCGCCATTTTGTTGAAGCCGAGCCGTACTAGCAAGGGCGGCAATGGCGATGCCTGCACCTTGCCTAAATCCAGCTTGATAGGTGACGAGCTTTTTACCGGTTTGAGTTTTATAGGCACACAGCTCCCTTTTTTCAGGATCTTTGCTCCATTGATCAAATACCGTGGTGTAGAAAAAGCCTTGGTCAGCTTGCATGCGCACTAAAAAATCTGCGCCAAATAGCGCCTCATCAATAAGGCGAGTGCGAGTAAACGGCGCACAATTATCCCGCGCGTTGAGCACTTCTAGACTAGAGAGTAAGTTCCATACCAGCATTGGGGTTTGCTGCGGATTTAAATAATTGGCGTAGCATAAATGGCTCAAGTATTTGCTGACGTCTCCTGATGCGTCATACCAGCCGCCACGGACATCACGCAGAGCATCGCTACCAAATATGCGCACGTTTTTATCGGCGTGATCAAACATACCCGTGCAACGTTGCGACTTAAAATAATGCAGCAGATCGGAAAAGGTGCGCTGATACAAAAGCTGGGGCTGAATATCAAAGGGTAAAGATTCAACGTGTTCAAAGCGCGCCACAAAGCGACCCTGTAAATTCAGTTTGCTAAAGTCAAAAGGGTAGCTCCAACCTATGTCCCACTGCTCAACAAGTTGGCCGGGTTGTAAAGGGACTCGCGCTACTTCTTGCTTTGTTTGCATCTCGATAATAATGACATCAGCGGTATCGACTTTTTGTAAACAGAGGGGGGAAGGTGCAAGCAGAACACCGACTTTATGCGCAGTCGCTGAGTAGCCAATTTGATTGATTAACAACTGCATACGTCGCTATCCCTTGCCTAAAAAGTGTGATTGGTATAAGCAGAGCGCTTTAAATAAAAGGAGCCTCCTGTTAAGGAGGCTAAAAAAGGAAGGTCACTGTTAACTTTCGTGCAAATAGCAACGAACAAAGTGGTTCTCGGACAGTTGCGTGACCTTAGGGAGTTGCTCTTTACATTTATCAGTCACTTGTTGGCATCGACCTGCAAATGGGCATCCAAAAGATTCTGGCGTCCATAAAGGAATTTCCCCTTTATTGCCCGCAAGCTTGGTATGGATGGATTTTGCTGGATCAGGCACAGCAGAGACTAATAATTGGGTATATGGATGCTGTGGGTTAGCGATAATCTCATCGGTATCTCCCCACTCCACCATATGCCCTACGTACATGACGGCAATGTCTTCAGCAATATAACGAGCGGTGGCAATATCGTGCGTGATGTATAACAGAGACATTTGTTTTTCAAATTTCATCTCTTCCATCAAGTTCAAAACACCGGCGCGTATTGATACATCCAGCATCGAGGTTGGCTCATCAGCCAACACCACCTCAGCACCGACAGCAATGTTTCTTGCCAAATTGACACGTTGACGCTGTCCACCAGATAACTGATGGGGGAACTTAGCCGCGGTTTCTTTTGGCGGAATCAGTCCCACTTGCTCTAAAAGATCGTGTACTCGCTCTTCGAGTTCTTTTTTATTGCCCGGAGTGACTTTTTTATGGATCAACAGTGGCCTAGCAATGTGGTGAAAGATATTATGGGTTGGGTTTAATGAACCAAACGGGTCTTGCCATACCATCTGCACGCCTTCACGGTAGTGCATCAAATCGTTTTTCTTTTTGATGGTTTGAATATCGCGTCCACGGTATTCGATACAGCCGTCGGTCGGCGGGTACATTTTCGCTATCATTTTAGCGGTAGTGGATTTACCTGAACCCGATTCACCCACCACAGATAAGCCGCGACTTTTGTACATTTTGAACGATACGTCGTTAATGGCGCGCATCATTGGGTTTTTCAGTGCATTACTACTCACAGGAAAGTCTTTAACTAGATTTTTGCCTTCAATGAGTAATTCGCCAGTTGGTTTGCTCATGTTACTTCTCCGAATACGTCTTGTTAGCGTTAGCTGACTTTTTGCTGTGCAATGGGTTCACCAAATAAATGACAGTTAGAAAAACGTTGTGCTTCGATTTGGCGCAACTGAGTTTCTGTTTGTCTACACATTGGTGTCACTTGAGAGCAGCGAGCTTGAAAGCGGCATCCTTGTGGAATTTCTAATAAATTCAATGGATTGCCCGGTATTCCCGTTAACTTGGTTTTTGGCCCTGTTAACGGTGGGAAAGAACTGCCCAAACCTTGCGTGTAAGGATGGAAAGGGTTTTCCAGTATTTGTTTAGCTGGCGCTACTTCAATCAGTTCGCCTGAATACATAATTCCGATGCGATCGGAGAACTCAACCATCAAGGATAAATCGTGGGTGATGAATAAAATCGAAAATCCAAACTCTTCTTTTAGGGCGTAGATTTTTTGTAGTATTTCACGTTGCACCACCACATCCAGCGCCGTAGTAGGCTCATCCATGATGATCATTTTCGGGTTGAGCGCTAGCGCTATCGCAATTACCAAGCGTTGACGCATACCGCCAGAGAACTGGTGCGGATAGTCACTCAGACGGCTAGGGTGAATGTCGACAATTTCCAACAAACCTTCAGCGCGTTTTAGTGCCTGTTTGCGGCTCATTGTTGTGTGGTGCATAAGCACGTCACAAAACTGCTCAGAGATTGGCAATACTGGGTTTAGGGCATTCATAGCACTTTGGAATACCATCGACATTTCATTCCAGCGAAACGCCTGCATGCTTTTGTCGCTGTATTGCAGAATATCTTCACCGTTAAAGATGACTTCTCCGCCAGTGATAAATGCAGGTGGCTTATGTAAGCGCATCAGTGAAAATGCTACGGTGGATTTACCACAGCCAGACTCACCGGCAAGGCCAAATACTTCACCCGGAGCAATGTCAAAGCTCACGTTGTTACACGCGCGAACATCACCGGCATCAGTAATGTAATCTACACACAGATTACGAACAGAAATTAGTGGATTACTCATGATTGTTCTCCGTGTACTACTTGACGGTTTGCGAGTTCTTCTGGTTGAGGTTTACGTGCATTTTTATCTTGCGTGGCAAGCTTCTTCCAGCGACGCATTCCTTTGTGAGAGCGAAGTTGCGGGTTAGCAATTTCATCAACCGCAAAGTTAAGCAGTGCCAGTCCTGTGACCAATAAGGTTAAGGCCATACAAGGGGCTAATAGCTCCCACCATGCACCGATAAGCATTGAAGATGAGGTTTGTACGTTGTACAGCATGATGCCCCAACTAATGGTGTTTGGATCGCCCATACCTAAGAAGGAAATTGTCGCTTCCATCATTACCGCGTACATGACTGAGCCGATGAAACTCGCACCTACAATGGAGATTAAGTTAGGTAAAATTTCCACAAAGATAATTCTAAATGAAGACTCACCCAGCACTTCTGCCGCTTTTACGAACTCTTTTTCACGTAGTGCGAGAGTTTGCGAACGCACCACCCTCGCTCCCCAAGCCCAGGAGGTGAAACCGATTATGAGGGCAATGGTTAGAGGCCCCGCTTCTCCGATAAAGGCCGCTACCACAAACAGTAATGGATACTGAGGGATGACCAACATTATGTTCATGGCCGCGGTGAGAAATTCATCCACTTTGCCACCAAAGTAACCGGCAGAAACCCCGATAATAGTGGCTAAGAAACACACGGTTATTCCCGCGCCAAAGCCAACGGCCAACGATACGCGTGCACCATAGGCAATTTGCGCCCAGACATCACGGCCCATACGAGTTGTGCCAAGGGTATGCTCTGCATCTTTTGACATGCGTAAGGTACGCTTGTCATCAGCAAGGTTGGTTGCAATCCAACCATCAGGGTTATTTTGCGCCGCTTTTACTATCATGCCTGGATACTCGTGCGGATTACCGGTACGTTTATCGGGTGCATGTTGGGTAATGAGAGGCGCCGCCAGTGCGATAAATAAGAAAGTGCTTAATATCACCACTCCGATCATCGCCACCGTATTGCCACGAACTAGCTTTAATATATTTTTCATCTTATTTACCTCCCTTACGTAGGCGAGGATCTAACAGCACATACAGCATGTCTGCGAGTAGGTTAAAGAACAGCATGAATAAGGTCATGATTAACAATTGCCCTTGCAGTACTTGGTAGTCACGAGAGGTAATTGCGTTAAATAGGACCGTCCCTAGTCCTGGGTAATTAAATATGATTTCGATGATAAGCTGGCCACCGATAGCCATACCTAAAGACATTGAAAGTGCGGTAACACTTGGCAATAGTGCGTTGCGTGCCGCGTAGTTAAATACCACTCTGTTTTCGCTCAGGCCTTTGCCTTTTGCCATAGTGATATAGTCTTCAGAAAGTAAATTGATCATGTTGTTACGCATGTTTACTAGGAATCCGCCAATCTGCACCAGAGAGGCACAAGCCAGAGGTAACACCGCGTGGTAGGCGACGTTTTTGATGAACTCCCAGCTAGTCCAATCCGGAGTGACACCGGCGGTATAAGCGTAACCCGTTGGGAACCACTTCAGGCCAATAGCGAAGATAAACATCGCGAGCATGGCAATAACCACCTGTGGTACTGCTTGAACAATAAGCATGCCCGGAGTGATAAAGGTGTCGTATTTGCTACCGCGTTTCCATGCGGCAAAAATGCCAAGAATGGAACCGATAGAAAACGAAAGAATAACGGCGGTTCCGGCTAGGAATAAAGACCAGCCAAAAGCACCACCAAGTAATTCATTCACACTTAACGGATAAAATTTAATAGAGGTTCCTAGCTCCCAGCTAAGAATGCTCTTCATATAAGTGAAGTATTGAACCCAAAGCGGACCATCAACGAAACCAAGCAGTTGACGCATTGCTTCGATACGTTCTGGAGTCACTTGGGCTGTTGCGTTAGCGAACATCATGGTAACGGGGTCACCGGGCATTGCTCGCGGAATAATAAAATTGATAGTAGCGGCCACTAACAGCGCTATAAAGTAGAACGACAAACGTCTTAGAAAATATCCCATACCTACACCTTAACTATTCGATTTATTGTCCATATATCGAATAAAATCCACCCGTTGAGTGAAAGAATCCCTAACGCAATCGCGTCATAATTATTGTTAACTTTAAAGGGTAATATTGGCGCACCCGAAGGTGCGCCTTTAGAGGTCAATTACTTGACAGGTTTTAGGTCAAGTACGTGGAGTAAGCGCTCAGGGATACCGGCCCAAATGTTTGGACGACCTTGTGCGTTATCTTGAGTCCACCAACCCGTGAATCGAGTTGTGTTGTACTGATAGTTGCTTGCACCAGATAGAACAGGAATCGTTACTTGGTTCTCAGCAATGATGCGCTGAATGCCGTGTGCGATTTCTAGCTGCTTGTTCTTATCCGCCGTTTTGTAGAAGCTGTTCAGTAGGTTATCTAGCTCAGCATTCTTGTAGAAGTGCATTGCAAAGCGAGGCATGCCGCTACCTTCTTGCAGTGCTGAGTTATAAGCACTGTTCCAGTACAAGTGTGGATCTGCACCGTGGAAGTAGTTGGTGTAAGCCACGTCGTATGTTGCATCTAGCATTGCTTGGTTGTATACCGCAAACTCAGGAGTACGAGCGCGAGACTTGATGCCCACTTCGTTTAGCTGCTCAACCGCAAGCTGTACTGTGTTGTTGAAGTCAGTCCAACCATTTGGCGATTGGATTAACAATTCAAATGACTTACCTGATGGAGTTTCAACAAAACCATCGCCATCTGTGTCTTTGAAGCCAGATTCTTTTAGAAGTTTCTTCGCTTCTTCTGGGTTGTAAGTATTGAATTTTTGATACTTCTTATGCACGTTCTCGTCAGACCATGCTTCAAATGCGTAGCCAAGACCTGAACCGAAGTCATTGATAGTACCGGCACCGTAGAATGCGATATCGATGATAGTTTGACGGTCGATAGCCATACCCATTGCACGACGGAAGTTCACATCAGTTAATGCTTCATTCTTAGCTGGATCTGGGTTTTTAAAGTTAACTACCAGTGATTGAGTGCCTGCTGGCGGGTACCAGTAACCGTGATTAGGGTTCACAGCTTTGTAGGTACGGTCGATGTCAGGGATAAACGCCGAAGTCCAATCTAGCTCAGAGTTAACGATTTTGCTTAGCAACTGGTCGTTGTTAGCAATTTGTGGAACACGTAGACAATCTACATCTAGGTTGTCTGCATCCCAGTAATTAGGGTTCGCACACTGGATGTAAAGTTGCGGGGTAAAGGTATCAATTTCAGTGAACGGTCCAGAACCAACAGGGTTTTCGTTGGTGAAAGAAGTAGGATCTTTCACTTTAGACCAGATATGTTTAGGTACTACAGGAACTTTAGAGATTTCGTATGGCACATTTGAGTTACCTTCCGTAAGAACGAAACGTACTTCATGGTCGTTTACTTTTTCTACTTTGCTTACCCACTTGTTGATACCTGTTTGGTCCAACGCGGTATTGTTCTTAATTAGTTCGAAAGAGAAAACAACATCATCTGCTGAGAATGCTTTACCATCTGACCATTTTACGCCCTTGCGGATATCAAATGTGACGCTTTTTAGATCATCTGACATAGCAAAGTTTTCAGCTAGACGCATAACAGGGGTGTTACCGTGCATCTCATTGAAAACAACTAGAGGCTCATAGATGAAGTCAGTGGTAGTACGAAGATTCGTAGCTAGATAAGGGTTGAAGTTGCGGACCATTGTTGGGTAAAAATCCGGTACGATAGTCAGTTCCGATCTTGCGATTGCTGGAGCTGATATTGCGGTGGCCGCTGTTGCGATTACTACTGTAGCAAGAGCTGTTTTTTTTATATTAGCAAGCATGTTATATCCTTTGTCTCTGTTTGCTTATTATTATTAAGTAACCAAGTTGATTACTTAGGTTACGGCTTTTACAGTGCCATCCAATGACTCTATCTTTTTACTTATAGGGTGCGATGTATCTCTGAGAACCATTGGTTACAGCTAGAATTATCTTTCAAAGTAAAATCGTCAATTTACATTCCCGTCAAAAACGTTAAAACCGCACTGATTGCTGTTAAAAACGTTAAAATAATTATATTTTCAACATATTGCATATTGATGCTATTTCTTTGAAATTGTCTTTTTTGCCATCTTATGTGAGTGCTTACTATCTTCTTATCTTATGTATTAAAGAGTGGTTGCTGATTTTGTTAGTTGGTGTGACTTTACGAGGAAATGAAAGTACGACTTTATTTTTTGGTTAAAAATACAGCGTACAGTTTGTTGTGAGTGTGCTCGCATATTCAAGCAAAAGAGCAGTTACAAACGACTTTTAACAGTGAATTGGTCTGATTTTGCTAAGAGATTGGTTCTTTTTTCAGCGTATAAAAAAAGAACCAATCGCTTATTGAGGGGGCAATATTGTCGTTGAGGTTATTGCGAAACGATATGTTGTAGTTGCTCTCGCAGCTCTAGCAATTGCGCTCGTTGCGCATTGTCGTTATCGCTATTGGCTAGGATAAAGTCTAATGAATTGAGTACCGTGCGCCAGCGAGGCGTTTTAGGTAAGGTTTCAACTCTTAGGTATTTATCCAAGGTGCGAGTTTGCAGGGTGCTTCTGTCTAAATACACTCGCCACAAGCCACTTTGTTCAGCAAAAGTAAACTTGCTATTGCCTTGATGGCTGTCCCAATACTCCAATGCACTCGACATGCAATCCACCAGCAGTTGACGCATATTTTCCTGTTTGCTTTCTTTGTCATAGTGCATCATTTTCACTAAGCCAGAGAACTCATCTCCAAGCTCTTTGAGCTGTTCTAGCTGGGATTTATCTCCGGCAAAGGCGTAATTGGCTAGCGCATCTAATGCGACCTCTAGGTTGTTGATTCTTTGGTTTGCTTCATCTGGGCTAAAGTTAAAGATGATCATACCGCGAAGCCCTGTTTCTAGGGGCAGAGTAAAGATATCACTGGCGATGACTTGCTTGGTTCCACCGACGAATAAATCAATATTAACGCTGCGATGTGGCTGATCAAATTGCAGATATTTTGGCGCAATAAACTCTTCTATTTGCGAACGTTTTATCTGTTCACTAGAGCGTTTAAATAGGTCTATGGCGGTTTTATTGGCAAAGGTTATCTTATGGCTTTCATTGATGCAGATAATCGCCTCTGGGGTGCTTTCTAATTGCTCGAGCAATTTCGCTTGGGTTTCCAGTAGCAAGGACTCAACTTTTTCCCTTTGCATTAATTCCGCGTTTAAGGATTCATTCTCTTGCTTACGCTCCTCAGAAAGGCTGGCATCAATGTGTACTTGAATACGAGCAGACAACTCTTGTTTATTAAAAGGTTTGACCAAGTAGTCGTTAGCGCCACATTCAAAGCCTTTGATCTTATCCTCATTTTGCCCAAGCGCGGTGAGCATAATGATCGGAAGCTCATTATAGGAATACAGCTCGCGTAAGTACTTACACACCTCAAATCCACTGAGCTCTGGCATCATGATATCGAGTAATAAAATATCAGGTTTTTCTTGCGCGATGATATCGAGCACCTGTCGCCCATTGGTAGCGCTAATTACGCTATAGCCTTCAATGCGTAAAAAGCTTTCCAACACTTTTAAATTAACCGGCTCATCATCGGCAATTAACACTCGTTTCCCGTTGCTGTTATTGAGCTGAGGCTGTGAAGGCTCTTCAAATAATATATCTTCACGGGTGTAGTGTACGACCTCGCGATTACTATCAAAGGCTTGTAGTTGTTCTTCATTGGCCAGCGGAAGGCGCATGGTAAAAGTGGTACCCAGCATAGGCTGACTGCTAACGCTAAGCTCGCCATGCATGATTTCTATTAACTGCTTACTGATGGATAAACCTAATCCAGTGCCTTGATGATAGCTCGCTGAATGTCCTTGAATTAGAGGTTCAAAAATATGCTCAAGATCGTCTTTATCAATGCCGTGTCCAGTATCGATCACTTGCACTTTTAAGTAGTCACCATTGGGCTCGGCGGTCAAAATGATTTTGCCCTCGTTGGTAAACTTCATCGCGTTACCCACGAGGTTATATAAGATTTGCTCTAACCTTTGCGGATCGGCACTGACCATAGGTAGATCATCATCAATTTGATTGATAATTCGCACCGGTTTTTTATCAATTAAATGCTTAGAGAGCTCAATCACCAATTGTGATGTTAAAGCCAGAGATACCGCCATCGACTCAAGCTTTAATTGTCCGTACTGCATTTTGTGATAATCCAAAAGATCATCCACTAAGTTCGACAGTCTATGTCCACTATTGATGATAATTTCTAACTGATAGCGCTGCGCCGCAGGAATGCTGCCATGAGCTTCACCTATGATGGCTTGCGCAACCCCAATCATGCCATGTAAAGGGGTGCGTAATTCGTGAGATGTAGTGGCAAGAAACTCATCTTTTAATTTATCAGCTCTTTGTAGCTCTTTGTTTTGAATAGCAATGGTTTCTAAGTTGTAGGCGAGCTCTTTGTTTTGTTGATGGATAAGATCAATCTTTTCTCGAATCGAACGCTGCATGCGCTCAAAGCTAATCGCCAGACGACCTATTTCATCTTCATGCTCTGTTCCTTCAACGTGCTCGTTAAGATCACCAGTGGAGATGCGCTCTGCGGTCCATGCCAATTTGAGTAACGGACGAGTAATGAAATTCGATAGGTAGTGCGAGCAAACAACAATACCGACGGTTACGCTCAGCACTATCAGTAAAAAGATAGAGTAGAGTTTATTGACCCGAGAAAAGGCGATGTTTTCTGGTGTCTCCGCAATAACCGCCCACTTTAAATCGTGAATATAGAGAGGCGAGTAAGCGGCAATCATGCTTTGGCCTTTAGTATTGGCATAGGTTTCAACTTGACTGATCCCTTGCAGTGCCTTGGTGGTGATAAAACTGCTTTTCTCTACGTTTTTAGCTGTGGTTTGAGTCAATAATTTTTGCGACTCATCAAGCAATAAGATGTTGGGATAATCGCTGCTGGTATTGTCAATCAGATGCGTTAAAGAGGAGAGAGGCAAGCGGAAAAACGCATAGCTGTGCAGGTATCCCTGTTGCACGATAGGCGCGGCAAACCAAGCCACTTTTTTATTCTCTTTGCTGTTGGAGTCTTTGGCAAAATCGCTCATAAGTACAATATCATTATACTTATCGAAGGTATTTTTATTGGTTTCTACGTAACTCTTTAAGCGTTGAAATAGCACGCCTAAGTTGCTGTTTTTATAAGGGCCAGTATTTAAATTGGTGGAATAGTAATTATGTTTTTGTACTGAATAGGCGACATTACCATCGAGATCCACTAAGGCAAGATCGTCGAAATCAGAACGCTGTAACAGACTTTGATAGGTTGAGTGGTAGCGAGTATGTAACAGCTGGTAGCGTCTTACACTAAGGTAATTGCTGTTCTCTTTGGCGGTTTGCGCATTGACCTTATCTCCAGAGCCGGGAATGTATTGTTGCTGACCAATTAGCCGAGATTTCTCAATATCAGGGCCAAGGCGTCTAAAAGAATCAATCAATCCGTAAAAACGACCACCACTGGCATAAGCAAGTTCGGAATGAACAAAACCAATGACTTCAGAGTCTAGGTTTTTTACGTAGGCGGTTACTTGAGTGGTGGTGCCATCCCTCATCGAAGTTAAATAGGTTTTGCTCTGCTCTTGAAGATCTTCAATATGGGATTGAAGAAAAAAGAAGGCAATGAGCAGCATTGGAGGAAGACTAACCAACAAAAAGGCACCCATTAAGGTACTTTTCAGTCGTTTAAACTTTGGTCGAGAGCGATGTTTTGACATAAGGTACGGATTCAGGCCCTGATAATAAGATCACCATTGCTGAAATGTACTAGCCAAATAAAGTGAGGCAAGCAAACGCTTAAAAAAGCGTGTTGCCTCACACAGTTTTATTTATTTCGTTGCGTGATAGATTGCGAACTTATTGGTTTTATTAATGGTGTCGCAGTTGCCGAACGCATTTTCAATAATTGGCGGGTATTTCAAAAAACTATTAGCAACAATCAGTAACTTACCTGTGTTGGTAAGATGCTTGGGCGCATCTTTTAGCAGGGTTTCTGTGGCGCTGTAACTGGTATCTAGCCCCGAATGAAAAGGGGGATTACTGATAATGAATTGATAGTCAGTGCTGACTTGTGAGTAGACATCGGTGGCAAATACTTTGCCTTTAACACCATTGGCTTCTAGTGTGCGCTTACTTGATTCCACAGCAAATGCGCTCACATCGCACATTTCTAATTCGATGCTTGGATTTTGCAGTGCCATTGCCGCGCCGATAATGCCTGCGCCGCAGCCAAAGTCTAATACTTTGCCGCTAAGTTTTGGTAAGTTGGCTAGCAGTAGTTTAGTGCCTAAATCAAATTCACCATGGCTAAATACGCCCGGTAAACTTTGCACTTCTAAAGATAGCCCAGCTAATTCCACTGGATAAGACTTGAAGTAACTGTCGACATTAAAGTGTTGTGGCGGTGTTTGGCTGACTCCGGCATAAAAAGAGCAGCGTCTGGCTGAGTCATACTTAGTCATAGGGCCAAAGTTGGCGAACATTTTTTCAATGCTCTTTACTCCAGAGCGGTTTTCGCCGACCACGATTACTTCTGTTTCTGGTGCGAGTTTGCTGAGCATCATATCCAATAGATATTGCGCTTCGCTTTTGGCTTTTGGCCAGTACAGTAATAGTAAATTAGCATCGTTAGCATTCTTAAATTCAATGCCAAACTGACTGTCTACGCCAATACCTTGCATCTGCTGATGGTAGCCATAGTGGGTGGTAAATACGGTGACCGATTCCGCATGTTGCAGCAGTTGTTTTGGAAACTGATCTTCAGCTTCACCTGCGATAACGATGCGTTTACCTGCAAAGTAAGCAAGTTGACGTTCGGCGATTTGACTTGGGGCGGTGTAGACACTCATATTTTACTCTTACTAGTTGTTATCTTGCTTATCAAGGAAGTCGTTAAACTCCTCTTCATACATGGTGAACAGTACCATAGTAATGGCGAAGATCAGCGGGCCGTAGATTAAACCAATTAAGCCGAAAACATGCAAACCGCCAAGCAAAGAAAAGAAGATCATTAAGGTATTCATGCCAGCGCTGCCCTGCATCAGCAGCGGACGCAAGATATTGTCGATAGAGCCAACCACAGCCACAGACCAGATCAATAGGAATATTGCCCAGCCAGTATCGCCAATTAATAGCAAATACAAACAAGCTGGAATCCAAATCAGCGCGGTGCCGATGACAGGCACAAACGAGGCAAAGCCCATCATGGTACCCCAAAATAGGCCGGGGAAGCCTACAAGCCACATGGCAAACCCGCCTGCTACACCTTGCGCTATTGCGGTAAGAAATGACCCCATGACTGCTGATTTAGAAACTTTCTCTATTTCATCAAGCAATCGGTCTTCTTGAGAGCGTGATAGCGGAATGATATGACGCATGGCAGAGATGATTCGCTCATGATCGCGAAGCAAGAAAAACAGCACAAATAGCATCAAACCAAAGTTCATCAAAAAGCTAGTGGCACTGCCGACCACAGAAGCGCTAATACCAACCAAGTGCGTACCAAAGGAACTGGCAAGTTCGGCAACCTTTTGCGCAATTTCAGCAGGGTCTAAGGTATCAAAGGGTAGGTAGCTATTGGCAAAATTAAACATTTTGACGATAAAGGGTTGCGCGAGCAGATCTTGTACGCCGCCGTCTGATACCCAGTGGTACACCCCTTGAGAAAAGGAAGAACCTTGTTGGATGATGGCGGTAAAAACCAATAGTAGTGGAATAACAATAATGACGGTAAGAATCACACACGACAAAAGCGCCGTGGTATTTCTCATAGTGGGCATCTTATTGTCTAGACGTTCATGGATAGGGAACATCAATAGCGAAATGATAAACGCCATTACAATGGAATTTACATACGGTCTTATCAAGACAAAACAAGCATATGCAAAAAACAGCAATGCGATAATTAACAGCCATTGGCTGGAGGTAAGCTGAATTCTTCTAGGCACGTTAAACCGACTACTTATTAGTGTTTGTGAAGATAAATCATAGCGTTATGCAACTTGAATCGCTACAAATAAAAAAGGAGCCTTGCGGCTCCTGTCAAATAAAACAGTAGAAGTGTTAAGCGGCTAGAGCGGCAAAACAGCGATCAGCAGCGGCTAATGTTTGTTCAATATCTTCATCAGTATGCGAAAGTGACGTAAAGCTTGCTTCAAAAGCAGAAGGGGCAAGGTATACACCTTCTTCAAGCATTAAGTGGAAGAAACGCTTAAATTGCTCAACGTCGCACTTCGCCACTTCTTCATAGCAAGTCACTTGTGCTTGGTCAGTAAAGAAGAAACCAAACATGCCACCCACTTGGCTAACCAGTAGCGGAATGCCGTGCTTGTCCGCTTTAGCTTTAAAGCCTGCGGCTAATTTTGCAGTGATTTCGTTAAGACGCTCTGCATTGCCCGCTTGTGAAAGCTGAGTCAAACATGCGTAGCCCGCGGCCATAGCAATTGGGTTACCTGACAGCGTACCTGCTTGGTAGACAGGGCCGGTTGGCGCAATATGCTGCATGACATCTTTACGGCCACCAAAAGCGCCGACAGGCATGCCACCACCAATGACTTTACCTAGAGTGGTTAAGTCAGGTTTTACCTTGTAGTGAGCTTGTGCACAGCCCAGTGCGACGCGAAAGCCGGTCATGACTTCATCAAAAATCAGTAGTGCGCCGTTTTGGTCACAGATATCACGCAGACCTTGTAGGAAACCATCAACCGGTGGAATGCAGTTCATGTTGCCAGCTACTGGCTCAACAATGATGCAAGAAATTTGCTCAGGGTTAGCATCAAACAGTGCTTGTACTGATTCAAGGTTATTAAAAGTGGCCGTTAAAGTGTGCTTTGCAAAATCTTCTGGTACGCCAGGAGAGCTTGGTTGTCCAAGAGTCAGAGCGCCAGAACCTGCTTTTACCAATAGGCTATCAGCATGACCGTGGTAGCAACCTTCAAATTTCATGATTTTGTCACGGCCAGTGTAGCCACGAGCGAGACGAATTGCGCTCATGGTCGCTTCAGTGCCTGAGCTCACCATACGCAGTTGTTCCATAGAAGGAACTAGTGATGAAACCAGCTTAGCCATGTTGATTTCAAGCTCGGTTGGCGCGCCAAAACTTAGACCACGTTGCGCTGCTTCAACAACCGCATCACGGATAGCGCTGTTGTTGTGACCTAAAATCATTGGTCCCCAAGAGCCCACATAATCGATATACGATTTATCGTCAGCGTCATAAATGCGGCATCCATCCGCTCTTTCAATGAACAGGGGAGAACCGCCTACACCGTTGAAAGCTCGTACTGGAGAGTTTACGCCACCGGGAATAATGGCTTGGGCTTGTTGATAGAGTGCTTCTGACTTGCTCATTTAGAGAATCCTTGCTTTTCGAATAGCATTTTGAGAATGACTGCATTGTAATAAATATTGCTGACAAGTCTAACGCTTGTGTCGCACTATTAGGTTAAGTACAAAGATTACAATACTTGAACACTTTGCTCAGGTATTACATAATCAGCAGATCAAAACCGCTATTTTTAGCGGCTACATCGAATAAAGAGAGGTCTCGGTGAGCGAATTAAATGTCCCTTTGAATTTTTCTGACGCAGCAGCAGCTCGCGTTAAAGTATTGATTACAGAGGAAGAAAACCCAGAACTTAAACTACGAGTGTACATCACTGGTGGTGGTTGTAGCGGTTTTCAATACGGCTTTACCTTCGATGAAAAGGTAAATGAAGGCGATGCCATTATTGTTAAAGATGAAGTGACTTTAGTGGTCGATCCTATGTCTTTACAGTATCTAATTGGCGGTACGGTTGATTATACCGAAGGTTTAGAAGGTGCACGCTTCTTCATCAACAACCCTAATGCCACAACAACTTGTGGTTGTGGAGCTTCATTTAGCGTGTGATCCCTCCCTCAGTAATGACAGGCAATTATCGGTACACTGATCTTTAGCAAAGGTGTGCCGTAAAACAATGTGGCAAGGTCGCCCGTTGGTAATTAAAAGGATTTAATTATGCCGTTACAAAGGACCAGGCAGCTGTTTGCTCAGTATCCTTGGATTATCTCACTTATTCTGATTATTGCTTTGGGCGCTTGGCTTTTAGTCGGTGTGCTTGGTGATAAACCATCTAGCGTAACACCCCCTGAATCTTCTTCTGCAAATACCACTAATACTTCAACAAGTAATAAGCAATCTGTGCCACTGGCAAAAGTGGTGGTGTCTCACTTTAAAGCAGAACCCATCGCCAAAAAAATAGATCTGTATGGACGCACTGCGCCCAATCGTGATGTTGAGTTAAGCGCAGAGTTGGCAGGCAAAATTGACCAGTTAAAAGTGCGCAAAGGTGAAGTGGTCAAGCGTGGTCAAATTATTGCGACCATAGATAAAGGGGATCTAGATATCCAGTTGGAGCGCGCTACTGCGCTATTACGGGTAAAACAAAAAGAGCTCAATGCTGCTACTACCTTAAAAAAACGCGGTTTACAGAACGAAGTTGCTTTTACTACCGCAGAAGCTGAATTAGCCAATGCCAAGGCAAGCGTCGCCAACGTGAAATTAGGGCTTAAAAACAGTATTATTCGCGCCCCGTTTGCCGGGGTTATTGATCGTTTACACGTTGAACTCGGTGATTATGTAGCGCGAGGGGATCAAGTAGCGCACCTTATCGATCTTGATAAGTTAGTGATTGAAGCCGACCTTAGTGAGCGTCATATTCAGCAGGTTAAGCAGGGCAGCCGTGCTTACATCACTTTGCTTGGCGGTGAGAAAATTGAAGGCATATTACGTTATGTTTCTCGCAACTCATCAGTGACGACTAATACTTTTCCTATCGAAATAGAAATTGCCAATAAAGCACAGCGACTCCCCTCTGGCGTGAGCGCAGAAGTGGAGCTAAAGCTTGCAACCAAAATGGCCGTCAAGGTAACGCCTGCCATGCTGGCGTTAAATGAAAAGGGTGAGCTAGGGGTGAAAACCCTGCAACAGGATCACATTCGTTTTGTTGGCATCCAAATAGTCAAAGCCGAAAAAGAAGGGGTTTGGCTAAGTGGTTTGGGCGATAGCGTTGATATCGTCACCAAAGGACAAGGTTTTGTGCGCGATGGCGATCCTGTTATCGCCATCAAAGAATAGAGGGTAGAGTATGCTTGCCATTATTGATGCCGCTCTATCTCGTAGCCGCACGGTGCTCACCTTGCTAGTGATGCTGATCATTGCCGGTGTATACACCTATATTACCATCCCCAAAGAATCCAGCCCCGATATCACCATTCCTATTATTTATGTGTCCGTTGGTCATCAAGGTATTTCCCCCCTTGATGCCGAGCGGATGTTAGTGCGCCCAATAGAGCAAGAACTGCGCTCGATTGAGGGCGTGAAAAAGATGACTTCGGTAGCGTCTGAAGGGCATGGCTCGGTCACGTTAGAGTTTGTGGCGGGGAGTGATTTAGACAAAGCCATGACTGATGTGCGCGAAGCGGTGGATTTGGTGAAATCAAAACTGCCAGATGACAGTGACGATCCAACCGTTAATGAAGTCACCTTAGCCAGCGAACAGCCGATTTTATCGGTAGCACTGTACGGCACGGTTCCTGAGCGAACCATAGTGCAAATTGGCCGCCAAATTCAAGATAAGCTAGAGAGCTTCAAGCAAATACTGGAAGTGGATATTGCTGGCGATAGAGAAGACATTGTGGAAGTGATTGTCGATCCTTTGCTGATGGAGAGTTACGGATTAGATCAAGGGGATATCTATAATCTGATTGCTGCCAGTAACCGAGTTGTAGCGGCAGGCTTTGTCGATACAGGCTATGGGCGTTTTTCTGTAAAAGTGCCCTCGGTATTCTCCTCTTTGAAAGATGTACTCGAACTGCCGGTTAAGGTCGATGGTAAGCAAGTGGTCACTTTTGGTGATGTAGCTTCGGTGCGCCGCTCTTTTCGCGACCCAGAAAGCTTTGCGCGCTTAGAAGGGGAAAGCGCAGTTGTTTTAGACGTTAAAAAGCGGGCGGGCGAGAACATTATCCAGTCGGTTGATATTGTCAAAGCAGTATTAGCCGAAGCGCAGAAAATGCCAGATTGGCCAAGTAATCTATTGGTCAAATACACCTATGATGGCTCTAAAGACGTCGATCAGATGTTGACGGATCTGCAAAATAATGTGCTATCAGCCATTATTTTGGTGGTGATCGTCATTATCGCTATTTTAGGCGTGCGCACCGCATTGTTGGTGGGGATATCTATTCCCGGCTCTTTTCTTACCGGCTTATTGGTGCTGTCGGTGTTTGGTTTAACCGTCAATATCGTGGTGCTGTTTTCTTTGATCATGGCCGTTGGCATGTTGGTCGATGGCGCTATTGTGGTGACGGAATTTGCTGACCGAAAAATGCAAGAAGGTGCGCCTCGCAAAGAAGCGTATCGTGACGCCGCCAAACGCATGGCATGGCCGATCACCGCCTCTACAGCGACCACTTTAGCCGCCTTTGCGCCCCTGTTATTTTGGCCTGATACCACAGGCGAGTTTATGAAATACTTGCCGTTAACCTTGATTGCTACTTTGAGTGCATCTTTGGTGATGGCGTTAGTATTTGTACCTGTGTTGGGCAGTTTAATCGGCAAACCTCAATACATGAATACGCACA
The DNA here is from genome assembly GCF_024346975.1 of Vibrio neonatus. Lineage (NCBI taxonomy): Bacteria > Pseudomonadati > Pseudomonadota > Gammaproteobacteria > Vibrionales > Vibrionaceae > Vibrio > Vibrio neonatus. The sequence goes on along the minus strand of NZ_AP024885.1, from coordinate 2,164,833 downwards.
CTCAAACGCGCATGCAGCAGCTACATGACGGAGATTTCTCTAAAGCCACCGGCATGACTAAGCTGTATTTTAATACGCTCTCATTAGCCATTAAGCACCCTATTAAAGTGTTACTGAGCGCGATTTTGTTAGCGGGTGCTGTGGGCGTGGCATACAACAAAGCCGGTCTAGGCGCCGAGTTTTTCCCTGAAGTCGACCCGCCGTATTTTAATATTAAAGTGCGCTCGCATGGCGATCTGTCGATCGTGGAAAAAGATCACATCATGCGCGATATCGAAAAAGAGATTATTGGTCATCCCGAGCTAGAAAGTGTTTATACCCGCACCGGAGGCAAAGATGAGATTGGTACTATTCAGATTACCCCTGTGGATTGGCAAGATCGCCGCTCGGTAAAAGAGATCATCGAGCAACTAAGGCAAAAAACCGATCAATTTGCTGGGGTTGAAATTGAGTATAAATTCCCTGATGCAGGGCCTCCGGTGGAAAACGATCTGGTTATCGAAGTGACCTCTCGCGATCCTAGCGCATTAGATGCAGCTGCCAAACAAATTCGCTTATGGGCAGATGCAAATGAAGCGCTGACCAATGTCAGTGATAATTCCAGTAAAGAAGGCATCGATTGGACAATAGATGTCAATCGCGCTAATGCGGCGCGTTTTGGCGCGGATGCGTCATTGGTCGGAAATACGGTGCAGTTTGTAACTAATGGATTGAAAATAGGTGATTATCTGCCTGATGACACCGATGATGAAGTCGATATTTTGGTGCGCTATCCAGAAGACAAAAGAGATATTGGGCGCTTTGATGAGTTAAGAGTGAAAACGGCGCTAGGGCTTATTCCGATCACTAACTTTGCTCAAGTAAAACCTGAGCCTAAACAAGACACCATTAACCGTTTAGATGGCAAGCGCATAGTGAACGTGGTCGCTGATATGAGGGAAGGCTATAATCTAGCGATTGAGTTGCCTGCTATTTCGCAAGCGCTACAAGCCTTAAATCTGCCAGCTAATATCGAAATTAGCATTAAAGGACAAAACGAAGAGCAGAAAAATTCCTCCAACTTTTTGCAGTCTGCCTTTTTAGCGGCACTGGCGGTAATGGCGCTGATTTTAATTACCCAGTTTAATAGCTTTTATCAGGCGTTTTTAATTCTCAGTGCAGTACTGTTTTCAACGGTAGGGGTGTTTGCCGGACTGCTGATCTTCCAGCGGCCGTTTGGCATTGTCATGTCAGGCATAGGGGTGATTGCGCTAGCTGGGATTGTGGTGAACAACAATATTGTATTGATTGATACCTTTAACCAGTTGCGCAGAAGAGGTTTATCTAAAGAAGAAGCCATTTTACGTACTGGCGTACAGCGTTTGCGTCCGGTCATGTTAACCACTGTAACCACTATCTTGGGCTTAATGCCAATGGTGCTGCAGACCAACGTTGATCTGATTAATCAAAAAATAGAGATAGGCGCACCTAGCACTCAATGGTGGACACAACTGGCGACCGCTATCGCAGGAGGCTTGGCATTTGCCACTGTATTAACCTTAGTGCTCACGCCGTGCTTGCTGATGTTTGGTCGGAAAGTGGTTGAGGAAAAGAGTGTATAAACTGTTCAATACACTCAATAAAGTAAGGGGCGAGTAAATTCGCCCCTTATCTGCCATCTTATTACTTGTTTGACTTTATTATTGGGTTAGCAACACCCTATAGCGTTCTAATTCGCCTAGTCGTTTTTCAGCTAACTGCATAAATGCTTTCTTCTTTTCACCTGTGAGCGATTTAGCTTCGGGCAGTTTTACTGTACGAGGGTTTTTATGTACGTGATTAACCAAGAACTCATAATGTAAGTGAGGCCCAGTCACTCGTCCTGTGCCGCCTAGTGTGCCTATGGTTTGGCCTTGTTTGACTCTCTGACCGCCTTTTACGCGACGCTTTTGTAAGTGCAGATATTTAGTAATGTAGATATTGCTGTGCTTAATAAATACATAATTACCATTAAATTTGTTGTAGCCAGATTTAAGCACAACCCCGTCACCTGCGGCATAAATTGGCGTGCCTACTGGAGCGGCGTAATCCGTGCCTCGGTGTGCTTTTACTTTGCCGGTGACAGGGTGGCGTCGGTTCGGGTTAAAGTTAGACGTTACGCGGCGAAAATCCACCGGAGAGCGAAGAAAGGCTTTTTTCATCGCGCGGCCTTTATCGTCGTAATAATTGCCACTTTTCGGGTCCAGAATTGCCTTAAAGGTTTGTCCTTGGTTGGTAAACTGCGCCGCTAAAATACGTCCATACCCGACAAACTCACCTTCTACAATATTCTCTTCAAACAGCACTTTAAAGTTATCGTTAGGACGAATATCTAACGCAAAATCAATATCCCAGCCAAAGATCCCGGCAATACTCATGATTTGATTAGGAGTGAGCTTGGCGCTAATGGCGGCATTCCAAAAGCTAGAGCTGATATTGGCTTGTGCGTAATTGAGCTGAACATTAATGTCTTTTTTATCTGTGACGGCTTTAAATTTGTCACCACTTTTGACGGCTTTAAATGTTTCGTACGGGCTGATCTTACGTTGCAGTTGAATGAGGTTGTTTTGTTGGTCATAGCCAAACACAAGCTCATCATTGGGACGAAGCCGTGATAACTGCTTATTGATCGCGGGATCACTGGTGACCATGTTGTGCAATAGGCTAGGGGAGAGACCGAGCCGACTAAACAGTACCGAGGCACTTTCTCCGGAGCGAACTTTATGGGTTTCCCAGCGCATGATCACCATCGGCTTTTTCTCCTCAATAGGAGAGAGCGCTTTGGCATTTATTTCTAATGGGTATTGGCGACCAACTTGGTAATTATTTTCTTGTTTGTAAAGTTGACTTGGGTGCGGCAATAAGAATAAAGCCACCACAATGAGGGCACTAAAACCGCAGATTAACGCTTGATGTAAGAAGGGTAGACGATGAAAAATGGTCAGCATATCCCGATTCATTAAATAATCAGTAAAAAATGGTCTTTGATCAGTCTAACTGCTTTCAAAACTAATGGCTATTCAAGTACACTGTCGAGATATATTTTTTCCTGATTTTGTGGGAGCAAACCAATATGGCAAATTTTGAAGCTGCTTTAGCTGAAATTAAGCGCGGCGCAGAAGAGCTAATACCAGAAGCTGAACTGATCGCGAAGCTAAAAGAAGGCCGTCCTTTACGTATTAAACTGGGCGCGGATCCAACAGCACCAGATATCCATCTTGGGCATACTGTTATTCTAAACAAATTGCGCACATTCCAAGACCTTGGACACGATGTTACATTTTTAATCGGTGATTTCACCGGTATGGTTGGTGACCCAACAGGTAAAAATGCGACTCGTCCTCCATTGACTCGTGAAGACGTTCTGCGTAATGCTGAAACATATAAAGAGCAAGTGTTCAAAATTTTGGACCCAGCAAAAACCAAAATTGCATTTAACTCTGAGTGGTTAGGTGAATTGGGCGCGGAAGGTATGTTACGTCTAGCGGCTAACCAAACGGTTGCTCGTATGCTAGAGCGTGATGACTTTAAAAAGCGTTATGCGGGTGGACAACCTATCGCAATTCACGAATTCATGTACCCATTGCTGCAAGGTTATGACTCTGTTGCTATGGAAACAGACGTTGAGCTTGGTGGTACGGATCAGAAGTTCAACCTTTTGATGGGACGCGAACTGCAAAAAGCACACGGTCAAAAACCACAAGCTGTATTGACTATGCCTCTTCTTGTTGGTCTTGATGGCGAGAAGAAAATGTCTAAGTCGGCACACAACTACATTGGTGTGAGCGACGCTCCAAGCGATATGTTCGGTAAGATCATGTCAATCTCTGATGTGCTTATGTGGAGCTACTACGAACTACTTTCTTTCCGTCCTTTGGCTGAAATTGAGCAATTCAAAGCCGACATTGAAAACGGCAAAAACCCACGTGATGTGAAGATCCTGCTTGCTAAGGAAATTATTGCCCGTTTCCATTCACAAGCGGATGCCGATGCAGCTGAGCAAGAGTTCATCAACCGTTTCCAAAAAGGTCAAATCCCAGACGAAATGCCTGAGTTTGAATTTGAAGTGGGTCGCCCTGTAAGCAACCTACTTAAAGAAGCGGGTCTATGTGCTTCATCTTCTGAAGCGATGCGCATGGTTAAGCAAGGCGCAGTTAAAATGGACGGCGAAAAGGTTGCGGATAGCAAACTAGTACCTCAAGTTGGTACTTACGTATTCCAAGTCGGTAAGCGTAAATTTGCTCGACTAACCTTCAAGTAAGCTAACTTGTAAACTTCTGTTAATAGGCGCCTTTTTGGCGCCTATTTTTATTTTAGCAACTTGTGAACACGGTCTGATTTTTGTATATTAGCCGCCACTGGGCACCCCAGTAATTATTGGAGAACTTTATGAACACTACCGACCATCCTCCTAGTATGCAGGGAGAAAAATAGCCACTGTCGGTATGTACGTTTCACGTCTCTACCTCAGCGGTAGAGAGCCTTTCTCCAAGCACTTTGCTAAGTACTTTCTGAATTCTCTTATTCTTTTTTCTCCTGACACTCTAGCCTAAAATTTCACAGAAATAGCTTTGCTGTTCTGCAGTGAACTGTACGTGTAATTTCGATGGTCGTTACCCCATTTGTATCTATTTTTAGCTGTTATTAACGGCAGTAATCATGCTGACGAGCTTGCTTAAAAATAGATGTCGACACAGCTAATCGGGAGATTCGCCATGACGGTAATGAATACAGCTTTAACTCACGATGAAACTCTATTTTCGAGTGAGGAAATTTATGCAGCGACCAATGCATTTTTAAAATACGAAGAAAAACAGCAGATTAAGTTACTGCAAGTCATGCCTATTGAAGAGGCGGTCGCAGTACTGCATCAATGCTCTGTGGCTTTTGTTCAGCATATTATTGCGGAACTGGAAGTGATTGGAGAAGATGTCAGAGCGCGTCATTTTGCCCATCAGCTTGGCTTTATTCGCTCTGAAGCCGAGCCAAACAAAGGCTATTTATCTACGGGCGTACTGGCGCACGTGCAGCAGCGCATTGGCTGGATAATAGGTTTAGCCTTGATGGGAATTGTCTCTGGGCTGATTATTGCCAGCTATGAAGATACCCTTAGTCAGTTGGTTTTATTGGCTATTTATATGCCGGTGATTGCGGCCGCAGGAGGCAATACAGGCACTCAAGCGGCTACCTTAGTGATACGAGCATTAGCAACCGGTGAGCTTAAAAAACGTCAATGGTTATCGGTGCTGTGGAAAGAAAGTCGCGTTGCTTTGTGCATTGGCGTGGTGATCGCGCTAGTGATTGTCGGGCGCATTTTATGGTTCAGTGATGGCATTTCTACAGGAGGCTATGATGTAAACATGATAGCGTTTGCCATCGCGATTGCGCTTTTTATTCAGATTGTATTCTCGACTATTTTAGGTGGCGTACTGCCTATTATTGCCCGAGCTTTTAAGTTAGATCCTGCGGTACTGGTGAGTCCAGTGCTGGCCTCTATTGTGGATATTACTGGGATGTGGGTTTACTTTAGCGTGGTCAATTACTTCTTAGGTATTAGCTGAATTGAAACAGCCAAATTAATGACAGCAAAAGGGGCTAATCATTTAGCCCCTTTTGCTGTTTTAACCTAGTTGTAACCCAGTTTTTAAGTAGCAGGTATTAAGCGCTGTTATTCAGTCACTAGCGAATGATAAAACGCTTTTTCAAAGCGTGTTATAGCGGGTTTAACCCCTTTAATTGCCGGCTCTGGGTGATAGTTACTGACATACTGTACAAAGGTATATTTGATATGCCCTTGTTCGTCATAGGTGTAACCGACCATGTTATGACTGCCAAATAAAGAGCCACTTTTGCCTTTGATATGTCCTTTAATCGGTGCATCTTGCATGCTTGGTCGGTATTTTAATGTACCGTCCATACCGGATGTAGGGAGTAGAGCAATCATATGCAGTTGCTGGTCATGGTTTTTGATAAACTGCATCACTTGCATCATCACTCTTGGCGATATTCGGTTGTTTCTTGAAAGGCCAGAGCCATCTTCTAAAACCGAATTGCCCAAATCAATATTGGCCTGTTTTTTCAGGATCTCACGAATAGCGGAAGTGCCACTATTGAAGCTTCCGTGTTCGCCATAATAATCAGCGCCTAGCTGTTTAGTAATATTGTCCGCATAAAGGTTATTAGATTTGTGCAGCATCAATTGCAGCATGTCATCTAATGGATCTGATTTGTGTTCGGCAACCAATACCGCATCATCACTGGCGGTTTGCAGTTTGATCTTACCTTCCAGTTGAGTGCCTTGCTGAGCAAAGATAGCCGCAATGGTTTTCTTCAAATAAAGGCTAGGTGATTGCACCGCAAATTTTAGTGGCAGTAATTTATCTCTATAGGTTAAACAGCCACTCAGTGTGTAGCTGTTATTGGGCTCAGTGGAGAGGTTTAAATCACAGTAGCTGGTTCGTTTTTCTTCTTTGGTGACTGCTTTTACCGTGGTTTTGACGGTAATAGGTTGATATTGAGGAACAAAAATGGAGGTATTGCCATTTTTAAGTGTTTTTAATGATGCTTGTACGCAGTTACCTTCCAGACTTAATGCTGAAGCAGGCGCTGCATAACACACACCTAATACATCCCAAGGCCAGCCAACACCGCGATCATAGCCATCAAATATCGACCCATCCAGATACAAATCACCACTAATGGTTTTGTTCTTTAAATGACTCAGTAATTGCTCAAGATCTTGACGGGTTAAACTAGGATCGCCAGAAAAGCGCAAGCTGTAATCATTTCCTTGCTTATAAAGCTTGGTAGAAAACTGATACCCGTCTGGCCAGTGCAGTTTAGCCGCGAGTGCGGTGACTAACTTTAAGGTACTGGCGGGAGGTAATAGCTGATCGGCATTGGTGCTTGATTGTACTTCATTCCCTTGCATGACAATGACGCTAGAAAGATGTCCTGTTGGCAGAACATCATAAGGCGTTGAGATTGAAGCTGATGCCGCGAAAGTGACTCCGGCGAGTATTAGGGTGGTGAGCGCGCGCATAGAATCCTTACTGACGGCATTAGGCTGTTTGCAAAACAGTATAAACAAAAACACCCGCCAAAAGGCAGGTGTTTTGTATAATTATAGCAATCTAAGTAAGTATTTGTTGTGGCTAATGGCCTTGCCTAAATAGCATTCATTATTAAGCAGACAATTTTTCGCCGCAACTTATACCAACCTATGCCCTAATGTCTGTCAAACTGGCGCGCTTACAAATAGCGATTACAGGTAGTAACGAACACCAATGTTCCACATATCATTTTCTTTGTATGTGTCGATGTCAGAACCTAGGTCAACTTGGTAGCCGGCAAAGCCAACGAATGTTGGAGTGAAGTTGTATTCAGCTTGGAACGCCATTTGGCTATATACTGTGCCGTCTACGACGCTCTTATCGTTGCTTTCTACCGCTTCGTAGTTAATCGATAGGTTTAAGCTGTTAGCAAATGCATAAGCGGCAATGAATTCAATACCGTTCGAGTCATCTAGAACATCACCGGTGTTTGCGCCAGTGTTGTAGTTAGCTGTGCCGTGCATGTATTCGTTCATAGTGTAAACACCAGCAACGTATAGGCCGTTACCGTATGAACCGTATTTAGCGGAAAGTGCGTGTGAAGTCGCTTCTTCTTTGCTTGCTAAACCGTCAGTACGATCACCTGCGCTGTATGCGTAGCCCAGCATGAAGTCTTGGAAGTTCACACCGACAGTCACTTGACCACGAGAGTCAAAACCAGTCGTTGCATTGTCCTGCCAACCTAGGCCACCGAAGATAGAAAGGTTGTCACCCAGTTCAATATCGTTGCGGTAAGAAAGCATGTTTTCTGCACGGCCTGTACCTAGCGCACCGTGGTTGTCGTATAGGAAGTCATTGGCAAATGCGATTGGCATATCTGCAATACCCGCCACATCATAGTATGGAGACCATTGTGTACCAGCTACAGCACGACCTAAATCATCGTGAGAAACGCCAATGTAGCCTAAACGAGTTGTAAATGAGTTCGCGCCACCATTTAGGTAATTTAGCGACCATTCGCCTTTAGCGTCAGCGGTAAAGCCATTGCCTAGGTCTTGAGTTGCGTTGAAGTTGATACGTGGAGAGTTTGCAATGATGTCAGTAGAACCGCTTTGGTAAGCATTTGTATCTGAATTGTATACATCCCCTGTGTTGCCAAGAGCACTAACAGATACGTGACCACCGATAGAGAAAGTAGAACCATCTTGGTTGTATAATTCAACAGCTGTTGCTTGAGTTCCGAATGCGCCTGCAGCAACGGCTAGAGCAATAATTTTTTTGTTCATTTCTAAGTCCTAGAATGTATTTATCCGATAAAAAAGGTTTGATAAACCTCAACTCCCTAAAACAAACCCCTGATAAATTTCCGCGCTAAGTTATTGTAATTCGCGATATTTTTTATCTATCAAGGTTTGTCATCGAGTTAGGATTCTGACTTAGAAGAAGAATTGGGTGATAGTAAAATGATATAAATTAGTGGAACTTTTAATAGCAAAATAGAGTCTCAAAATTACAGTTTCAATGAAATCAGTAGCTTATTGCCATTGTGCAATCCGATTCATATTATTTGTTTTTACTTTAATTTATATTTATCTAATTGAATCGCTTCGTTTTTTACTTTTTTATTCGTGATATGCATCACACTCCCTATAGTTATTGCTAAATCGAATAAAGATGAAAAAAAACCGATCTTTCTGTACAATTAGCCCATCACTATTCGTTTTTTACTTATTGAGCTTATGCTTGATAGGTTTTTGCTGTCCTAAAATTAGTGGACAAAGAGGTTTGATATGGAAAAAGTGCCAATGACTGTTCGTGGCGAACAGCAACTAAAAACAGAACTAGAAAGACTATTGAAATTGCGTCCGCAAATTTCAGTAGCGATTGCTGAAGCTCGTGAACTGGGTGACCTTAAAGAAAACGCTGAATATCATGCCGCTCGTGAAGAGCAGGGTATTTGTGAAGCGCAGATTCGTGATATCGAATATAAACTGTCAGTAGCTCAAGTGATTGACGTAACTAAAATGGATAACACAGGCAAAGTTATTTTTGGTACTACAGTGACTTTGATCGACGTTGATACAGAAGAAGAGTTTAAATATCAAATCGTTGGTGAAGATGAAGCCGATATCAAATTAGGCCGTATTTCAGTAACGTCACCTATTGCCCGCGGTTTGATTGGTAAAATGGAAGGTGATGATGTGGCTATTAGCACCCCAGGCGGCGTAAAAGATTACGAAATTGACCAAGTAGAGTATATTTAATAGAGATTGGTTAGTGATAGCAAAAAGGCTGCGTAAGCAGCCTTTTTTAGTACGATGAATCGAAACAGCCTACTTACGAGGGATTTCGATTTTACGTTGTTCTGATTGGCGGTATATAACTAGTGTTTTACCAATAGTTTGTACTTTCTCTGCGCCGGTTTCACGAATGATAGCGTCAATAATAAGGTTTTTGGTGTCACGGTCTTCCGAGGCAACTTTAACCTTGATCAATTCATGATGATCCAGTGCAATTTCAATCTCCGCTAGAACAGCCTCAGTAAGTCCATTTGCGCCCATCAACACAACCGGTTTTAGGTCGTGTGCTAAGCCTTTAAGATGCTGCTTTTGTTTGGTGCTTAAGTTCATATCGCGGCCAATTTCTTTTATGTAAGGGTTGAAAAATCCTATTTTAACGTCATATAGGTCTCAAGACTATACTTTATCCATTAAACGGGAATATTAGGCAAATTGCCTACTCCAACCACTTTGGAAGTTGAATGAGTAAACAAAAGCATTCGGCCAGTTCGGGTCGATGGTTGAAAGAGCATTTTGATGATAAATACGCTAACGAAGCGAGAAAAAAAGGCTATCGTTCGCGTGCTTATTTCAAAATGGAAGAAATCCACACTAAAGATAAGCTGTTTAATGCAGGTATGACGGTTGTGGATTTGGGAGCCGCCCCTGGTGGTTGGTCTCAATACGCCGCAAAAATAGTTGGTGACAATGGACAAATAATTGCCTGTGACTTGTTGCCAATGGACCCTATTGCTGGTGTAAGCTTCTTACAGGGTGATTTTAGGGAGGACAGTGTTCTTGAGGCGTTACTAGATCGCATTCAGCCTAACATGGTGGATGTGGTGATGTCCGACATGGCACCTAACATCGCAGGTAACAATTCTGTTGATCAACCAAGGGCAATGTATTTGGTTGAATTAGCTCTTGATATGTGTCGACAAGTTCTAGCTACAAATGGTAGTTTTGTTGTTAAAGTGTTTCAGGGCGAAGGTTTTGACCAGTACGTAAAAGATGTACGTGATATGTTCAAAACTGTAAAAGTTCGAAAACCTGACTCTTCTCGAGCTCGTTCTCGTGAAGTGTTTATTGTAGCAACCGGTTACAAAGGCTAGTCTAACTTCTAGCTTGAGAAAGAGTTACATTCTGGCTACAGCACCTAAACTGTAGTAATCTACTTTTAATTACAATTAGTTATCGAGAGGCTTACACCTTGAGTGACATGGCAAAAAATCTAATTCTGTGGCTAGTGATAGCTGTAGTGCTAATGTCCGTTTTCCAGAGCTTTGGCCCAGGAGACAGTGACGGGAAATCAGTGGATTACACCACTTTTGTACAGGAAGTTGGCCAAGGCCAGATTCGTGAAGCTAAAATTAACGATAAAGAAATCGTTTTTTATCGCAGCGATAACTCACGTAACGTGACTTATATGCCTGTGTATGACAGCAAGCTTCTTGATGACTTGATCAATAAAAACGTGAAAGTGTCAGGTACACCACCAGAAGAGCAAAGCCTTCTTGGTACTATCTTCATTTCATGGTTCCCAATGATTCTGCTGATTGGTGTGTGGATATTCTTCATGCGTCAAATGCAAGGCGGTGGCGGTAAAGGCGCAATGTCTTTCGGTAAATCAAAAGCTCGTATGATGAGTGAAGAGCAAATCAAAACGCTTTTCTCTGATGTTGCGGGTTGTGATGAAGCTAAAGAAGACGTTAAAGAGCTGGTTGATTACCTACGTGACCCAAGCCGATTCCAAAAATTGGGTGGTAAGATCCCAACAGGCGTATTGTTGGTCGGTCCTCCGGGTACAGGTAAAACATTGCTTGCTAAGGCGATTGCCGGTGAAGCAAAAGTACCATTCTTTACTATTTCAGGTTCTGACTTTGTTGAAATGTTCGTTGGTGTGGGTGCATCTCGTGTACGTGACATGTTCGAACAAGCGAAGAAAGCCGCTCCTTGTATCATCTTTATCGATGAAATCGATGCTGTAGGTCGCCAACGTGGCGCAGGTGTAGGTGGTGGTCATGATGAGCGTGAGCAAACCTTGAACCAAATGTTGGTAGAGATGGATGGTTTTGAAGGTAACGAAGGTATTATCGTCGTTGCTGCAACTAACCGTCCAGACGTACTTGACCCTGCATTGCTACGTCCAGGTCGTTTCGACCGTCAGGTTGTCGTAGGACTTCCAGATGTACGTGGTCGTGAACAGATTCTTAAAGTTCATATGCGTAAAGTGCCGCTAGCCAGTGACGTTGAACCTTCACTTATCGCTCGTGGTACACCAGGTTTCTCTGGTGCAGACCTAGCGAACCTTGTTAACGAAGCAGCATTGTTTGCCGCGCGCGGTAACAAGCGCAACGTTTCAATGGTTGAGTTTGAACAAGCGAAAGACAAGATCATGATGGGTGCAGAGCGCCGCTCTATGGTAATGACCGACGACATTAAAGAGTCAACGGCATACCACGAAGCAGGCCACGCAATCATTGGTCGCTTGGTTCCTGAGCACGATCCTGTGTACAAGGTTTCGATTATTCCACGTGGCCGTGCGCTAGGTGTGACTATGTACTTACCTGAACAAGATCGCGTGAGCATGAACCGTCGTCATCTAGAGTCGATGATTTCAAGCCTATACGGTGGTCGTCTTGCTGAAGAGCTAATCTACGGTAAAGAACGCGTATCAACAGGTGCTTCAAACGATATCGAACGTGCAACTGATATTGCTCGTAAAATGGTTACTCAGTGGGGCTTCTCTGAAAAACTGGGTCCTCTTCTTTATGCTGAAGAAGAAGGTGAAGTTTTCTTAGGCCGTAGCGTAACTCAGACTAAACACATGTCTGATGATACCGCTAAGCTTATCGATGATGAGATTCGTCAAATCATTGACCGCAACTACGCTCGTGCTCGCCAAATTCTAGAAGAGAATATGGATATCATGCATTCGATGAAAGATGCTCTGATGAAGTACGAAACTATAGATGCGGGTCAGATTGACGACCTAATGGAACGCCGAACTGATATTCGTGAGCCAGCCGGTTGGGGTGAACAACCTACCGCTGCTGTTAAAGAAGAGCCAAAGGCCGAAGCGCAAGCTAAGCCAGAACAGGCTGAAGAATCTAAAACAGAGCCAACTGAAAAAGACTCAGAATAAGCATTTAGCTAATTAAACCCCGAGACTTCTCGGGGTTTTTCTGTTTTAGCCCCTTCACAAAATCGTGTTAAATTTCAAACCTTGTTAGTGCCATGATTCTTAGTAACGGAAACAAACAACTCAACCTTGCCACACCTCAAGTGATGGGCATACTCAATGTCACTCCAGACTCTTTTTCTGACGGTGGCAAATACAATCAAATCGAAGACGCTCTTACCCAAGCTAGAAAAATGATCGCCGCAGGTGCTAGCATTATCGATATTGGTGGTGAATCAACTCGTCCCAACGCTCCAGAAGTGTCCCTTGCGCAAGAGTTGCAACGTGTTATCCCAGTGATTAAAGCGTTACGAGCAGAATCGGATGTGTGGATATCCATTGATACCAGCAAAGCGGAAGTAATGCTGCAAGCCGCTGATGCTGGCGCTGATTTGATTAATGATGTTAGAGCACTGCAAGAGCCGGGAGCGTTAGAGGCTGCCGCCAAATCTGGTTTGCCGATTTGCTTAATGCATATGCAGGGGCAACCCAAAACCATGCAGCTTAATCCCCAATATGATGATTTACTTTCTGAAGTGTCTCAGTTTTTAGATGAGCGTATTTTGGCATGTGAAAAAGTGGGCATAAGTCGTGACAAATTGATCCTTGATCCAGGATTTGGGTTTGGTAAAACTTTACAGAATAACTACCATCTATTAGAGCGACTTCACGAGTTTCACCGCTTTAATATGCCAATATTGGCGGGGATGTCTAGAAAGTCTATGGTATTTAAACTGCTAGATAAAGCACCAGCAGATTGTGTGTCTGGCAGTGTCGCGTGCGCGGTTATTGCAGCACAAAAAGGCGCGCAAATTATTAGAGTTCACGATGTCGCAGAAACGGTTGATGCCGTGCGCGTGGTAAACTTTATGAATTCATTAAAATAATAACTAGGAATGAACAATGTCTAAAAGACGTTATTTTGGTACTGATGGTATTCGCGGAAAAGTTGGGCAATACCCAATCACTCCTGATTTTGTATTAAAACTGGGCTGGGCTGCTGGCCGCGTGCTAGCAAAACAAGGCACGAAAAAAGTCATTATTGGTAAAGATACGCGCATCTCTGGTTACATGCTTGAATCTGCTCTTGAAGCGGGTTTAGCGGCCGCAGGTCTTAAAGCGACCTTGACTGGCCCAATGCCAACCCCTGCCGTGGCATATTTAACGCAGACTTTCCGCGCTGAAGCCGGCATCGTAATTTCCGCTTCGCATAACCCATACTATGACAACGGTATTAAGTTCTTCTCATCAGAAGGCACAAAACTTCCTGATGATATCGAGCTTGCTATTGAAGCTGAGCTGGATAAAGACATCGAGTGTGTTGAGTCTGCATTGCTTGGTAAAGCGGCGCGCATGACAGATGCCGCGGGTCGTTATATCGAATTTTGTAAAAGTACTTTCCCAAGTGCAGCAAACCTCTCTAGCTTAAAGATCGTGGTGGATTGTGCACATGGCGCCACCTATCACATCGCTCCTAATGTATTTAAAGAGCTAGGCGCTGAGCTTGTATTGATGGGCTGTGAGCCAAACGGTCTTAACATCAACGAAGAAGTTGGTGCTACTGATGTTCGCGCACTACAAGCTAAAGTGGTTGAAGAGAAAGCGGATCTTGGTCTGGCTTTTGATGGTGACGGTGACCGCATCATTATGGTCGATCACAAAGGCAATAAAGTGGATGGCGACCAAATCGCTTACATCATTGCTCGTGATGCACTGCGTCGCGGTGAGCTAAAAGGTGGTGTAGTGGGAACACTAATGACTAACCTTGGTATGGAAAATGGTCTTAAGCAATTAGGCATTCCATTCTCTCGCGCAGCAGTCGGCGACCGTTATGTCATGGAGCAGTTGAAAGAAAAAGGCTGGAGCATTGGCGCTGAAAACTCAGGCCACGTTATTCTATTAGATAAAGTGACTACTGGTGATGCAATTGTAGCAGCACTGCAAGTATTGGCTTCTATTGTAGATAGCGGAATGAACTTGTTTGACTTGTCACAAGGCATGACTCTTTACCCGCAAGAGCTTGTCAACGTACGTTTCTCTGGTGAATCAGATCCAATGCAACTTGAAGTGGTGCTAGATTCAGTCGCACAAGCTGAGCAAGAGCTAGGTGACAAAGGTCGAGTATTACTGCGTAAGTCAGGTACTGAGCCATTGATTCGAGTTATGGTGGAAGGTGAAGATGGTGAGCTTGTATTAAACCTTGCTAACCGTATTGCTGATACTGTTCGCGAAAATTGCTAATATTAAATCTTAAATAAAAAAACGGCCATCAGATGATGGCCGTTTTTTTATGTTTTTTGTATTCGCAGAGGCGATTACTTCAACATACCTTCGTTTGCGTTTTCACGGATATGACGAAGAATGTTTTTAACGCCGCGAGCACTAGAGCCAACAATGTTGCCAGACTTCATGTAATCAGTACCGCCAGCAAAGTCAGTAAGAATCACGCCAGCTTCACGAGCGATAAGGTCGCCAGCAGCAAGATCCCAAGGCTTAAGGCCAAGTTCAAAGTAACCATCAACACGGTTAGCTGCAAGGTAACATAGGTCAAGAGCAGGAGAACCGGTGCGACGGAAGTCAGCTACTTCGGTAAATAGAGAGCTCATGATTTTAAAGTAAGATTCAGAGTGTTGTTTTTGCTTGAATGGGAAGCCAGTAGCAAGCACAGTACCTTGAAGATCTTTAAGTTGTTTTACGCGGATGCGAGAGTTGTTTAGCTGAGCGCCAGCACCGCGTTGTGCAGTGAATAGCTCGTTAAGCATTGGGTCATAAACACAAGCAACTTCTGTTTTACCATTGATGCGAACAGCAATAGATACAGCGAAGTGTGGGATACCCTTAACGAAGTTATTGGTGCCATCCAGTGGGTCAATGATCCATTGAACTGCGTCATCTTTACCAGTAGTCAAACCAGACTCTTCAGCAACAATGCTGTGGTCAGGGTAAGAAGACTTGATGGTATCGATAATCACATGTTCTGCGTCTTTATTGATGTTAGTCATAAAGTCATTTTCGCCTTTTAGCGAGACTTCAATCTTGTCAGCAGTTTCTAGAGATTTCGCAATATGATTGCCAGCTTTTCGCGCAGCGCGAATAGCGATATTTAGCATAGGATGCATAGTTATACCCAACGGATGTTAAAGAACGAAAGCGGTGCGGAGTATAAGCAAGTTCTTGGCAAAAGGGAAGTGGTTATTTTTTGTTCGTGTGTTTTTTTTGCGCCACTATGGGTATGTGATAACATGCTTCGGTTCTAATAAACAGAGGTAAGCTTGATGTTACAAAACGTCAAAGTGGTGTTGGTGGGAACCTCTCACCCAGGAAATATCGGCTCAGCAGCAAGAGCAATGAAAGTGATGGGACTCAAGCAACTGGTGTTGGTTGATCCTCAATGTGAAATAGACGATCAAACCATGGCGTTAGCCGCCGGCGCGGATGATGTGGTGAACAATGCTCAGATCTTTTCCACTATGCAAGAAGCTGTCGCAGACTGCGCCCTTGTCGTAGGTTCTAGTGCGCGTTCTCGTACCTTAAACTGGCCTATGCTTGAACCGCGTGAGTGTGGTGTTAAGTTTGTACAAGAAGGAACTTATTCACAAGTTGCATTAGTGTTTGGCCGTGAAAGAACGGGCCTGACGAACGATGAATTACAGCTTTGCCAATACCATGTCGCAATCCCTGCTAACCCAGAGTACAGCTCATTAAACTTAGCAATGGCGGTGCAAACCCTTTGTTATGAAGTGCGTATGGCCTTTCTTGAAAGTGACAAAGCTCAGTACCCAGAGAGTGAGCCTGCTGTTTATTCAAGACACAATGAGCTAGAAATGTTCTATCAACACCTTGAAAATGTCCTTGTTGATACCCAGTTTATTGAAAAGGATAAACCAAATCAGGTAATGAGTAAGCTGAGAAGACTGTTTAGTCGTGCTCGTCCTGAAGCCCAAGAAATCAACATTTTACGTGGCGTACTGACCGCAGTACAAAAGGAAATATCGCACAAAAAATAACCGCATTAAGTTTGGGGATAAATACTTGAGTAAATTGGTCAAATAAATACTTGACCGTTTTTGTCGGGTATGGGAGACTTTCCCTATCAAACGTAATCGGAAAGAGTGTGATATGAAGCTTACATCGAAAGGAAGATATGCCGTAACCGCCATGCTTGATGTAGCATTGCATTCTCAGTGTGGCCCAGTACCACTGGCCGATATATCGGAGCGCCAAGGTATATCTCTCTCTTATTTGGAGCAGTTGTTTTCAAAGCTGCGTAAAGCAGGTTTAGTAGCAAGTGTTCGAGGTCCTGGTGGCGGTTATAATTTGGGCAAAGAAGCGCAATTTATCGCTATTGGCACTATTATCTCAGCGGTTGATGAGTCTGTAGAAGCGACTCGTTGTAACGGTAAAGCTAGTTGTCAGGGAGGCGTACGTTGTCTTACTCATACCCTGTGGCGAGATTTGAGTTCTCGAATTAGCGATTTTTTAAACAACATCACCTTAGGTGAGTTGATGCAAGATAATGAAGTTTTAGAAATTTCAGGTCGCCAAGACATGGATTTAGCGTCAAATCATGGATTTAGCTCTAGATCAATTGCAGAAGCCATCGGCATCAATGTCCGCTCATAGAGCAAACAGTTTTACTTGGAGTAAATAATGAAACTGCCAATTTATTTAGACTACTCAGCAACTTGCCCAGTCGATGAACGTGTTGCGAAGAAGATGTTCCAGCATATGACGATGGATGGTAACTTCGGTAACCCTGCCTCTCGTTCACATCGATATGGATGGCAAGCAGAAGAAGCGGTCGACACGGCGCGTGAGAATATCGCAGATTTATTGAATGCAGATCCTCGTGAAATCGTATTTACATCTGGTGCAACCGAGTCTGATAACCTTGCGATTAAAGGTGCTGCGCATTTCTATTCTAAGAAAGGCAAGCACATTATTACTTGTAAAACAGAACATAAAGCAGTTTTAGATACATGCCGCCAATTAGAGCGTGAAGGCTTTGAGGTGACTTACCTGCAGCCAGAACCTAATGGCCTAATTGATCTAAACAAGCTAAAAGATGCCATTCGCGAAGACACCATTCTTGTTTCTATCATGCATGTAAACAACGAAATTGGCGTTATTCAAGACATCACTTCAATTGGTGAAATGTGTCGCGAACGCAAAATTACTTTCCACGTAGATGCCGCGCAATCAGCGGGTAAACTGCCTATCGACGTTCAAGAAATGAAAGTGGATCTTATCTCTCTTTCAGCACATAAAGTCTACGGTCCGAAAGGGATTGGCGCACTTTATGTTCGTCGTAAACCACGTATTCGCCTAGAAGCGCAAATGCACGGTGGCGGTCATGAGCGTGGTTTCCGTTCTGGCACATTACCGACTCATCAAATTGTCGGTATGGGTGAAGCATTCCGTATCGCTAAGCTAGAAATGGAACAAGATTACCAACACGCACTAACGCTACGTAACCGTTTGATGGATAAAATCAAAGGTCTTGAAGCCGTGACTGTGAATGGTGATCTTGAGCAACGTGTACCAAACAACTTGAACGTAAGCTTTGCTTTTGTTGAAGGTGAGTCTCTGCTTATGTCATTAAAAGACTTAGCGGTTTCTTCAGGTTCTGCATGTACTTCGGCAAGCCTTGAACCTTCATACGTACTTCGTGCTTTAGGTTTAAATGACGAACTTGCACACAGTTCTGTACGCTTCTCCTTTGGTCGTTACACCACTGAAGAAGAAATCGACCACGCTGCTGAGCAGATTTGCACAGCGGTAACTAAATTACGCGACATATCTCCACTTTGGGATATGTACAAGGAAGGCATTGATTTGGACACTGTAGAGTGGGCACATCACTAATTCCAAGGAAGTAGAGGATTAGAGGACAATATTATGGCTTACAGTGAAAAAGTAATAGACCACTACGAAAACCCACGCAACGTTGGTTCTTTTGATAAAGAAGATCCAAACGTAGGTAGCGGTATGGTAGGTGCACCCGCGTGTGGTGACGTAATGAAACTGCAGATCAAAGTGACCCCAGAGGGCATTATTGAAGATGCAAAATTCAAAACTTACGGTTGTGGTAGTGCCATTGCTTCAAGTTCACTTGTTACTGAGTGGGTAAAAGGCAAAACGGTAGACGAAGCGGCTGCAATTAAAAACTCTGAAATTGCTGACGAGTTAGAGCTGCCACCTGTTAAGGTGCACTGTTCTATCCTTGCAGAAGATGCGATTAAAGCAGCAGTATCAGATTACAAGAAAAAACATCAAGAGTAATAATTAGAGGGGGAGTTCCCCCTCATTGGCAATAAAGGTTGTAGTATGGCCATCACAATGACAGAAACTGCGGCAGAGCGCGTTAGAGCTTTTCTAGACAGCCGAGGCAAAGGTTTCGGCTTACGTTTAGGTATAAAGACTACCGGCTGTTCAGGTATGGCGTATGTGCTTGAATTCGTAGACGAAGTAAACGAAGAAGACAGTGTCTTCGATCACGAAGGCGTGAAAGTTGTAATCGATGCCAAGAGCCTTGTATACCTTGATGGTACAGAGTTAGATTACGTAAAAGAAGGTCTTAACGAAGGATTTGAATTCAACAATCCAAACGCTAAGAGTGAATGTGGTTGCGGCGAGAGCTTCAACGTTTAACTAGCGAGTTAAGGCTTGGGCTCGTCATTAGATGGGCCCTCTCTCTTTAAGATATCGAGAGTCTCATTATGAACCACTTCGAACTATTTGGGCTACCGACACAATTTACAGTGGATGGTGGCCTTCTTTCTTCTCAATTTAGAGAATTACAGCGTCGTTTTCATCCCGATAAATTTGCTACCGCTTCCGAACGAGATCGACTCATGGCCGTTCAGAAAGCAGCGACCATCAATGACGCTTATCAAACCCTAAAAAGCCCCATCTCTCGCGCAGAATATATCTTGGCCGAAAACCAACATGATATTCGTGCCGAGCAACAAACCATGCAAGACCCTCTATTTTTAATGCAACAAATGGAATTAAGGGAAGAGCTTGAAGAGATCGGTGACAGTGATAGCGCTGAAGATCGGTTGTTTGATTTTGCAGAGAAAGTCTCCAAAATGCACAAACAGCAATTGCAGGTTGTTGAGCAGCAATTGAATAATGAAGATTGGGTTGCAGCTGCAGATAGCGTAAGAAAGCTCAAGTTTATCGCTAAATTATTAGTAGAAATCGAACGATTAGAAGAAAGACTACTCGGTTAGTCGTACAAATTATAGGAATGTCATGCCATTACTTCAGATAGCAGAGCCGGGCCAAAGTTCTGCACCACACGAACACAAGCTTGCGGCAGGTATTGACCTTGGTACCACCAATTCACTGGTAGCTTCAATGCGCAGTGGTCAAGCTAGCCCGTTATTAGACTCTGAAGGTCGCGCTATATTGCCTTCAGCGGTGCATTACCAAGCTGATAGTGTCAGTGTTGGTTATCCAGCTATCGATGCTGCTGAAAGTGATCCGCAAAACACCATTATTTCAGTAAAGCGTCTGCTTGGTCGCTCTGTGGCTGATATCAAACAGCGCTACCCAAATTTACCGTATTCAATTGTGGATAGTGAGAATGGTTTACCTATCTTACAAACCAACAATGGCAGTAAAAACCCTATCGAAGTTTCGGCTGATATTCTGCGTAGCTTAGGGCGACGCGCCGAGAAAACATTAGGTGGCGATTTAACCGGAGTAGTCATTACCGTTCCGGCCTATTTTGATGACGCGCAACGTGCAGGCACTAAAGATGCCGCTAAACTGGCGGGCTTAAATGTCTTACGTCTACTGAATGAACCTACTGCCGCGGCGATTGCTTACGGCTTAGATTCTGCCCAAGAAGGTGTGATTGCGGTTTATGATTTAGGTGGCGGCACCTTTGATATTTCTATCTTGCGCTTATCGAAAGGCGTATTTGAAGTGCTTTCTACTGGCGGTGATTCTGCTCTCGGTGGTGATGACTTTGATCATCTCCTTGCCGAGCACATTCAAAATGAAATGGGATTAGACGCGCCAACTGCGGAACAAACCCGTATTTTGCTCAATGCTGCGGCGCGCACCAAAATTGCACTGTCGGATAGCGAACAAACTCAAGTTTCGGTACTTGATTGGCAAGGCGTGATCAGCCGAGAAACTTTCGACGATCTGATTCGTTCGCTAGTGAAGAAAACCCTGATGTCTTGTCGCCGCGCGATTAAAGACGCCGAAGTTAGCACCGATGAAGTGCTTGAAGTGGTTATGGTCGGCGGTTCAACTCGTACTCCTTTAGTGCGTTCAATGGTAGGTGATTTCTTTGATAGAGAGCCACTCACTAGCATTAATCCAGACGAAGTAGTCGCAATCGGCGCAGCCATTCAAGCGGATATTCTAGCAGGTAATAAACCTGACTCAGACATGCTGTTACTTGACGTTATTCCACTTTCTCTTGGCATTGAAACCATGGGTGGCTTAGTGGAAAAAATCATTCCGCGTAACACCACTATTCCGGTTGCTAGAGCACAAGAATTTACCACATTCAAAGATGGTCAAACGGCCATGACAGTGCACACCGTACAAGGTGAGCGCGAGATGGTTGATGATTGCCGCTCGTTAGCTAAGTTTGCCTTAAAAGGCATTCCACCAATGGCGGCAGGTGCGGCGCATATTCGAGTCACTTACCAAGTGGATGCGGATGGTTTACTGTCTGTTACTGCGATGGAAAAAAGCACGGGTGTGCAATCAGAGATCCAAGTTAAGCCTTCTTACGGCTTGAGCGATACTGAAGTCACCAAGATGCTGAAAGATTCAATGGCGTTTGCCAAAGAAGACATGCACGCTAGAGCGTTAGCTGAGCAGCGCGTAGAAGCGGATCGTGTTATTGAAGGTCTGATTGCGGCGCTGCAAGCGGACGGTGATGAGTTATTGAGTGAGCAAGAGCGCACTCAGCTACTTAGCGTTATTGAAGATTTGATCGCATTGCGTAATAGTGACAACGCCGATGCAATCGAAGATGGAATTAAGAAGACGGATAAAGCAAGCCAAGAGTTTGCATCTCGTCGTATGGATAAATCGATTCGCCAGGCGTTATCTGGCCAGTCAGTAGATGATATATAGAGATAAAGTACTATGCCTAAGATTGTAGTTTTACCCCATGATGATCTCTGTCCAGAAGGCGCTGTTTTTGAGGCTAATTCAGGTGAGACAGTATTAGATGTAGCTTTGAAAAATGGCATCGGCATCGAGCATGCTTGTGAGAAGTCTTGTGCTTGCACCACATGTCATGTGATTGTACGTGAAGGTTTTGATTCTCTTGAAGAGAGTGAAGAGCTAGAAGACGATATGTTAGATAAAGCGTGGGGCCTTGAGCCAGAGTCTCGCTTAGGTTGCCAAGCCGTAGTTGCAGATGAAGATCTTGTGGTTGAGATCCCTCGTTATACATTGAATCACGCTTCAGAAGATCACTAATCAATTTCATAGATAAAGGAGTGCGTCATGAAATGGACAGACAGCCGTGATATTGCTATTGAGTTAGTCGAACAGTTTCCAGAATTGGACCCTAAAACGGTACGCTTTACAGACTTACATCAATGGATATTAGATCTAGAAGAGTTTGATGATGAACCAAATCATTCGAATGAAAAAATTCTAGAAGCCATCATCCTTTGCTGGCTAGATGAAGCAGATTAACGGTCTACTTAACATTTATTTAATAAAAATCGGGCCTTTGCGCCCGATTTTTATGTTTTTGGCATTGAGCCTAGGCATAATAGGCTCCATAAGTAAGTTATCAGGCAGGGCTTGCTAGGAAGGGGATCTTACTTTTCATGGCATAGCAGAGTTTCCTCTGTCAGAGGAACTAGGATTCCTGTATCTTGAAAATATATAAGTAAAATATAGGGCAAGGAGAGGTCATGTCGACAGCAATGCAAGTATCATTATCTACAGATAAAGCAGCACCTCAATGGGGCGAAAACGCCGTTCTTTCTCACACAGAGCAAGGTTGCTTAGTCCATATTGGCCAAACTCTTGATTACAGCGCAATTCAAAAAGCAGCGCGTAAGTTAGATGGGCAAGGTATTAAAGAAGTGAGCCTAGTAGGCGAGCTTTGGGATCTAGAAGCTATCTGGTCTTTTGCACAAAGTTTCCGTAATCCAAAACGTAACAACACACTAGAGTGGCAACCACTGGCTGAAGCGGATGAAAAAGAGCTTCAAGACCGTATTAAAGTGGCTAACTGGACTCGTGACATCATCAACAAGAGTGCAGAAGAAGTGGCACCTCGTCAGCTTGCAACTATGGCTGGTGAACTGATTAAATCAGTAGCCGAAGAAGGTCAGGTAACTTATCGCATTGTTAAAGACAAAGATCTACTAACAGGCGGTTGGGAAGGTATCTACGCCGTGGGACGCGGCTCTGCGCGCACCTCAGCAATGCTACAACTGGACTTTAACCCTACGGGTAACCCAGATGCTCCTGTAATGGCGTGTCTAGTGGGTAAAGGTATCACCTTTGATTCAGGTGGCTACAGCTTAAAACCTTCTCAATTCATGACTGCAATGAAGTCTGACATGGGTGGCGCGGCAACCATTACCGGTGGTCTAGCCTTAGCAATTCTTCGCGGCTTAAACAAACGCGTGAAATTGATCCTGTGTTGTGCAGAGAATATGATCTCTGGACGTGCGATTAAACTAGGTGACGTAATCACCTACAAAAATGGCAAAACAGTAGAAGTGATGAACACCGATGCTGAAGGGCGTCTAGTGTTGGCTGATGGCCTTATCTACGCAAGCGAACAGCACCCTGAATTGATCATTGATTGTGCAACATTAACTGGCGCGGCAAAAAATGCACTAGGTAATGACTTCCACGCACTGCTTAGCTTTGACAACGCACTATCAGAGCAAGCATTAGCTTGCGCAGCGGAAGAAAAAGAAGGTCTATGGCCTCTACCGCTAGCGGATTTCCATCGTGGTATGTTGCCGTCTAACTTTGCGGATCTTTCAAATATCAGTAGTGGTGACTATTCTCCGGGCGCATCCACAGCGGCGGCGTTCTTATCCTACTTTGTGGAAGATTACAAAACAGGTTGGTTGCACTTTGATTGTGCCGGGGCATATCGCAAGTCTGCCTCAGACAAGTGGGCTGCTGGAGGTACAGGAATGGGAGTTCGTACACTAGCAAACCTTCTAAACAATCAGTAATTAGAAATTAAGGTCCCTTTGGGGCCTTTTTTTATAGAAACAAAACAACTGTCTTAGACGGTTCAAGAGCTATAAGGAATATAAATGGCCATTGAAAGAACATTTTCTATCGTGAAACCGGATGCGGTAAAACGCAATATCATCGGAACTATTTATCAGCGAATTGAACAAGCAGGCCTGCGTGTTGTAGCCGCAAAAATGCTACATCTTAGCGATGAGCAAGCAGGTGGGTTTTATGCCGAACATGCTGAAAAGGAGTTCTTCTCAGAGCTTAAAGAGTTTATGACCTCTGGTCCTATTATGGTGCAAGTGCTTGAAGGTGAAGACGCAATTGCTCGTTATCGTGAGTTGATGGGCAAAACCAACCCTGAGCAAGCCGCTTGTGGCACCATTCGTGCTGACCATGCGCTTAGCATGCGTTACAACTCGGTACACGGCTCAGATAGCCCAATCTCTGCCGCTCGTGAAATTGAGTTTTTCTTCCCTGCTTCAGAAATCCATCCTAGAACCTAAGGCTAAAACAGCGACTAGGCCCTAGTTTATTAGGGCCTAGCCTTTAAAACTCCATTTTTCGCTTTCTTCTACTTCGCTCACATAATTGTTGTTGCGGTTGCACAAACACTGTACAATCTGCGCCCCGAGATTTGATGTTCGTTGTTGAGAGGCTCCATGACTAAAGCTAAAGTTAATCTGCTTGATTTTGATCGCCAAGGACTCCGTCAGTACTTCGCTGATGAGTTAGGTGAAAAAGCATTCCGCGCAGAGCAGGTAATGAAGTGGATATACCACTTTGGTTATGATGACTTTGAAAAAATGACCAACTTAAATAAGAAGTTGCGTGAAAAACTACAACGTCTTACCGAGATCCGTGCTCCGCAGGTATCTGATGCGCAATACTCTAGCGATGGCACCATCAAGTGGGCTATGCGCGTAGGCGATCAAGACGTAGAGACGGTCTATATCCCTGATGGTGATAGAGCTACCTTGTGTGTTTCTTCTCAAGTAGGTTGTGCACTAGAATGTAAATTCTGTTCAACCGGTCAGCAAGGCTTTAACCGTAACTTGCGCGTATCTGAGATTGCAGGTCAAATTTGGCGCGCTGCGCGTGAGATTGGTATCGAAAAAGAGACTGGCCGTCGTCCTATTACCAACGTGGTAATGATGGGTATGGGTGAACCACTACTGAATATGAATAACCTGATGCCGTCTTTGAACATCATGTTAGATGATTTAGGTTTTGGCTTATCTAAACGCCGCGTTACCGTGTCTACTTCTGGCGTGGTTTCTGGTCTTGATCAAATGACAGGTAATATCGATGTAGCACTGGCAATTTCATTGCACGCGCCAACCAACGAATTACGTAGCCAGATCATGCCAATCAATGATCGTTGGAACATTGAAGAATTCTTAGAGTCGGTACGTCGTTATATTGCGACCTCAAATGCTAACCGTGGCAAAGTGACGGTTGAGTATATCTTGTTGGATCATGTGAATGATGACATGGAGCATGCGAGACAACTCGCAGAATTGCTAAAAGACACCCCAGCAAAGATCAATTTAATACCTTTTAATCCATATCCTGGTTCACCTTATAAGAAGCCAAGTAATTCACGCATCGATCGTTTTATGAAAACCTTGATGCAATACGATTACACGGTAACTGTACGTAAGACTCGTGGCGATGATATTGATGCGGCATGTGGT
The DNA here is from genome assembly GCF_024346975.1 of Vibrio neonatus. Taxonomy (NCBI): domain Bacteria; kingdom Pseudomonadati; phylum Pseudomonadota; class Gammaproteobacteria; order Vibrionales; family Vibrionaceae; genus Vibrio; species Vibrio neonatus. Next base: position 2,139,404 of record NZ_AP024885.1, on the reverse strand, counting down.
CAATTAGTCGGTGATGTTATTGACCGAACTAAACGTACTCAACGAAACACTGGGGAAGCCATTCCTGTTAAAACTCTATAACAGATATTAAACCAGTTGATTACATGGCGTGAGGTTCCCCGATAATACTTGCCGGGGAACCTTATGTTTAAAGGATTGGTCACACTTTTTTTACTCAGTCTTACTTTCGGTTGTGTTACAGTTGATAGCGAGGCTGGAACCGCGAAATTTAACCCCCTCAAAGCTGCGGATGCTCGTATAGAGCTGGGTATAAACTACCTTGCCCTTGGGTACAATGTCAGAGCAAAGCAAAATCTTGACTTGGCATACCGTTATGCACCCAATTATGTACGCGCTTCCTCTGCAATAGCCTATTATTACCAACAAGTGTCAGAGCCTAATGTTGCTGATATTTGGTACCAAAAAGCATTAGCCAAATCACCGTATGATGGTGCTGTGCTAAATGATTACGGCGTATTTTTATGTCGACAGAAAAAATACAGATCCGCTCAAAAGCAGTTTAAACAAGCGATTCAGCAAACCCGTTACGAGTATGTTGCCGCAAGCTACGAAAATGCAGGTATCTGTGCAATAATGCAGGGCGATTTTAGGCTGGCTGAAACTTATTTTAATAAGTCTTTAGAGTATGAGCCGTCACGCTTCCGAAGTCATATTGAACTGGCCAAATTGTCGGTTCACTTCGGCGCATTTAGCGAAGCTCGACAAAGATTGCAATCTATCCACTCAAGGTTTGGTCCAAGAGTCGAAGTGCAACAATTACAAGATGAACTCGATCGTAAATCATCTATGAATAATTGATTGTCGATCCTTAATTTAACTTCCTATTTAGAATGAAGTAATCAAAATAATGAACACAGACTCAAACAACGTAGAAGAACAGCATTCTGATTCAAACGATGGCAACACGAGCACTGTCATGATTGGTGATATTTTACGTGCTAAGCGAGAATCATTAGGAATCAGCCAGAAAGAGATCGCTGATCGTTTAAGATTGAGATTAGCCATTATACAAGGCATTGAGAGTAACGACTTTCAAGAAGGGCAAGTACATACATTTACCCGTGGCTACGTTCGTTCGTATGCACGTGCGGTAGGCGCTGATGAAAAAGCCATTGTCGAATTGCTTGATAGTTCGCTGTTAGCTCAGCCTCATGAAGAAAGCATGCAGAGCTTTTCTCAGCAAACCAAGAAAAAGAAGCATGATAATAATATTATGAAGCTCACTTGGGGTATCTTTACTATCATCATAGGTATCTCAGTGGTTTGGTGGTGGCAAAGCGAAAAAAATGCCGACACTATTGTCAGTGACACTACGACAACACAAGTTACCGAAACCGTTGATAGCGAAGTCTCCGAGGCAAATGTTGAACCTGAGCTTGTAGCAGAACCGCAGCCTGTAACTGAAGAAACTGCATTACCAAGTGACGGTAACGCCGAGGCTCAAGTGGCGACTAATACAGATAACGATACCGTGCTAGTGGCGACAGTGCCAAAGCATGAATCAACCACAGAGACTGCCACAAAAGCGATTGAGAATGCGCCTAAAATAGCGATGAGCTTTACTGCAGATTGTTGGATTCAAATTCAAGATGTGCATGGTAAAACCCTATGGACTGGCGTAAAAAAAGAAGGACAGAAACTTGAGTTGGACGGTGAAGGTCCTTTCAAATTCGTACTTGGCGCCCCAGAGGTGGTTTCACTTTCAATTTCGGGTGAACCTATCGACCTTTCTAGGTATACTGCGGGCAAAGTAGCACGTTTCACTGCAGAGTAATTATGCATCAAGAATCACCAATAAAGCGTCGCCCTTCGACACGAATCTATGTCGGCGGCGTACCCATTGGCGATGGGGCTCCCATCGCTGTACAGTCGATGACGAACACCCGTACCACGGATGTTGCAGCCACGGTTGCGCAAATCAATGCTTTAGAGAAAGTAGGCGCTGATTTGGTGCGCGTTTCTGTTCCAACAATGGATGCCGCAGAAGCGTTTAAAATCATTAAGCAACAAGTCAAAGTCCCACTGATCGCGGACATTCATTTTGATTACCGAATCGCCTTAAAAGTGGCGGAGTACGGGGTAGACTGTCTACGCATCAACCCAGGTAATATCGGCAATGAAAATCGAATTCGCTCGGTAGTCGATTGCGCGCGCGATATGAATATCCCTATTCGTATTGGCGTAAACGGTGGTTCTTTAGAGAAAGAAATTCAAGAAAAGTATGGCGAGCCAACAGCCGAAGCGCTGGTTGAATCCGCTATGCGTCATGTGGATATTTTAGATCGCCTTAACTTTGATCAGTTTAAAGTGAGCGTAAAAGCATCGGATGTTTTTCTGGCGGTAGATTCTTATCGACTGCTTGCCACTAAGATTGATCAACCTTTGCACTTAGGTATTACCGAAGCTGGTGGCGCACGCGCTGGGTCGGTGAAATCAGCGGTAGGTTTAGGCATGCTTCTTTCTGAAGGCATTGGTGATACATTGCGTGTGTCACTGGCGGCTGATCCAGTTGAAGAAGTAAAAGTGGGTTTTGATATTCTTAAATCGCTACGCATTCGTTCTCGTGGCATTAACTTTATTGCTTGTCCTACATGTTCACGCCAAGAATTTGATGTGATCAATACGGTCAATACACTAGAGCAGCGACTAGAAGACATCATTACACCTATGGATGTGTCCATTATTGGTTGTGTAGTGAATGGTCCTGGTGAAGCTGAGGTCTCTCATATGGGGATCGCCGGTGGCAATAGAAAGAGTGCTTATTATCTTGATGGCAAGCGCCAGAAAGAACGTTTTGATAACGATAATGTCATCGATCAGCTTGAAGCTAAGATCCGCGCTAAAGCGAGTCAACTCGATCCGCAAAATCGCATCGATGTGAACAATATTCAAAAATAAATGTTTCAGGGCGCACGCCCTGACAATATACGGTATTTAATAGTGGCAAAAACAATCCAAGCAATTCGAGGCATGAATGACTGCCTTCCTACTCAATCGCCTCTTTGGCAGAAATTAGAGTCGACAGTTAAGCGTGTGGTCAGCGCATACGGTTACAATGAAGTGCGTATGCCAATCGTCGAAATGACGAACTTATTTAGTCGTGCTATCGGTGAAGTTACCGATGTGGTTGAAAAGGAAATGTACACCTTTGAAGACCGTAACGGCGATAGCCTATCACTACGTCCAGAAGGTACCGCAGGTTGCGTACGCTCTGGTATCGAAAATGGTTTGCTGTACAACCAAGAACAACGTTTATGGTACATGGGACCTATGTTCCGTCACGAACGTCCACAAAAAGGCCGTTACCGTCAGTTCCATCAATGTGGTGTGGAAGTGTTTGGTCTTGATGGCCCTGATGTTGATGCTGAATTGATCATGATGACGGCGCGTTTATGGCGTGAGTTAGGTATCGACAAACACGTACGTTTAGAGCTGAACTCGATTGGTTCTCTAGAAGCGCGTGCTAATTACCGCACTGCATTGATTGAATATCTAGAACAGCACATTGATGTTTTAGATGATGACTGCAAACGTCGCATGTACACCAACCCATTGCGTGTTTTAGATAGCAAAAACGCTGATGTTCAGGCGATTTTAGGTGAGGCTCCACGCCTAGCTGACTACTTAGACCCTGAATCTAAAGCACATTTTGCTGGTTTATGTGAACTTCTCGATGCGGCTGGTATCGAATATCAAGTTAATCAACGCTTAGTGCGTGGTTTAGATTACTATAACCGCACCGTATTCGAGTGGATCACTGAAAGCCTTGGCTCTCAAGGTACAGTATGTGGTGGCGGTCGCTACGACGGACTGGTTGAGCAGTTAGGTGGTAAACCAACTAAAGCGGTTGGTTTTGCTATGGGCTTAGAGCGTCTAGTGCTAATGCTAGAAACGTTAGAGCTTGCTGATGTTCGTCGCTCTGTAGACGCTTATGTCGTGACAGCAGGCGAAGGCACTATGCTAGCGGGAATGAAACTTGCTGAAGAGTTGCGTGAGCAATTACCTGAGCTGCGTGTTATGAATCACTTCGGCGGTGGCAATTTCAAAAAACAATTTAAACGAGCTGACAAAGTCGGTGCTGCAGTTGCGCTAGTGCTGGGCGAAAACGAAGTGTCAGAGAATAATGTCGTAATAAAGGATCTCATCGGCGGTGAACAAATCACTATCGCGCAAGCAGATCTGGTAAACAAACTAAAAGAATTCATTTAAGAGGATCCGTCGTGGAATTGTACGATAGCGAAGAACAACAAGTTGAAGCCATCAAGGATTGGTGGAGAGAAAACGGTAAAGCAGTCGTTTTAGGTGTAGTAATTGGCCTAGGTGGTTTATTTGGCTGGCGTTACTACCAAGATTCAATCGTCACAGGTCAAGAAGGCGCAGCGGCTGAGTACGCAGAAACTATTCAAGCACTGAACACTAAAGGTTTAGAAGCTTCTGATGACATTCAAGCCTTTATCAATGCTCACTCTGACCGTGAATACGCGGTACTGGCTGCATTACAACTTGCACAAGCTCAAGTAGCTCAAGCGGATTACAAGTCTGCTTTGACTCAACTTGAGTGGGCAAAAGCCAATACTAAAGACGAAGCTCTTACGCCGGTTATCGCTTTGCGTGCTGTGCGTGTTAAAGCTGAGCTAGGTGAACTGGATGCAGCTATTGCTGAACTAGACACGCTAAAAGCAGCTGGTTGGGAAGGTCGTATTGCTGAGCTAAAAGGCGATTTATTGCTTCGTAATGGTGATAGTGAAGGTGCATACACAGCATATTCTGCAGCACAACAAGCCACAGATGCTAGCCAAACTATCCAGTTCAAACTTGATGATTTAGCCAAATAGGATCGCTTAGCATGCTAACTAACAAGTGGCTTCGTCGCATACTTCTCACTACATTTACTGTAGCGTTAGTCGGGTGTGCTAGCGAAGAAGACACCATTATTATGGCGCCAGTACCAGTTGTAGAAAGTCAATTTACGCCTTCTGTAGTCTGGTCTACCTCAGTGGGTGATGGTGTTGGACAATACTTTTCAAAGCTGACGCCAGCTTACGCTTATGACAAAGTGTTTGTGGCGAGCCGTGATGGTGATGTGGCAGCGTTTGATGCCACCTCCGGTGATAAAGTGTGGTCTGTCGACTTAGAAAAAGATGTCCCAGCTCGTTTGGCCGGTGGCATTAAAGCCTCTTACGGACAGCTTTTCATTGGTTCTGAAAACGGCGAAGTGATTTCGTTAGATGCAGCCACCGGTGAAGAGAAGTGGCGAGTAGAGGTGGATGGCGAAGTCTTATCAGTGCCAGAAACTGACTCAAACCTTGTGCTTGTGCATACTACTCGTGGCGCTCTAGTCGCACTAGATGAAGAAACCGGTAACGAAAAGTGGACTGTGAGTACCGAAGTACCCACTCTAACTTTACGCGGAACCAGTTCTCCGGTTGCGGTTTCTGGTGGTGTATTCTGGGGTACGTCTAATGGTCGTTTAGCGGCGGCACTAGTGGATCGCGGTCAAATGATCTGGCAGCAACCAGTTGGTACACCAAAAGGTGCTACTGAGATTGATCGCTTAGTTGACTCTGATGCTCAGCCACTCGTTATCGGCGGTATGTTATATACTATTGGTATTAACGGTCAGCTGATTGCTATCGATCTTCGTTCTGGCTCTGCGGCATGGAAACGCAACTATTCTTCTGCACAAAATATGGCGACCGATGGTCGTAATATTTACCTAGTGACAGATAAAGATCATATTGTTGCGGTCGATGCTCGAAGTGGTACAGAGCTTTGGGAAAACCGTCAGCTTGAATATCGTTTGTTGACTGGACCTGCGGTTATCGATCGTAAATTAGTGCTTGGAGATAGCGAAGGTTATCTATACTGGCTAGATCGTAATACTGGTGAGTTCATCTCTCAACAGATGGAAGATGATAGCGGATTTGCCGTCGCACCTTTAGAGGTGGAAGATGGTTTTGTTATCACAACACGCAACGGTGACGTTAAAATGATGAAGATCAATTAGATCTCCAGACGTTCCCATAACGTGATATAATTCGCAATTGGCTCTTGACTGGAAACAGTTAAGAGCCGTTTTGTTATTAATTTTAGTGTAGTTATAGGTCATACCCATTCCGATAAATATGTGATCGTACTTGCCGATTACATCGATACCTTGTGTTATGTATTAAGGTGCAAACCATTGCTTGCTGTGCAGTAATTGTTTGCTATCGGGTTTGATGAACACTGACTTATCGGAATTGGTATAAGCATATATTTACCAATAATACCAATCACACTAAGTAAGTGATCAGAGCTAGCGTAGGAAAAATGCTCGAGAACAAGGCAGAATTTTTTGATAAGTAGTTATTCTACAATCAAAAATTCTAACGCCGTTATCGAGTATTTTAACAAGCTAGAATGATCAGTTATTTAGTACGATTGGTATAACTACACAACGCTTTTACTTTGAGGTCATTATGGTTCCAGTTGTTGCGCTTGTTGGACGTCCTAACGTAGGGAAATCCACATTATTCAATCGCTTAACTCGTACTAGAGATGCGTTAGTTGCAGACTTTCCAGGTCTGACACGTGATAGAAAATACGGTCGAGCTAAGCTTGGCGAGCATGAATTTATTGTTATTGATACCGGCGGTATTGATGGCACAGAAGAAGGTGTGGAAACCAAAATGGCAGAGCAGTCGCTAGCGGCGATTGACGAAGCTGATGTGGTTCTGTTTATGGTTGATGGCCGAGCTGGCTTAACCGTTGCTGATGAAGCGATTGCTAAACACCTACGTAAGATTGAAAAGCCAGCGATGCTGGTGGTGAATAAAGTTGATGGTATCGATGCTGACGCGGCGAGTGCTGAATTTTGGCAGTTAGGCGTTGAAGATATGTATCAAATCGCCGCGGCGCACGGTCGTGGTGTGACGGCATTGATTGATCGCGCTTTAGACCCATTCGTTGAAGCCCTGCTAAAAGAGCAAGGCGAAATCGAAGACCTTACAGGCTTTGAAGACGAAGAAGAGCAGCTAGAGTACACCGAAGAAGAAGCAGAAGAAGAATTTAAACGTCTGCAAGATCAGCCTATCAAACTGGCGATTATCGGTCGTCCAAACGTAGGTAAATCGACACTGACTAACCGTATTTTAGGTGAAGAACGTGTTGTGGTTTACGATATGCCAGGTACGACACGTGATTCAATTTATATCCCAATGCAAAGGGATGAGCGTGAATACGTATTGATTGATACTGCGGGTGTTCGTCGCCGTCGTCGTATCAATGAAACGGTAGAAAAATTCTCAGTAGTAAAAACGCTGAAAGCGGTTGAAGATGCCAACGTTGTATTATTAGTTATCGATGCTCGTGAAAATATTTCGGATCAGGATCTGAGCTTACTTGGCTTTGCATTGAACGCTGGTCGTTCTATCGTGATTGCCGTGAACAAGTGGGATGGTCTTGATACTGACGTTAAAGAACGCGTTAAGAAAGAGCTTGATCGCCGCCTTGGTTTCGTTGATTTCGCGCGTATCCACTTTATTTCTGCATTGCATGGTACCGGTGTAGGTAACTTGTTCGAATCTGTACAAGAAGCGTATAAATCGGCGACAACCCGTGTCGGCACTTCGGTACTGACTCGCATTATGAAAATGGCAACCGACGATCACCAACCACCATTGGTTAGAGGCCGTCGTGTGAAGCTTAAATACGCTCACGCAGGCGGATATAACCCACCTATCGTTGTTATACACGGTAATCAGGTTAATGAGCTTCCTGCGTCATACAAGCGTTTCTTGATGAACTACTACCGCCGCTCTCTAGAGATCATGGGTACACCAATTCGTATTCAGTTCCAAAGCAGTGAAAACCCATTTGAGGGTAAATCTAGCAAGATGACAATCTCGCAAGAGCGTAAGAAAAAACGTTTGTCACAAATGCTGAAAGGCCGCAGTAGCAAAAAGTAACAGTTACGCTTTATCATTTTTAAAGCCGCTTCGATCGCCGAAGCGGCTTTTTTTTACCCTAAAAAGAGGACAATTACACAAAATCGATATGGGAGATCTTTTTATTTTATTCTTAAAATACCATTCAAAATACAGAGGGTAGAATAATAATCTTCTGTAAATTGAAAAACAGCATATGTAACTTATGCTTTCGGTGTGTGGTTATATAAATGTTCTTTTTACGGTAGAAGGCTGATCACGAGCAATAAAGTAGAAGATCAAACAAAGATCATGTTAAAGCTGTAATGCGGCGGTTTTGATAGAAGAATAAGCAACAATGAACATAAATTGATGGCTATGTAATCAAACTCATTTTATCTGTGCAAGCTATGTGAAACTATAGGTTATTTTTAAGATAAATTAATGGCTTTGATGAGTAGCATCATTAAACAGTGGAGAGTAGCGAATGACACAAAACATTTGCCCTGAGTGTAATCAAGAACTGCAATGGGATGGTCAGTATTATTGTGCAGACTGTCAGGCGCACTATAAAAAGTTAGCCTTTTGCCCTGATTGCGATGCGGAGTTGGAAAAACTGCAAGCCTGTGGCGCAGCCAGTTACTTTTGTAATGCCGCTTGCAACGAGCTCAAGTCAAAGTCTCGAGCTCGTGTTGAGTTTACGAGAGTAGAAAATAGTTAAGATTGCGCCGCGTTTATTGATTGCACGCTTGACGTTACTTCACCATCAGCAAAACGAGTGACTAAGGTATCACCTTGTTTGAGTTGCGTTGCTTGCGTAACCACTTGGTTATTTTTGGTTGAGATAGAGTAACCACGGCGCATAGTGGCTAAAGGGCTTACCGCGTCTAGTTTTTCTGTCAACAGCTCAAACTGGTGCCTATCTTGACGAACTTGGTTTTGAATAGCCTTATTTAATCGCTGTTCTAAGTAAATTAGATTTTGCTGCTGCTTGGCAATTTTGTTGGCAGGCGCATGCATTTCAAGACGCATCTGCAAACGAGAAATGCGCTGTTTTATGGCGCTGATTTGTGCAAGCATTGCGCGTTTTAATTGCGCCTCTTTTTCATCTAACTGCTGACTTTGTTTTTGCAATTGATGCTTAGGGTGCAGTTTTTCTAATCGGTGCTCTTGAATCAAGATTTGCTGCTGCTGCTGCGTCAGATAGCGGCTCATGGCATTCATCAACTGCTTTTTTTTGGCAAGCAGACCTTGCAGCTTAAAGCTCTGATCTCGGCTAACTAATTCAGCGGCGGCCGATGGCGTTGCGGCGCGCATATCTGCCACAAAATCTGCAATCGTCACATCCACTTCATGACCCACGGCACTGATTATTGGAATTTGGCTAGAGGCAATGGTTCGCGCCACTATCTCGTTGTTAAAACACCAAAGATCTTCCAATGAACCACCACCACGGCCGACAATCAATACATCACATTCATTGCGCTCATTGGCTAGACCAATCGTCTGGGCAATGCTAATGGAAGCACTTTCCCCTTGCACCATAGTTGGGTAGATGATCACCGGTAGGCTAGGATCGCGTCTTTTCAATACTTGTAGAATATCGTGTAAAGCAGCTCCAGTAGAGGAGGTGACGATACCAATGCATTTTGGGTGTTCTGGTAATGGCAGTTTATTCGACTGGGCAAACAGGCCTTCAGCGGCCAATTGCATTTTCAGCGCTTCAAACTGCTGCTGCAGACGACCATCGCCTTCAGGCTGCATAGATTCAATGATCAGTTGATAATCACCGCGCGGTTCATACAGTGATAAGCGCGCTTTGACTAAAACTTGCTTGCCGTTTTCAGGGCGGAAAGTCACACGACGATTATTACCACGGAACATGGCGCACTTTACTTGAGCACGAGAATCTTTAAGAGTCAGATACCAATGTCCAGACACTGGAGATGAAAAATTGGAAATTTCACCAATAAGCCAAACCACTCCCATTTCATTTTCTAGGAGTAAGCGCACTTCAGCATTGAGGCGTGAAACAGTAAAAATATTATTGGATTGCGGGGAGGGCAAATTGACGCTCTTCAGACATGGGTATGGAAGATAGCTCCAATATAATACACAGCAATAGGTAAAAGGCAAATTAAATTTCAAAAAATGAGTAGCAAAACGATTGCGCTCTGCGTATAATCCATCCGCAATATCAATTCCAACTATTTAATACAGCCCGTATAAATGATTGGTTTCCTTACTTTACCACCTCTATTGTGAGATATTGCAAATGTTACGTATTGCCAAAGAAGCGCTGACCTTCGACGACGTCCTACTGGTTCCAGCTCACTCCACCGTTCTCCCAAATACAGCGGATCTTCGCACCCGCTTGACGAAGAATATCAATCTAAATATCCCAATGATTTCTGCATCTATGGATACAGTTACAGAAGCTCGCTTGGCTATCGCATTAGCTCAAGAAGGCGGAATTGGTTTTATTCACAAAAACATGCCTATTGCTTTGCAAGCCGAAATGGTTCGCCAAGTTAAAATCTTTGAAGCGGGTATCGTTTCTGATCCTGTTACTGTTCGTCCAGAGCAAACCATTGATCAAGTGCTTAAGCTTACTGAAAAACACGGTTTTGCCGGTTTCCCTGTAGTGACTGACAGCCAAGAGCTTGTGGGCATCATTACTGGTCGTGACATTCGCTTTGTGACTGACATGAGCAAAACAGTGTCTGAAGTGATGACTCCTAAAGAGCGTCTAGCAACAGTAACTGAAGGTGCATCTCCTGAAGAAGTTCAAGAGAAAATGCACGAAGCTCGCGTTGAGAAAGTATTAGTTGTGAACAACGAGTTCAAACTACGCGGCATGATCACTGCAAAAGATTTCCATAAAGCAGAACGTAAACCAAACGCTTGTAAAGATGAGCGTGGCCGTCTACGTGTAGGCGCAGCAGTTGGCGCTGGTGCTGGTAACGAAGAACGTGTAGCCGCTCTTGTAGAAGCTGGCGTTGACGTTCTACTTATCGACTCTTCTCACGGTCACTCTGAAGGCGTACTAAACCGCATTCGTGAAACTCGCGCCGCTTACCCTGATCTAGAAATTATCGGTGGTAACGTAGCGACTGGCGCAGGCGCTCGTGCTCTAATCGACGCAGGTGTTAGTGCAGTTAAAGTGGGCATCGGCCCAGGTTCAATCTGTACTACTCGTATCGTTACCGGTGTTGGTGTTCCTCAAGTGACTGCAGTGGCAGACGCGGCGGAAGTTGCTGCAGAATTTGATATTCCAGTTATTGCTGACGGTGGTATCCGTTTCTCTGGTGATATCTGTAAAGCTATCGTAGCGGGCGCATCTTGTGTGATGGTAGGTTCTATGTTCGCGGGTACTGAAGAAGCACCGGGTGAAGTTATTCTTTACCAAGGTCGTTCATACAAGTCTTACCGTGGTATGGGTTCTCTTGCAGCTATGTCTCAAGGCTCATCTGACCGTTATTTCCAAACAGATAACGCAGCAGACAAACTTGTTCCTGAAGGTATCGAAGGTCGCATCGCTTATAAAGGTCGCCTAAAAGAAATCGTTCACCAACAAATGGGCGGTTTGCGTTCTAGCATGGGTCTAACTGGCTCTGCAACTATCGAAGATATGCGTACTAAAGCTGAGTTTGTTCGTATTTCTGGCGCTGGTCTGAATGAATCACACGTACACGACGTGCAGATCACCAAGGAAGCTCCAAACTACCGCCTAGGTTAATTTTGCGTCGATGAATCCCTTGAGTTCAAGGGATTCAACTTAGCAAAAACCAACCTAACTGCCTCTATTTATAGGGGTAACAGATTATTTAAAGTTTTGGAGGCCATTTGCCTCCATCCATCTAATACTATTGAGATTTCTAAATGACAAAGAATATCCACGACCAACGTATTTTGATCCTAGATTTTGGTTCTCAGTACACTCAACTTGTCGCGCGTCGCGTTCGTGAAATTGGTGTTTACTGTGAGCTATGGAGCTGGGATGTAGAAGAAGCGGATATCCGTGAATTTAATCCTGACGGCATCATCCTTTCTGGTGGTCCAGAAAGTGTAACCGAAGCAAACTCTCCTCGCGCTCCTCAATATGTTTTTGATTCTGGTGTTCCTGTATTGGGCGTATGTTACGGCATGCAAACAATGGCTGAACAACTTGGTGGCAAGGTTGCAGGTTCTAACGAACGTGAGTTCGGCTATGCACAGGTTAAAGTTGTTGAAGAATCCTCTCTATTCCAAGGTATTGAAGACGCTATTGCTGAAGACGGCAACGCACTGTTAGATGTGTGGATGAGTCACGGTGATAAAGTAGTCGAAATTCCTTCTGACTTTACTAAGATTGCCGAAACAGAAACTTGTCCGTTTGCTGCTATGGCAAATGAAGAGAAGAAATACTACGGTGTTCAATTCCACCCAGAAGTAACGCATACTCGCCAAGGCGCACGTATGTTAGAAAACTTCGTTATCAACATCTGTGGTTGTGAAAAACTGTGGACATCACAATCAATCATCGATGATGCTATTGCTCGTATTAAAGAGCAAGTGGGTGATGATGAAGTGATTCTAGGCCTTTCTGGCGGTGTTGATTCTTCTGTTGTGGCGATGCTAGTTCACCGTGCTATCGGCGACAAACTGACTTGTGTATTCGTTGATAACGGCCTGCTTCGTTTGAACGAAGGCGAGCAAGTGATGGATATGTTTGGCGATCACTTCGGACTAAACATCATCAAAGTAGAAGCGGAAGATCGTTTCTTAGAAGCACTGAAAGGTCAATCTGATCCAGAGCAAAAACGTAAGACTATCGGTCACGTATTTGTTGATGTATTTGATGAAGAATCGAAGAAGCTGAAAAATGCTAAATGGCTAGCGCAAGGTACTATCTACCCTGACGTTATCGAATCTGCGGCTTCTAAAACAGGTAAAGCGCACGTGATTAAGTCGCACCATAACGTAGGCGGTTTGCCTGACGATATGGAAATGGGCTTAGTTGAACCATTGCGTGAACTGTTTAAAGATGAAGTACGTAAGATTGGTTTAGAACTAGGTCTGCCATACAACATGCTTTACCGTCACCCATTCCCAGGTCCTGGTCTAGGTGTTCGCGTTCTTGGCGAAATCAAAAAAGAATACTGTGATTTGCTACGTCGCGCCGATGCTATCTTTATTGAAGAGCTGCATAACGCCGATCTTTACCACAAAGTATCGCAAGCCTTTACGGTATTCCTACCAGTACGCTCAGTTGGCGTAATGGGCGATGGCCGTAAATACGATTGGGTTGTATCGCTACGTGCTGTAGAAACCATCGACTTTATGACCGCGCATTGGGCACATCTGCCATACGACTTCCTAGGTAAGGTTTCAAACCGCATTATCAACGAAGTAGACAGTATTTCACGTGTTGTTTACGATATTTCAGGTAAACCACCTGCAACTATCGAATGGGAATAAGCCTGCGCTTTTTCTAGTTTTAGATAATCAGTGATACAAAAACCCGTGAGCCATCAGTCTTACGGGTTTTTTTATTGTGACGCAAAATTAGGACATATAGCGGTAGGCGTGCGAAAATAAACGCAATTAGATTAATCGGTAAATAGAAGTATTAGAAATGGCAAAACTGACCCTTCAAGAACAAATGCTAAAAGCTGGCTTAGTGAATGAGAAAAAGCTAAAGAAAGCCAAGAAAGGCGCTAAGAAGTCTCGCGTACAATCACGAGAAGCAAAGGCCGCTGCAGAAGAAAACCGTTTAGCTCAACAAGAGCGTGACAAAAAGATCAACCAAGAGCGTGAACAGCAGCGTTTGGCTAAAGAGCTAAAAGCGCAAGTGAAACAGTTGATTGATATGAACCGCATTGATACCTCAAAAGGTGAGATCAAGTACAACTTTACTGACGGTACTTTAGTGAAATCTCTGTACGTTGAGGAGTTAAATCGCACTCAGCTTATCAAAGGTATTTTGAGTATTGCTCGTGACGGCGAAAGCTATGCGGTGATCCCAACGGTTGTGGCAGAAAAAATCGCTACCCGAGTGCCAGAGGCGATTGTTGAAACCATCAAGCCTGAAGAAGAAACGCCAGATGAAGACGATCCGTACAAAGACTTTGTCGTACCAGATGATTTAATGTGGTAATTGATTTTATATCATCAGTAAGTGGGTAGCGTAATGCTGCCCATTTTTATATCAAACTCACAAATAAGGCATTTTTCTATACACTTTTGATCACAGGCGGATTGTGATTGATATTATTTGACCACTTAGACAGGAATAGGGAAAGAAAATCTGTCTGTGTAAGGTCTAGTTAATATACCTAAGATATAAATCGGTATTTACTTACGTATTATCGGTCATCGTTAAAGGCTTTAGCCAAGGAAACTAACGGAAAATCACTATGAATAAATTACTCACGGCAATGCTTACGTTATGTGCAACGTTTGGGGTGGGTGCTAAAACACTTGATTGGAATAGCATAGAGAAAACCGCGCAAGGGCAAACTGTCTACTTTCATGCATGGGGCGGAAGTCAGGAAATAAACCGCTATATTCAGTGGGCTGATAAACAGCTTCAGCAGCGCTATGGTGTGACTTTAAAGCACGTTAAAGTCTCTGATATTGCAGAAAGTACTCCTCGTCTTATTGCGGAAAAAGCCGTAGCAAAGAGTGAAGGTGGCAGTATTGATCTGGTGTGGATCAATGGTGAAAATTTCAAATCAATGAAAGAGAACCAACTGTTGTTTGGCCCTTTCACCGAAGATTTACCAAACTGGAAATACGTCGATAAATCCCTGCCTGTGACGGTGGATTTTTCTGAACCTACCGAGGGCTTAGAAGCGCCTTGGGGAGTAGGGCAACTGGTGTTCATTTACGATCAAAAGCAATTGAGTACTCCACCCACTTCATTTGCACAAATGCTTACATATGCCAAAGCGCATCCAAATCGCTTAAGTTACCCAAAGCCTCCTGAGTTTCATGGTTCGAGCTTTTTAAAAGCGTTATTAATTGAGCTTTCAGATAATGATCCTGCTTTATCTAAACCTGTCACCGATAAAGAATTTGCAAGGTTAAGCCCATTACTATGGAACTACCTCGATGAGTTCCATCCGCTCGCGTGGCGCAGTGGTAAGCAATTCCCGGCTGGCACAGCTGAAATGATCCGTTTATTAGATGATGGACAGCTAGATGTTGCGCTGACCTTTAATCCTAATGCAGTCTATTCTGCGCAAGCGGCAGGTAATCTTGAGCCTAGCACTAAGCCTTACGCAATGAGTCGTGGCGCTTTGTCTAATATTCACTTTTTAGCCATACCTTGGAACGCCTCTGCTACAGAAGGGGCTTTGGTTGCGATTAACTTTTTATTAAGCCCTGAAGCGCAATCACGCAAAGGTGATTTGGATGTATGGGGCGACCCATCAGTGTTAGAGCGTCAATATTTACAAGGCAGCGCGCAAAACTCCGAGAAATTTGACTCTATTGATGAGCCTCACCCAAGTTGGCAAGTGATGCTAGAAAAAGAGTGGCTTAAACGCTACGGGCAATAATTTAATATGCTTCGATTTTTTTACGCATTGGTTGTCGTGGTATGCGTATTGCCCACAGTGCCGGGCATGCTGGGTGTCGTCTCATCATCACTCAGCTATATTCCTCCTTTAGGTATGAGCTCCGTTTCTTTAACCGGTTTTGAGCAGGTTTTTGCGTGGAATGGTGTCTGGCGCTCCATTGCTTTGACTTTATTTTCTGCCATTGTGAGTAGCTATCTTGCCTGCTTGATTAGCTTTGCGGTGCTACAGCGCAGTTGGAATACGCGCTGGTGGAAAAAAATAGAGCTATCGTTATCGCCATTGCTGTCTATTCCGCATGTGGCGTTTGCGATTGGTTTTGCTTTTTTGTTTGATCCTACAGGTCTAGGGGTGCGTTTGGTGCATAGCCTATTTGGGCATGACTTAAACCAAGCGTCGGCGCATGAATTAGCGCTGTTAATTCACGACCCTTATGCTCTGGGGCTAGTAATTATGCTGGCCTTTAAAGAAGTGCCTTTTCTGCTGTTAATGAGCATTCCGGTTTTAAAGCAATTAAATATCGAAAAGACTGAGAAAATCAGCGCATCGATGGGCTATAACCGCACTCAGATGTGGTGGAAAACCTTATTTGTACAATGGTTGGTTAAGCTGCGCTTTCCTATGTTAGCAGTATTAGCTTATAGCTTGTCGGTGGTGGATGTGGCTTTGATTGTAGGGCCAACCAATCCGCCTACGTTTGCGGTATTAGTATGGCAGTGGTTTAACGACCCCGATCTATCACTACTGCCTAGAGCATCGGCAGGGGCAATCGTACTATTTATGCTTGCCTCTTTGATTATCATTTTTGCCAGAGTAGTGGAGTGGAGTATCTGCAAGTGGGCCAGAGCGTGGCAAGTCTCTGGCAGGCAAGGTGCATCACTGCCGGGCAAGAGTTTGTTTACCTCTATGCTTTTGCTAACGGGGATTATGTTGCCGCTGATGATGCTGTGGAGTGTTGCGCACCGCTGGCGTTTTCCCGATCTTTTACCTAGCCGTTATTCCCTTAGATTTTGGGAATACGAATGGTCGGGCATTATCAGCACCATACAACAAAGCCTAAGTTTAGCCTTGGTTTCTGGCACGATTGCGGTGCTACTGGCGCTTATCGCTCATGAATATCGAATACGATATCGCTGGCAAATTCCGGGCTACATTATTGCGATACCTATGCTGATTCCACAGCTTTCGGTGTTATTTGGCTTACAGGTAAGCACCTTATTTATTGATGGTGATCATCATTGGTTGTGGGTTTGCTGGGCACATCTGTTTTTTGCTTTTCCTTTTGTCTATTTGTCATTAGATGGTCCTTGGCGCAGTTATAACGAGGCTATGACCAGAGTGGCATTGAGTCTTGGTAAAACGCCGCTGAGTGTGTTTATGACCGTCAAACTGCCGCTTCTGCTGCCTGCTATTTTATTTGCTTGGGCGGTGGCCATCAGTGTCAGCTTATCTCAATATCTGCCTACGCTGGTGTTAGGGGCAGGGCGAATTTCTACTTTAACCACCGAAGCGGTGGCGCTATCCAGTGGCTTTGATCGTCGCGTGACCGGTATATACGGGTTATGGCAAGCATTGTTACCACTGATTTTTTTCTTTATCGCCATATTGGGCAGTCGACTCCACAATCGATGTTTACGTCCACCGATCGCTTTGCTGCAAAATAAAGGGGCTTTGATCAAATGAGTCTGTGTCTTAAAAATCTTACCGTACATAAATCTGATGGTAGTACGCTATTCACTAAGTTGAATATGAATATTCACGCTGGTGAAGTGGTTTCGTTAATGGGGCCAAGTGGATGCGGAAAGTCTACTTTGTTGGATATTATTGCGGGGCATTTATCTTCTGAGTTCACCTATCAAGGTGAAGTGCTGTTAAACCAGCGCCGCTTAGACTCTATTGCAGCACATAAGCGTAAGGTTGGGATCTTATTTCAAGACGATCTGTTATTTCCGCACTTAAATATCTGGGAAAACCTAGCGTTTGCTTTACCTAATTCAGTGAAAGGCGCGCAAAGAAAGCAGCAAGCCATTGGCGCGTTGCAGCAAATCTCGTTGAGTCAACTGGCCGATTCGTACCCAGAGCAAATTTCTGGCGGACAAAGGGCAAGGGTGAGTCTGACCCGAATGTTGCTAGCTAAGCCTGAGGTAGCATTATTGGATGAGCCATTCAGTAAACTTGATAAGCAACTTCGTGCACAATTTCGTGATTGGGTATTTGAACAATTAAAGCGCGCCAATATCCCTGCATTAATGGTGACCCATGATGAACAAGACATTCCGAGCAATAGCGTGACACTGAATTGGCCATGGGAGAGTACTCATGCTGGATAGTTATAGTATCAAGGTGATCAAATGGCCTTTAACTCAAGGGGCTAAGCTTGTTAATCACTTTGGGGTGACAGCAAATCAAATCACAGTCTTTGGCTTTGTATTAGGCTGTTTGGCGTTGCCTATGCTGGCACTAGAGCAATACAAGATTGCGTTGCTGTTTATCGTGCTAAATCGCATTTGTGATGGTTTAGATGGTGCATTGGCTAGAATACAAGGTATTACGGACGCCGGTGGCTTTTTAGATATCAGTTTAGATTTTTTGTTTTACTCCTTAGTGCCGTTTGGTTTTGTACTCGCTAACCCTGATATCAATGGTATTGCGGGTGCTTTTTTGATCTTCTCTTTTATTGGCACTGGGAGCAGTTTCTTAGCGTTTGCGGTTATGGCGGGCAAACGCGGCATTGATAATCCAGTTTATAAGCATAAATCTTTGTATTACATGAGTGGGCTAACCGAAGGCACGGAAACCATTGCCTGCTTTATCGTCATGTGTTTATTCCCTGAGTATTTTGCTGAGTTGGCTTTTGTATTTGGCAGTCTGTGTTGGTTTACTACTGCAACTCGTATTTATTCTGGTTTCCATACTTTGCAAGACTTTTAATCTGCTGGGTTACTGAGTTTAAAAAAACCGTAACCCAACACTCTTTCTACTTTGTGATACTGCACGCCTGTGCAACCTTGTGCACTCCATCAGTTTTCCTAACACTGATCTTCAAAACTACTAGATATTATTTCCACTTCGACTCTCTTAATCTGAATGGGCTTTCACGAAAAGCACTCAATTAAACGGGTGATGTTATTCACCTACAGAGAAGGAGGAAACTATGCCGATAAAACGCCCATTCCCAGAATTGGTTGATGTCAGCTCGTCAGTGACGAAGCCGAGTCTAACCATGCAAGCTGCGGACTATGGGCACAAAAAAGTACTTAAACCTTTTAAGCAGTCATTTGTATTAGCGGTATTTGCCGGTGCGTTTATCGCATTAGCCTTTGTCTTCTACATTACAGTGACCACGGGCTCTTATAACAATGGTTGGGGCTTAACCCGCTTTATCGGTGGTGTGGCTTTTAGCCTTGGCTTAATGCTGGTGGTTATCTGCGGTGGGGAGCTCTTTACTAGCACAGTGTTGAGTTCTGTCGCTTGGGCACAAAAAAGGGTCACTACAAAGCAGTTATTACTCTGCTGGGCTCGTGTTTATGCGGGGAACTTTGTGGGCGCTATGCTCACCCTTACCTTCATTATGATGGCAAAAATGCACATCCTTGATCATGGTAATTGGGGGCTGAATGCACTGAGCATTGCCACTCATAAGTTAGAGCACTCTTGGTGGCAAGCATTCTCGTTAGGGGTAATGTGTAACCTATTGGTATGCCTTGGTATTTGGATGAGTTTTAGTAGCAAAGAGAGTGCAGGCAAAGCGTTTTTGGTGCTGCTTCCTGTTGCTATGTTTGTGAGCTCAGGCTTTGAACACAGCATTGCCAATATGTTTATGGTGCCACTAGGAATTGCGATTAAGGCAACTGCAGATACGCAACTGCTCAATACAGCACTAACAGCCGGTATTCATCTAGAGCTGTTAACGATAAAACAATTTATTACTGCAAATCTAATCCCAGTCACTCTGGGGAACATTTTCGGGGGAGCGGCTCTGGTTGGGCTGGCTTATTGGAGCATAGAGCCAAAACAAAGCTCAACCGCGTCAATTTACCCGATAAAAAACACAGACATTAATTTTTCATCTTTAAATTCATTGGAGCATGCCATGTTAGAACAAATGAAACGTTTACGAGTTGCTGATCTAGCCTCTGACAACCAGATCACTTTCGCAGAAGACTTAAACTGCCAAGTTGCACTAAAGCTATTAATCGATAACGAGCAAGCAGGAGCAGCAGTATTAAGTGCAGATCATCAAGTGCAGGGATTCATTTCACAGCAAGATCTACTTCGAGGAATGTGGGGACAAGATTTTGACCCAGAGATAGAAATGCCAGTTAAAGACTACATGCAATCACCTGTTTGCACCTTGACGCCAGAGCAAAGCATTCTTTCTGCTCTTGAGCCAATGATTGTCGATCAAGATGTGCTTTACCCTGTTAACCAAGGAGGTTTCTACATGGGCGGAGAAGTACTGTCATTTAAAGAGCGTTTAGCAAAAGCGGCAAGTAAAATGCCAAGTGCTTATCCAGTGGTCTTTAATGGTCAGTACGTTGGACTGCTGAATCGTGATGCGATTGCGCAGTGGGTGGCAAATTACAATCAGCCACAAACGCAACAAAAGAAGGATCTGTCAGTCGCTTAATTCTGAGCGATGACATTAGGGCCTGTGAAGCCCTATTTAAAAAAACACAACTAAGTTTTTAGGTCACGCAGGGGTCCAATCTTTGCGTGGCTTGAAAGATTTACCTTTAGTTAATCTTCTCGCCTCAGAAAGTAAACACTCCCTTAGTGGTGACTCACCACTGTCATTACGCCAAATAAAAGAAATTTCTCGCTGCATGTTCAATTGTGGCGTCGGCAGTACCACCAATTGGTTATTTTCCAGCTCAGGTAAAATATCCAGATAAGGCACGCACCCTAAATAGCTGCCATTGGCTACTAGCGATTTAATGACCCGAATACTCTCATACTCTTTCCATACTTTTATGTTGTCGATATAGCCATGTATCGCACCATCAAAAATACGGCGAGTGCCAGCTCCCGGCTCTCTTAATATCCATTTTGCTTGCTCTAGCTGTGCAAGAGTCACTTGCTTGTATTGTGCGAAGGGGTGATTAGGCGATGATACAATCACCAAGTCATCATCTAGCCAGTGCTCTTGTTGCAGACGACTATCGGTATTGCGACCTTCAATGATACCCAGATCACAATCGTAGTTGAGCAGTGATTCTATGACGTTCTCAGTATTCTCAATGTTCAATTTTATGCGCATTTCTGGGAAGTCGTTATCAATTTTACTGATGAGTGAGGGCACTAAATGTTTAGCCGCTGTCTGGCTTGAACATAGGCTTAACGTACCACTGATCAGGTGTTGGTCATGCAGGCCAAATTCAATTTGTTGTGCTTCTTGTAATAAGTGCTTGGCTCTAGGTCGTAACCAATGTCCCCAATGGCTGAGCACTAAGCGATTGCCTTGGCGGTTGAATAAAGGGCGATCAAGCACCGATTCCAATTGAGAGAGAGACATGCTTACAGCAGACTGTGTCATAGACAGTTTTTTAGCCGCAATACTCACGCTTTCATAACTTGCTACGGCATCAAATACCGCAATTTGCTTTAAAGAAAATTTAAACATGCAACCCCCATTATTGAAAACTAAGTATCAATTTTACTGATGTTTAGATTTTGCGCTACTTGAAAGGTTAGTTCAATATTTATTCTATTGATATCAAAGGTTAAGTGTAACCACTTGCATATTTTTAGAGATTACTCATAAAGAGAAGCAAAAATCACTTAGAGTAAGTGTTGTGGTTTTTTTGATTAGTTTGTATATTAATCGCCATTCGACGATAGGGAAGAGATAAGCATGACAGATTGCCAAGTAAAAAAATGCCAAGCACCAAGCATCTCTATCGAGGATGAGAAGCAAGAGCAGGAGTTGGCAACACTGGCAAAAGCGATATCGCACCCAGCGCGAATTAGAATTTTAAGAGTACTTCTAGAGTTAGAACAGCAAGGCGGATGTTTGAATGGTGTTTTAGTCGGGCAACTTGGTTTGGCGCAATCTACTGTATCTGAGCATTTGCGTATATTACGTCAAGCAGGGTTGGTGCGCAGTGAACCTCAACCTCCTAAGGTCTGTTACCGCATCGAAATGCCCGCAATGCAAAGAATACAGCATTTACTTGATAGTTTATTTTAACCAGTAGAACAGTGGATCTATTTTACTTTATAGAGATAGACTACACTTAATTCAATCGTTATTCGACGATTGACGAACGTAAATTAACAAACGTAAGTTAACGAATAGCAATTCATAAACACAGAGAGTGATCGGTTATGAGCAAAGAAATAGCGGGTGCAACACCCAAGCTAGGTTTTTTAGACAGATATCTAACCCTATGGATATTTTTAGCTATGGCTGTTGGCGTAGCAATTGGCGCGTTATTTCCTCAAGTAGCGGAAATTAATGAAAGTATGTCTATCGGCAGTACCAATGTTCTATTGGCAATTGGTTTGATTTTAATGATGTACCCACCGTTAGCTAAAGTGGACTACAGTCTGCTTGGTAAAGTCACGCAAGATAAGACCGCGATTAAACTGTCATTGATCATGAATTGGTTGGTTGGCCCTATCTTAATGTTTGCTTTAGCGCTGATATTTTTAGGTGATCACCCTGGCTACATGGTCGGTATTATCCTGATTGGTTTAGCCCGTTGTATTGCAATGGTATTGGTGTGGAATGACATCGGTGGTGGAAACAAAGAATATGGTGCAGCTTTGGTTGCATTAAATAGTGCATTCCAAATTGTCACTTACAGCTTCATGGCATGGCTCTTTATCACAGTGTTGCCTCCGGTATTTGGTTACACTGGAATGATAGTGAATATCTCTATGGCTGATATTGCACAAAGCGTGTTCATCTATCTTGGTATTCCATTTTTAGCTGGTTTCTTAGGGCGTAAAATCCTTATTTCGACTAAGGGTGAGCAGTGGTACAACGATGTGTACATTCCTCGCATTTCGCCGATTACTCTTATTGCATTATTGGCTACAATTGTTCTAATGTTTAGCCTTAAAGGTGAGATGATTCTTGAACTGCCTATGCATGTGGTTCGTATTGCAATCCCTTTGACTATTTATTTTGTCACTATGTTTTTTGTTAGCTTTTATGTCGGTAAGCGTCTAGGCATTCCATATGACAAAAATGCCTCAATTGCTTATACCGCAACGGGCAATAACTTTGAATTAGCGATTGCGGTGTCGATTGCCGTGTTTGGTATCAATTCTGATCAAGCATTTGCTGGCGTCATTGGTCCACTGATTGAAGTGCCTGTATTAATTGCATTGGTTAATGTTGCACTGCGTATGAAAGCAAAATACGCAATAAAAATCGCTTAATTGTGAATAGATAAAGCCAGTTATTGACTGGCTTTATCTTTCTTTCATTGTCAATAATTCACTTTAGGCAATGACTTTTCTCTAAAGTCATAAAAACACAATTCCTCCAAGTTCAAATACCGCTAATAAATGTCGACTTACTCACACTTTTTACTCTGTGATGAGTGTGACTAATGTCATATAAAAATCTACATGCTTGCTTAAAAATCCGATCTCTTAGACTCTTTCAGAGCAAGGTGGGTGATCTAGGTAGCATTTGCCTCCGTCGCCAATATCAGCCGATCAAGTCATACAATATAGTTAACTCATCAGTCAGGTTTGTGTCTATTACAGAGGTTAGGCGATGAAAACTCATGCAGAGATAGCAAAAGATGCTATTGAACTAGTAACACCAGCAATTGAACGTTTATTTGAACGAACTAATCGTAAAGAGTTGCACATTGTAGTGATGGACCCACGAGTAAAACCTTGGGAATCTTCATTTGAAGAAGCAATTTTAGTTGAGTCTTCACTGGGCAACCCAGAACAGTGGACCATCCCTTTTGATGAGTTTGCTCGCAAAAAAGCAAAACAAGCATGGCGCAACTCCCGCGCTAACATGACTAATCAAACTCTACACACCGCATCACTCAACGAAGATGACTTACTGTTCTATGGCTCTTTTGTCTATGGCGACGTAGTTGTAGGTTGCAGTGGCGTTGAGCAATGGTACGACATGCTAATCAGTGGTTGGATTGCAGTAGCAATTGAGCAACTGTGCATGGCTGAGTATCAAAATAATAAAATCAATAACCCTACTCAAATTACTCGAAATTAAACAATTTCATATTCAAACATTGAAACAAAAGGAATTATCATGAATAAACTTCTTAAATCACTTCTTGTTGCCGCTGGCATCATGGTATCCGCAACGGCGGTTGCCGCTGATTACCCGAGCAAAAATATTCGTCTAGTTGTTCCTTTTGGAGCGGGTGGCGGTACTGATGCTGTAGGTCGTACTCTTGCGAATTCAGCAAAAGACATTCTTGGTCAGAACATTGCAGTAATGAACCGTACCGGTGGCGCTGGCGCTGTAGGTATGAGCTTCGGCGCTCAGCAACGTCCAGACGGTTACACGCTTACTGTTGTTACGCGTGAAATTGCTTCTCTACCGCAAATGGGCCTAATGCAGCACGATGCGAGTGACTTTAAACTGATTCGTATGGTTAACCTTGATCCTGCGGTAGTGCTAGTTTCTGCAGACAGCCCATACAACACGATCAACGACCTTATTGCAGAAGCAAAGAAAGGCGATGGCGTAGTTAAGTTTGCTTCAACAGCAGCGCCAAACTTCTACCTAATGGCTCTAGAAAAAGACCAAGGCATCAAACTAAACGCAATTCCTTACAACGGTGCATCTGAAGCGATTCCTGCGGTACTAGGTAAGCACACTGACGTAACTATGGTTACTCCGGGTGAAGCTATTGCTCAGCTACGTTCAGGCCAACTTAAAGCACTAGGTGTTATGTCTGAAGAGCGCATCGCTTTCTTGCCAGAAGTTCCAACTCTTAAAGAGCAAGGCGTTGATGTAGTAACAGGTACATGGCGTGGTATTGGCGCTCCTAAAAATACGCCAGATGCTGTTATCGAAACTCTAGGTAAAGCATTTGACCAAGCAATGGCATCTCCTGAATTTAAAGAGTTCATGCAAAAAGGTGCGATGACTATCCACAACATGAATGCAGAAGAGTTCACAGCTTTTGTTGAGCAAGACACTAAAAATCTTGGTGCATTGATCAACTAATTCCACTTCTAATTTCACTTGGGAGCTCTGCCTAAGAGCTCCCCATTTCCTTAAAGTCTAGCTTTAACGGGTAGCATTATGATTAATAGAAATGTTGTCTTCCCCTCCCTAATCATTGCCCTAAGCGCAGTTATTTTGGTTTTTATCGGTCAGTTCGCAGAGCCTCGCTTTCAAGATGCGAGTGTCGATGCAAAGTTTTTCCCTACCGCAATTGCGATTGCACAAATTCTTATTTGTATTGCACTTTTGGTGCAGCACAAACTTAAATCTATCGCTGTTGAAAAACAGCCTGCCATTTTCTCTAAAATGGCGGTATTTGGCGTGGCATTCTTAATTGGATACGCCTTTTTAATTAGCTTGATTGGCTACCTATTGGCGAGTTTGGTCGCTTTTACCGTGTACCTTGTGTTGTTCAAAGTGAAAAAGCCGCTGTATTACGTTGTCGCTTGGGCATTTGTGTTTGGTGTTTATTACTTATTTGGTGAGGTGTTCTACATAGCGCTTCCTGAAGGTCTATTTTATTAAGGAGGCGGTATGATTGAACATTTATTGAATGGCTTACTGACCGCGTTCAGCCCAGCCGTTTTACCTATTCTTATTTTTGGTGTGGTAGGGGGAATTGTACTTGGTGCTTTGCCAGGACTTACCGCGACCATGGGTGTGGCAATCTTATTGCCTTTTACATTTGGTATGGAACCAACCGCTGCACTAGTCATGCTGATCGGCGTGTACATAGGTGGTATATATGGCGGTTCAATAGCGGCCATTTTATTAAAAACGCCGGGTACTCCCGCCTCCGCCGCCACTGTCCTTGATGGGCATACCTTAGCGGCCAAAGGGCAGGCAGCAAGAGCGTTAAGTATCTCTGCTATCGCCTCTTTTGTCGGCGGACTGATCAGTACCATAGTATTAATCGCGATTGCTCCTTTATTGGCAAACTTTGCGCTGCGCTTTAATGCCCCTGAATACTTTGCGTTGGCGTTATTTGGTTTAACCATCATTGCGAGTGTGTCCGCGCAAAACATTTTGAAAGGACTGCTAGCCGGTACCATTGGTCTGCTTGTGTCAACGGTTGGTCTAGATCCAATCAGTAGTGTGCCTAGATTTACCTTTGGCGTGATGGATCTTTATAGCGGCATCAATGTTATCCCTGTGCTTATTGGTTTATTTGCTTTATCTGAAGCGATTAACCAAATCGAACGAATCCTGAAAGAGAAGCAAGCCAAAGTGGCCAAGTTTGACCACAAACTGCTAAGTAAAAAAGATCTTAAAGAGATGATGCCTACCGCAATTAAAAGTGGCTTGATGGGAACCTCTATTGGCTCTGTTCCCGGCGCCGGCGCGGATATCTCAGCCTTTGTGTGTTACAACGAAGCTAAGCGATCTTCTAAGAATCCAGAAGAATTTGGTAAAGGATCGGTACGCGGTTTGGCAGCAGCAGAAGCAGGCAACAATGGTGTTACGGGCGGCTCGCTAGTGCCTTTGCTCACTTTAGGCGTTCCAGGAGATGCGGTGGCTGCGGTATTACTTGGTGCATTGATTGTGCAAGGATTAACTCCGGGACCACTGCTGTTTGCACAAAACCCTGAAGTTGTGTACGGCGTATTTAGCTCAATGCTGGTGGCAAATATTGTCATGCTGATTGTAGGTCTTATCGGTATTCGCTTCTTCTGTCGCATTATTGAAGTGCCTAAGATGCTGATGATTCCTATCATCATATTCTTATCTGTCGTGGGTGCTTACGCCATCAACAACTCTATGTTTGATGTAGGCATTGCGATTAGCTTTGGTATTTTAGGTTTTGTTTTAGGTAAGCTAGATATCCCATCGTCGCCTATACTATTAGCGATTATCTTAGGACCAATGGCAGAGACAAACCTACGTAAGGCGTTGTTGATGTACGATAACTCATGGTCCTTCTTATATGAGAGACCAATAGCACTAGCCTTTATCTTGCTAGCGGTGTTCTCGGTGTACTCGACAATGAAGATGAAAAAGAAAAAACAAATGCAGGTTGATACTGATTAAGTGAGCTTTTTATATTTTTGTTGTCGATAACCGAAAAGTAAGATTGTAGATAATTCAGACGCAATTGTTTCAAATCGTGATCTTTGCATCTATATTGTAATACTATATTAATGTATTGTTTTAGCATGTTTATTGCTGGCCACCAGAATTTTCTCGTGGCCAGCTATGCTATAAATAAAAATCTTAGAGGTTAAAATGCATACAAAAAATAAGATTGCTGCTGTTGTTGTTTCAGCGCTTGTCGCTGGCCTAGCAGGTTGTTCTACAGCTTCTTCTCCTGATACTGCATCAGCCACACCGGCTAACCAAGATCCGCAACTTGCGGCTCAATACAACTTGGACGTAACCAAAGCTCCTGCTGAGAACTTTGACCTATCTAAGTTTAAACTAAACCTGCCTATGGATGACGATAAGGCTGAACGCGCTGGCAAAGTAATGGAAATTTACAAGTCAATGCTAAACAACAAAGAGAAGCCTTTCTCTCAAGCGCAGTGGTTCTACACTGACCAAACTACAGGTGCAATGGTGTTCAAAGCTCCTAACAAAGCAATGACAACACCTAACTCTAAGAATGCTCGTAGTGAACTTCGTGCAATGCTATCTGACGATTACTCATCACCTAAGAACAACTTCACTGTTGCGTCTACTAAAGATGCAGAAAAATACGGTGCGATTGGCGGTCACATGAGCGCAACTCTTGCGGTTGATTGGGTAAGTACAAGCGGTAACTACAAAAAAGGTGGCGCATTCGCGACCGTTATCGGCCAAATCCACGGCTCTAAAAACGAACCTCTAAAAATCGTATACCGTAAACTACCTGAGCACGAATACGGCTCTGTTTACTGGAACTACGAAACAAACGCTAAAGGTGACGAATATAAATTCCGTCACGACATCAGCACAGACGTATTTGGTCAAAACGGCCTACGTCAAGGTTCAGCAGAACCAGTTGATGGCATCAAACTTGGTGATATCTTCTCTTACGACGTAAACGTTAAAGGTGACATCATGCACCTAACATTTACTAAAAACCCAGGTCAGCCAAACCAAGAAGTTAAAGAGTTTGACGTTAACCTAGCTAAAGGTCACCTAAAAGGCGACAAATACGACCAAGGTTATGCAAATGACTGGATGTACTTTAAAGCAGGTAACTACAACCAATGTAATACTGGTTCAGCAGGTTGTTCAAACAACGGCCTTGAAGCAGGCGATTACGCTCAAGTTAGCTTCTACAAGCTAAACCTAGACCAATAATATTGGTTTAGTGGCGTTATTGAGTAATGCCAACCAAACAAGTCAAGATGTCTGGTGGGGGCTAGCCATCTTGATTAACTGTGAGGGTTAGGGGATTAAGTAAGTTATAGGATTAACGCTTGATTTCCCTCGCGGTTTTTTTCAGAGCTTGCTATATGCAAGCTCTTTTTTTTGCCTGTACTTTTTGTCAGTAAATAACTAATCACGATCAATGGCAAAGGCAGACCAAGCTTGACGCGTTGGCATCACCTCAACTCGGTTTATATTGATGTGATCGGGTAGTGAGGCAATATAGAACATCTGCTCAGCAATATCTTCTGCGCTTAATGGGGTAGTGCTTTGGTATAGATTATCTGAAGCACTTTGATCGCCCTTAGTACGCACTAAAGTAAACTCAGTTTCAGCGATGCCTGGAGATAGGTCTGTGACACGCACGCCCGTTCCTTGCAGGTCACATCTTAGGTTGTAACTGAACTGTTTAACAAAAGCCTTACTTGCGCCGTAAACATGGCTTCCTGGATAAGGCCATTGACCGGCTATTGAGCCAACATTGATAATGCTTGCCCCTGCACCCGTCTTGATGAGAGTAGGCAATAATGCGTGTGTGACATTCACCAATCCCGTAACGTTGGTATCGATCATCGTATGCCAATCGGACAGTTCAACTTCTGCCGCGCCTTGTGGCGCAAGCGCAAGCCCAGCATTATTGAGTAATGCCGTCACAGCTGAAAACTCATCGGGTAACGTATCGACCGCTTGCTTTACCGCCTCTGCATCACGCACATCCAGTTGTATTATATGTACCGGTACGCAGAGCTCTTCTTTTAAATCTAAGAGTCGCTCTAAGCGGCGACCGGACAGCACCAATGACCAACCTTCTTTGGCGAATCGGTGTGCGGCTGCCTTGCCAAAGCCTGAGGTGGCACCTGTGATAAATGCGATCTTTTTCATGCTGAATTCCTTTTTAAAATAAAATAGTGAGTAGCGCTAATAGCATTAAAATAGGCGCTATGGTTTTTCTGGGTGATGGATTTGGGTACTGACGAAACAGCTTCTTACCCACAAGGTTGCCAATCATGGCAGCAGGAAAGAGCAGCAAGCTAAACTGTATAGAGTGAGTAGAGATAGCGCCCACGTACAGCAATCCCATTAATGACGCCGTTGAGCTGAAGATAAAAAATACAATAGCCGTTGCCCTTAACTCGCGGGCGTTAAGGGATAGATTTAACAGGTATAACACTAGAGGCGGGCCACCGGCAGAGGCTGTAGTCATACTAAAACCTGAGATAGCACCAGCTAATAAAGCATAACGTTGGTTTAACCAGTTCATTTTCAAATTAAGCATGATCAATGCACCTGCAAGCAAAGATAAGCCGGCGATCATCATTTTTAATTGATAGGCTGACACCTGCGTAATAAATAGCAAGGAAAGTGGTATTGCCCCTAGCATTCCTACAATCAGCAAAACCAGCAGTCGCTTGTTTATTTCTTGTTTCACTCCGCGAAGTAGTCCTAAGCTACTCAATAAATCTAAGCTCAAAGCAATGGCAATAGAGTCAAAGGGGGAGTAAATAAAGCTAAGACACAAGGCGGCAATAATGGCAAAACCAAAGCCGCAGTACCCTCTGACAATACCTGCAAAGAAGACTAATACTGCTGCTAACCCCATGCTCATTCACCTGTCATTTGTTTATTTCATCAATGTAATCAGGCATTGGGTTTCGCCATAGAGCCAGTTGTAAAGATTGTTTGAGGCAGAGCTTTGTTGTTGCCTGACCCAAGGCTTTTTTTAAACTGCCCCTACGCCTTTCGTATCACTTATCGCCAAAATATTGGGACACAACAAGTACAACGACATGGTCTAGGTATCGCACAGGAGAATGAATATGGATGGCTTTGGTACAGAGGGTTCAAATCAGTACGTCGTAGAATTAGACAAGAATGTCTTCCACTCTTGGTCAGTACAAGAGTCAGCGCCACCGATTGCAATCGCAGGTGCTCAGGGGTGTACCTTATGGGACTTTGAGGGCAAGCAATATCTCGATTTCAGCAGTCAGTTGGTGAATACCAATATTGGTCATCAGCATCCTAAGGTCATTGATGCGATTAAAGCGCAGGCAGAAACCTTAGTCACTATTGCTCCCGCTACGGCTAATATTACCCGTGGTGAGGCGGCTAAGCGTATTTTAGACAGAGCGCCGAGCAACTTTAAAAAGGTGTTTTTTACTAATGCAGGCGCAGATGCCAATGAAAATGCTATCCGTATGGCAAGACAGTTCACTGGTCGTGATAAGGTGTTGTCAGCCTATCGTTCCTACCATGGTAATACGGGGAGCGCGATTGCCGCGACTGGGGATTTTCGCCGAGTACCCAATGAATACAGCCGTGGGCATGTGCATTTTTTTAATCCCTACTTATATCGCACCGAGTTTAACGCGCATACCGAAGCGCAAGAGTGTGAACGCGCTCTGCAACATCTAAAACGTGTTATTGAGTGCGAAGGCCCGCACGCCATTGCCGCGATTATCCTTGAAACCATTCCGGGAACAGCGGGCTTTTTGTTACCACCAGAAGGTTACTTGCAAGGGGTTAGAGAGCTTGCAACCGAGCATGGTATTCAGCTTATTTTTGATGAAGTCATGGTTGGGTTTGGTCGAACAGGCCGCTGGTTTGCCTTTGAACACTTTAATGTAGCTCCTGATTTAATCACCTTTGCTAAGGGGGTGAACTCTGGTTATGTACCCGCCGGTGGTGTGATAGTCAGCGAAGCAATATCGGAATACTTTAAAAGTAATTTCTTTATGGGGGGCCTTACTTATTCTGGGCATCCATTGGCTATGTCAGCGATCGTGGCCACTTTAGATGCAATGGAAGAAGAGGGCATTGTTCGCTATGCCGATGAGATTGGAAATAAGGTGTTAGGGCCCGCATTAATTGAGCTAATGGAGCAACATCAGAGCATTGGTGATATTCGTGGTAAAGGCATGTTTTGGGCATTAGAGCTGGTGGAAGATAGAGCGACTCGTGAGCCGTTGAGCAACAGTAAGATTGCTTCTCTAAAAGCGAATATGACGGAAAAAGGGCTATTGACCTTTATTGTGAATAATCGAATTCATGTTGCTCCGCCGTTGATCATTAAGCCAAATGAGATTGCGCAAGGTGTTGCTATCATTAGCCAAGCTCTGGCTGAGCTTGATTAAACGCTTATTAGAGATTAACGCCTATCTTAAAAACGCCAAGACATCTGTCTTGGTGTTATTATTTTATCGCTATTGATACCGCTATTAAGGTGCGTTAATTGCGTATCACTTTAGCCAACTGTTCAATTCCGGGAGTAATGAGCGCTTTATCTATGGCATGAAACCCGAGCCTAAAAAAGGTATTGGTTTCGGGGTGAGACTGCTTGTGGTCCATAAAGTGCGAATACCCCGTCTCTATGAGTACGCCACCGGATAAGGCGCGAGATGCGAGGCGCTGACTACTCATTTGGTTTGGCGTTTCTAACCACAATGCGTTGCTGTAGTGATTTTTAGCCAGCCGAGCACAATCCGGAAGATAGTGCTCAACGGCGTCATTAATGGTTTGCCAGCGCTGACGTGTGTTCTCTTTGAAGCGACGAAGAAAACTGTCGTAATAGCCTTGCGAGATAAAATGCGCCATTTCCATTTGCACTCGACTTGGTGGGTGTCGATACATTAAACGTCGTAATGTACGCAGTTCGTAGATCAGCTCTTCAGGAGCAACAATATAGCCAAGGCGTAACCCCGGAGCGAGTACCTTAGAGAAGCTGCTGACATAAATGACTCTATTGTCTTTATCATGGGCTTTAAGCGCGGGTAAAGGTGCCCATTCAGAATTACTGTCAGAGTCATAATCGTCTTCAATAATGATGGCGTCGTTTTTTCGTGCTTGTTGCAATAATTCATTGCGACGCTGTTTGCTCATGGTCACTCCTGTAGGAGCTTGATGGCTAGGAGTGACATAAAAGTAGTCACACATAGCGGAGAGTTGATTGAGCACTAAGCCTTCTTCATCAACGGTATGCGGGTGGAGCTGCGCTCCAGAAAGGCCAAAAATATTGTTTGCTTCTTTGTAGCCGGGGTTCTCAACGCCAACTCGAGAACCTTTGTCCATCAGTAATTGAGAGACTAAATACAAGGCATTTTGTGAGCCTATTGTGATCAGAATCTCATCACTTTTAGCATGAATTCCCCGTTGCGGAAGAACACGAGTGCGAATTTGTTCAACAAGCAACTCCACATCTTTATCTACCTTGTCACACAACCAGCCATGATCGTTAGGATCGGCAATCACTTTGCGTGTCGATTCACGCCATTGCGCTAAGGGAAAATCGTTGATACTGGGCTGACCGTAAATAAATGGGTATTGATAACAGCTCCAATGTGAAGGCTTTACAATACGTGGAAATCGGTCGGTGGATATTTTTAGTTTACTGGCCCAGTTTGGTGCACTTACTGGATTATCTGCTTCATAATGATCCAACTCATCTTCTACTTCCTGTTGTCTAAATCTATATTTTTCAGACAGATAGTAACCACTTCTTGGCTTACTGATCAGGTAACCATCATCCGCTAATCCCTCGTACACCAATGACACAGTATTGCGAGATACTTTCAATTGACTGGAGAGCTTGCGACAGGAGGGGAGAGCCTCATCGACCGAGAAGATACCTTCAAGTATGGCCTTAACTAAATATTCACGAACTTGTTCTTGCAGGCTTCTTTTACTATCAAATTCAATGAAACAGCTGTAATTGATCGCCATAGAGTCAATCTCCCTATATTGGTTACTCATGGTATTACGTTAGTCGTTGCAATAAATGAGCCAATCTACCTCTTTGGTATTATTCGGCTGTTTTAACATGCTGTCCCAAGCGGTTTTGATAATTGGATCTAACCCATCAAGCTGTCTCATCTCTAAAGTGAAGGTGTCCACAAAATACAGCAAGGAAAGAATGATGAGACAAGGAATGACAAAATGGCTAGCGATTGCAGTCACAACAATGACTTTAGGTATGTCTAGCTTAGCCATCGCGGATGAAATGCCATCATTTGCCAGTGCAGGGTTAAAAGTGGCTACCGAGGATAACTACTCTCCCTTTAATTTTATTGCGCAAGGCAAAGCAACCGGCATTAACAAAGACCTACTGGACGAGCTTCGTAACTACTCTCAGTTTGAGGTGAAGCAAGATATTTTACCTTGGACAGGATTGCTTGCCTCTGTGTCCGCCGGTCAGTATGACTTGGCATTGACCGGGGCGATTATCACTGATGCTCGCCTAAAAGTTTTTGATTTTACGCCACCGATTGCGTCAGCACAGCACTACTTTATAGCAAGAGCTAAGGATGACAGTACTAGTACAATCAGTGATTTAGACGGTAAAACTCTAGGTCTACAAGCGGGCAGTGCATTACTTGAAAGATTGCCTGAGCTAAAGGCCATGCTTGAGTCTCAAGGTAAAAAACTCGGAAAAGTGGTTGAGTATCAATCTTACCCTGAAGCGTATGCTGACCTTGCCAATGGCCGTTTGGACTATGTCATAAATAGCGTGGTCTCAGTCAATGAAGTGGTTAAAGCCAAATCGAAGATCTTTAAGAAAGGTGAGGCTGTTTCAGGCCCAGGTTTTGTCAGCTGGCCTGTGCCTAAGGGCCACCCAGAACTGTTGGCGTATCTGAGTGAGTTTTTTGCTCACCTTAAACAGACTGGCCGTTTGGCTGAACTGCAGGAGAAATGGTTTGGAGAGTCTTTTGATGACTTACCGACAGAGGCGATTGTGTCAGTTGAGCAGTACCGCAAGCTAACGGCGGTGCACTAATTCCCCATTATCTTCGTTGTAGCGACCTTGGCTGAGAGATTTCTGACACTGTGTTGGCCTTGGTCCTACTTTTTATATCCGTTTAATGAGTCAAGCAGACAAGTAGGTGTATATGGATTACTACGCATGGATGCAATTGTTTCATGGGGCATGGACAACGGCATGGATATCAATGGTTTCTATTGCTTTAGGGGTTGTCATCGGGCTTGTGATTGCTCTGTTGAGAATGGCTAAACTGCCTATCATTGATCAAGTGCTCGGGGTGTATGTCAGCTGGGCAAGAGCAACGCCTTTAGTGACTTTAGCTTTGTTTATTTTTCTCTCTTTCCCTTCTTTTGGCATTAACTTAGATAAACATTTTTCAGCCATTTTATGTTTAACCCTGAATACCGCGGCATTTAATGCAGAGATTTGGAGAAATGCCTTCATCAATTTTTCTAACGGTCAAAAAGAGGCGGCGGAAGCTTTGGGTATGCAGCGCCTAACCTATTTTCGACGCATTATGTTTCCGCAAATGGTGATTATGAGTCTTCCTGCTCTGGTTAATGAAATGTCTTTTTTGATCAAGGGAAGCCCAGCCATTGCTGTCATTGGCGTGGTTGATTTAACGCGAGTGACCAACCGAATTGCCGCTGTGACCTATGAGCCTTTGCTGCCTATCTTGTGTGCTGGCGTACTGTATATGCTGATCATCGGTATGTTGATTAAGGCGCAGCAGATTGCGGAACGTAAAGCTGACTATTTAACCAGCTAAGACCACCACATTAAGGAGTCATTATGAGTGAATGGGAAATCATCTGGCAGCAAAAGGAGATATTTATCTCTGGGTTTGGCAACACTTTTCTGCTGTTCATCATTGCATCACTGGTGAGCTTTGGCTTAGGAATGGTATTGCTGTATGTATTAGAAAATGGCGCAAAGGGATTAAAAGCTGGGGTGGTGTTAGCCATCAATATTATGCGTACATTGCCTTTTTTGATTTTGGCGTATTTGTTGTACTACGGCTTACCGCAAGTGGGCATTCGTATGGATGCATTTACCGCAGGGGTTATTTCACTAAGCCTTTATCACGGTACGTATTTCTGCGAAATTTTTCGCGGTATTCGCAAGGGGTTAGATTCAGGATACATCGAGGCCGCGCAAGCGTGCGGATTTTCTAAGTTTAAAATATTCACTCGTGTTGTCGTTCCGAATGTGTTGTTTAAATCTGTGCCTTTGATAGCGAATCAGTTGATTATTTGCCTCAAAGATACCGCCTTTTTGTGCATTATCACGGTAGGGGAAATCACCGCTGCGGCCAATAGTATTCAATCTACTTATTTCATCCCGCTGAATGCGTTTATTGTCGCCATCGCTTTGTATTGGCTGATCAGTATCGTCATTGAACAGCTATCTAAAATTACGCTAAATAAAGTTCAGGAAAGAGGGCTAAGTCATGCTTAATCAGAATAGAGAAACCCCATCAGTTGAATCGTATGAAGAGGCGGCCTCTGTTGTTGAGTTGCCTGTTAAGTCAACTGAGCCTGCAATAGCGGCGGAAGATATTGTGAAGGTGTTTAACCTATCAAAGCAATTCGATGGCATTGAGGTGTTAAGAGACATCAATTTAACCATTAAGAAAGGTGAGGTTGTCAGTATTTTAGGTTCTTCGGGCTCAGGAAAATCCACATTGCTACGCTGCATGAACTGGCTTGAGCAGCCCGAGAGAGGCACCATTCATGTTGCAGAAGAGCGCGTAGGCATTAATCCTAAAACCAATAAGCCTCTGAAGTATCGCGAATTAGCGAAAATGCGAGAGCGCATTGGAATGGTGTTTCAAGGCTTTAACCTTTGGCCACATTTAACCGTACTAAAAAACGTGATGGAAGCTTTATTACACGTTAAGAAAATGTCCAAGCCAGAGGCGGAAGCGATAGCAAAAGTGCAGTTAGAAAAAGTAGGCATGTCACACAAATTGGATAGTTACCCCAGCATGCTTTCTGGCGGTCAGAAACAGCGCGTTGCTATTGCTCGGGCGCTGGCAATGGAGCCAGAGGTTTTACTGTTTGATGAGCCAACCTCAGCGCTGGATCCTGAGCTGGTGGATGAGGTGCTATTGGTTATGCAGAAGTTATCAAAAGAGGGATACACCATGGTGGTGGTGACTCATGAGATGGAGTTCGCGAGAAATGTATCTAACCAAGTGGTGTTTCTAGAAAAAGGGATATTAATAGAAAAAAGCCCGCCTCAGAAATTCTTTACCGATCCTGACTCGCCAAGGGTAAGACAGTTTTTGAAGCTGGATTGATACCAATCGTACTAAATAACTGCTCATTCTAGCTTGTTAAAATACTCGATAACGGCGTTAGAATTTTTGATTGTAGAATAACTACTTATCGAAAAATTCTGCCTTGTTCTCGAGCATTTTTCCTGCGCTATTTCTGATCACTTAATTAGTGTGATTGGTATGAGTTTTATTGTTTAGGAAAAGAAAAGAATAAGAACAAAAAAAGGCCTTCCACGGTAGGTGCGTGAAAGGCCAAAGTGGGGAGTTAAATATTGCTAGGAAGGAGTTTTACAATATTACTTACCATTTAGTTTCAAGGCAGAGAAGGTCACACTGTTGTAGTCGCCATTTTGTCTGTCGATAGTGATGTCACCAGTACCTGCACAGCCAGGGCCCCAAACAGGGTGTTTTTCTTGTACGCTACATTGACCGTATGCACCGGCTTTGAAGTAGAAATCATCTTCAGCATAACCTGTTGCATGGTCTTTCTTATCAATACCTTTGCTTAGGTCGATATCGTAAGTCACTGTATCGTGTCTTGCTGTATTGAAAGTTAGGTGCATCATAGTGCCTTCAACTTTCACCGCGTAGCTAAATTCTTCACCAAGTGCGATACCTGCTTTACCAGGTGCTGCGGTGTTTTCCCAAGTGTTACCCCATACTGGGTATGAGATGTCTTGGCGATTTGGATCGTTTTTCGCTAGGTTACGCTCGTAGTTCCAGAATACTGAACCGTATTTTTGACCAGGGAATTTTTTGTAGAAAATTTTCAATGGTTCGTTGCCGTGACCATATCCAGTACCTGCTTTGATCAGGTCATTGTGTTTCTTAGCGTGAATTTGGCCTACAACAACAGAGAATGCTGGGTATTTTTCTGGGTATTTAGCGTGAATAGAAACATGGTTAACTTTCAATGTTGCTTCTAACGTTCCGCCAACAGCGCTGTATTGATCTGCTTGAGGGTGGCTAGATAGAGCCCACTGGTTTAGTTTTGAATCCGTCAGAATGTTATCGAAGTTAGCACCACGAGGCATTTGACGCAGTTCAGAACGAGCATTCTTAGAGTTTTTAGTAGTAATAGCTTTGTTTTGTACTTCAAAAACTAGGTTGCCGTCTTTATCAAGATGAAAGAAATCGTCGTGTGAGTAGCTAAGCATTGCTACGCCTTCAATTTCATCTACTTTGCCATCTTTGTTGATATCAGAAGGAATGGTGATTTTCCAGTTGGTCATATCAAACTTGTCAGCAGGCACTGGGTGAGAAACCCCATTGCTATTGATGTTGGCAAAAGCAGGTACTGCAAATAAAAGCGAACCAGCTATAACGAGACTCTTTTTCATAATGTAACCCCATGTATGTATTATTGTCATACATAATAGTTAGGTGGATTTAAAAAAAAAGCCTCTAAGTTAGGATATGTTTGTTTGATCACAAATTAAAATATATTGATTATTCGATCTTGATAATTGAACAATTAAGGTTATTGAGAGCAGAAAATTGTCCCTGTTACGCTACTTGTTCAAGCAAACAAAATGAATGTGAATGTACATTAGATAATGGCATTTTATGTGATCTAGATCGATTGGGGATCGGGGCTACTATTGATTAATAGGTATGAGTAATTAGTGGTGATTAGTGCTTACGCTATGAAACTAAAGGTATTTCTTAGCGGGATATTGAAGTGAGTTTTTGAACAGAGTAATTCACAGTAGAATTTTACTAAGGTGATATTAATATTGCTCAATACAGTAAAATATAATTTAGATTGAAGTTGTATTTAGAGAGTGAATTAAATTCATTGTTTGAATAGATAGTGGTAAATAAAAATAGCGATTGAGCTCAATCGCTATTTTAGACTTGTACAACTATTACTCTTTGAAGACGTAATATATGGTTGCCATAGTACCAAAAACCAGTGCTAAACCTGTCGGTATGGCGAGAATTGCGATGGCTTCGTGAGCTGCGGATTTGCCAATCATTGGTGTGACAAAAGCCATTAATGTCCATACAAAGACGCCGTAACCTGATGCACCTAAGCCTGTCACTGTACTCACAACTTTTTTCTTTTTATCTGAGATGTTGCAAAAGCCTAGAGCTAAGATCGTCACTAGTGAGGCTGTACCCATTGCAGCAGAGTGTAGGTGAGCACGCTTAATGTAATCTTTGGCTTTAGAAAATGCAGTATCTTGATCTTTCACATTAGAGAAGTTATCGGCATGTACGACATAAACTTGTTCGTGAAAATAATCTTTCATACTACTATTTGCTGCACCAAATATACAACCTAGTCCATAACCAAACAATATTGTTAATAGACTCAACAAGACACCAATTTTTATCGGTTTTATATTCATATTTTTTACCCCTGCGAATGTTTATTTATTAACAATATTAACATTGTTAAAATTGAGCATAGCTTACGCAACTTTACTTTTCGAATTCAGGCGTAGTTTTCTTTTTTTATCATAGGGTTATTATGAAATATGAATTCTAGAATATATTTTATCTATTCTAGATAGCGAGTGATGTTTGTATCTGTTTGTTAATAAAGAAAATTATATGTTCATCTGTCCTTAATAGTAAAAAGTTAAGGTTATAACTTAGGTTAAATTGGAGTAAGATTTTGTTTATAAGCAATATCTATTTCAGCAAATAAGGATAATTATCAATGAGATTTATTGAGTACAAAGTGGTTCATATTGTAGAGGGTGGTTGTGGCACTATTTTGTTAGGCTCAAGCGGTTTACCTATGCAAAAAATTGAGGCAGAACTTAATAAATACGCACAAGATGGTTGGCAGTTAGTGTTTCAAGTTATTGAACATAAACGCTTTTGGTTATTTTGGTCACGAGAAGCTGCCATCATTACTTTAGGGCGCTAATATTGCTTAAGATTATCTCTTTAGCATTGATTAAGCGTTATCAAGCAGGCGGTGGCTCTCGGCGATATTTTAATACTGAGTGCAATTTTGAGCCGACCTGCTCTGAATATACGAAGCAATGTATTCAAAAGTATGGGGCTCTAAAGGGCTGGCAGTTAGGTTTGGCTCGGATTAAACGCTGTAGCCAACCTGATTTAGTCGAAAAAATCGTGGATAAGGTACCTTGATGCATTTTTATGATTCATTGGAGAAGGTTGAGCATAAAGAAGAGCAACTGCGTTTACTGGTTGCTCAACTGTCTGATCGCCATCGAAAATCTTATTTTCAGCAGCAATCTAAACAACTTAAAGATCCCGATACCTATGCCTGTTTAAATTGGTTTTTCCTATTTGGCATTCATCATTGCTACCTAAAAAGGTATTGGCTTTTTGTCGCTGAATTACTGGGGTCTATTTTGGCACTAGTGGGGTTTATGCTTGGAGAAAGTTGGGGTATTTGGTTTTTTATCGCTCTGTTTTTGTTCGAGCTACCACAGCTGTTTTTTTCGCAAAGAATCGCCAGAAACTACAACTATCAAGTGTCCTATCAAATTTATACTGATTTGCAGCTAGGAAAGTAAAGGCAATTTGTGCAAGTGCATAAATTGCCTAAGCTCGTATTTAATGAAAGATAGCTTTTAAGCAAGTATCTGGGTTGAGTTCAAATAACCAAGGCAATTGAGCATGGCTACAAGCCTCATTTAAACGTCTTTGAGCTGTAATGATGTTTTTTCTCCAGTTGTCATCATGCGCCCACATTTCTATTACTAATGGTACGTAACATTCCGTTTCTTTAAGGGTGTTAAAAATAGCATTAAAGTTCACCTCACCCTCACCAATAATGAGATCTCTGAACTGTCCTTGGTAGTCAGAGGTGACTTTATACGTATCTTTTAAGTGGATCTGGGTGATATGAGGTTTACTTAATTTCAGCTCAGTGACAATGTCATAGTTCCAGCCAGAAATGTTGCCCACATCTGGGTAGGCGGTAAAGTATGGTGAATTGATTTCTCTATTTAATACTTCAAATTTACTCAAAGAGTTTAGATAGTCAGTATCCATGATCTCTACAGCCAACATGACCCCAGCGCGCTCAGCAAGTTGGGCACAAAGCTTCATGCCTTCGATAAAACGTTGATGAGTCTCTTGATTTGCGGGCTCATAATAGACATCGTAACCGGCAAGCTGAATAGTGCGAATACCCAACTTGTAAGCCAAGGTAATGGCTTTTTGCATGTGGATTACCGCTTGCTCTCTAATATCTGGATCAGCTGAGCCAAACGGGAACTTTCGGTGAGCACTTAAACACATAGATTGCAGAGGAATCTGGTGTTTTTCACAAAGCCTTCTTAGCGTGTAGATCTCCTCATCAGTCCAATCAAGTCGACTGCGACGTTCATCGGATTCATCAATCGAAATCTCTAAAAAATCAAATGCGAGCTGTTTGGTTGTGATGAGCTTTTCTTCCCAACCCATAGTATTAGGCAGTGCTTTTTCATATAGCCCTACACGATGACGTGATAAGTTTGTATACATATCGACACCTAATTCCAGTAGCGATTAATTTGGGCTGTTAATGCCTCTGCTGTTTGCTTGCCTTTGTCACCGGCAAGAGCGCGTCCTGCAATAAAGGTTTTGGCTTTGATGCCTTCAAATAAGTACAAGTCTTCTGGGACTATGCCGCCAGTAATTGATAGCTCGATACCTAACTCTGACAGGGCGCGCATTTTGACTAAGTCTTCTTCGGTCCAACCGACACCTGCAAGCTCAGCATCTCTAGAGCGATGATAAATGGCTTGTGAAATACCTAAATCAACCCAAGATTGCGCATCTTGCATGGTCCAGTTTCCATAAATTTCAATTTGGATTTCACCGTCAAATTTATCGGCCACTTTTTTACATGCATCAATTGTCGCGATATGAGCCGCTGCGGAAACGGTGATCCAGTCAGCGCCAGCTTCAAAGGCCATCTGCGCTAAAATCGCTCCGCCATCGGTTGTTTTCATATCACAGACCAGAATGTGATTGGGATGATTTTTACGTAATGTGGATACCGCGTTCATCCCTTCAGCAAAAGCGAGAATCGTTCCAACTTCAATTACATCGACAAAGCTTTCCACGTTATTAGCTACTTCTATAGCCGCGGCTAGGTTGGTTTGATCTAGGGCGA
Organism: Vibrio neonatus; assembly: GCF_024346975.1. NCBI lineage: Bacteria > Pseudomonadati > Pseudomonadota > Gammaproteobacteria > Vibrionales > Vibrionaceae > Vibrio > Vibrio neonatus. The sequence goes on along the minus strand of NZ_AP024885.1, from coordinate 2,098,269 downwards.
TTTGAATCATTGGTTTAGTCATGGGTTATCCTTTTAATTGTTCACGTAATAGATGGGCTAAACCATCGCAATTGTTGTCTGTTGGGCACACTTTCTGTGCGTAAGATTTGACGAGGTCATCAGCATTTTGCATTGCAACGCCTAATCCTGCGTATTCGAGCATGGAGATATCATTGTGATTGTCACCGACTGCGATGACTTGTGAGGCTTGATAACCTAATCGCTCGACATACTCAGCTAGACGTAGGCCTTTGTTGTTTCCTGTGGCAGAAAAATCAATTCGATTTGCCCATGAACGCTCCCCATTAAAGTTGGCTTTTATCCATGAGTGTTGCATGAGGATATCAATGGATTGCTGATCGCCTTCGACGACGAACTTCCAGATATATTGGGTCTTATTCGCGGCTTCAATAAATGAATTAACTCGATAAATTTTGGGGCGATGCGCTTCAGGGGCGGTTTCTGCCCAGCTTTCCAATGCCAACATGTATTCAAATGGGTTGTAGTTGGAATAGGTCATAGCATCGGTAATGTACATGACCATTTTCAGTTGAAACTCTTCCGCTAAATCAATAAACGTTAATGCATTAAAATGGCTGATGGCATTTTGCTGCAGTATGGCTTCATTGTGATAGTCATAAATATAGGTGCCATTGCAGCAGATGATTGGAGTACCTAGCCCGAGCTCATAATAGTAAGGTCTGGCGGCGGTATGATGTCGTCCTGTCACTATGACCACATGATAATCGCGCTTTAAATCCGCAATGGCTTGTTTTACTTTGGGGTGGATGGTGTGCTTATCGGTCAGCACTGTACCATCAAGATCTAACGCTAACACTTTATACATAAAATTGGCTCTCATATATGGCGTTAACCCTTATTGGTTAATGCCTCTCCTGTCCGTAATAAGCATTTTCGCCATGCTTACGTAAGTAGTGTTTATCGGACAGTTCAGGTTGCAGTTTGATGCCACTATTGAGCGCTCTGGTGGCAAGCGCCATGGCGGATATTTCTTCTAGTACTACCGCATTGTGCACTGCATCTTTAGCATTTTTCCCCCAAGAAAATGGTGCATGCCCAGCAACAATGGCGCTAGGGACAGCCATAGGATCAATGCGGCGTTGAGAAAACTCTTCCACGATGACAAGGCCAGTATTTCTTTCATATTCCTGAGCAATTTCGGTGTTAGATAGACGACGAGTGCAGGGGATATCACCGTAAAAATAGTCAGCATGAGTGGTACCAAGTGCTGGAATATCTATACCTGCTTGCGCCCAAATTGTCGCACTGCGCGAATGAGTGTGCACAACGCCACCAACGTTGGGAAAGGCTTTATAGATTTCTATATGCGTGGCAGTGTCGCTAGAGGGGTTTAACTCTCCTTCAATGATTGCGCCACCTAGATCAACCACCACAATGTGGTTGATCGTCATATCATCGTATTCCACTCCCGATGGCTTAATCGCAATCACGCCCAGTTGGCGGTCAATTTCAGAAACATTGCCCCAAGTAAAAGTGACCAAGCCATATTTTGGCAGTTGCAAATTGGCTTCTAGAACACGCTGTTTGAGATCGTGATATATAGAAGGTGTATGACATACTGGCATGTTATCTCCTTAAGCGGCTTCGCCTTCTACAGCGGCAAGTGCAGCATCAATTAATTGCGCAACATCGTTGGCCGTTTTACAGGCTCTAAGCAAAGAAAAATCTTCATCAAATTCAATCAGATTTGCGATTTGCATGGTGCCTTCAATATGTTCTTCGGAGTCTTTGCCAGCCAAAGTAACCAGCACATCAATAGGCTCATCTACACCATCAAAAAACACCGGAGTTTCTAAGACGGTTAATGCAAAGCCAGTTTTTATTACGCCATCTTCAGGGCGAGAGTGGGAGAGAGCAAAAGCATCATGAATGCAGATGTATGGGCCTTCTTCGGCAACGGCGCTGACGATGGCATCGTAATAACGCTCTTCAACAACATTGGCTTTAACTAAAACATCGGTACCCAATTTAATGGCTTGCTTCCAATCGTCTGCTTTTGCATTGAGTAGGATAGAGTGGTTGTGGATTAGAGATTCTTTTAAGTTCATAGTCTTACCCATCTTTTCATTTATTTTTATAGCTCAGCGGGCGTATCCCACTGAGCGGTTGTTATTTAGATTTTTAGTGACTACTTATGAAAATTATTTTTGATTAATGAAACCAGTTCATCACCAAAGGTTTTCACCATAATCATATTCTTCACTGCAAGTTGTTGTTTGCCTTCTGGTAGCCCAGTAATTTTTTCAGCTAGAGCAACAGAGGTAACAATGATGTCGAATGAAGAAAGGTGAGATTTATAATCAGTAATAGCGCTATTAAAGGTGGTGCTTGGAACGCCTTGCTTATCTAAATACTCTTTGATTTTCTTGGAACACATCATTGACGAGCCTTGACCTGAACCACAGCAGACTAAGATGCGAACCGGTGCTTGGTTTTCAGTGCTTACAGTTGATGTTTGGCTTGCTTGTGTTGATGCTTGTTGCACAGGCAGTTCAACTTCGATGCCTTCTGGGGTAACTGCTGTCATGGTTTGAGTTTCCATTTCAGCGTCTTCTTCAGCGCGTAGCTGTTTTGATGCAAAGTACATATAGACACCAGCAAGAGCTAAAATAAGGAAGAAGAATAGACCTGAACCTGACAGACCTTGCATCACAGGAGGGAAGACTAATGCCCAATCGGCCATGCCCATCCAGCCATTAAACTCAGTACCTGATTGAGCAAAGATATGGATTGCCCAAGCCGAACCAACGACTTCGATAATACCCATCACAAAACAGATCTTCATAACCGCTTTCCAACCGCCAAAGTGGTTTGCGAACACACCTATGGTGGCGTTAGAGAAGAACATTGGGATGAAGCCTGGGATAATCATGATTGGTGCATCAAAGGCAAGCATTGCGAGTACAGCTGTAAATTGACCTACCGCGCCCCACATGAAACCGAATACCATCGCATTTGGTGAGTAGGCATAAATCGCCGCACAATCAATCGCCAGTACCGCATTTGGGATCAGTCTTTGTGAAATACCGTTGAAGGCTTCAGAAAGCTCGGCAACAAACATACGTACGCCAGTAACGATAACTTGGATAGCAACGGCGAACTTAAGACCGGTTTCAAAAATGTAGATTAGCCAATGTGTTTTGCCTGCCATGTCTTGCAGGTTATCAAGGCCAAAAGAAAGAAGAATAATGCCGAAGAAGCCCGTCATTACAAGGGTAGTAGCGGCGATACTGTCGTGGAAAATATGCAGCCATTTCGGCAGCTTTATATGATCAACACTGTCATTTTTGTCGCCTAGTTTTGGTGCAACTTTCACCGCAATCCACGATGCAAACTGCTGTTGGTGACCAATGGAAAAACCAGCCCCGCCAGTGACTTCTTGGGTAGGTTTGAACATGATGTTTGCCGAGATACCCCAATATAGCGCCATTAAAATAGCGGAATATATGATGGTCTCCCACATGCTAGTGCCTAGTACGAAGTAAAATACCGCAATCAAACCCGCTTGTTGGAACATGATGTGTCCCGTTAGCATGATAGTTCGAATACCGGTTATACGACGAAACGCAACCAGAAGGATATTGAGTCCTAACGCCAGTAATACAGCGTATCCAACCCAAGAGTAGTTATCCCCCATGGTTTCCATGGTTGCCATCATGGTTGTATACGGGTCTATCACTGAACCAGTAAGGCCGTGAATTTCACTCATCTTCGCAATGACAGGTTTAAAACCTGCAACCAGCGTGCCTGCACCCACTTGTACAATCATGAAGCCGACAATGGTTTTTATTGAACCCGAGATGACCGTTGTGGCATCCCGTTTGAGAAGTATATATCCCAGACAAGTCACTAACCCGAGCAACAATGGTGCTTTGGTCATTACCTGACTGTAAAAAATATAGAAAATATCGTAAATGAACTCCATATCTTTACCCCTAATAATATTTGTTGTTTTTATGGTTTGTAGGATTTAGTTACTATTTTTTTGCTCACGAGTCAGACTTTAACAATCAAAAGTAATCATGCAATGCTCGATTGTGATTACTTTGACGTGAATCAATTATTCTTGTTAGCAAAGCTCATAAACGAGATTATGATCACTGGAAAACAGTAAAATCCATTAAAATCAATACCTTATGATTGTTTGTGATTTAAACCTCGTTTTTTAACCTCTAATTGAGATCCATTTGCAAGAGCATTGACAATCACTTCTATGATTACTAGAATCATAAATAATCAAAGTAAGTCATCAAATCATCATTAAGATGAATCGAGCGTTTAAGATGAATGAAGTTCAAAGGCACAATGGGATTTTGTCGCTATTGGAAGATAAGCAGACAATCAGTGTTTCCAATATCATTGATAACTTTAATGTTTCTCCTGCGACAGCAAGGCGAGATATTTCAAAGCTGGATGAGATCGGCAAGCTAAAGAAAGTGCGTAACGGTGCTGAGCGTATTGAGAGTTTCAAAAGCAAATGGTCACCTTTAAATATCAACAGCACTGAGTTTTATGAAGAGAAAGCATTGATCGCGAAAGCGGCAGCGGCGTTATGTCAACCAGGCGATAGTGTGGTTGTGAACTGTGGTTCTACGGCTTTCTTACTGGGTCAGCAATTGTGTAGCGATGACGTGCAAATTGTAACCAATTATTTTCCATTGGTGAGTTACTTAATCAACGAAGATCATGATGATTTGATTATTTTGGGCGGCCAATATAACAAAGCCAAAGGGATCTTTTTAAATCCGGCACCTAACTCACTGAGCGGTTATGCGGGCAACTGGATGTTTACTTCTGGTAAGGGATTGACGGAAGCTGGCTTGTATAAAGCAGACATGTTGACAGCGGTTGCTGAGCAGCAGATGTTGCAACAAATTGATAAATTAGTCGTTGTGGTAGACAGTTCCAAAATAGGCCAAAGAACAGGAATGTTATTTTGTTCAGTCACACAAATAGACATTATCGTGACGGGGAAAAATGCCGATCCTGACGTTATTCGAGCAATTGAAAAGCAAGGTACAAAAGTTATTTTAGTTTAATCAGAACTAATATTGAATTTTAAATAGCTTAATACATAAATATTATTAAATAAGCAAAGTGTCTTAATCTCTAATTAAGACACCTAGCACCCTACATAAAATAAAAATTAAGAAATAGAAGGTATAATATATGAGCAACGTAAATGAAATTACTCGCGAGTCATGGATTCTAAATACATTTCCAGAGTGGGGCACTTGGTTGAATGAAGAGATCGAGCAAACGGTTGTGCAACCAAATACTTTCTCTATGTGGTGGTTAGGGTGTACCGGTATCTGGCTAAAATCTGAAGGTGGCGCAAACCTATCAATGGATTTTTGGTGTGGTACGGGTAAAAAAACTCAGCAAGTACAAAAAATGAAAAACCAGCATCAGATGATGCGTATGGGCGGAGTTGAAGCGTTGCAACCTAACTTGCGTACAGCGATTTTTCCTCTAGACCCGTTTGCGATTAAAGAGATTGATGCAGTGATGGCCTCTCATGATCATGGTGATCATATTGATATTAATGTCGCGGCGGCTGTTTTACAAAACTGCGAAGATCACGTTAAATTCATCGGCCCTAAAGCGTGTGTTGATTTATGGATGAAGTGGGGAGTGCCTGAAGATCGCTGCGTGATTGCGCGTGTTGGCGACGAAATTAGCATTAAAGACGTCACAATTAAAGTATTAGATGCGTTCGATCGTACAGCGTTAGTAACGCTTCCAGAAGGGACATCGTCTTTAGATAAGAGCATTTTAGATGGTATGGATGACCGCGCAGTGAACTACTTAGTTGAAACAACCGGTGGCTCTGTTTACCACTCTGGTGATTCTCATTACTCTAACTATTACGCGAAGCATGGTAATGATTATAAAATTGATGTGGCGTTACTTTCTTACGGTGAAAACCCAAGAGGGGTGACAGATAAAATGACCTCTTCTGATATTTTGCGTGCGGCTGAGTCTTTAAATTGTGAAGTTGTTGTGCCATTCCACCATGATATTTGGGCAAACTTCCAAAATGATCCGCGCGAAATTGAGATGCTATGGAATATGAAAAAAGAGCGTCTGCAATATGGGTTTGCACCTTTCTTCTGGCAGGTAGGTGGTCGCTATACGTACCCAACCGATAAAGGCCGTATGCATTACCAACACTTTAGAGGCTTTGCTGATATATTTAAAAATGATCCAGAATTGCCGTACCGTGCATTTTTATAGAAATACAAACAATAAGTAAAAATAAAAGGAGCCTAGGCTCCTTTTATTTTGTCTAGTAAATAGAGTGAACATAACGCTCACTCTATTTGTACTATTTCGCTTCTATTTGTTTGGCTTTTATTGATCTTATCATTCTAAGAATTAAGACAAAGAACAGTGGTGCAAAATAGATAACCAAGAAGGTTGCCGCCATTACGCCGCCCATTACCGAGGTGCCGATAGCATTTCGGGCATTGGCCCCTGCGCCGGTACTGATCGCCAGTGGCAATACACCTAAGCCAAATGCCAGCGAGGTCATGATGATTGGGCGCAATCGCATTTCACACGCTTGTACGGTTGCATCTAGCAAGTTAACGCCTTTTTCATACAATTCTTTGGCAAACTCTACGATTAAGATGGCATTTTTAGCGGTCAAACCTATGGTGGTCAATACCCCTACCTGGAAGTAGACGTCATTCTCAAGGCCACGTAAGGTAATGGCACACAGTGCGCCAAGTATGCCCAATGGCACGATAAGAATAATCGCAATCGGGATTGTCCAGCTTTCATAAAGCGCGGCCAAACATAGGAATACCATTAAGATAGAGATGCCATATAAGATAGGAGCTTGGTTACCCGCTTCTTTCTCTTGGTATGACATGCCTGTCCAGCTCACTTGAACTTGGTCTGACAGTTCCGCTGCAAGGCGTTCAATTTCATCCATCGCTTCTCCTGAGCTGTAACCAGGAGCGGCTTCACCTAAGATTTCGATAGCAGAGTTACCGTTGTAACGAGTTAACTGCGGTGAACCTTGTCCCCAATGGGTTGTACTAAAGGCTGAAATTGGCACCATTTCGCCTTGGTTATTTCGTACAAACCATAAATCGAGATCTTCTGGAGTCATGCGATATTGAGCGTCAGCTTGAATGTAAACTTTTTTCGAGCGACCGCGGTCTATAAAGTCATTTACATAAGAGGAAGCCCAAGCAATAGACAGTGATTGGTTAATATCAGAGATAGAAATGCCCAGCACTTTTGCTTTTTCGTAATCAATATCTAAGAACAGTTGCGCAGTATCTTCTAATCCGTTTGGTCGGATGTTTTGTAAAATCGGACTTTGCGCCATTTTACCTAATAGTTGATTACGCATGGCAATCAGCTCGTTGTGACTTAAAGAACCGACGTTTTCTAGGTAGAAGTCAAAACCTGTTGATTGACCTAATTCCCTGATAGCTGGACTACCAAAGGCAAATACTTTCGCATCTTTGTAACCAGAGAAATGGCCCATGAATCGCTGCAGTACAGCATCAAGACTGGTATCTGGTGTGGTCCTTTCGCTCCAATCTTTAAGGCTAATGATCCCCATACCTGCGTTTTGACCTTTACCAGAGAAGTTAAAGCCTGCCACGGTAAATACATGACTTACAGTGTTTGCTTCTTCTTGTTCAAGGTAATCTTTAACGTCTAACATCACTTTTTGGGTTTGGGCTAGCGTTGTACCTGTTGGGGCTTGCACCATGACAACAAAGTCACCTTGGTCTTCATTGGGTAAGAAAGAGCTAGGTAAGGAATGGTACATGTACGCCATACCGCCGACTAAAACGATGTATATCAAAATAAAGCGGGCAGGGCGCAGCAGTACATGATTAATTGAACCACGGTACTTCGATGACAACTTGTCATAGAAGCGGTTGAAAGCGCCAAAGAATTTGAGTTTTGACTCACTTTTGGTTGGTTTAAGTAGCGTTGCACAAAGTACTGGCGTTAAGACCAGCGCCACGATGACCGAAAGCACCATTGCTGACACTATGGTTAAGGAGAACTGCTTATAAATTACCCCGGTTGAGCCAGACATAAAGGCCATTGGGATGAATACTACCGACAGCACCATAGTGATACCAATCAGAGCACTGGTGATCTGATCCATAGACTTTTTGGTGGCTTCTAATGGCGATAAGTTCTCTTCATGTATGATTCGTTCTACGTTTTCTACTACAACGATGGCATCATCAACCAGTAAGCCGATGGCGAGCACTAAACCAAACATGGTTAAGGTATTGATAGAGAAGCCAAGTGCAGACATGATAGCAAAGGTGCCAAGTAGCACGACTGGTACTGCAATGGTTGGGATTAAGGTTGCGCGAAGGTTTTGTAAAAACAGCAGCATGACCAAAAATACAAGGCCTACAGCTTCAAATAGCGTTTTTACTACTTCACTAATCGACAGACGGATAAACGAGTTGCTGTCCATTGACTTAACCATAGCTAAGCCTTCAGGAAAGCCTTTTTCTAGTTGCGCTAGTTTTGCATCAACCGCCGCTTGTGTATCTAACGAGTTTGCCCCCGTTGCTAGCGTAATCGCAATACCAGATGCTTCTAACCCTTGATAGCTAGGGATCATAGATGAATCTTCACTGGCAAGCTCTACACGAGCCACATCTTTAAGTTTTATCTGTGAGCCATCTGCGTCAACTTTAATAAGGATGTCTTTAAACTGGTCAACAGTTGTCAATAAGCTCTGAGCGGTAATAGTGGCATTGATTAGCTGTGAGTCAATCGCGGGAGTTCCCCCGAGTTGACCTACAGTTACTTGGCTATTTTGTACTGATACTGCGCTAGAAATATCGACAGGGGTTAGGCTGTAGCTATTTAGTTTGGCAGGATCAAGCCAGATACGCATAGCGTAAGAAGGACCAAATACAGTCACACTGCCCACGCCACTTACGCGACTAAGTACATCTTTGAGGCTAGTATTGGCGTAGTCTTGAATATCCGCCGCGCTCATACTGCCATCAGGAGAGTAAAGGTTGGTCACTGACATAAAGCCAGAAGTACTCTTTGTTACTTTTGTACCTTGGTTTTGCACCGCAGTTGGCAAGCGGTTGGTCGCTTGTTGTAAACTGTTTTGCACTTGTACTTGAGCGGTGTCAGGGTCGGTATCGGCACTAAAGGTCAAGGTAATGCTAGCGTTACCAGCAGAGTCACTGGTGGATGACATATACAGCAAGTTATCAAGGCCTGTCATACTTTGCTCAATAACTTGCGTCACACTGTCTTCAATCGCTTTAGCGGATGCGCCCGGGTAGGAGGCTGAAATCGTCACCGCTGGTGGCGCAATACTTGGGTATTGTGCAACCGGTAATGTGACAATTGAAATGATACCCGTGAGCATAATGACAATGGCAATTACCCAAGCAAAAATAGGCCTTTGAATAAAAAATCTAGAAAGAGACATGACTTACTCCTCTACTGCTGGTGCAGACTGAGGCGCAGGTGCAGACTGAGAATCCGACGCTGATTGCGCGTCATCGGAGCCACTATCGATAACCACGGCAATGTCATTTTTTATGTTGCTTAGGTTGCTGATTACAACTTTCTCACCGGCAACCAGGCCTTCTTCAACAATCCAACCGTTATCGACTTCATCACCTAACACGACTGATTTTTTAACGGTTTTATTGTTTTGGTCAACAGTAAAGATAAAAGGCTGACCTGATTGACTTCTTACCACAACAGATTGCGGTACAACTAAGTAATCACGCGCTTCTGGTAGGGCAATGTGAGCACGTACATACATGCCATCTAACAGGCGGTTTTGTGGGTTTGCCACAATCGCACGTAAGGTAACAGTACCGGTTGAGTTAGACACTTTTGTGCTAGAGAACTCTAAATACGCTGTTTGATCGTAAGTAGTGCCGTCTTCTAAAATGATTGAGATAGGGATATTTTTTGGTTTTTTATCTAACTCTGCAAACGTTTGTTTGATCTTAGAAAGTGCCAGCGAAGATTGCTGCATATCAATATAAACGTTTGATGTTTGAATAATCGTCGTCAGATAAGAGGCTTGTTGAGCCGTAAGTAGTGAACCTTCCGAAACTTGAGATAAGCCCACTTGACCTGAGATAGGTGCTTTAATTTGAGTATAAGAGAGCTCTAGGTTGGCATAATCAAGATCAGCTTGGCGAATAGCCACTTCAGCTTTAGCTTCTTGATAAGCGGCATCGGCATCATCATAATTTTGCTGACTGGTCAGTTTTTTCTTTAATAACTGAGCATAACGGTCGGCCGTTTTCTTACTCGATGCTTCACTCGCCAATGCTTTAGTTAGCTGAGCTTGAGCACTTTTTACCGTTGATTGGTAAGTTGATGGGTCTATCTGATACAGCACATCACCAGCCTGCACTTGGCTGCCTTCTTTATAAAGGCGGCTTTGTAAAATGCCAGTTACTTGAGGTCGTACTTCAGCTTGCTTTAACGCAGTAACACGGCCCGGTAATTCACGAGTCAAACGCAATGTAGTCGGCGTTAAGGTCAACACATCCACATGTAAAGGGCCCTGTGGCGGTCTGTGATCTCGACCTTGCTCCCCACAACCAAGCAAAAGAACAGAGAGTAGTAAGCACCAAGAAACTCTTAGCGATTTAGATAAAGACATATAGATAGCACCTTTCAATGATAGATATAACCCAAGTATAAAAATAGCATAGCAATTCAATGGTTAAGTGTGGGTTAAGGGGGCGGAAATCTCAAAAAATAGGGGGAGTCTGTCTTTTTTGAACAGGAATAAAAAAACACCGCTATTTTAGAGGGCGGTGCTTTCCGTTTATAGTTTAATGCTTGTCGACATTGGTGGCTTCTTATAGGACGTCTTGCATAAATGCCTTGATAGGTTCTGGTAATAAATCTTGTGGGTGATCTCCTCCTAATGTAGCAAGGCCACTCTGCCCGTCAATAATGCCCGTTTTTACTTCGGTATGGGTTTTTAAGTCAATAATCGTTATTTTTAATTTCACTTTATCAGGGATACCAGACCATTCCGTCGCACGATCTTCCCAGTGTAAAATGGTTGGGTAAATAAGGAAGTCATAGTTATTTTCGGTGGCGTACTGAATAGTATCTTTATAAGAACTATACGCCGTTGCGGTGTCTATATGGTTTAGCTTAGTGAGCAGCTCAGCTTGAATGACTTGGTTTACCATCTGACCTGAACCTTGATAGTGTTTGCTACCATATATGCCATCTTTTGACTGTGCAATGTACACAGAGTCTCCTGACTTCAGCTTAATATTGGTATTTAATGCCATTAATTCAAGATTGTGAGAGTCAGCGCAACCCCATAAAAAAGGAAGGAGCAACAAGGAAAATAGTAATGCCTTTAATTTCATATAAAATCCTATTTAGATTAATTTACCCTGATTTCAGTTTACCATTTTTGCTAATGTTACAAAGTGACTTGGCTATAGTATGTGAAAGGGGTTAGCTCTAAGCTTGCCAGAGCTTTCTTGCAATAAATAATTTAAATTAGGGTTGATTTTTCTCGCTATTTTTTCTTTGAAAATACTCTACTAAATATTTTACAAAGTGTGTTAATTGAGTCGGTAAATATTTTGATTGTGGATACTGCGCGATAATCTCGCCTTGGTAATTACCACTGATACGCCAGTCACTTAATAAAGGCACAACCTCACCAGAATGAATATATTGCTGAATAGAAAATTCAGGGAAAATAGAAATACCTAGACCACGTAAGACTGCTTCTCTTCGAATTTCACTATGATTGACATGAAACGTTCCCTCCACATTAATAGAACAAGTTTGGTTCGACGAAGTTAACTTCCAATTGCGATCTTTAAGATCTTCACCAAGGCATAAGCAATTATGTTTCAGTAGATGCTGTGGGGATAGAGGTTCACCATATTGAGTAATATACGCTGGGCTAGCACACATAATTAATCGGCATTCTGCTAAAACTTTTCCCACCATTGCTTCAATGGGAGTATCAGTAATATGAATCAGTAAATCAATATCATCACGAATTAAATCAATAGGTTGGTCTGTGACATTGAGTTGAAAATCCACATTAGGGTGCAGTGTCATAAAATCTAGGATGGCAGGCATTAAAACTTGTTTAGCAAGCGCTTTTGGCGCGGCAACTTTCAAAGCTCCACTAATCTTTGCATTGTCTGATTTAACTGCATTTGTCACAAGCTTTGCACTTTTCATTATGTCACGGCATATATGATAAATTTCCTCGCCTTTATGGGTTAAGCGCATTTTTCTGGTGGTGCGATGCAATAACTTTTGCTCTAGAGCATTTTCAAGTCGAGTGACAGAGCGGCTCACAGATGAAGGTGCTACTCCTAAAGACTTAGCGGTACTGGAGAAACTTTCAGACTCAGCAACATGAACAAAAATAGCCATTTCTGGCAGCAAAGAAATCATCTGATTTATGTTCAAAACGCAAAATTCCTTTGCACATTCAATGGATTGTTCTTCTGAGGTTAGTTTCGGATACTGATACCGTCAATAGATAAAGGAAGATGAGGAATGCTAGTCAAATCACTTCGAGAACAGCGAAATACCATATCATTTACTGAGCCAATGTTACTTCTAGTTGCGATTTTCTGGGGAACCAGTTACGGGCTAACTAAGGAGGCATTAGCTTATTCTAGCGTTTTAGTTTTTATCATATTACGTTTTTTATTGACCTTTCTGGTGATGCTACCCGTTGTGATAAGGGACTTTAAGCAAGATCTTAATAGAGATTGGAAAGTCGCTATCCCCACAGGCTTGGTTTTATCTGCGATCTTCTTTTGCGAAGTTTTTGGTGTATCACAGACATCAGCATCTAATGCCGCTTTTTTGATTAGCTTATCGGTGATCTTTACGACGTTTGCAGAACTATTAATCAACAAGAAAAAGGTGTCGTTACTTTTATGGGGGATGAGTTTTGCTAGTGTGTTGGGTGTTTTCTTGCTTACCTATCAACCCCGTAATACATATAACTTAAATGTCGGTGATTACTTTATTTTAGGTGCGGCAGTATTGAGGGCAATAATGGTTACGACAACTAAATGCTTAATCGAGGGTAAATCAATCACCACAAGTACGCTTACTTCCTTACAGTCATTAACGGTCGCTTTAGTCACATTGTTAGTAGCAAGTATCTATTTACCTGTGAATCAACTGATTCTGCCTGAACAGCCAAAATTTTGGTTGATTCTGCTTTATTTGGTGTTGTGCTGCACGCTGTTTGCATTTTTCGTACAGAACTACGCTGTCCGCCGAACCTCGCCGACACGTGTTTCTTTATTGATGGGGAGTGAGCCATTATTCGGAGCAGCATTCGCGATGCTCTGGCTTGACGAATCTTTGAGTGTAATACAATTGTTTGGAGGACTGATTATCCTAATTTGTGTGTTGATGACTTCGATAAAGATAAAATCCTAGAATTAAGGTTGGAAATTGGTCAAAATATCGCAATTCAACGTCAGCAACATCTAGTCCAATTAGCTTCGGATAAGAACATCATGGCACCTGATCTATCTGTTCCAATTCCACCAACTTGTGCCTCCATATAGCATGATGCAATAAAGTATGGTTAATTCTCTATCGGAACCTTAAGGTGATCGTTCAAGTATTGTGTGTAATACAAAGGCATTACAACATTGTCTTGCTCTAGTGCATTGGAGCCTTGTGTTCCTGTTAACTTGATTGTCTTGTGTGGCTTACACTTCGTTATATAGGATTGCAGTGACCTAGCACGAGTCCTTTTGCCGCTCTTTACTTCTATAGGAATTATACGACCAACCTCATCGGCAATGACAAACTCAATCTCAGCTCTAGCATCCCCCCATGAAAAAGTCGGTTCGTAGCCTAGTGCTGCAAGTTCTTGTTGAACAAAGTTTTCAGCAACGTAGCCTTTGTATTCGTACCCCTGTTGCTTTATTTCACGGTAACTTGTCGTGAGCATGTGATTAAGTAGTCCTACATCAAATAGAAACAGCTTTATAGCATTCTCTTTTTGATAGGCTGATAAGGGCGATCTAGGTTGCCCATCTATAGGGTAATTCTTCAAGGTTAGCCTGCATTTATGTAGCCATGTAATGGCACTTTCGTATTCAGCATATCGAGATTTACGCTGATGGACGCCTTTAAACTTGAAACGTTTTACTGAATCATCAAATACTGACGATAACTGTGAAGGAATGTTTCTGAATACGGACTCTATAAGTGTGGCATCGACTTTATCCGAGTATTTGCCAAAGTCTCGTAAGTAACCTTGAATTAAGTTGCTGTGAACGTCTGAAACAAGCTCCGTTCGTTCAATGATACTCCTGTCTGAATGAGTAAACCACGCATCAACAGCTTCGGGCATTCCACCCACAAAGTAATAATCAGTAAGCAGATCGAATAGCTTTGTATGCGCAACTTCAGAGTTCATTTGCTGCTCAAATGCTTTAATGAGTGGCTTTTCTTCACTTGCCCATAGAAACTCTTTAAACGTTAATGGTCTTAAGTTGTGTTGTTCAACCTTACCGACAGGAAAGGATGTAAGTAAGCCAATGTTAGAGCCACTTGCAGCGATATAAGCTTGGGGTGCTTTTTCGGCAAAATACTTCAAGGCAGTGACCGCTTTTGGACACTCACCTATCTCATCGAGGATCAGTAGATCAGTAGCGAGGTTAAATACCTCTCCCGTTAATAGTTCAATATTGGTAATGATATCGTCAGGATTTAGAGAGTTAGAAAATGCTTCTCTGAATTGCGGCTCTTCTAAGAAATCAATTCTTATCACCTTGTTAAAATTTTGACCTAGTAGTTCCTGTAACAGATAAGTTTTACCCGTCTGTCTGGCACCATCGATCAAGAGTGGCTTTCTTGATGGTTTATTTTTCCAGCTCAGCAGTTTGTCTAAGATTGATCGCTTCATACCATATTGCCCGTATTTTTGGTTACGCTTAATCTCACTCTACCATATTAATGCGCTTATTTGTGTTTCTATACCACACTTTTATGCGCATAAAAGTGTGGTAATGATTCTTTTGTATGCGCATTAAAATGTTGATTTTTGATTTTATACACTTGGGAAATTACGATATTACCAATCTTCTTCATCAAGAATGCCGTTGCTCTCATTTTTTGTTTGAATCTCTCAACAGCGTGATACGTAAAGCACTAAAAAAGCGGAAGATCTTCCCAAACGATGAGGCTGCAACGAAAATGGTATACCTAGCGATCAAAGACGCCAGCAAGAAATGGACGATGCCCATTCAAAACTGGCGTCAGGGTATGAGTCGGTTTATTATCGAGTTCGAGGAACGTCTCGAAAAGCACATTAACTAAATGGCAATTACACAGAATCTGTTACAGCCTCGGTAATTTGGTTAGCTTTAATTTCGATATGCTTTCCTATTAGAATTAAAGCCAACCGAACTGGTTGTATCTTTTTTCTGAAAATCTAATGATTTTTTCTCGCTTGATAAAAGCAGCATATATCATTGTTAAAAATTTATCTGTGTAACTAAAACCACTCACTAAATAGGTTTTTCACCTTTAATGTAACGGATCGTACTCATAATGGTCTATTGAATAATAACATCAAAATTTAAGCTTTGTTTATATCTCAACATTTAGTCGTCATGGCTGCTAAGTGCTAAATTTAGTAGGTTAGTCGATACAGGTACTAGCCCTACTTTTAGTCCAAACGGCTTGAATACTTTATCGAGAATATCAGTTTTGAAAGTACCTCGATCATTCTCAATCTCAGATATAGTTTTTCTGGAAACCCCAACCATTTTGGCAAAAGTATCTTGTTTGACACCTAACACGTTTATCCTAAGCTCCTTGAGAGCTAATCCTTGTGTTAGTTCGTTCATAAGCAACGATCTAATAACTCTATTTATCTTATATTTTCTTTCTGATACTGATATTGGTTGTACGTTTTTAGGCGTACGCTTTGCCACTTTTTCAATCTGACCAATCGAGGTTTGAGCATGCTCTTTTGGTATTGTAATTGCCGTACTTAAGTGTTCTTTATTCAAACGAAGTCGGGAGATTGCATCATGCACAGATTCTGCCGAAGTGTTTAGAGAAAGCCGATCTAATCGGTTTAAACTGTCAGTGTTAGAACTCATATCAGCCCCCATTTACCAAGTTTTGCCGCAATGAAATCCATACCTATACCAGGCATATCCAAAATCTGCTTTGGTGTTCCTCTTTCTTCTAACCTTTCTTTTAAAGTAAGACAGTTTTGTGCAAGCGCTTTAAGTTCTTTTAATAGAGTCTCTTTAGGAACTAAATCTGACAGTGAAGTCGCGATACCGTCAAAATCATACTCACCTCCTACCTCTAAAGGTGATTCCCACTTGGTAGCTCTAGGTATTCCTTCTGGGTCTGCTTTCATTGGAGCAAAATCATAGACTGGAGCAAGTTTTATATAACCTTCTTTTTTGATGAAAGAAGTATTTCTACCATGGTTATCGCTATTGCCAAATATGATATTGAGTAAGTCCCTTTTTACCCATTCAATAACAAATTCTTGGATGTTAAATTGATAGCCTTGTTCAGTAACCATATGACTATTTATAATTTTATCAATCAGTTGTCTAATAGTATCCTCATGGTCAAGAAGGCTACCTGGTCCTTTATTTAAAATTGAGTAAACCGACTCCATGGCATAGCGCTGCATGTGTTGCTTATCATCTACATAGATATCAAATCTTGGTAACCAGAGAGAAGGGTAATTTTCGCCTTCTTCTAATCGCATCGATTCTATTGGAATAGTATCGATTCCCATGCTTGTTAACTCATGATAGTAACAATATTCAGCTCGTAAAATATTGCTGTCAGTTTTCCCTCTAGATCCTCGCGGATACTTTACTAGATAATATAAATCTTGATTAGTAACGTCATCTTGATAACTGTCAATCCAGATTTGCCCTTTTGGGGAGTAACGCAGTAGTAGTTTTGGAGCTTCACCTCCTGCACCAGTAGCCCCTCCAGCTGCAGCTCCCCTTTCTTGTGCGTAATCTAAAAAATCACTAGCTCTATCGATTACATCATTAAGGGTAAAGGACAGTGAATCTGATTTTTCAGTCCGCTTTGGTAGTGATTCCTTTATTCTCAAATTACCAACTGGAGAGATAGTTCCATACTTCAAAAGGATGAAATCTTGCTGGTCAATAGCTAGATCTCCAATATCCAGTTGCTTGACCCAGTAACGTCTACTCGCTCCACTCGGTATTATGTCATCGAGAAACCTCAGCCACCCTGAGCGCCCTTTATCGTCAAAGAAGAAATTAACAGGGTGATTAAGTGAAACGGCATGGTTGTCATCTTTCTCGAAGTTTTCTATAGCATATTCGTTTAGGTAATGAACTTCTGTGGTTATGAAGTTGCCTTCATTACTTTTAGGGAAGGTAACACAAGCTATATCAGTCCATTGCTCTAGTATGTAAGCTTGTATAGTGAGTGATTCCATAGCTATCTCCAGATCTTTATGTGCACTATTTTACTCATAAAGGTGCTGAATTTCAAATTGTGTAACTTTAATTACTCACAAATCTAAATTTTAGAGGTTTTTGTAACCTAAAGTAATCATTACTACTTTAGTTATGAGGAAGGGTGATGATTTGAATAGGTTTTGAAGATTTTCGAACTGATTTTTGTATCAGAAAGGGAGGAGGTAGCTCTAGGGTAATCCCCCAAAGAAATTAGCAATGAGTAGAGGGGAATACAATGGGGAACAAAGGGAGCGGGGCTCGGTGGGATTGGATTAGTTGAATTAGGGTTGTAATACTATGTAAAACAAGGCTTTAGATACAAAAACGGGACATCCTGAGATGTCCCGTTCCAATCGATTGGTGGGCTGGCGGGAGTTGAACCCGCGTCCGAAAACTGTCATTTTGTCAGGCATTTATGGCTGACTTAGGGGAAGCGGTGTCTCACTTTTACTGTATGTGGGACACCAACTGTGACACTTTTAAAACGAAATAGTGTGTATTACGCACAGAGTAAACTACAAAGTTCATTAGTCGAGAACCGTTCGGTTCGGACTTCTCTCAAAACAAAATGTAAACGAAAAGCCAGTTATCTATCGGCTTTGATAGATAACGAGGTTCATCATTATTTTTCCTCAGATGAAGCCCTAGATGCAGTTCTTGCAGTTGAGAAGATCAAGAGCATTCATACCTCTACTCGTGATGGTAAAACGTTATCAGGTCGTTCAAAGCGCAAAGCCAGAACGGTTCGGTTCAAACTATCTAAATGTATTGATGAATGGTTGGTTCAAAAAAGACTGGAAAGGGTATGGACTAACAAAAGTGAAGAAGATGCTCTTCGAAAGATCCAGCTACTTTATACATGGATACCCAAGGCATCTGATCTTGAAAGTTATCATTCCTCAGACCTTAGGCAGTTAGCTAACAAGATAAAAAACGCCCTTTTATCAAAAGGTTTAGCAGCAGCGACAGTGAATAAACATCTTCAGTTGTACGGGTATATCTGGAAATGGCTAGTTCGTCACAGTTATTCACCTATCAACCCGTTCGAAAGGATGTCTCTCAAGGCCTCCAGGAGAGCGCAAGAGCAGCGTGTAGCACAAGCCTTAGTTGTTCTAAATAAGTCACGAGAAGCCAGTTTTGGTGCTATCCGTGGGATGCAAAAAAGAGAATACTATCAATGGCTAGCGCTCATTGGTATGTATTCAGGTATGAGGTTGAATGAGGTGTGTCAGTTGTATCTTAATGACATCCACCTGCATGAAAATATTTGGTGTTTTAAGGTGACTGATGAGCGAGAGGATCAGAGAGTCAAAACACCTAGTTCGGTTCGTTATGTTCCTATCCACCCAAAGATACTTGAGGCAGATTTGCTTGAGTACACCGATGATCTAAAAGCTCAAGGGTATGAGCGCTTGATGCCTGAGCTGTCATTTTCCAGAGATGGATACGGTAAAAATGCATCTCGGTGGTTCAATGAACGCTTTCTGCAAACTGCTTTGTGTAATGAGCTTAGAGGCTGCAAGGCTGTGGTAAGACCCCACTTCCCTAGACACTTAATAGTTATATAATTCAACAAACTATGAGGTGTTGTCACCAGTATCAGATGAACTAACCAACGACGTTATGAAAGCTGTATTGAAAGGTATCAATAGTATGATGCTAGATATTCTTGCTGCTATGGCATCAAAGGATTATGAAGACCGTCGTCGTCGCCAAGCTGAGGGTATTTCGCAGCACAAGGACAAGTTTAAAGGTAAGCAACAAACTCAGGAGACCGTGGATAAATGCTTGAAAGCCAACAAGCTGATAGATGAAAACAAGCTATCTCAAATAGAAGCGTGCAAACTGGCGGGAGTATCTATCTCCACATGGCGTAGGTTCAACAAGGGAGTGAAATGATGAACCCTTTAGGCGTGCTAAATTAAGTGATCAACAAACAGCTAGGGTTTAATGACAACAAGCTACTTGATCTCAGCTATTCACCTAGTAATGATGAGACTAGGCGGCAGGAACCATCACAAACTGAGCTTCAAGTTCATGAAGCAACTCAAAAGTGTCGATGTACTCAACTCTAAAATGTTCACAAACGTTAGGAATAAGGATCTTGCGTTTAATATTGCGGTCAAGCTTCTCGTGCGTCACTATTTTTGCGCCAGTAGTCATTGCTTTAGCGATAAGCCATGGATCTGCACCTCGAAGAAACTCAGCTTGTGCGCCATTTTTCATTTGAGTTAGTGTCATAACATGCTGGACTACTTGCGTATATGCTATTTGCGTTGGTTGATCATCATTAGCAATGAATAAATGCGGGTTATCTTTCGCCCACTGAGCTAGTTCGTCATTACCATTTGTTAACTCATCCTTTATAAAACCGATGCTCGCTACACCTGCTTGTGCATTAGACTGTAAGATCCATTGCCAATAGCCAGGACATATTGACATCGAGTAGTAACGGTTTTTAGCTTCGATAAAGGTGTTTGCATCCAGCAGGTAATTCATAGAGCTAGTTTTCTCGCATATGTTTTTATATTGTTTGGCTTAATGCCGAGTAGGTTGCTAGCGTCTCTAAGCAACATTCTACCGCTCAATGCTTCTGCTACAACTGCACTAGAGAGAAGCTTACTATTCTTAGCTCCAGCATTTATATTAAAGTCACCCTTTCCGCCTTTTTGGTTTCTAAAAGCGTTAAGTTCTGCTCGGTAGTACTTCCAATAGGTTTCAGCATCAATAACTCGACAGTCTAATGCTCGTTTGGCTGCTGCAAGCTTACTAACATGCAACTGACGATTTATTTCTGTTAAGTTTGTAACCAGACCTAGCTCAGGGTTCCAAATACGGTGAAAAGCTTCTTGTGGTACTAGAAACTCTCCTGCAACTGCATTACAGAACTTTTCTTCTTCAGCATGGGAATGCTCTAAGTCGGATATACCACTACTGCCTATCCATAGATGTGCTAGCTCGTGAATGAGGGTAAAAAGTCTAGCAGTGGGTGCGTCAGAGCTATTGATGAAAATAACAGGGGCAATATCATCGCTAATAGCGAAACCTCTAAACTCAGAGACTTGAAGCTTACGATGAGTGTTATTCCCTACGATGCCACTTCTCATAACTAATATACGAGCTTGCTCGGCACCTTTGATAAGCGTTCGATGATATTCTTCCCAGCTTCCTTTTTGTGGTAGAGGAACACCAAGTGTATCTCGGATATCTTGGGCTACATCAAACACAGAGTCATTGACGTTATATTTGCCAATAAAAGGTAAGCGGGGTTCTTCAAGCTTGATAAGGTAGTCTCTATACCATTCCTGTTTTAACATGACCTGTTTGATGATCTCTTTCATATCGACAGAGACTTCATCAACATGTCTATTCGCTACAGTTCGTAGATCTGGTATAGGAAGTTCCTCTTGAGGTGGTTCAGGTAAGAACAGGTAACCAAAAGGGATACTAGTGATGTTAGCTATGTTTTGAGCTTGCTTGAAAGTGGGTCTAGACTCGCCAGATTCCCATTCAATGACTTTCTTAACGTTCTTGACGTTTAGTTTTCGAGCAAGGGAATCCTCACTCAGACCAGCACGATGTCTAGCCCAAGTAACTATCCTTGGATTTATTAAAGCTTGCTCTGCCATTTTCTTTTCAACTAGTTAGCTACCACACATAAATTATACAACGCATTATACAAATAGACTTGTATTTGAATAGAGTTGATCGTGAAAAACTGAGCATTACGCACGTAATAGCATGTTTTTGGGATGCAAACTCTGCAAATATGGACGGTAATAAGGGAGGAGGTGTGACACCAAGTGTGACACTTGCACATACAAAAACGGTGCCATACAATAGCCTAAACTATTGATATGACACCGTTTCCAATCGATTGGTGGAGCTGGCGGGAGTTGAACCCGCGTCCGAAAATCATTCATCATTGGTACTACATGCTTAGTCGATCTTTAAATTCACCAAGTACCTGCGAACCGACACGCTAGTAAATGACTATCCTGAATTATAATTCGCCGTTCATCTCTCAGGCGGGAGAATCCGGGCTAGCTCTTTTGGGTTTGATCTCTTATTGGTCCCCGTCTTAAAAGCGGAAGCTAGGGTAAGAGAGCTCTCAGCAGGTTATTAAGCTGCTAGTGCGTAGTTTTCGTCGTTTGCGACTATTTTTTTGCGGCTTTTTACGTGGCCAACCGCCCCACGACATGCACCTCAGACTTCAGAATTCCCGTCGAATCCTAGATCAGCCCCTAGTGTTCTTGCATAGTACCAGAAAAGACTAGCCTGTCTAGCACCATGCTGACTGTATGCTCAATATTAGCGCAGTTTACTCTTCATAACTCGTGCTTTATCGCGCGCCCAGTCTTTATCTTTTAGATCTGTTCGTTTGTCGTGTAGCTTTTTACCTTTAGCTACGCCGATTTTGATTTTAACCCACGAGCGTGACCAGTACAGAGAGAGTGCTGTTAGGGTCATGCCGTCTCGGTTAATGCTACCGAAAAGGTTGTCTAGCTCTTTACGCGAAAGCAGAAGCTTACGGATACGAGTAGGGTTAGCTACTATGTGAGTAGACGCTTGGTTTAGCGGGATAATGCTCATACCACTAATGAAGGCTTCGCCATCTTTTAAATAGACGTAGCTTTCGGCGATATTTGCTTTACCTTGACGTAGAGATTTTACCTCCCAACCTTGGAGCTCTAAGCCAGCTTCAAGCTCGTCTGCGATAAAGTACTCGTGACGGGCTTTTTTATTTAGCGCAATAGTATTACTAGTCGCTTTGGTTTTTGATTTTTTCTTTGCCATAATAGGCTCATTATACGTATTGCCTTATTATAGGGAAATTCTTTTTACTCGGTTTTGAGTAAAGGTCTGAAAAATTAGTGATTTAGTAGTTGAGGAGTAGTTATGCCGCAGGTGACCCGTTCAGCATTGGTATCGTTTAGCGCTGAGCAGATGTTTAATTTGGTCAATGATGTCGCGCGCTATCCTGAATTTTTGCCTGGATGTTCCGGTTCTAAAGTCCATGAGGCTGATGAAAATAAGATGGTGGCGTCTGTTGATGTTGCAAAAGCAGGCATTAGCAAAACCTTTACCACTCATAATGTGTTGCATGCTGGCCGTCGTATTGAAATGAATTTAGTGGATGGCCCGTTCAAACGTTTACAAGGTGATTGGTTCTTTACCCCTTTAGATGAAGGCGCCTGTAAGATTGAACTTAAATTAGAATTTGAGTTCTCAAGTCGCATGATTGAGATGGCGTTTGGTAAAATATTTAATGAGTTAACATCTAATATGGTTAGCGCTTTTACTCAAAGAGCTAAGCAAATATACCCGTGTTATGAGTATTGATTTTATATGATTCATGTAGAAGTAGTTTATGCGTTACCAGATGATCAACGCGTTGTGTCGTTGGTGGTAAACAAAGAATTAACGGTTGAGCAGATTATTGAACGCTCAGGCTTATTAACTTTGTTTCCTGAGATTGATCTTAGCGTGAATAAGGTCGGCGTTTTTAGTCGAAACATTAAGCTTGATGCTGTGGTGAGAGATAAAGATCGTATTGAAATCTACCGCCCATTGCTTGCCGATCCAAAAGAGATTAGGCGCAAGCGAGCGCAACAGGCTGCAGAAAAAGCCGCCAAGTAAAATTAGCGATAAAAAGCAGAAGGGGGAGCATTATGCTCCCCCTTCTTTGTATTTGATATGACGACTATTGAATCGCTTGGTTAAAGTTAGCACCAGGGCTAAAGTCACCTTCAATACGTTCTAAGCGATCATCAGCACCGAAGAAAACAAACAGGTTTTTCTGTATTGGTTCTTCATGTCCTTTAGTGAAGTGATAGATGTAGTACCATTTGTTTGGTTTACCATTTTCTATCAACATAGAAGAGCCGAGTACATAGCGAACTTGCTCTTTAGACATGCCTACACGCAGTTTATCCACAGCAGATTGTTCGACAAAGTTGCCTTGGCTAATATCGATTCGATACACCAATTTCTCTAATATAGAACAGCCCGTTAGCATTGAAAGCGCTAGTGGGACTGCGATTAACCATTTTTTAAACTGCATATAATCAGGTCTTTAACTTCTAAATAAAACTTGGCAGATAATAAACAAGCTAAGCCTGCTTGTATAGGGAAACAGCCATGAGAGTGGGGATTGTCCATTATTGAGCACGCAAAACATGACATTCCCCAAGTTTTCATGATTATTGACCACCAATATTTAGATGAGTTCCCTTTACGCCGCCATTAACTCTTTGGCATTGGCCAGTGTTGTGGATGTGATTTCGCTACCACCTAATAATCGAGCAAGCTCTTCTACACGCTGCTCTGTATTTAGGGTGAACATTTGAGTTTCGGTAGTGCCTGCTTTGGTTTTCTTTGCCACAAACATTTGTTGGTGTCCGCTACCTGCCACTTGAGGTAGGTGAGTGACACAAAGGATCTGGGTACTTTCACCCAGTTTTCTGAGCATTTGACCAACAACGGCGGCAGTCGGTCCACTAATCCCTACATCAACTTCATCAAAAATTAAACTTGGCGTTTCAACTTTTTGCGCCGTAATCACTTGAATGGCTAAAGAGATGCGCGACAACTCACCACCCGATGCCACCTTACCTAACGGCTGTAATGGTTGACCGGGATTTGCCGAGACTAAATACTCGACATCATCGATGCCAAGAGGGGAGGTATAGGTAACATCACTATTGATACAAATATCAAATTGCGCTTTTTCCATGCTTAATTGATGCATGCTTTGCGAGATGAGTTTATTGAGCTCTTTGGCATAACGCTTGCGTGAAGTGCTCAGTTTTTCAGAGCTTTTAAGGTATTTCGCATGACTGTTGTCTACATCTGATTGCAGCTGTGCAATACGTTCATCAGAGCAATCTAGCATGGCGATTTGCTTGGCTAAATCTTGATGATGCTGATAAAGATCTTCTGGCAACACTAAGTGCTTCTTAGCTAGAGACATGACTAGTGAATAACGGTCTTCGACCATTTTCATGCGCATAGGGTCCATATCTATAGAGTCGAGGTAGTTTCTAAGTTCACTGGATGCTTCTTCTATTTGAATTAAAGCTTCGTTTAGCATTTGATTGACGCCACTGAGGTTATTATCTAGCTCACTCAGCTGCTGGGTTTGATTCATAGCGCTGTGTAGCAAAGTGCTGGCATTGGTTTCTTCGTTGTCAGTGATAAGCTCTAGGCTTAATTGACTAAGAGAGACAAGCTCACCACAGTTAGACAGTTTCTTGTGTTCGTCTTCTAGCTCAGAAAATTCATTTTTAGATAGGGCTAACTCATCAAGTTCATTGATTTGATATTCAAGCAGCTGTTTTTGTGCCAGATTCTGTTGACCATTTTTGATCGTTTGTTTGAGCGTGTTATCCGCTTGACGCCATGCTTGGTAATGCGCTTGAACACGCTGCATTAGGTGTTGGTGACCGGCATACTGGTCTAGAAGATTCAGTTGGTATTCTTTTTTCAACAGCTGATGATGGGCATGCTGTCCATGTATGCTAACTAGTGTTTGCCCTAAGCTTTTTAGTTGAGATACAGGAACAGGATTACCGTTAATGAAAGCCCGTGAGCGCCCATCTTTGCTAATTACTCGGCGCAGGATACATTCACCACCATCGGCAAGTTTATTGTCTTCTAACCAACGCTGAGCACTTAGATTGTTTTCAACCATAAAACTGGCGCACAGATCGACTTTGTCTTCTCCTTGACGCACCATGCAACAATCGGAACGACTGCCTAAACAAAGGCTTAGAGCATCGATAGCGATAGACTTACCGGCGCCTGTTTCACCAGTGATGGTTGTCATACCGGATTGAAGTTCAATTTGTAGTGATTTTACGATAGCAAAATTATTAACACTTAGATGAGCAAGCATACGGAAATCCATTGACTGAAACACTGTATATAGGAACAGTATATACTGGTTTTACATACAGTAAAGTCAGGTGGTGAATTTTTTTGCTAATTTTTGCTGTTAATTAAAAAAGTTTGCTCGACCAGCCTAATTTTTCTCGTAAAACATGGTAGTAGCTATAATCTTTAGGATGAATCAATTGCAGTACATTATCGCTACGATAAATATGAATTTCATCGCCTGGTTCTACAGGTAAAGATACCTGACCGTCACAGCTGACTTCTTGTGTACCTCGATTATCCGGTGCTAACACCAGTTTAATTTGGCGGTTTCCATCCACAACTAATGGTCGGCTCGATAACGTGTGTGGGAACATAGGCACTAAAGAAATCGTGTTCAAACTTGGGGATAAAATAGGGCCGCCGCCAGAGAGTGAGTAGGCGGTAGAGCCAGTGGGCGTAGAAATAATCAAACCATCGGAGCGCTGGGTAAAGGCAAATGAATCATCAATATAAACTTCAAATTCAATCATATGCGCAACTTGCCCAGGGTGAAGCACTGCTTCATTTAAGGCTGAGTTTTGGCCTTTGATTAAGCCGTGGCGATGAATTTCTGTTTCTAATAGAAATCGCTGCTCTTTTATATATTGGCCGGCCAACACTTCTTCAAGAGGGCCTTTAAAGTCCTCTGGGTCTAAATCGGTAAGAAAGCCAAGGTTGCCTTTGTTGACGCCAATGACGGAAATATCAAATCGAGAAAGCACGCGAGCCGCTCCCAACATGTTACCGTCACCACCGACTACGATAGCTAAATCGGCGTTTTTGCCTATTTGCATTAAGTTGCAAAATACGGCGTCGTCGATCTCAGGCATAAGATCTTGAAGTCGATCATCAATCAGGATTTGATAACCTTTCTCAGCAAGCCAATGGTAGAGCTCATTATGAGTCTGGGTGGCGCTGATGTCGCGAGGTTTACCTAAAATAGCGATTGTAGAGAACTGGTTACTCATTTTAGTCCCAAAATAATTGGTTAGGCTTGATTCAGAAACGATGATCCCCATAATAAAGGCAAGTTGAATTTAGATGCTAATTTTTATGGGGGCATTTCTGTGAAAATAATAGCACTTTCAGAAATTAGCGTACCCATGTCGGAGAAATCATGAGCGATAAAGAAAATAAGATTAACGAAGAAGAGCTAGAGCAAGCGGTGAACGAAGCGGAAAAAGTTGCAGAAGACGCAACTGAAGAAGCACAAATTATCGGTGATGACGGTGATCTTGACGGGTATTTTGAGACAGCCGAAGAGATTGAAGAATCTAAAGTTGCTCAGTTAGAAGCGGCTTTACTGCAAACTGAAACGCGTTTGAAAGAGCAGCAAGATAGCGTTATTCGCGCTAAAGCTGAAGTTGAGAACATGCGTCGTCGTACAGAGCAAGAGATGTCTAAAGCTCGTAAATTTGCGATCAACAAGTTTGCAGAAGAATTATTGCCAGTAATTGATAACCTAGAGCGCGCTATTGAAGCGGCAGATGCTGAGCACGAAGTGATTAAGCCAGTACTTGAAGGTATCGAGATGACGCATAAATCATTTATTGATGTTGTGTCTAAAAACGGCCTAAAAGAAATTAATCCTGTAGGTGAAGCGTTTAACCCTGAACTGCATAACGCAGTGTCTATGGTTGAAAGCCCAGATCACGACAGCAACATGGTTACTGTTGTTCTACAAAAAGGTTATGAGCTTAATGGTCGCGTAGTTCGTCCAGCTATGGTTATGGTTGCTAAGTAATCACTTCGATAGATTAAACTCAATAAGAGAGGCTGTTTCAGCCTCTTTTTTTGTTTTTTTTTGCATGAAGTCTTGAAACATAGAATCGAGACCCTATCTATGGTGCAGAGCAATTAATCATAAGCTAACTGCTTTTAAAAAATTTTAGGCTTGGGGTTGAAACCAAGCCAATCATCCCCATTTATGGGGTATAAAGAAACAGATAATTAAATTCTTGGAGATAGCCTGATGGGTAAAATCATTGGTATTGACTTAGGTACAACTAACTCATGCGTTTCAGTTCTAGACGGTGACGCACCACGCGTAATCGAAAATGCAGAAGGCGAGCGTACAACCGCTTCTGTTATTGCTTACACAGACGGCGAAACTTTGGTTGGTCAGCCTGCTAAACGTCAAGCGGTAACAAACCCAGAGAACACGCTATTTGCAATCAAGCGTCTTATCGGTCGTCGTTTTGAAGATGAAGAAGTTCAGCGTGATATCGAAATCATGCCTTACAAAATTGTTAAGGCTGACAACGGTGATGCATGGGTAGAAGCAAGAGGCCAAAAAATGGCTGCTCCTCAAGTATCTGCTGAAATCTTGAAAAAAATGAAGAAAACTGCAGAAGACTTCCTTGGTGAAGAAGTAACTGGCGCTGTTGTTACAGTTCCTGCTTACTTCAACGATGCACAGCGTCAAGCAACTAAAGATGCGGGTCGTATTGCAGGTCTTGATGTTAAACGTATCATCAACGAACCAACTGCAGCGGCTCTAGCTTACGGCCTAGACAAGTCAGGCGGCGATCGCACTATCGCAGTTTATGACCTTGGTGGTGGTACTTTTGATATCTCTATCATCGAGATTGACGAAGTTGAAGGTGAAAAAACCTTTGAAGTTCTAGCAACTAACGGTGACACACACCTTGGTGGTGAAGATTTTGATACTCGTATGATCAACTACTTGGTTGACGAGTTCAAAAAAGAACAAGGTATCGACCTTAAACACGATCCTCTAGCGATGCAACGTGTTAAAGAAGCAGCAGAAAAAGCGAAAATTGAGCTTTCTTCTACTACTCAAACTGACGTAAACCTACCTTACGTTACCGCTGATGCGACTGGTCCTAAGCACATGAACGTTAAAGTGACTCGTGCAAAACTAGAAGCACTAGTTGAAGACCTAGTACAACGTTCTCTTGAGCCTCTAAAAGTTGCTCTAGCGGATGCTGATTTATCTGTAGGCGACATCACTGATGTTATCCTAGTAGGTGGTCAAACTCGTATGCCTATGGTTCAAGCTAAGGTAACTGAGTTCTTCGGTAAAGAGCCACGTAAAGACGTTAACCCTGATGAAGCAGTAGCAATGGGTGCTGCAGTTCAAGGTGGTGTACTTGCGGGTGACGTTACTGACGTACTTCTACTTGACGTAACTCCATTGTCTCTAGGTATCGAGACTATGGGTGGCGTAATGACTAAGCTAGTTGAGAAAAACACCACTATCCCAACTAAAGCGAACCAAGTTTTCTCTACAGCAGAAGACAACCAGAATGCGGTAACTATCCACGTTCTTCAAGGTGAGCGTAAGCAAGCGTCTTACAATAAATCTCTAGGTCAATTTAACCTAGAAGGTATCCAAGCTGCACCACGCGGTATGCCTCAAATCGAAGTAACATTCGACCTTGATGCGGATGGTATCTTGCACGTATCAGCGAAAGACAAACAAACTGGTAAAGAGCAAAAAATTACTATCCAAGCGTCTGGTGGCCTAAGCGACGACGATATCGAAAAAATGGTACAAGAAGCAGAAGCTAACAAAGAAGCGGACAAAAAGTTCGAAGAGTTAGTAACTACTCGTAACCAAGCTGACCAATTGATCCACGGTACTCGTAAGCAAATCGAAGAAGCGGGTGACGCTCTTCCAGCTGACGAGAAAACTAAGATCGAAGCAGCAATCACTGAGCTAGAAGAAGTTAAGTCTGGCGATGACAAAGAAGCTATCGACGCTAAAGTTCAAGCGCTTATGACAGCAGCTCAAAAGCTAATGGAAATCGCTCAACAGCAAGCTCAAGCTCAACAAGGTGCTGATGCAGGCCAAGAGCAAGCTAAAGACGACGACGTAGTTGATGCTGAATTTGAAGAAGTGAAAGACGAGAAGAAATAATTCTTCCCGATTAAAGAGGTCGATGCTTGATTAACGATAGATAATTAAATAGCGATCTCTTTAGTAAAGTTTCCCACTCGGGAATACTTGCTCTTCAATATTGAACTTGGGCGTTTAGGGAAACCTTAACGCCCTTCTGTTTGTAAAAGCGTTGTCGCTATAGATGATAGTTTTAGAACCTAGAACCTAGAACCTAGAACCTAGAACCTAGAACCTAGAACCTAGAACCGCCATCTATATCGATATAAACACTAAACGGTCTCTCCGTTTACAGTAAACAAATTGGTGACGAAACACATGTCTAAACGTGATCTTTATGAAGTACTTGGCGTAGCCCGAGATGCTTCTGAGCGTGATATCAAAAAAGCTTATAAACGTCTTGCGATGAAATACCACCCGGATAGAAACCACGGTGATGAAGCATCAGCAGAGAAGTTTAAAGAAGTGAAAGAAGCGTATGAGATTCTAACAGACTCTCAAAAACGCGCAGCTTACGATCAATACGGTCATGCCGCTTTTGAACAAGGTGGCATGGGCGGCGGCGGCGGCTTTGGCGGCGGCGGTAGCGGTGACTTCGGCGATATCTTTGGTGATGTGTTTGGCGATATCTTTGGTGGCGGCCGTCGTGGCGGTGGTCAACAACGCGCGCAACGTGGTGCTGACTTACGTTACAACATGGAGCTGACTTTAGAAGAAGCGGTTCGTGGTTGTTCGAAAGAAATTGAAGTTCCTACATTAGTCGGTTGTGACGTGTGTGATGGCACTGGTGCTAAGAAAGGTTCTTCTGCGCAAACTTGTGGCACTTGTCATGGTCACGGCCAAGTACAAATGCGTCAAGGCTTCTTTGCGGTTCAGCAAGCGTGTCCAACCTGTCATGGTAAAGGCAAGATCATTAAAGATCCTTGTAACTCATGTCATGGTGAAGGTCGCAAGCACAAAACTAAATCACTTAACGTTAAGATCCCAGCCGGTGTTGATACTGGCGATCGCATTCGTCTTTCTGGCGAAGGTGAAGCGGGAGAGCACGGCGCTCCAACCGGTGACTTATATGTACAAGTACATGTTAAAGAGCACCACATCTTTGAGCGTGACGGCAGCAACTTGTACTGTGAAGTCCCTGTTAGCTTTACTATGGCCGCTCTGGGTGGCGAAGTTGAAGTCCCAACCTTAGATGGTCGAGTAAGCCTAAAAGTACCGGCGGAAACACAAACGGGTCGTATGTTCCGTATGCGTGGTAAAGGTGTGAAAGGCGTACGTGGCGGCCCACAAGGTGACTTGATTGTGAAGCTAGTGGTGGAAACGCCAGTGAAGCTAAATGCTCGTCAAAAAGAACTGCTTAAAGAGTTTGAAGAGTCTTGTGGCGGTGATGCTGCCAACAAGCATAAACCTAAATCTAAAGGTTTCTTCGATGGCGTTAAGAAATTCTTTGACGACCTGACTAGCTAATTAAAAGCAATAGCTCGCAGTAAACAAGCTTGCAGTAAAAAGCGTACAAACAAAGGCCAACCTAGTGTTGGCTTTTTTGTGCCTAAAAATCGACTATAAAAGTATGACGGCTTGCGAGTTCCCTCCAAAGGCGTTCGTTGCATCAATAATTGCCAAGGGTTTTGCACTACGCTTGGCAGATGAAAACAACATCTTACGGTTTCTCAATATTAGAGGTTTTAGTGTGTTGCTTTGTGCTCGGCATAGTAGGGCAATGGACTGTATCTTCGATTGCCGAGCAACTCGCACAGCAAAAAATAAAAGCCGCCGCCGCTCAAGTGCATGGACTATTAACCAGCGCCAGTGATAGTGCGTATGGCATGAAAAAAGATCTGTGGCTGCATACCGCCTCGTCTAACTCGCAGCAATTATTTGCGCTACACACAGATAGTAGCGAGCGTAATCCAGAGTCATTGTTCAATGGCGCAATTCATCCGCAGACTCTTGCTGGCATCTTTATTACCACAACTTTTAGCACGCTTCGTTTTAGTGGCGTCACTGGCAGACCTTACGGTAATGGTAATATCAGTATTGGGCTCAATGACGAACCACGAGTTAAAGTTATCTTCCACGATATCACTGGGCGAATGCGTATCTGCGCGATTGAGGAGCGTGCCTATGGTTATCCCGCGTGTTAATTCTGCATGTTCTCCCCGCACTGTAACTTATCGTTGTCAGCAGGGGCTGTCGGTACTTGAACTCGTATTGAGCCTAGGTTTATCAAGCGTGTTGTTGGTTGCAGTGTGCACCTTACTTGTTCATCAACAACAATTACTAGCCCAACAAATTAAGCACACGCAACGCTTTATAGAAAGCCACTATCTTGCCAGTTATTTACGCGGTGAAGTTCGTCGTTCGGGTTATCAGCAGTTGGCATCGACCTATATCGAAGCATCCAAACTGGGGCTGGGTTACCAAGATGAACAAGGAGGTTATCGCCGAATACTGATTTGGCGCGACGCTGCGCAATACAAACTCAAATACTGCGCAGATTCTACTGACGTACCGCAACCTATCACGCAAACCTGCTCAGAAAACATCAATTACTCAATGCTAAATGACAAACTTCTCTCTTTCAGACAGTTGGACGTTTCAGGCTTAGGCTCCGCTGAACACTTGGTTGATATTGAATACGGCATTGCCATTAAAGGCGAGTCGCCAGTAACTCATCAGGTGTTGGTTGCTTCACGCAATATTAAATTCTCAACTGATGAGTAAGGCAATGCACTCGAATAAGGGTTATGTGTTGTTAACTGTTTTAAGTTTGTTGTTTGTATTAGGCTTTTTGGCGCTGGATAACGCTCGCTATCTTGCTAATGCATTAAGTGGGCAGTCTTACATGTATCAAAGACGAGCTAGTTTGGATTGGGAGTTGGAATCCATGCTCAATTGTCAGGCTATGCATTTAAGCGTGATCCAACACTTACCTAGCAACGAATGTGATAATGAGGCTGAAGTGCAGGTTGTAATTGAGCCACAACAAGCTGCCAACCAATATAAAATTGAAGCGCATAAAGAGAGCATTGCCACCAGTGCTGTCATTCAATTTGGCGATATGGAGCAAGACTACGCCGTGATAAGTAACCTCGCTCTTGATAGTGCATTTACCGCAACCTCGAGCTTAGTTGAGCCATCGGCATTACTGTCATTTTATGCTTATGACGATATTGCATCATTACAGCAGCGGTGGGGGAGCACGCTGCAAGTGACATCAAAACAAACCTGCGGCAGTGAGCTGCTGACTTATTTAACCCAAACCGCCAGTACAGATATCGTGATTGAAGGTAGCTGCGCTATCAATCTTATGCAGTGGCAACAAATTATGGCTAGATCTCAGCAAACTCCGCTCAACTTACTGTTTGTCGGTGACTCTATTGAGCTGATGGTTTCGGGTACATTGCGCGGAATATTGGCTATTTGGCAGCAAACAGAGTCTACACAAGCCGTGGTTATGCAAGGGACGTTAAGCATTGATGGAGGATTACAACTGCATCTTGCTGAGCCTATGGATACAAGCCAAGCCGAATTGCTAGTGCTTGAAAATACGCACAGCTTGCAGGAAGCCAGAGTTAAGTTTGCTAAGCGAAGTTGGCTTCAAGGAAGTTGGCGTGATTTCTAATTCAGTACCCAAAGCGCAAACCGGCTTTAGTTTATTAGAGGTGCTTACCGCCAGCGCCTTGGTTTCGCTGTTGTCTGTGTTACTGATCGAAGGCGGGGTATTTATACAGCGAGAAGTCAAATTTGCTGAGCAAAGTTTACAAGTATTAAATGTTGTTGAGAACAGGCTAGAGCGACACCGATTAGAAGTGCTAACAGGTGAAAGCATAGCGTTTGAGAATGATCTCGCCAGTAGCACTCTACAAATAGCAGAACTTCAAATATCCAGTCAGAAAAAATATGCAGTTTCATCGCTAGGAATATCGGGTACGCATATTACAGTTTCAGCCAGTTGGACTGATCCATGGCGTCGTCAGCAGAGCTTATCCTTATCTACTTGGGTCGCATTCAAATAATAGGAATGTGTGTTTTTTGTTAACGATGAATTTTCTTTATGAGATAAAACTCATAAGCGAGATGAATGCAAGTAAATAAAAAGTTGCGATGCTGTTTTTGTTTATTTGTGTCTGTGTTTTTATTTGTGTCGTAGTTGTTTTTAATATGCAAAACTTCTGCTAAGTAGCACATTTTGCAAACTTAGATTCTGTTTTTGTCTGACTAATTGGTTAGAATGCCCGCCTTAATAAAAATAAGACCTATATTTAACGGTTTTACATTTCTGTAACCTGATACGGTGGTAATCCAATGAGCAACCAATTAGCTGATGCAGCTACACCTAAACAAGGTGGTATGGATCGCTTCTTAAACCTGATTGAAAAAGCAGGTAATAAGATCCCTGATCCCGCAATTTTATTCTTTTGGGCATTAATTATAGTTTGGGTATCTTCAGCCTTACTATCGCATGTTTCTTTTGACTTAGTTAACCCACGCACTGGCAATCCTCTTGAAATTACTAACCTTTTAACCGGTGATGCGTTAGCCAGTTTCTTAGCTAATATGGTCACAACCTTTACCGGTTTTGCGCCGCTAGGTATCGTTTTAGTAGCAATGCTGGGTGTAGGTGTTGCTGACTCTTCAGGCTTTATTACTACCGGCCTGAAAAAAATGCTGAGCTTTACGCCAGCAAAACTGTTAACGCCAATGCTAATCCTAGTGGCTATTGTGTCTCACACAGCCGCAGATGCAGGTTATGTATTAGTTATCCCATTAGGCGGTATCATTTTCCATGCGGCAGGTCGTCATCCATTGGCGGGTATTGCAGCAGCGTTTGCGGGCGTATCAGGGGGGTTCTCTGCTAACTTTATTCCCTCTGGTATCGACCCGCTACTGGCTGGTTTCACGCAGACAGCAGCAAACGTATTAGACCCTGAGTATATTGTTAACCCACTGGCAAACATCTACTTTACTGGTCTATCTTCGGTATTGATTATCGCGATTGGTTGGTTCGTGACTGAGCGCATTATTGAGCCGCGCCTAAACGCTACAACGAATGTTGATGAAGATGCAGAAGAAGCACCTGATTTGGGTTCTATGACAGAGCTTGAATCAAAAGCCTTCAAATACGCTGGCTGGTCAATGATGGTAGGTATTGCACTGTTAGTGTTTGCTATCATGCCTGAGAACTCTGCGTTACGTTCCCCAGAAGGTGAAATTACTGCGTTCTCTGCGCCTATCATGCAGTCGATTGTGCCACTGATCTTTATCCTATTTATCATTCCGGGCATCGTTTATGGCCGCGTAGTAGGTAAGTTCTCTAGCAGTAATGATGTGATTAAGTCGATGTCTGACACCATGAACACTATGGGTGCTTACATGGTGATGTCATTCTTCTGTGCGCAGTTCCTAGTGGCGTTTGGTCAATCTAACATTGGTACTATGCTTGCGCTATATGGCGCGGAAGGCCTAAAAGCGATGAACCTTCCAGGTGAAGCGACAGTTGTGGGTATGATTTTGCTTACTGCAATGGTGAACTTACTGGTAGGTTCTGCATCGGCGAAATGGGCATTGATTGGTCCTATCCTTGTACCTATGTTGATGGCGGTAGGGATTTCTCCTGAGCTATCTCAAGCGGCGTACCGTGTGGGTGATTCAGTATCGAATATCATCTCACCATTGATGGTGTTCTTCCCACTAGTGGTGGTGTACTGTCAGCGATATGTGAAGAATACGGGTATTGGTACGCTTGCGTCACTAATGATGCCATTCTCCATTGCCATGCTGATTGGTTGGACAATATTCTTGCTTGCTTACTGGGCACTGGGTATTCCGCTAGGTATTCAAGCACCTTACACTTACACAATGTAAGCGTTGCGATAAGCTGATTCTAAAAATAAAACCCGCTATGTTGCATAGCGGGTTTTTTATGTTTAAACCAAAGGGCTGGTTGCTACAAATGTTTGGCGTGGAAACTCAAGTGATCATCGATAAAGCTAGAAATGAAAAAGTAGCTATGGTCATAACCCGCTTGCATGCGCAGTTCAAAGTCGATGTCTTGCTGTGCGGCGACATCGATAAGGTGATTAGGCTTGAGTTGCTCTTCTAAAAAGCCATCCGCATCACCTTGGTCTATCAAGATAGGTAAACGACTGCCGTGTTTGGCGAGCAGTTTACATGCATCATATTCGGCCCATGTACTTTGGTCATTCCCCAGATAATGAGAAAATGCTTTGATGCCCCACGGGCATTCTGTTGGGTTTGTGATAGGGCTAAACGCCGAAATCGACTGATATTGATGTGGGTTTTTTAAGCCGATAGTCAATGCGCCATGACCGCCCATGCTGTGCCCTGCGAGTGATTGTTTATCGGTGACAGGGAAGTGCTCTGCAATGAGTGCTGGCAGTTCATCAACAATATAGGAATACATCTGATAGTGTTTATCCCAAGGCGCTTGAGTGGCATTGAGATAAAAGCCTGCGCCTAAACCTAAGTCATAGGCCTGCTCAGCATCATCTGCAACAGTTTCGCCTCTGGGGCTAGTATCGGGCGCAACAATAGCAATACCGAGTTCTGCGGCTTTACGAAACGCGCCTGCTTTTTGCATAAAGTTTTCATCGTTACAGGTTAACCCTGATAGCCAATACAATACGGGCACTGCGTGTTGCTGTGCTTGCGGCGGCAAAAAAATGGCAAAGGTCATTTGGGTGTTAGTTGAGTGTGCTTGATGGGTGTATCGCTGGTGGAGTCCACCAAACACGGTATTTTGACTGAGAAGTTGGATGGACATAGTGTTTCCTGTAGTAATATTGCTTTCTGATAATAAGAAAAGGCGCTGCGATTAATGAATAATGTACAGCGCCAAAAAGAAAGACCTATTTATCAAAATGTATCACAGTGCGGATACTTTCACCTTTGTGCATCAACTCAAAAGCTTCATTAATATCTTCTAAACCCATGGTGTGGGTAATGAAGTCTTGCAGGCCAAATTCACCCGCCATATAACGTTCAACAATTTCTGGTAATTCAGAGCGGCCTTTTACTCCGCCAAAGGCACTGCCGCGCCATACTCGACCTGTGACTAACTGGAATGGGCGAGTGGAGATTTCTTGTCCTGCACCTGCTACGCCAATAATCACAGATTCTCCCCAACCTTTATGACAACACTCGAGTGCAGAGCGCATTACATCGACATTGCCGATACATTCAAATGAATACTCCACGCCGCCATCGGTCATCTCAACAATCACATCTTGGATAGGTTTATCGAAATTTTTAGGGTTGATGCAATCAGTCGCGCCAAGCTGTTTAGCCAGCTGAAATTTACTTTCATTGATATCAACGCCAATGATGTGCTTTGCCCCTGCCATTTTTGCGCCAATAATGGCGGAAAGGCCGATGCCACCTAGACCAAAGATTGCGACGTTGTCGCCTTTTTCAACTTTGGCGGTATTGAGCACCGCGCCCATACCTGTAGTGACGCCGCAACCTAACAAACAGACCTCTTCAAGGGGCGCTTCTTTGTTGACCTTAGCCAGTGAAATTTCAGGTAATACGGTAAATTCAGAGAAAGTTGAGCATCCCATATAGTGATAAATAGGTTGCCCATCTTTGTAAAAGCGAGTGGTGCCATCAGGCATTAGACCTTTACCTTGTGTTTCTCGAACCGCTTGGCAAAGGTTAGTTTTTCCTGATTTACAGAACTTACATTCGCCACATTCTGCGGTATACAGCGGAATAACGTGATCGCCAACCGCAACGCTAGTCACCCCTTCACCGACCATTTCTACTATGCCGCCACCTTCATGCCCCAAAATTGATGGGAAGATACCCTCAGGATCTTCGCCTGATAAGGTAAAGGCATCGGTATGACAGACGCCAGTGGCGATGATCTTAACCAGAACTTCGCCTTTCCTAGGTAGCATAACATCCACTTCTTCCATTTTTAGTGGCTGGTTTGGCCCCCATGCAACAGCGGCGCGTGATTTGATAAATTGGTCAGTGGTCGTTTGGGTCATGGTGGTTTCCTATTGGCGAACGTATGAATTAAAACTTTAGACTATGAGGATGATTATATTGTTTCTTTTGAGGTGATAAACTAGCCTTTATGTAAATTACTTTTACGCAGGTGTAATAATGTCGCAATGGGAAGGCATTGAAGAGTTTGTTGCAGTGGTTGATAGTGAAAGTTTTACCAAAGCGGCGCAAACGCTAGATACATCCGTGGCGCAAGTGAGCCGCAAGTTGTCTACTTTAGAAGCTCGCTTAGGGGTAAAGCTAGTGCAAAGAACGACTCGCCGCGTTTCTGTAACCGAAGTGGGCTTAGGTTATGCTCAGCATTGCCGTATGCTGCTGGATGGGCTTGCTGAAGCGGAAAGAGAAGTGACTCAAGTGCATTCTCAGCCCATAGGACGTCTGCGAATTACCGCCCCAACAACTTACGGGGAAAGCGTGATAGCGCCGATGCTGATGCAATTTGCCACCCGTTATCCGCAGTTAGAATTAGACTTACAACTGAGTAATAAGCGCTTGGATCTGATCGCTGACAAATTTGATATCGCGATACGCATTGGTACGCTTCCTGATTCATCATTGATTGCTAAAAAGCTGACCGAGCGACAACAATATGTGTGCGCTTCAGCTGGGTTTATTGCTCAATATGGAGAGCCGACATCCCCTGCGCAACTGGCAGACTATCCTTGCTTGTTGGGCTCATCATCAACGTGGCGTTTTACGGATAATAGCCAACCACTAAATCTGACGATGAAAGGGCGATTTCGATGTAATAGTGGTAATGTGCTCACCCAAGCGGTATTGCAAGGTAATGGCATTGTGCAATTGCCTGATTTCTATGTTGACCGTTATTTGCAGGATCATAGCTTGCTTGAGCTACTAAAGGGTTATCGCGCAGAAAAAGAGACCATTTGGGCGCTATATCCGCAAAATAGGCATTTATCACCCAAAGTAAAACTCGCCATAGAGTTTTTCAGTGAACAACTGGCGCAAGGCCGTATAGAGAGTGAGTAACACAGTGAATGAAGTAGAAGTTGCTAAGTTTTCCGAGCAAGATAAGCAATTTATGCGCCGAGCGATTGCGCTGGCACACAATGCCGAAAATGAAGGTGAAGTTCCGGTTGGCGCTGTATTGGTTCAAGACAATCAAATAATTGCCGAAGGATGGAACCGCTGTATTGGCGCACACGATGCCACCGCACATGCTGAGATTCAAGTATTAAGGAAAGCCGGTGAGTCGCTACAAAACTACCGCCTATTAGACACCACCTTATACGTAACCCTAGAGCCTTGCCCTATGTGTGCAGGCGCATTATTGCATGGCAGAGTAAAGCGCATTGTGTTTGGCGCACCTG